>JAZPYX010000065.1:0-7375 GCA_045544395.1 Clostridia bacterium
ACCCACAGCAAGAACAGGCAAAATCCTTGCCGCAACACCTATGAACCGCTTCGGTAAAGCAGAGGAACTTATCGGAACACTTCTTTTTCTTGTGCATAAGGATGCGTCAAGCTTTGTTAACGGTGTTGTAATCCCTGTAGATGGCGGATTCAGTGCATATAGCGGTGTGTAATATACGGGATGTAATTACCTGAAACATAGGAAAACCTTGAAAAAAACAGGGAAGAAAAGGATATAGAAGTTTGAGAGTGTGAGAAAAAGTCTATAAAAATGATTCCTTCTATGATAAAATAAAACTAACAAGAGAAACTGAATATTTTTGTCGTACTCTATTACAAAAAATACACTTAACTTTAAGCTGTTTAGCTTTGTTAAGTGTATTTTTGAATATCGTATTTTTCCTAACTTAATGGTATTACTTTTTTAAAGCATTACACCGTCTTTAAATATTGAAATTTCTTCGCATTTATTTATTTCGTTTTTAGCTTGCTTTCCTTCGGCTATATCTATACAGTAGCGAAGAAGCTCGTCAGTGAGGTCTTTTCCGTCAAGAAGTCCGCTTGCATCAAAGTCAATCCAACCGGGTTTTCTTTCTGCAAGAGAATTGTTTGTTGCTATTTTTATTGTGGGAACAGGTGCACCAAGAGGTGTTCCGCGTCCGGTAGTAAAAAGAATCATATGAACACCGCAGGCAGTAAGGTTTGTAACGGCAACAATGTCATTTCCGGGACCGTTAAGAAGAGAAAGACCGTTTTCTTTAAGTGTATCACCGTAATCAAGCACATCAACAACCTCTCCAAGACCGCCTTTCTGTACACAGCCGAGGGACTTTTCTTCCAGGGTTGTAATTCCGCCTGCTTTATTACCGGGAGAAGGGTTTTCGTATACAACCTGATTATGGCGGATAAAATACTGCTTAAAGTTGTTTATAAGTGATACTGTTTTCTCAAATATCTCACGGTTTTTGCAGCGTTTCATCAAAAGATGCTCTGCACCGAACATTTCGGGAACTTCAGTAAGAACACAACTTCCGCCCATTGAAATCAGACGGTCCGAAAGCCTTCCTACAAGCGGATTTGCAGTTATTCCGCTGTAACCGTCACTGCCACCGCATTTAAGTCCGATTTTAAGCTCGCTGATATGTACAGGCTCACGTTTGAAACCTTCAGCTCTTTTCTGAAGTGATTCTACGATTTTGATACCTTCTTCAATTTCATCAGTTGTATCCTGAGCATTAAGGAACTTAACGTGTTCATCATCCCATTCATTAAGGATTGTTTTGAATAAATCAATATTATTGTTTTCGCATCCTAATCCAAGAACAAGAATACCACCTGCGTTAGGGTGATTGATTAGTCCTTTTAATATAAGCTGTGTTACTGTCTGGTCATCACCGAGCTGGGAGCAGCCAAAAGGATGTGTAAATGCTTTGGCACCGGTTTTTTCTGCAATAACCTTTGCCTGACTGTTTACACAACCTACGGTGGGAATAATCCACACATCATTTCTTATTCCTACAGAACCGTTTTTCCTTCTGTATGCCATAAATGTAAGGTCAGTCTGAGTTTTGTCACGCATAACTTCGCCAGGCTCATAAGTATATTCAAGCTCACCTGAAAGATTAGTTTTCATATTATGTGTGTGTACGTGGTCACCTTTTTTTATATCGCAGATTGCGTGACCTATAGGCTGACCGTATTTTATAATGTTTTCCCCTGACTTTATATCTGTACGGGCATATTTATGTCCGTCAGAAAGGTTTATTTCTACGTTGTCAAGATTATTTATTAACATACTTTTCAATCTCCTCCTGAAGGTGAGTAAGGTCGTAATCCCAAAGTGCTTTATTTGCAAGGATATCCTTTACGGAAGCATTTTTCATAAACTCACATACTTCCTTATCGTCGTTTGTCATATCGGTTTTGTAAAATTCGATAAGCTTTGCAAATGAGAAAAGAAGTGTTTCCGGCATTTTGCCAAAGCGGTTTATATATTCAAGAATTGAGGGAAGAACTCTTACTTTAAATTTGCTCACAGAATTGAGTGCAATTGATGAAAGATAATGTTTTATGTAAGGGTTTGAAAAACGCGTAATTACATCGTCTGCATACTGCACAAGCTCTTCTTTTGGAAGGTCAAGTGTAGGAATAATTTCGTCATATACGCATTTTTTTATGTGTGAAAGCATTTTTTCATTGTCAACACAGGATTTAACTGTATCAAAACCTTCCAGCAGAGCATATGGAACAAGCGAAGTGTGGGCACCGTTAAGTATGCGTACCTTTCTGGTTCTGTACATTTCAAGATTATCAGTAACTATTACATTAAGGTCACATTTATCAAAAGGAATTTCATCGCACAGATTACTGTATCCTTCTATTACCCAAAGATGGAAATATTCAGAAGTGTTGAGCATATTGTCATCAATTCCGATTTCGTTGTACTCGTCTTTAGGAAAGCCTGTGTTAATTCTGTCAACAAGAGTATTGCAGAAAATATTTTCTTTTTCAATCCACACCTTGAAATCATCGCCAAGATTCCAGAGATTAATGTACTCGATAATTACTTTTTTCAGATTTTCACCGTTTTTGTCAATAAGCTCGCAAGGAAGAAATACAAAACCGGGGAGTTTAAGGTCAAATCTCTTTTTAAGAAGCTGAGTGAGCTTTCCGGGAAAGGATGATGCAGGTGTGTCTGTAAATTTATCGTTTTTATTGAAAGTAATTCCCGACTCTGTAGTGTTCGAAACAATGAATCTGAAATCAGGATTTTCGGCAAGTTTAAGGTATGCCTCAAAATCATCGTAGGGTTTTACACAACGTGAAATAACGTCAATTTTTCTTGTGTCAACACCTTCGCTTCCACGGCACATATGTGTGTAAGTGCAGTTTTGATTGGTGAGCATATCGCACATGCCATTTTCAATAGGCTGTACAACAGTAACCTTACCATTAAAATCTGTCTTTTCGTTAACTATCTGAAGCATCCAGTCAACAAATCCTCTTAAAAAACCGCCTTCGCCAAACTGTATCACTTTTTCTTTCATAAATACAAGCCTCCAAACTTAAATACTAACAATAGTATAAAACAAAATATTTTTAATTTCTATCAATTTTTTGCTTATATTGGTCTATTTTGTTAATTTTTTGCTTGAAATTTGTAATGAAAACTGATATATTATAACTGACGATAAGTATGGAGGGAAGGATATGGGTTTTGCGGCTGATGAAGTTATAGAAAATATTGCTGTAACAAAGGAAATTCGTGCAGGCGCATATAATATGCCCTCTGCACACTATCACGATCATTATGAAATATACTACCTGGCAAAGGGTAATGTCCGTTATTTTATTGATGAAGAGATTTATGACCTGGAGGAAGGCGATGTGGTGCTCATTCCACCGCACGTCATTCATAAAACTGCAACGCTGATGAATAAATCGGCAGAAAGAATTCTGATTGCTTTTACCAATGAATTTATTATGTATCCGCAAAATGACAGAATTTTTTCATGCTTTGATATTTCTTATTTTAAAGTGCCGCCTGTTAAGGAGCTTATTAGAAAAGCAGAAAAAGAGTATTTTAACAAGGACAGATACTCAGAAGACCTTATAGCCGGATATATACGGGAAATACTTGTTACCCTTGAACGAACGGTAGAAAGGAAGCCTTACAAAGAAAATTCGCTTAATTGCTCGATTATACAGCAGGCTGTGCATTATATCAGCGAGAATTATCATAGCGAGCTTTCTTTATCTATGTTATCGAGTGAATTTGCGTTAAGTGAAAGCCATTTTTCAAGGCAGTTCAAGATGCATACAGGCTTTGGTGTAAATGAATATATTGTTACAGTGCGTGTAAAGAATGCTGAAAGAATGCTATTGACAACAAATCTTCCGGTAACGCAAATCGCACAGAACTGTGGCTTTAACAGCAGCAGTTATTTTGCAGCTGTATTTAAAAAAATTCGTGGCAAATCTCCAATATCGGTGCGAAAAAAAAGGGGGAACGTAAATTGAGATTCATAAAGAAACTGTTTTTTACTGTTATAGTGCTGATACTTATTGCAATTGGACTTTTCGTCGGTGCCGGTTACAGTAAATACAAGAAAGTAACTGAGAGTCTTCCTATTGACCTGGCGGCAAGACAAATTGCTTTTTCAGAAAACTATACAGAAATTGAAAATATTTCTCAAACATTTGTTGACGCGATGGTTTCTGTTGAGGACAGGCGTTTTTATAAGCATAAGGGAATAGACCCGATAGGTGTTGTAAGAGCTATAAAGATTAATATTGACCAAAAGGAAGCTGTTCAGGGCGGAAGCAGTATTACTCAGCAGCTTGCAAAAAATATGTATTTTATGGATGATGATAGTATTACAAGAAAAATTGCTGAAAGTATAGTTGCAATAGAACTTGAAAAAAGATTTACAAAAGAAGAAATTCTTGAGTTATATTTTAACACAATATATTACGGCAGCGGCTATTACTGCATATACGATGCAACTATGGGGTATTTTGGCAAAGAACCCAATGAAATTACTGACTATGAATCTACACTTCTTGCCGGAATACCGAATGCTCCGTCAGTGTATTCGCTTGATAACGACCCGGAGCTTGCCAAAGAAAGACAGAAAACAGTCGTGGAGGCTATGGTGAAAAACCGTAAGCTTACAGAGACAGCGGCAGAAGAAATATTGGCAGAAAATGACATTTAAAGTGAGGTTTCTATGGATAAATATAAAATTACAGGGATGAGCTGTGCAGCTTGCAGTGCACGCGTCGAAAAAGCAGTATCAGAAGTTGCAGGAGTTACAAGCTGCAGTGTAAATCTTCTTACAAATACTATGATAACGGAAGGAACGGCATCGCCTGAAAGCATTATCACTGCGGTTGAAAATGCAGGCTACGGTGCAGAAAGAGAAGGAGAAAGAAAGAAAATTAAAAGTGACGAACTAAGTGGCGAAAAAGAGGTTGCCCGTATGAAAAAACGGCTTATAGCATCCGGTGTGCTTTTGGTGGTGCTGATGTATTTTTCAATGGGAAAGATGCTTTTTGGTATTGAGTATTTTGGTGTATTCAAAGAAAATCCAATGGCAGTAGGAATTGTACAAATGCTTCTTTCAGGCATTATTATGGTCATAAATCAGAAATTTTTTATAAGTGGTTATAAAAGTACAATCCACCGTGCACCTAATATGGATGTACTTGTATCATTAGGGGCGCTGGCTTCGTTCGGTTACAGTGTGTATGCGCTTTTTATGATGAGTAATGAATATGTAAAAGGTAATATACACCTTGCACATTCATATCTGCACGAGCTGTATTTTGAATCGGCAGCAATGATCTTGACTCTTATAACAGTAGGAAAGCTTCTTGAGGCATATTCAAAGGGAAAGACTACCAATGCAATAAAAAGCCTGATGGAGCTTTCGCCTAAGACTGCCACTGTTATCCGTGAAGGAAAAGAAGTTGTTATAGATGCATCGGAAATTATTGTCGGTGATGTATTTTTGGTAAAACCCGGTGCAAGTATACCTGCAGACGGAATAGTTACCGAGGGTAACAGTGCAGTAAATGAAACTGCGCTTACAGGGGAAAGTATGCCTGTAGATAAATCTGCGGGAGATAAAGTTTCTGCAGCGACTGTAAATCAGTCAGGTTATATAAAATGCCGTGCAACCGGGGTGGGCGAGGACACAGCTATTTCAAGAATCATTAAAATGGTCAGTGATGCCGCTGCAACAAAGGCACCCGTTGCAAAAATTGCAGATAAGGTTTCCGGTGTTTTTGTTCCTGCTGTTATAATAATAGCTTTTATAAGTCTTGCAGTTTGGCTGATTACAGGTAAAAGCTTTGGATTTGCCCTTGCAAGGGGTATTTCAGTTCTTGTAATCAGTTGCCCATGTGCTTTAGGTCTTGCGACTCCCGTTGCAATAATGGTCGGAAGCGGTGTAGGTGCTAAAAAGGGAATACTATATAAAACCTCCGAAGTGCTGGAAAATGCAGGAAAAGTAAAGTATGCTATATTTGATAAAACGGGTACACTTACAAAAGGTGAACCAAAGGTTACAGATATAATTACTTTCGGGGAATTTTCCGAAGAAGAGCTTCTTAAAATTGCATATTCTCTTGAAATGCACAGTGAACATCCGCTGGCGAAAGCGGTTAATGACTACTGCAAAGAAAACGGCACCGCCTTTATAAAACCGGACTCTTTTTCCGCACTTGCAGGAAATGGCGTGAAATGTACAGTTAACGGAGTCAATTTATATGGTGGAAATCTTAAAATGACAGAAAAAGTCGCAAATATAAGCGAAAATGTAAAATTGCAAATTGAAAAACTTTCAGAAAGTGGGAAGACACCTCTTATATTTGTAAAAGAAAGTACAGTTGCAGGTATTATAGCAGTAGCAGATACTGTCAAGGAGGACAGTAAGGAAACTGTAGAAATACTTTCAAAGCTTGGACTTGAAGTTGTAATGCTCACAGGGGACAATAAAAATACCGCCATGGCAATTGCATCAGAGCTTGGAATTAAAAATGTAATATCCGATGTTCTGCCTGACGGTAAGGAAGAAGTAATTCGTAAGCTTCAGGAAAAAGGTAAGGTAATGATGATTGGTGACGGTATAAACGATGCTCCTGCACTTACGCGTGCAGATGTTGGTGTTGCTATAGGAAAGGGAACAGATGTTGCCGTAGAATCTGCTGATATTGTCCTTACGGGAAAAAGCCTCATAGGTGTAGCTGAAACAATAAGGCTAAGCCGTGCAACCATTAAAAACATTCATGAAAATCTTTTCTGGGCATTCTTTTATAATGCTCTCGGAATTCCCCTCGCGGCAGGTATGTGGATAAACATAACCGGATGGACACTCAATCCGATGTTCGGTGCTGCTGCAATGAGCCTTTCAAGCGTTTGCGTAATATCAAATGCTTTGAGATTGAACTTTTTTAAATCATATAAAGTAAAGGAGAAAAAAACAATGGAAACAACACTTAAAATTGAAGGAATGATGTGCCCTCACTGCGAAGCAAGGGTAAAAGCCACACTTGAAGGAATTTCAGGTGTAACGGAAGCTGTGGCAAGTCATGAAAAAGGCACAGCAGTAATAAAGCATGACGATACTGTAAATGCAGATATGCTTAAGAGTGCGGTTGAAGCACAGGGATATAAAGTATTATAATAAAAGGAGGTGTAAAAAAACGAGTTTTTTACACCTCCTTTTTTTGGGGATAGGAAAAAATGCTTCAGAACGGACAAACTGAGCTGTAAATCCCTGTACACAGGGATTTACAGGTTACCCGAAGGCGTACGATGGTACGTCGAGAGGCGAAGTTTGTTCGTAGCAAAAAGGCACAAAAACGAAGAA
>JAZPYX010000066.1:0-44560 GCA_045544395.1 Clostridia bacterium
CTTATATGTGCAGGACGATGCACCTCGGTAAATGAAACCATGTGGGACATTATGCGTGTTATCCCTTGCTGTGCCGTAACAGGACAGGCGGCAGGAACTGCAGCGGCTATGACCGATGATTTTTCTGAGCTAAATGTAAAAGAACTTCAAGAAGTGTTAAAAATGAATGGTGTAGTTCTTCACGAAAAGGATATTGCAGAAAAATAATTTGCATCTAAACCTTATGCCTCGCAATGCTGATATTCACGATGTAATATTTAAGAATATTACCATAGAACTCGAAGATACAATTCCTACACCCCTTCTTCAAACTAGTGATGACCATAAATATGAAAACACAAATCCGGACTATAGTCCGTCAACAATTACTGCAGAAGTAATTTTTCATTATGAATACTCTGCAGGCGGTACAAGACGTGGAAAAAACAGAAATATCACTTTTGATAATATTAATTTCTACGGTCGTCATAAACCGAAGTTCAATTTCAGGGGATATGATGAGGAACATTTAGTGTCGAACGTAACTATTAGTGATTTCTTTGCCAATGGCAGGCGAGTATGAATTGAATACTAATGAATTTTGTAAAAACATCAAACTCACAACTGATATATAAGGAAATGCGTTATATTAAAAAATGTCGGTGATTACGAGGTTATTATAAATGGAAAAAAAGAATAAGATAAAAAGATTTTTATTTATGAATGCAGGATGTGTACTGCTTGCCACCGGAGTATATTTTTTCAAAATACCAAATGGCTTTGCAACTGGTGGCGTATCAGGTATAAGTACGATACTTGCTCAGATAACTCCTATTTCAGCAGGTATATGGATATGGGGATTAAACTTTCTATTGATGGTTTTAGGCTTTATGTTCTTAGGAAAGCAAAATGGAATAAAAACAGTTTATTGTAGTATGTTTTATTCTGCTATTACATATGTGCTGGAGAGAGTAGTTCCGAACACAAACCCACTTACAAACCAACCGTTTTTAGAGCTCGTGTATGCAATGCTTTTGACCTCTATCGGTTCAGCTATGATATTCAATAGTGATGCATCGTCAGGCGGAACAGATATTGCGGCACTTATACTAAAAAAATATACAAGCGTTGATGTTGGAAAAGCACTTTTAATAGTTGATTTCATTGTTGCCGCTGGAGCTTTTGTTGTTTTCGATGTTAAAACAGGATTGTTTTCTCTTTTAGGTTTATTTGCTAAAGCATTTATAGTTGATGGTTTTATAGAAAATCTTAACACATGTAAGTATTTTGTGGTAATTACATCAAAAAGAGAAGAAATTTCTGATTTTATCATAAAAACTCTTCATCATGGTGCAACAATCACTTCTGCAACAGGTGAATTTACAGGTGAAGAAAAAACAATGATTCATACTGTATGCAAGAGATTTGAAGCCATAAAACTTCGAAATAGGATAAAGGAAATTGATCCACACGCTTTTATTATTATAACAACTAGTAGTGAGATAATAGGACGAGGTTTCAGAAGTGTTTGATAATGGTGATAGAATGGATATTTTAAAACTTAAACCAACATATAAGGATTACCTATGGGGCGGAGAAAAGCTCCGCACAAAATATGGCAAGGAAACCGATATTTCGCCCCTTGCCGAGAGCTGGGAACTCAGTTGTCATCCAGATGGATTGAGTGTTATTTTTGGCGGAGAATACGATGGTAAAACTCTTGAATCATATATAAAAGAAAACAAGGGCTGTCTTGGTAATCTCTGTAAGTCTGATGAACTTCCCATTCTCATAAAACTGATTGATGCACAGGACAACCTGAGTGTTCAAGTCCATCCGAATGATGAACAGGCAAAGAAATGGGAAAATCAAAATGGCAAGACTGAAATGTGGTACGTTGTAGAAGCTGAAGATGATGCCAAGATGACCTGTGGAATGAAACAAGATACTACAAAAGAAGAATTAAAAAAAGCGATTGAAAATAACACTGTAGAAGAGCTTTTAAACACTGTTTCATCAAAAAAAGGTGATATTTTCTTCGTGGAAGCAGGAACAGTTCATGCAATAGGAAAAGGAAATATCATTGCAGAAATTCAGCAGAACAGTAATGTTACATACCGTCTTTACGATTACGGAAGAATCGGAAAAGACGGTAAGCCGAGAACTGCATATTGAAAAGGGTGTAAAAGCATCAAACTGTAAAAAGAACGAGCCGAGAAAAATCCCCATTTGTTCCGATGGTACAAGAGTTCTTTGTAGCTGTGAGTATTTTACTGTCAAGGAAGTTAAAGTTTCAGGAAGAAAAAGCTTTCTTGCTGATGAAAAAAGTTATCACGCACTTATTGTTGTGGATGGAGAAACAGAGCTTACTGCAGAAAATTATTCTCAAAAAATTAAGGTAGGAGAGACTGTGTTTATTCCTGCAAATTTAGGCGAATATTCTCTTTCAGGAAAAGCAACTATTCTCCTTACAACCAATTAAAATTCTTAGCGAAGGAGTACGATTTTATGTTAAAAGGGCATTAAGTCTGAGGATTTTAGTGTTTTCCTTACAGGCTTTTGCATAACGATTTGCTGTTGCATATTTGACCTCCAAAATAAGGCAATTTAAGTAAACTTGCTAACTCGAATGTGTAACAGCGAATTGTGATAAAAACAGAAACTTAATAACAAAAGAGAAGAGGTTGTATATGAAACGAAAAGACTTATACAACTGCATATTTAGGCTAAAGTCGAATTTGTCAAAAAAAGCGAACGGACAAATTCGGCTTTTTTTCTTTCTTGTGCGAAATTTGACACATCAAAAGGGAATAAGACAAAAAACATAGTGTTTTGTGGTGTTTTGACACGAAATACTATGTTTTTTTCTTTTAATACAAAGAGAATATTTATAGGACAAGAACCGAGGAAAAACAATATAAACTTCCTTTTTCATACAAGGGCACCCCCAGAGTAAACTTTCTCAAAAAAATACGAAGGAGAAAGTTTATGAAAAATATTATATTTATAAATAGTATATTATTGACATTAAATAAAATAAAGAAGAAACAGTGCAGAAATTTTAAACTCAAACTCGTAGCTATTTTACATCTTGCATTTCTAAAATCCTTTTTGAAAGGAGATGCAAAGAGCTATGGGAAAACCAAGTCAGACAAGTTTTGAGCGTAGAATTGAAATTCTGTTTTATATTATTAGAACAAAAAACACAACCATACCGGAACTTGCACATATGTTTTCTGTTTGCGAAAAAACAATTTATACAGATATAGTTTTCCTTAGCAGATATGCACCGATATATACCAAAAGTGGTACATATGGCGGAATTTTCATACTCGACACTTTTAAATCAGATTTGTTCCTATATCTTACAAAGGATGAGGAAAAGCTGCTTGAAAAACTGTCTGGCAGAGTAGAAAATGAGCGAGAAAAAATGCTCTTAAACAGAATCTTAAACAGATACGCTATGCCGGTTATCGAAAAATAATCTCCTTTCATACAATTTAATAGAGTCAAGCGGATACATAATAATGATACTTCTGTATAGTCACAGTCCGAGCGTGATAACAACCGTCGCAGGCAATGAGTGCAGCCCGGATGATGTCGGGGAGGTGAAAGTCCTATGGGTTTTAGATACCATCTGCTTGATGCGTTTCTTCCTATTATATATGGGCAGTATTAGTTGTATAAAAGGGGATAGGTTAAATGAGCGAAAAAAAAGCTTGTATTTCCGAAAAAGTGATAATTCGTGATAATAACACTACAATTATCAGGATGGAAAATGGCTGTGATGTAATACTTAAATTTTCTGAAGAAGATAATTTAGAAGTTGAAGACAAAATTATTGGAAGTTTATTGTCATCTTATGAGAAAAGGCTGAAAATTTGATTTTGTTCTTTAATTCCTGTATTATGTAATTTTTCTTGCGAGAAATAAATTATATTATGAAGGAATGGTATAATATGAGGTTGTTTGAACAGTGAAAAGTAATATATGTTTTAAAAAAAGACTGATTTTATAAGAGTATATCTGTTATGATAAGTTTTTTGAGAAACATATGCGGTACTGATATAGAAATTATTGAAACCGGAACAGCAAAAAGAACAATATAAATGAAGAAAACATCTATCTGAAAAGATAGGTGTGTTCTTTTTGGAATTCATCATAAAATGCTCTCAATTTGACTTCAAGTTATGAAAAAGATAAATTGTATATGAGAATAAAATTGTACTTTGAAAAATGAATATTGTTGTTTTGCATAATCGAGATTATGTAAGGTGGTAACTTTATGAAACGTGTAGCTGCACTATACCGTGTGTCAACGAAAAAGCAGGTTGACAAAGAAAAGAACGACATCCCCATGCAAAAAATAGCCTGTCATAGTTTTGTGAAAGAAAAAGGTTGGGTAATTACTCACGAACTTTATGAAAAAGGAATTTCCGGATTTAAAGTATCTGCAAACGATAGGGATGCAATACAAGACTTAAAGGAAGCAGCACTAAGAAAGGAATTTGATGTACTTCTCGTATATATGTTTGATAGACTTGGAAGAATTGATAGCGAAACACCGTTTGTTGTTGAATGGTTTATTCAACATGGTATTGAGGTATGGAGTACCCAAGAGGGACAGCAGACCTTAAATGACCAAGTAGATAAATTGATGAATTATATACGATTCTGGCAAGCAAATGGTGAGAGCCGTAAGACTTCTATGAGAATAAAAACTATCGTAGCTCAAATGACTGAAGCAGGATTATATCACGGAGGTCCTGTTGCTTTTGGATACAGAGTTGTATATAAAGGTCGCTTGAATAAAAAAGGACAACCCGTAAAAGACTTAGAAATTGATGAAGTTGAAGCACCGATAGTAGTAATGATATTTCATAAAACTTTGTATGAAGGCTACGGGTCACATCGCTTGGCTGAATATGTTAATTCTCTTGGTATCAGAACTCATAATGGAAGTAAGTTTCAGTCTAATACTATTATACGAATTCTTAAAAACCGACTTTATTGTGGTTATATTGTTTCCGGTGATACAGTGTCTCCAAAGATTGAAGAACTTGTAATCATCAGTGAGGAAATATTTGATGCTGTAGGCGAGATATTGGAACAAAGGTCAAGCAAAAACGAAGAGAAACGTCACGTTGCTATGTCTACAAAGGGAAAAACTTTGTTGTCGGGTAACATTTTCTGCGGACACTGTGGCTGTCACTTGGCAGCAGGTGAAAAAACAGAGTATTTTATTCGGAAAGATGGTTCAAAAGGAAAATCGAACAGCTTAAGGTATGTGTGTTATCATCGTTCAAGAAAATTGAATGATTGTGATGGACAGGGTGTATATTCAGCAAAAAAGATAGACAAAACAGTATTGAGTATGGTTGAATTTTATCTTTTGAGGATTAAAAAGACACCAAAGGATAAAGCTCTTGAGGTACATTATGAAAAAGAAATAAACGATAAAAAAGTTCTTACAAAAAAGCTTATGGATGAAAAAGAGCGACTTAATAAGCGGCTTAAAGAATTGTCTGTGGAAATAGGAAAGAGTCTTGTTGGAGAAAGTAACTTTACAAGTGAAATGCTAACTTTATCAATAAATTCTACAAAGGAAGAATTAGAGAGAACTGAAACTCTTATTAGTGAGAATGAAAAGGTGTTGGAGGAAAAGAAAGAGTTATTAAAGAATCTTGATTTTCGTTATAATCAATTTTTATCATGGGCTAATGAGTTTGAAGATGCTTCTATGGAAGAAAAGAAAATGATAATTTGCCAACTAATAAAATCTATAAAAGTCAGCAAAGATTATAAAATGGAGGTAGAATTTAATGTTAGCTATCAACAATTTTTTTCGGCATAATTTGAAAATTTTTTTATTTATGATAGAATTTTTATGTCGAAAAGAATAATACGAGCGAAAAAAGGCTATTTTCGTTCGGGTGTTATTTCGTTACATACGGTAGAGCACGCGGCTGTTAACCGCGTTGTCGTTGGTTCGAGTCCAACAGGGGGAGCCAATGAAAAGCCTTACAGATACATACTGTAAGGCTTTTTTCTATCAAAAAACAGTAAGCGTTAAATATTGCACACCCGAACCAAAATTAATACTTTTGAACCAAAACAGGACGCCGATTGGCGTCCTTAATTTTTACGTATGTTTTCTGGTATCTTATCGCTCCATGTTAATAAATCGGTTTTCGGTATAATGTCCAATACAGCATTTTAATCTTATCGCAATAGCTGTTATGAAATACAAAAATTGCATCATCTGTAGAAGAACATTCAAAGAAACCCTCTACGATAGAAACAAGAACGTCAATCGATTTTTTCATATCCACATTTGCGGATAAAATATATATCTTATTCGGAAGCTTCAGTACCACAGTACTCACCTCATGTCACTATTTCGACAAATGTAACATCTGTACCTAAAGACAGATATTCAAAACGAAGCAACCAATATTACACTGAACCGAGCTTGACCGTTGCTGGGGCGGATAAAGAGCAGGTGCAGAACTGTGCAGTGGTTAACAGATATCAAAGGGAATTAATTCTTTGAAAAAGTGTAAAAAAAGGCACGTCCCCAAATACCGCGTCCCCAAATACCGCACGTCCCCAAATACCGTCCCCAAATACGCGTGGACGTGCTTAATACACTTACCCCGCGTGAGGAAAAGGTTCTCCGTCTTCGCTTCGGTCTTGAGGACGGAAGAGCAAGAACATTGGAGAAAGTAGGCGGTGTATTTGACGTAACACGTGAAAGAATTCGTCAGATTGAAGCAAAGGCACTTCGTAAGCTTCGTCATCCAAGCAGAAGTAAAAAGTTTAAGGATTTCCTGGAATAATCGGAATTGATGTATAAAAAAGGTTGTCTGTGGGCAATCTTTTTTTGTATCTAAAATAAAGAAAGGTGATAATAATGGAAAATAAAATTCCTTTTGACGGAACAAATATAAATGATGCCACCGCGGAAAAAGACCCTATGAGCCTTCTTATCATGCGACAAGCATACCTTGACTTGACAAATGATACAGAAAAGAAAGATGCAGACGGGGATAATGAAGTTGCTGAAGGCATGGAGGAAGAAACCCTTAAAAGATAAAAATTTCACACTTTGGGGACTGTCCCCAAAGTGTGAAATTTTATATTCCTAAATCATTATTAATGATATTTGCATTTTTTACAGAGTCTTTGCCATACTTATCGCGGATAGAGTCAAGTGCTTTTTCAAGCTTTTCCTGTTTAGGATTCTGCACAGACTCTTCGAAAAAGCTTAACTGACACTGACCGTCTTCGCAAATGATGCCGCCTCCCGTAACGGTAAGCATACGAATAGGATTTGACATATTCCAGTTACGGCGTACAAGCTCCATTGCCTTTTGTGCAATTTCTTTTGCCAGATTCGTAGGATGGTCAAGCTTTTCCTGACGCTGTATGCTTACAAGGTCAGGATTTTTAATTGTAACCTGTACGACAGTACATTTAACCCCTTTTCTTCTCATTCTTGCGGCAATACTTTCAGAAAGGTGGCTTATTCCGCAGAAAATATCCTTTTCTCCATATAAATCACGGCGGAAGGTCATTCCATTACCTACAGATTTAACTTCGTCGTTTGCGTGGGGATCAACGGGGGAATCATCTTCGCCCCGTGCGTAACGGTAAATCATTTCCCCTTGCTTGCCAAGCATTTTGCAAAGAAATTTTTCGTCAGCGTTTGCAAGCTCACCGATAGTGCTGATACGCATTTTAGAAAGAGTTTCAGCAGTGCATTTTCCTACAAAAAGCAAATCCTTTACAGAAAGGGGATAAACTATTTCTTTAAAATTTCCCCGTGAAATAACAGTGGTAGCATCAGGCTTTTTGTAGTCACTGCCAAGCTTTGCAAACACTTTATTAAAAGATACTCCTACGGAAATTGTAATCCCGATTTCTTCACGGACACGTTTTCTGAGTGTATCTGCAATTTCTTTGCCACTGCCGAAAAGCTTTTGTGAGCCTGTTACGTCAAGCCAGCTTTCGTCAATTCCGAATTTTTCAACAAGGTCTGTGTATTCAGCATAAATTGCATTTACTCGCTGACTGTATTCCTCGTACAAACCGTGTCTGGGAGGGACTATGACAAGATTCGGACATTTCTTTTTAGCAGAGTAAATCGTTTCCGCCGTCTGAATATTATATTTTTTTGCAAGCTCGTTTTTTGCAAGGATTATGCCGTGCCGAGCCTCCTGGTCACCGCCTACTGCCATAGGGACATCTTTAAGTTCGGGATTAAGGGCACATTCAACAGATGCAAAAAATCCGTTGCAGTCACAATGAAGTATTACTCTGTCCAAATCTGTCACCTCACTTTAATATGCAGAATGTGGAATACGAAGTTCGAAATTCGAAATGATGGTGGGGAGGGAACAGGAAAAAAGTTTCAGAACATTGAAACTGATTATATTCTGGATATTCCTGTCTTTCTTGCTGCTTCAGCTACTGCCTCGGCAACTGCTTTTCCGACACGGCTGTCAAATGCCTTGGGAAGTATATAATCGGCTGTAAGCTCATCATCAGATACAAGTGAAGCTATTGCGTAAGATGCCGCCATTTTCATTTCTTCGTTGATGTCGCTTGCCCTTACATCAAGTGCACCGCGGAAAATTCCGGGGAAGGCAAGAACGTTATTTATCTGATTGTTGAAATCACTTCTGCCGGTGCCTACAACTGCTGCTCCTGCTTTTAACGCTAAATCAGGCATAATTTCAGGGGTGGGATTTGCCATAGGAAATACGATTGCACCGTCAGCCATAGATGCAACCATTTCTTCCGATACAATGCCCGGTGCAGAAACACCGATAAATACATCGGCACCCTTCATAGCATCTGCAAGTGAGCCTGTTTTATGCTCTTTGTTAGTGATTTTTGCAAGCTCCTTGTGTGAATCGGAAAGTCCGTCCATACCTTCGCAGATGATGCCGAAGCGGTCAACCATTACAAGGTGTTTTACACCAAGCTTTAAAAGATGCATACCAATAGCCGTACCTGCACTGCCTGCACCGTTTATAACTACGTTTACGTCTCCAATGTTTTTCTTAACTACTTTAAGTGCATTCAAAAGTGCTGCTGCAACTACAATCGCAGTTCCGTGCTGGTCGTCGTGGAATACGGGGATATCGCAAATTTCTTTAAGACGTCTTTCAATTTCAAAGCATCTTGGTGCAGCGATATCCTCAAGATTAATACCGCCAAAGCTTCCTGAAATATTATATATCGTCTGCACTGCCTCGTCAACATCTTTTGTCTTTATGCAGATAGGGAATGCATCAACGTCCGCAAATTCCTTAAACAGCACGCACTTTCCTTCCATAACAGGCATACCTGCCTCGGGACCGATATCGCCAAGTCCGAGAACGGCTGTTCCGTCTGTGATAACGGCTACAAGGTTATTACGGCGTGTAAGCTCGTAGGATTTATTTATATCCTTTTGTATTTCAAGACAGGGTTGTGCAACACCGGGAGTATATGCAAGAGATAAATCTTCTGAATTATTGACTTTTGCTTTTGCGACAACCTCAATTTTACCGTTCCATTCGTAATGTTTTTTGAGTGATGCTTCTTTAATATCCATAGTATCAATACCTTTCTTATTTGACTTAATTAAAATAAACCGAGAAAACTCAGCACAAAAATCCACAAAAACAGTGTAATAAGGCAAAATGCCGAAGACAGTGCAATTACCTGCACAGCAAGGGTTTCATCACCGTCCATTTGTTGTGCCATAGCAAACGATGAAACTGCCACGGGGGATGCAAATACCACAAGCAGGCACGCCAGTGCCTCGCCTGAAAAGCCAAGCCATACAGCAACAGGAAGTACAATAAGCGGGACTATAACAAGCTTTGTTAATACCACTATAACGTTTTCCTTGAAATACCCCTTTATATCTGAAAATTCAAATACAGAGCCAAGAACAATGATTGACAGCGGTGTTGCGATTGAAGAAATGTCCTTTACGGATTTTTCTATCAGTGACGGAAGCTTTATGTCAAATATAAAAAATAAAATTCCGATCAGGCAACCAATAATCAAAGGGTTTGTAATAACTCCTTTTAAAAGCTTTAATATATTAAGACCGGTGTTTCCTTTTCTGAATCTTTCAAGAGCCACCACGGCGAGAATATTAAATACCGGGATTACCACTGCAACCATAAGGGAGGCAAGTCCGCTTGTCTGATTACCGCAGATATAGCCTACAAGAGGAATCCCCAGAATTGCAAAATTAGCACGAAAAAATCCCTGAAGCATAACACCTCGCTTGGAATTATCTTTGGTTAAAACCATAACCGCAAAATACCCAAGTATGAATACTGAAATAATTCCGCATATAGTGAAAATAATCAGCTTTCCGTCAAAAATACCTGATGTTTTGGTGCTATATATGTTATAAAACAACAGCACCGGCAGGAAAATCTTAAATATCAGTTTATTTACAACATCAAGACTTTTCTTGTCTGCAAGCTTTGTCTTTTTGATGAAATATCCCAGAATCATCAGAATGAATATGGGCATAACTGTGTTAAAGGATAATTTTATACTCTCCATTATTTACAGCCCTCATGTAACATTCTGATAATTTCATTTCCCACGTCTTCCGTAGTAGCAGTACCGCCAATGTCGGGGGTAAGAACTTTTTTGTCTGTCAGCACCTTTTCTATGCAGCCGATAAGCTTTTTGCCCCAGTTACTATATCCGAAAAAGTCAAGCATCTGAGATGCAGACCACACTGTTGCAAGAGGATTGGCTTTTTTCTGACCTGCAATGTCGGGGGCAGAACCGTGGATAGGCTCGAACATAGACGGAAATTTTCTTTCGGGGTTAAGGTTTGCGCCTGCTGCAAGTCCCATACCGCCTGCGATAGCGGCACCAAGGTCTGTAAGAATATCACCAAAAAGGTTTGAAGTTACAACAATTTCAAAACGCTTCGGGTCTTTCACCATAAACATAGCTGCCGCATCCACAAGGTATGAATAAGTTTTAACCTCGGGGTAGTCCTTGCCGACTTCCTCAAAAATCTGATCCCAGAATACCATTGAGTAATTAAGGGCGTTAGCCTTGCTGATGCTTGTGAGCGTTTTGCCCTCTTTTTTCGCAAGCTCGTATGCATAGCGGATAACTCTTTCGCAGCCTGTGCGTGAGAATACACCGTTCTGAATAACAACCTCATTAGGCTTGCCTTTATAAAGCCAGCTTCCGCTTCCTGCATATTCACCCTCACTGTTTTCACGGATGAATACCATATCTATATCTTCCTTCGGAATATCTTTAAGAGGTGCAGGTGCACCGTCAAGAAGCTTTACGGGACGTAAGTTTATATATTGGTCAAAGCTTTTCCTTATAATGAGAAGCAAATCCCAAAGGGAAATATGGTCGGGGACGCCGGGGGCACCTACTGCACCAAGGAAAATCGCATCGAATTTACTTAACTCATCAATGCCGTTTTCAGCCATCATTCTGCCTGTTTTCCTATAGTATTCGCATCCCCACGGAAAATAAGTAAAGTCAAATTTGAAGCCACCGTCAAGACTTGCTACTTCGTTAAGCACCTTGACGCCTTCTTCTATTACCTCCGGACCAATGCCGTCACCGGGAATTACTGCAATTTTGTATATATTCATAAAAACAACTCCTTCAAGTTAATTATAACAATAGAATACATATTTGTAAAATATATATTTTATTGACAAGTATAGTTTAAAACTATATAATTAAAGAGGGTGATAATATGAATCTTATACAGCTGAAATATTTTACTGCAGTGTGTGAAGTCGGTACAGTTTCCGAAGCAGCAGAGATGCTTCACATTTCGCAGCCGTCACTTTCAAATGCCATAAAGGAAATGGAGGAAGAATTCGGTGTAAACCTTTTCTTTCGGCAGCACCGCGGCATGGTTATGACGGGCGAAGGAGAGAGGCTTTATAAAATGGCAAAAGAACTTCTGAATCGTGCAAAACAGACGGAAAATATAATGAAGGATATGGGTAAACAACGAAAAATTCTTCGTCTTGGCGTTCCGCCGATGATAGGTTCTGTTATTCTGCCGAAAATCTACAGGGAATTTCTTTCGGAAAACCCCGATATACATATTGAAATCACTGAAGGCGGTCAGCAGGAGCTTTTAAGCAAGCTTTCTGAAGGACTTTTGGATATGATTTTTGTGCCGATTGAAAACTTCCAGGAAAAAGGGCTTTCAGGAATAAATATTGTAAAGACGGAAATTGTGTGTTGTGTTTCCAGTGAAAGTCCTCTTGGAAAAAAGAAAAGTATTTCTGCAAGGGAGCTTGCTAAAATTCCGATAGTACTTTTCAAGGACAACTTTTATCATACAGAAGAAGTAAGGCAATGGTTTTTTGACAGCAAAGTGAAGCCTGATATTATTTTACAGACTTCGCAGCTTTCCACAATACAAAGTCTTGTTTCCAACAACATTGCCGCAGGGTTTATGTTCAGACCTCTTGTAGATGAAAAAAAAGGCTTCAGGGCAATTTCTGCCGAGCCTGTGATGGAAATAAATATAAGCATCGTCTGGAAAAAAGACAGTTACTTTTTCAGTTCGATGAATAAGTTTAAAAATTATGTGGAAAGGCATGAGCTTTTCTGAATATAAGACTATATTATGCTTGAAAGATACGAAAAAATAAAAAAGCAGGACTTCCGTGAAAGGAAGTCCTACCAAAAAAGCCAAAAAGGGAAATAAAATTTTTCTGCGGTCTGCGCTGTTTTATCAAGCAAATTCATTTGTGGTATGTTTCGTTTGCATTAATCTTAAATGCTCTGTAAATCTGCTCTTCAAGCATCAGCCGTGCAATACGGTGGGGGAAAGTCATCTTACTCATACTGAGTTTGAAGTCGGCACGGTTTTTTACCTCGTCAGAAAGTCCCAGTGAACCACCGATTACAAAATCAATGGTAGATGCCTGCATCTGAAAATCAGCAATCTTTGCTGCAAGCTCTTCACTTGAAAGATGCTTTCCTTCAATGCACATAGCAATAACAATATCGCTTTTTCCGATTTTTTTAAGAATTTCATCGCCTTCTTTTTTCAGAATGGCATCTTCCTCTGCTTTTGAGGCTTTGTCGGGAATTGCTTTATCCGGCAGCTGAATAACATTGAAACTGCAAAAACGGCTGAGCCGTTTTTCAAATTCGGCTGCAGCCTTTACAAAGTAGTCTTCTTTAATTTTACCTACGCAAATAATGTTTACTGTCATTTGTCTGTCAGTTCCTCTCCCATACAGTAACGCAAGGCTACATATAACTCAATATCTTTGTTTATGCTGAAGCCTGTTGCTTCAATGCTGTTTGATACTGTCTCGAATGCAAGGCGTGGAGTATTATTATCCGAGCTAAGATGCCCAAGCATTATTTTCCGTAGCTTTCCTTCGCGTACAAGCTTTGCACACAATGCACCGCATAACTTATTTGAAAGATGCCCGCAGTCTGACAAAATACGTTCCTTAAGCCTTTGGGGATATGGACCGCGTATAAGCATTGTTTCATCGTGGTTTGCCTCTATCAGAATTGCCGAGCAATCTGACAGTAGGTCATATATGTGCCTCGAAACAGTGCCCATATCTGTAGCAACTGCACCTGATTTTCCTTCACTTGAAAAAACTATGCCGATGCTTTCTGCTGCATCATGGGAAGTGGAAAAAGGATGAAACAGTGTATTGTTTATTTTGAAGGGAACTTCCGCAGCAATATATCTTATAAGGAGCGGATTTATTTTGCCAAGCCCGTCAATCATAGCTTTCCATGTGCCAAGTGTCGAATATATGGGAATATTGAATCTTCTTGACAAAATGCCGACGCCGCTTATATGGTCAATATGCTCGTGAGTGACTATTATTCCGTCAATACTGTTTGGGTCAACACCTGCACGTGCAAGTTCTGTCTGTGCAGATTTCCCTGTTATTCCGCAATCAATCAACACAGTAGCATCTGCAGTTTGTACTAGAATGCAGTTTCCGCTACTGCCTGAAGCCAACGGACATATCCTGATACCTTTCATAATTTAATCTGCCTCAAAAATACGCTCAATTTTAACACCTATTGAACGAAGCCTGCGTTCAATATCCGAATATCCTCTGTCAATGTAATGGGGGGAATTAATCTCTGTAACACCGTCTGCCGCAACAGCCGCGATAATAAGTGCAGCACCAGCCCTGAGGTCTGTAGCCCATACTTCATTTCCGTGAAGCTGTGCACCGTTTATATGAGCGTGTTTCCCGTCAATTTCTATTTGTGCACCCATAGCACGGAGCTGGTCTACGTATTGAAAGCGATTTTCCCATACATCCTCTGTAACTGTGCTTTTATCATCCACAGTAGAAAGAAGTGCCACCATTTGCGGTTGCAGGTCTGTGGGGAATCCCGGATAAGGCTTCGTCTTTATAGAGGTGCCGCGTATTTTTTTATCGCGCTCTATTCTTATAGAATCATCATATTCGGTGATTTTAATCCCCATTTCCTCAAGCTTTGAAGTAAGGCAATCCATATGCTTGGGAATGAGATTTCTTACAAGAACTTCGCCGCCTGCAGCTGCTGCAAGAAGCATAAATGTACCGGCCTCAATCTGGTCGGGAATGATGCTGTATGTACCGCCGCGCATTTCCGTAACACCGGTTATGCGTATAACATCTGTTCCGGCACCGCGGACGTTCGCTCCCATTGCGTTAAGAAAGTTTGCAACGTCAACAATATGGGGTTCCTTAGCAGCATTTTCAATAACGGTTTTTCCTTTTGCAAGGACTGCGGCAAGCATTATGTTAATAGTTGCACCTACGCTTACCGTGTCAAGGTATATTGTATTTCCTGAAAGATTTTCAGCCTTTGTATACACAATACCATCTTTGACATCTACTTCTGCACCCAAAGCACGGAAACCTTTTTCGTGAAGGTCAATAGGGCGGGTTCCGAAATTACATCCGCCGGGAAGTGCAACTTCAGCACGGTTCTTTCTTCCTAAAAGTGCACCCAACAGATAATAACTTGCACGCATTTTTGCAGCAAGGTCTGAAGGAGCAATATGTGTTTTTAGTTTTGAAGAATTAACCTCTATTGTTTTTCTGTTTATGTAAGTAACACTTGCACCAAGTTGTACAAGCATGTCTATAATCAAACGAACATCCTTGATGTCGGGTACATTTTCAATTCTGCATATGCCATTTACCAGAAGTGCTGCGGGAATAATTGCTACTGCAGCATTTTTTGCACCACAAACGGAGATTTCACCAAAAAGCTGATTTCCGCCTGTTATTCTCAGTTTTTCCAATATCTACACCTCACTTGTATAGTATATATCAAGCTTATTATAAACTATATCTTGTAGAAATGCAATGCTTTTTTGTAGTAATCCTTTTTTTCTGCAAAAAAATAATAATTAATCTTGAAAAAAGGGGGTTGCTGTTGTATAATAAATAAAATACCAAACTATTTTTTATTATGGAGGAGATTAGATTATGGCATATTATTACAACGAACCTTCACGTACATTCAGTGAGTATCTTCTTATCCCGGGATATACCGGCCCTGACTGTATTCCTGCAAATGTAAATCTTAAAACACCTCTTGTTAAATTTAAAAAAGGTGAAGAGCCAAAGTACAGCCTTAATATTCCGCTTGTATCGGCAATTATGCAGTCTGTATCGAATGATACAATGGCAATTGCCCTGGCAAAAGAGGGCGGCATCTCATTTATTTATGGTGCTCAGTCTATTGAGGATGAGGCTGCTATGGTTGCACGTGTAAAGAGTTATAAGGCAGGTTTTGTTGTAAGTGACAGTAATCTTAAGCCTGATGACACACTCCAGGATGTGCTTGACCTTTTTGAAGAGAAGGGTCATAATACAATGGCAGTTACAGAGGATGGCTCTGCACATGGAAAGCTTCTCGGTGTTGTTACAAGCCGCGATTATCGCGTAAGCAGAATGTCAACAGATATTAAAGTAAGCGAGTTTATGACTCCTTTTGAAAAGCTTATCTGTGCTCCGGAAACAACAACACTTAAGGAAGCAAACGATATTATCTGGGAAAACAAGCTTAATTCGCTTCCTATCATAAATACGAAAGGTGAGCTTAAGTATTTTGTATTCAGAAAGGACTACTCTACTCATAAGAGCAATCCTAACGAAGTTCTTGATACAGAAAAGAGATACCTTGTTGGTGCAGGTATCAATACACTTGACTATGCCGATAGAGTTCCCGCACTTGTAGAGGCTGGTGCAGATGTTCTTTGTATTGACTCTTCAGAAGGTTATACAGCTTGGCAGGCACAGACAATAAAGTTCATCCGTGATAAGTACGGTGATGATGTAAAGGTTGGTGCAGGAAATGTAGTTGACCGTGACGGATTCAGATTCCTTGCTGAAGCAGGTGCTGACTTTATTAAAGTCGGTATCGGTGGAGGAAGTATCTGTATCACTCGTGAAACAAAGGGTATCGGTCGCGGACAGGCAACGGCTGTTATTGAAGTTGCAGCAGCTCGTGATGAATACTTCGAAGAAACAGGTATTTACGTTCCGATTTGTTCTGACGGTGGTATTGTTCACGATTATCATATGACACTTGCTCTTGCAATGGGTGCTGACTTCCTTATGCTCGGCAGATACTTTGCAAGATTTGATGAAAGCCCCACGGCTAAGCTTAATATCAACGGTACATACGTTAAAGAGTATTGGGGTGAGGGTAGTAACCGTGCAAGAAACTGGCAGCGTTATGACCTTCGAGGTAAGGCGAAGCTTTCTTTTGAGGAAGGCGTTGACTCTTATGTTGAATATGCAGGCTCTCTTCGTGATAACGTTGCACGAAGCCTTTACAAGGTAGCTTCAACAATGTGTAACTGCGGTGTCCTTACAATTCCTGAACTTCAGAAAAATGCGAAGATTACTCTTGTTTCAGCAACAAGTATTGTTGAGGGCGGCTCTCACGACGTTATGCTTAAAAACAGGAAGGATTGATTTTCGTGTATAAAAGCGATATAGAAATTGCACAGTCTGTAGAAATGAAGCATATCCTTGATATTGCAAAAACTGCAGGCGTAGATAATAAATATATAGAACAGTACGGTAACTACAAGGCAAAGATTGACCTTTCAATTCTTGACGAATCTGAACGTAAGGATGGCAAGCTTATTCTTGTTACCGCAATTACTCCCACCCCTGCAGGTGAGGGTAAGACTACTACAACAATCGGTCTTGCTGACGGTATGCGTAAAATCGGCAAGAATTCAATCGTTGCAATGCGTGAGCCTTCTCTTGGCCCCGTGTTCGGTATCAAGGGCGGTGCAGCAGGCGGTGGCTGGGCACAGGTTGTCCCTATGGAGGATATAAACCTTCACTTTACAGGTGACTTTCACGCAATCGGTGCAGCAAATAACCTTCTTGCGGCAATGCTTGATAACCATATATATCAGGGAAATTCCCTTAACATTGACCCAAGACGTATTACATGGAAAAGATGCGTTGATATGAATGACCGTCAGCTCCGTTTCGTTACGGACGGTCTTGGCGGAAGAGTAAACGGTGTTCCCCGTGAAGACGGATATGACATTACCGTTGCTTCTGAAATTATGGCAGTGCTTTGCCTTGCATCTTCCCTTAAAGATTTAAAGGAAAGACTTTCAAGAATTATCGTAGGCTATACCTATGATGAACAGCCTGTTACCGCAGGTCAGCTCAAGGCACACGGTGCAATGGCAGCACTTCTTAAGGATGCCCTTAAGCCTAACCTTGTTCAGACACTTGAAGGCACTCCTGCTTTTGTACATGGCGGTCCCTTTGCAAATATTGCACACGGATGTAACAGCGTCCTTGCTACAAAGATGGCAATGAAGCTTGCTGATTACACAATTACAGAGGCAGGTTTCGGTGCAGACCTTGGTGCTGAAAAGTTCCTTGACATCAAGTGCCGTTATGCAAACCTCAAACCCTCTGCAGTTGTAATGGTTGCAACAATACGTGCACTTAAAATGCACGGCGGCGTGGCAAAGACAGACCTCGGTACTGAAAATACTGATGCACTCATAAAGGGTATACCGAATCTTCTCCGTCACGTTTCAAATATCAAAAATGTGTATAAGCTTCCCGTTGTGGTTGCTGTAAATAAGTTCCCCACAGACACAGATAACGAAGTTAATGTTATTATTGAAAAGTGTAAGGAGCTTGGCGTAAACGTTGTCCTTTCCGATGTATGGGCAAAGGGCGGTGAAGGCGGTATCGAGCTTGCACAAGAGGTTGTAAGACTTTGCGAAGAAGAAAATAATTTCTCCTACAGCTATGAGCTTGACCTTCCACTTGAAAAGAAGATCGAAGCCATCGTTAAACGTGTTTACGGTGGAGATGGCGTGGTAATCGACAAGAAAGCACAGAAGCAGATTGATACACTGACGGCTCTTGGTTACGGAAATCTTCCAGTGTGTGTTGCAAAGACACAGTACAGCTTTTCAGACGACCCCACAAAGCTTGGTGCACCGGATGGATTTACTGTTACAGTGCGTAATGTAAAGATTTCTGCAGGTGCAGGATTTGTGGTAGTATTAACAGGCGAAATTATGACAATGCCCGGTCTTCCTAAAGTTCCTGCAGCGGAAAAGGTTGATGTGGATGATAATGGTATCATTACTGGTCTTTTCTAAGTGTGGGGATGTTAAAATTCTCCAGAACGCAAAAGGCAAAGAAGATATTGTTTAGTGTGTGCTAAAATATAAAAGTTTTGTTTAATGTAAAGAAACCGTATTTTTAATGCGGTTTCTTTTTTATTTTTATGCCTTTTGCTACGAACAAACGTCACCTCTCGCTGTATCCACATACAGCTTCGGGCAAGCCCCTTCGGGGTTCCGTTTGTCCGTTCTGAAAAATTTTTCCTATCCCCTCCGACAATCGGCATAGTGGGGGATGTTAAAATTCTTCGAAACGCAAAAGCAAATGCGGAATTCGAAATGCGAAGTTCGAAATTAAGGAAGGGATTCATCCAAACGGATGAATCCCTTTAATTAAAGTAAAATTTCCCAAAAAGGGGACAGTCCCCTTTTTGGGAAATTTTTATCTTAACGGTATTTCAATGTAAGAGCCTTCCATATAAACTGTATTTCGTGCAATTTTTGTCTCAGTTATTTCAGCCCAATGACCTTTCACATTGGCGTGGGGAACATACACCCCCCCGTCAGAGGATATTACCGCACGTATTGATGCACCTTTCTTTACAGTAAATCCGCACGGGGGAAGATTAAGGTCAATGGTGCATATATCATTCGCCTTATAATCGGGGCATATATGGGAAAGAGAAGTTATGGTTTCTGTCAGATTGTACGCATCGCCATTTTCCACAAGATAAATGCGGATAAAGAAAGCCGTGTCCTCACAATCTGTACTGACGTTAATATGCCAGCGTATATTTCCGTAAACATCTGTATCTTTTTCAAAAGGCATAGATTCATACGCAAGCATTTTCCCTCTGCAAATGTCAACAGGCTTTGCTCTGTGGATGCAGCCGTAATAATAGTAGTCAAGTGGCTCATCGGGATTATATGTAAATGAGGATTTGCCCATTGTCTGTTCTGTGTCCGCAAGTGATTTCTTGTTAAAGTAAAGCCGTTTCATTTCTTTTGGTGCAGTTGGGTAATCTGCTTCAATCCATTTGTCGCTTCCTGTGGAATAATAGTTGATTTTGCCTTTTTTGCCGTAGGGGAAAGGGGTTCCTTTCCGGATAGATTCAAACCATTTTACGCAGAAATCCTGTGGGATGTTACCGTTTTCCATAGGATAGTTTGTGTCGTCGCATATTGCATAAGCGTGCCCCCAGGGACCAACGATGAATGATGAGATTTCCTTTGTTTTTTCGGGAACTCTCCTCCACGTATCAAACATACCTTCAAGGTAGAAATCAAACCATCCGTCAACAAAAAGTATGGGAATATCAAGATGTTCTGCCACGGCAGGATTCTGTGCAGTTTCCCAGAAACCTTCATAAGAAGTGTTCATTAGCGTTCCTGTAAATTCGGGAATATCTTCGCCAACAATTCTTTTTATAACATCCTTATAGGGACGCTTCACAGGAGCTTCAATTTTGCAATCGGGATAACGGCGGTTTATCATCTGAAGCCACCATTCAAGATTTGAAAACTTGTAGTTGCATCCGTTACGGTATGTGCGGATAAAGTTCTTGTCCGTCTGAATTAAAAGGCAGGCACCCTTAACATCTTTGGGCGTGGGATGAAGATAAGAAAGATGTGCCGACGCAAGGTAGCTTGCACCGTAAAGATATATTTCACCGTTATAAAAGGGGAGAGTGCGGATGATTTCAAGGCAGCGAAGCCCGTCCTCACGCTCAGCCTTGTAGGGGATACAGTAACCTTCGCTTCCTCCTTTTCCTCTTACGTGTTGAAAAATAAAGGCGTAGCCGTTATTAAGAAACTGATTGTCGTTATAATCATCAGGGTTAAATGGCTCTGTCAGCACTTTTTCGTAAGGTGAACGCATAAGCACCACGGGACATTTATCAATATCTTTAGGAACTGCAATTCGTGTATAAAGCTTAACACCGTCATTCATCTCAAAATATATTTCCGTGACGGTAATCTTTTCATTTTTGGAAATTACAGGGTACATAAAATCAACTCCTATGGTAATTATAGGTTTTTGGGGGAAATATGTCAATTGTAAACTTTATAAAAATTTATGCTGATAATATAATAAAATTGGTAATATTGCGGTAACTTTGCAGAGGCGGAGCAAAATGTCAGAGCTATGCTACATATAATTCCTACGAAAAAGCAGACCCGGGTTGCTGGATTTGCCGCTGAAAATTCAATAAAACACTTTACAAATAAGAATCTTCGTGATATTATACTCTCGTAATTGTATTGTATCGCCATAAGGCGAACATAAACAAGGAGGAATTGAATATGGTAAAGAAAAAAATGTCGACAAAGACAATGGTTGTAGGTGCACTTTTAACTGCTCTTGTAATTATACTGCAGTTTATGGGTGCCGCAATCAGATTCGGTCCGTTCTCAGTGTCTTTGGTATTGATTCCGATAGCTATCGGTGCAATAACCTGTGGAAAAGCTATAGGAGCGTGGCTGGGTTTGGTTTTTGGTATTGTTGTTCTTGCAAGCGGTGATGCTGCACCTTTCTGGGCAGTAAACACCTTCGGAACAATTGTTACGGTACTTGCCAAAGGAATGGCGTGCGGTTTTGTATGCGGCCTTGTGTACGAACTTCTTGAAAAAGCTTTTTCCGGGTGCAAGAAAAATATGAGCTACATTGCAGCAGTAATAGCATCACTTATATGCCCTGTTGTAAATACGGGTGTGTTCCTTTTGGGATGTATTGTTTTCTTTATGGAAACAGTGACTGAGTGGGCAGGAGGAAGCAATGTAGGCACATATATGATTGTTGGGCTTGTGGGTGTTAATTTCATTTTCGAAATGGCGGTTAATATAGTTTTTGCTCCCGCAATTACTCATATTCTTAAGGTGGTTACAAAGAAATGATTTTGCTTGTAGATATAGGAAATACGAATATTGTAACAGGTTGTGCGGACGAGGGGGAAATTCTTTTTTGTGAAAGACTTTCCACTAATCACAGAGCGACTGTCCTCGAATATATGACGGTGTTTCGAACAGCATTTGAATTATATGGTATAGATGCAAAGAAGATTGACGGTGCAGTAATAAGCTCGGTTGTCCCTTCTGTTACAAATGTAATAAGGGATGCTATTGAAAAAATCTGTTCTGTGGAACCTATGATTGTAGGTCCCGGAATTAAAACAGGTATCAGTATTGTCATCGATAACCCTGCTCAGCTTGGCAGTGACCTTATCACCGGTGCGGTTGCATCGGTAGCGGAGTATGGTGTTCCGCAGATTGTCATTGATATGGGCACGGCAACAACAATTTCTGTCATAAATAAGGATAAGCAGTATATCGGTGGTGCAATTATGCCCGGACTCAGGGTTTCTCACGATGCACTTATTACACGTACATCGCAGCTTCCGAAAATTGCTTTTGAAAAACCGAAAAAGATTATCGGCAGTAACACAATTGACTGTATAAAAAGCGGTATTCTTTACGGCAATGCAGGTGCCATTGACGGACTTATCGACAGATTCTGCGAGGAGCTTGGTGAGAAGTGTACTGTTATTGCAACAGGCGGTCTTGCAAAGACGGTTGTTCCTCTTTGCAAAAATGAGATTATCATTGATGAGGATTTGCTTCTTAAAGGACTAATGCTTATATACGAAAAGAATAATTAAAAAAGAAGCGTGCCGCTTCACCCATGTCGCACCCTCGCAGGAGTGCAAACAAAGTTTCCTGCGTCATAATTTGACGCAAATTCCTATACAGTAAAAAAATGCCCCTGTCTGTACTGTAAATACAAACCGAGGCATTTTTGCTTTTTTGAAAATAGTTATACTTTTAAAACTTCGAAGAACCCTGACGATGAAAAAATACTAATAAGACTGATGAGGAAGATGCAGATGGGCTAACATACAAGAATTTCGTCCATTTTTATATCGTACTCGTCGTGAGGGAGATTTTCAAGTAAAAGCTCCTTTTTACATATTCCTAATTTGAAAGGATTTATGTCTGATAAAAAACGGTCGTAATATCCTTTTCCGTAACCAAGTCGGTAAAAGTCTTTTGAAAATGCGACTCCGGGAACAATGGCAAAGTCGATTTTTTCCTTTGGAAAAGGAAGAGGATTTTTTGGTTCATAAATACCGAATCGCCCTTTTACAAGGTCCTGGGGTCCTGTTATTTTCACACTAATCATATTTCCGTCGTTATCCGTGCAATAGGGAACAGCCAGTATCTTTTCCTTTGAAATTTCTGAAAGAAGTGAAATGGTGTCTACTTCACTGTGTGCAGAAACATAGCAGAATATAACCTCCGCTTTCCGGAAAGCCTCATATTCATTAAGTAAATCTATTGTAACAGAGACTACAGGCAGATTCTTTCTTAAAGAAAGCAGTTCTTTTCTAAGAACTGCTTTCTCGCTATATGGGAAATTGTCTTTTTTACTAATCATAATGCGGCCTCCGCAGCATTTTTTATAGACATGATGGCATCTTCATAGGAAGGCTTCCCGAACACGGCACTGCCTGCAACAAGCACATCTATGCCTGCTTTTGCCGCAAGTGGAGCTGTTTCAGGATTTATACCGCCATCAATTTCAATGATGATGTTCTTTCCGTTTTCGTGATTTCGGATTTCTGCAGCCTTAGAAAGAACTTCACCCATAAATTTCTGACCGCCAAAACCGGGAACAACACTCATAATAAGAACAAGGTCTATTTTATGAAGTACATCCAGTACTCTGCCGATAGGTGTAGCAGGATTTACTGAAATGCCGACCTTCACACCGGCATCGTGTAGCTTATCTGCCAAGGCACCTAAATCGTCTACACATTCTGCGTGGAAAGTAATAAGCTCTGCACCGGCGTTAATAAATGCCGGTGCATATTTTTCGGGGTCTGTTATCATCAGATGACAGTCAAAAAACAACTTTGAATCCTTGCGGATGGATTTAACAACATCGGGACCCATAGTAAGATTGGGCACAAAATGTCCGTCCATTATATCAATATGGAGCCAGTCAGCACCTGCTTTTTCCACAAGTCGAACATCTTCTCTTAAATTGCCGAAATCGGCTGAAAGTATTGACGGTGCAATTTTAATCATTGGTAGTTTATTCCTTTCTTTGCCAGTCTTTTATTTCTTTAAGCTTATTGAAAAGCATAACGTAATTTTCATATCTGCTCAGAGCTATAGCGCCACTTTCTGCAGCATCCTTTACAACGCAGCCCGGTTCGCCTATATGATTGCAGGTGCGAAAACGGCATTCTCCCTGAAGTCTTCGTATTTCGGGAAAATACTTCCAAAGGTCACTTGCGTAAAGGTTGTCTGCCTCAAGTCTTGAAAACCCGGGAGTATCAAACACAAATCCGCCTGCCGCTTCTATTAATTCAACGTGGCGTGTGGTGTGCTTGCCGCGTTCAATTTTGCTGACAGAACCTGTTTTCAGCTGAACGCCTGTAACCCTTTTTAAAAGGCTTGACTTTCCAACACCTGAAAGTCCTGCAAATGCGACGGTGCGATCTTTTATAGTATTACGCAGCTCGGGTACTCCTTCGCCTGTTTTGGCACTGGCTACAATAACTTTGTACCCTGCTTTTTCGTAAACTTCAGAAATTTCACGAATTTCAGCGTGGTCTGAAAGATCTGTTTTATTAAGACAGATTACACCTTCAATGTTTTTACTTTCAGCAATGACAAGAAGCTTGTCAATAAGGGAAAAGTCCGGAAGGGGAGAGCGCATTGCAGACACCAGCACCAGTACATCTATATTTGAAACCTCCGGTCTTATAAGAAAGTTTTTCCGGGGATGAATTTTCTCTATACTTCCGCTGCCGTCAGGGGCTAGGGTAAGCGTAATGCGGTCACCCACAATAGGTGAAAGTGCTTTTTTACGGAAATTCCCTCTTGCGTGACATTCAATAACACCGTTTTCAGTGCTAACATAATAGAAGCCGCCTATTCCTTTTATAATTGTACCTGTAAGTTCCTGAAAAGATATCAATACGCTACCTCTTTCGTAGTAATATAGGTGCCGTCATAGTAAACGTCAAGGCTCAGTGCCTTATCTGTTTCAAGTGTGACGGATGCTGTACCCTCGCTTGTCGGAAAATCTTTTTCATAGTATGTTTTTCCGTCCAGCACAAGTCTTACCCTTACAGTTTCTCGGTCTTTAGGTAAACTGGGAAGAGAAATCGTAACGGATTTTTTCTCCGCAGGCTCTGAAGGTGCAGGCTCATCGGGTTTTTCCGGTTCATCCGGCTTATCGGGGTCGTCCGGCTTATCAGGTTCGTCCGGTTTGTCAGGTTCATCCGGCTTATCTGCCTTTTTTCCTGTAGATACACGCAAATCTACTTTAGTACCGACAACCACCCTCTTGTTTTCTGCTATACTCTGATAGGAAACTTCCCCTAAAGGAAGCTCGCTTTCATCATCATCAGTGATTTCACCGACCTCTAAGTCGTGCTCATCAAGACGTGCAAGAGCATCTTCCTTACTCATGCCCACAAGATTGGGAACAATGGTTTTTTCCTTTTGTGAAGCAACATACAGTGTAACTGTTTCACCCTTAGCCATTTTTGTTCCTGGTTGGGGATTTTGTTTGAAAATAACGCCTTCATCTTTACTGCTGTCAGCTTCTTCTATTTCAACTTTAAGCCCAAGCTTCTGGAGCTTTTCCTGTATTCCTTCATAGGGCTTGTCTGAATAATCTTCAAGTTCGATAACAATGGGACCTTTACTTATCACAACCTTGATTTTTCTAGAACTTTTTACTTTTCCGCCGCCCTCAGGAGTTTGCTTTATAATGACACCTTTCTCTGCATCACCGTATTCCTGATGTCCTTCAGTTACAGAAAATTCAACATCTTCGGTTGATGCTGTCGATGCCGCAAGAGTAGCTTCTTCAAATGTCATTCCTACAAGGTCCGGAACTTCGATTTCTTCCCCTGTGTCAGGGAAAAGAATATTGAATGCAAGAACACCCATTGTAATAATCAGCGCGCTTATTATCGCAATAACTGCAATAAGAGCCTTAGAAACGGATTTCTTTTTCCTCTTTTTGCGTGGTGGGTTTTGCGGAGTTTTTCGCTGAGAACGTTCAATTCTTTCCGATGAATTTTCTGTACGGTCAAATGCATTGAGAAGTGACACATCTACAGAAGGATTCTGATAAACAAGAACAAGGTCTTCGAGAATTTTGGATGCATTTTCATAACGCAGACGTTGTTCTTTTTTCATTGCTTTAAGTATAATCGCTTCAATTCCGGCGGGAAGGCTTGGATTAACATCGCATGGACGCTGAGGCTCTTCGTGAAGATGCTGCATAACTACAGAAACACTTTCTTCTGCATCAAAAGGAAGCTTTCCGCAGAACATTTCATACATAACAACACCGAAGGAATAAATGTCACTGCGGTGGTCGGTGTATCCGCCCCTTGCCTGTTCCGGTGAGAGATAGTGTGCACTGCCTACTGCAACATTTCCTTTTGTATTGACTGTGGTTGTATTGTTTGCTGCCCTTGCTATACCAAAATCTGCAAGCTTAAGCTTACCGCTTTCAGTAATTACAATATTCTGCGGTTTTATATCGCGGTGGACAACGTATTTTGAATGAGCGTGTTCAAGTGCACGGCATATCTGCATAGAAAAGTTTACCGCTTCCCTGCGTGAAAGCTTTCCGTCTTTTGAGTTGATGTACTTTTTCAGGGTTTCTCCCTCAAGATATTCCATGACGATATAGTTTATACCGTTCTCTTCACCTACATCGTAAATTTGTGCTATGTTCTGATGGGAAAGACTTGCCGCAGCCTGGGACTCTATTTTAAAGCGTCTGATAAAATCTTCGTTTTCTTTAAATTCTTCTCTTAAAATTTTAACAGCCACAAATCTGTTTAACATCTTGTCTTTTGCTTTATATACTATTGCCATTCCGCCCATACCGACACGTTCAAGCAATTCATATCTGGAACCTAAAATTGTATTTTCCATAATCAATCCTCCATAAATGAGTGGTAAAAAAGTTTTTTGTGTAAAAACAAAGCCTGGTTATTACTGCTTAGCTAAATGTTCTGTGCCAGGATAACTGTAATATTATCTATACCTCCGGCTTCATTGGCAAGTTTTACAAGCTGGGTACAACCGTCTTTCAGAGAAGAACTGTCAAGGACTGTTTTTGCAATCTGCTGTTCTGAAAGCATATTGCTGAGACCGTCGCTGCACATAAGAATAAAATCGCCCTTATTTACAGAACGGCTGATAATATCCGCCTCCGTATAAGGAGCAGTCCCCAAAGCTCTTGTTATAACGTTCTTTTGTGGGTGGTTAGCAGCCTCTTCGCGGGTGATAGCACCAGTGTCTATCATATATTCAACCAGTGAATGGTCTTTGGTGAGGCGTGTTATTTCACCTTCAGGCGTTATTTTATAAACACGGCTGTCGCCAATATGGGAGATATAAAGATTGTTTTGCATAGCAATACAGATGTCAAGCGTTGTTCCCATGCCATGATATGCTTCTTCAGATAATGAAAGATTATAAATACTCTCATTCGCTTTGTCTGAAATAACTGAAAGCGTGTGCGGAATGTCAGATAAGCGAAGATTCTTCATAAAAGTTTCATTAAGGTTGTCAAAGATAATTTCTATCGCTTTTGTGCTTGCTGTTTCACCACTGTTAGCACCGCCCATTCCGTCGGCAAGGACAAGTACCGTGTAGCCGCCTATTTGTTTTGCGTCGCAATAATCTTCATTATTTGCACGTAGTTTTCCTTTGTCTGTCAATGAGAAAAATTGCATAGTACCCACCTCCTTGGGTAATTTTTTTAAAGTTCGTTGTTTCGTAATTGACCGCAGGATGCATTTATGTCTTTTCCAAGCTCTCTGCGGATAGTTGCATTTATTCCAAGCGAAGAAAGATAACTGTGGAAATCACGGGTTTCTTTTTCGTCAGTGCGTATATTGTTACGTTCCTTAACGGGGTTAACAGGAATAAGATTTACGTGGCAGTTTCTTTTTCCAAGAAGCTGTGCAAGCTTTTGTGCCTCCTGACGTGAAGCGTTCTTTCCTTTTACAAGAGCATACTCAAAAGTTATCCTGCGGTGTGTTTTTTCAAAATAGTAATCACAGGCTTTCATTAAGGAGTCAAGGGAATATGCTTTTGCTACAGGCATCAGCACTTTACGTACATCATCTGTAGGTGCGTGAAGCGAAATTGCCAGATTAACAGGCAATCCCTCATCTGCCAATTTATATATTTTGTCGGCAAGTCCACAGGTTGAAAGTGTGATGTGGCGTATTCCTATACCTGCACCGTCAGGGTCACTTATATTCTTTATGAATGAAATAATATTATCGTAATTGTCAAGAGGCTCGCCAATGCCCATAATGACAATGTTTGAAATTTTTTCGCCAAGGTCTTTTTGTGCCCGCAAAATCTGTCCCTCAATTTCAAAAGGCGTCAGATTACGGCTTAAACCGTGCAGAGTTGATGCACAGAAGCTGCAGCCCATACGGCAGCCAACCTGGCTTGATATACATATGCTTTTTCCGTGGTGGTAATCCATTACTACGGACTCAATAATATTTCCGTCAGAAAGTGACATAAGGTATTTAACTGTTCCGTCAATTTTTGATACCAGTTTTTTATATACCTTCGGTAAAAACACTTCAAACTCTTCACAAAGGGCAGAGCGCATAGATAAAGGAATGTTTGTCATATCATCAGCACTTTCAGCACCATTGTGTATCCATTTGAAAATCTGTCCTGCACGAAAAGCGGGAAGCTTTCTTTCTGTTATGTAATTTTTAAGCTGTTCTTTTGTAAGGTCGCCAAGATTCAATGTATTACTTCCTTTCAAATGAAGCATAAAAGAAACCGTCTGTACCGTCAATGTTGGGCAGAAGCTGTGTGCCGTAGGGGTGAACATTGTTGTTCAAAAGGCTGAATTCGGGATATGTTTCAAGCATATACTTTACGTTTTCCTCATTTTCTGCCTTGTTTACTGTACAGGTGGAATAAAGAAGAATTCCTCCCTTTTTTACGTAGTGTACGGCACAGTCTATTATTTTTCGCTGAACTTTAACAAGCTCGTCGCTCGAAAACTCTTCCTTTGTCCATTTGATGTCAGGCTTGCGTCTTAATACCCCAAGACCTGAGCACGGAACATCGCATAGAACTCTGTCAAAGTTTTCTTTAAAGTTTTCGTTAAAAACAGTTGCATCATTAAGTGTAACTGTTGTATTTTTAACCCCCAGTCGCTTTATATTAGCCTCAATTAATTCAATCTTATGAGGATGTATGTCGCAGGCTGTTACGCTTCCTGTGTTTTCAAGAAGCTGTGCAATAAAAGCAGTTTTACCTCCCGGTGCACTGCAAAGGTCAAGAACCTTCATATCTTTTTTTACATCAAGGGCAAGTACTGCTTTTTGTGATGCACCGTCCTGGACTGCAATATGTCCTTCCTTAAAGGAAGTGGTATGTTCAACGCTCCCTTTTCCGTTGTATATGTAGGTGTAGGGAGTAAGGTCGGATTTTTCAAATACATCGGGAAGATTGGAAGCATTAAGCGTATTGAGCCGTACTGTTACAGGCGGCTCTTCGTTCATTGCACGAAAAAAGTCTTCTTTGTATCCTTCCAAAATCCACTTTTCCGTAAGCCACAGCGGAATAGAATATTTTATGCTTATATATTCGGCACTTCCGGTATCTTTTGGAAGAAAATCACCGCAGTCGGATGCTTTCCTTAAAACAGCATTTACAAAACCGGCAGAAGCACCGTGCCCATAACGGCGTGCAAGCTTCACACATTCGTTAACAGTAGCCGACCGGGGAATACGGTCAAGAAACTTAATACTGTAAATTCCTATCCGAAGTATATTGTGAATCCATACGGAAAGCTTTTTCAACTTGACCGATGAAAGGCTTTTGATTATATTGTCAATAAAAAGTTTATGCTTTATTGCCCCGAAAGCAAGCGTCTGGCAAAGAGCTTTGTCGCGTTCATCCATATCAGAACACGATAACATATCCCGAATAGCTATATTAAGGTACGCACCGTCTTTTTCCACTTTGACAAGAGCTTTAAGTGCCGCTTCGCGAGGCTTTGAAAGATTACTCATCAGTCATCACGCCTTCTGCCTGAGGCAAGTAAAATAAATCTCAGAAGATTTGCAACGGAAACTGCAGCAGCAGCAACATATGTCATAGCTGCCGCACCAAGCACCTTTTTTACTGCAGGAACTTCATCTGCTTCAAGATACATATCATTTTCAAGAATTTTTATTGCACGGTTTGACGCGTTAAATTCTACAGGAAGTGTTACAATCTGAAAAAGAACTGCTGCAGAGAAAAGTACGATACCTACATCAATAAGAATACTGAATGAAGAAAGAAGGATTCCTAAAATAATGAGGTAAGGACCTACCATAGAACCAATATTTGCCACAGGGACAAGGGTGTTACGAAGTTTTATCGGCATATACCCTGTTGCATGCTGAACGGCATGACCTGCTTCGTGTGCTGCAACACCCACTGCCGCAACAGAAGTGGAATTTTTTACGCTTTCAGAAAGCCTTATTACATTGGAACGGGGGTCATAGTGGTCAGTAAGGTTTCCTGCTATTGACTCAATGCGTACATTATGAAGACCGTTTGAGTCCAGAATTTTCCTTGCTGCCTGTTCCGCTGTAATTCCTCTGCCTGTAAGCTTTTTTGAATATTTATTAAAGGTGGAATTTACCTTTGCCGATGCAACTAAAGAAAGAATAGCTGCTATAAGAACAAGTATATATCCTCCGTCGAATCCGTAAAAATACATAATTAATCAACCTTTCCGAAAACTGTCCCTTTTTCTATTTTGTGTCCGCGAAGAAAATCGGATACCTTCATCATTTTTTTCCCCTCAGGCTTAAGCTCTTTAATAAGAACCGAACCTTCACCGCAGGCAACAAGAATTCCTTCGTCATCTGCCCGAAGAACTTCTCCGGGTGTGCCACATTCGTCTTTTTCATAAACAAAATCTATGACAAAACGCTTTTTGCCCATAAAGCTGAAAGCTTTTGGCCACGGATTAAGTCCTCTGACTTTATTATAAACTGCATTTGCAGTTTCATTCCAGTTAATTTCACCTTCCGCTTTTGAAAGCTGTGAAGCATAGGAAGAAAGACTGTCGTCCTGCTTTTTTGGAGTAAGAGTGCCTTCTTTTAATGCGTCAAGTGTTTCAAGCAGAACTTCTCCACCCAAGACTGCTAAAGCATCATGGTATTCACCTGCGGTAGTGGTTTTTTCTATGGGAAGTTCTTTTTTAATAAGCATATCGCCTGTATCAAGCCCTTTTTCCATGTACATGCTTGTGACACCGCTTACACTCAGTCCGTCCATTACTGCACGCTGTATAGGTGCAGCACCGCGATATGCAGGAAGAAGGGAGCCGTGTATATTAATACAGCCGTACTGAGGAAAATTAAGGATATACTCGGGCAGAATTTTGCCGTATGCAACAACGATGATAACATCAGGCTTAAGCTCGCCTAAAAGGTCTTCAATCGCTCCGTCCTTAAGTGTTTCAGGCTGATAAACGGGAATACCCTTGCTAAGAGCATATACTTTAACCTCGGGCATGGACATTTCATACCCTCTGCCTTTTGGCTTGTCGGGTTGTGTTATTACGCCAATTACATTTCGGTTGTCATCAACCAATGCCTTGAGAGAAATCTGTGCAAATTCGGGTGTACCCATAAAAAGAATACGCATCAGTCTTCCTCCTCATACTCAGGTTCAATAAATTTTATAACTTTTTCCACGTAAAGCTTTCCGTCAAGATGGTCGCACTCGTGACATATGCAACGCGCGTAAAGGTGCTCGCCCGTAAACTCAAACTCATCCCCGTTACGGTCAAAAGCACGGACAACGGCTTTTTCAGGCCTTTCAACTTCGCCTGCTTTTCCGGGAACACTAAGGCAGCCTTCAACATCTGTATAACTGCCTTCGGTATGGATTACAACGGGGTTTACAAGCTCTAAAATACCGTCTTCTTCACCAAGGTCAATTACCACAACACGTCGGAGAATTCCTACCTGCGGTGCCGCAAGCCCTACACCGTTTGCTTCTGTCATGGTTTCTTTCATATCATCAAGCAAGTCGTGAAGCTTTTTGTCAAAAAATTCAATTTCACGGCATTTTTTATTAAGACAGGGGTCACCTATTTCTCTTATTTTTCTTATTGCCATAAAAGTTCCTCCTTTAAGCCATAGACAGCGGATTAATATCCGCAATTACGGACAAATCACTTTTCGAGGAAGTTGATTTGTCATGGATAATTTCTCTCAGGGTTTCGATAAGTAATGTATCCAAAGAACATTTCATCCACATTCTGAAACGGTAACGTCCCTGTATTTTTTTCAGCGGGGCAGGGGCGGGGGCGTAAAATACGCAATCCTCATTACGCAAAGCGACCTTTAGCTTCATAAAAGCTTTTGCTATGGCGTTTTCCGCCTCTTTTTCGTCAGTGGAACTTACCGTGAGAGTTACTATATCGCAAAAGGGCGGATAGAAAAATGCCCTTCTGTATTCTATTTCTTCTTCATAAAAAGCCTTGTAATCCTGTTTTGCTGCAAGAATAAGCGTGGGGTTTTCCGGCTCGTAAGTCTGTATTACGGCACGCCCCGGCTTATCACCTCTGCCGGCTCTTCCGCACACCTGTGTTATAAGGTTAAAGGTGCGTTCCTGAGCACGGAAATCATCAATATTAAGTGAAGCGTCCGCAGACAAAACTCCTACAAGGGTTACATTTTCAAAATCAAGTCCTTTTGTAACCATCTGTGTCCCGAGTAGTATGTCTGTTTTTTCGACAGAAAACTTGTCAAGAAGCTTTTCGTGACCGCGTTTTCCGCTAGTGGTGTCAGCATCCATCCTCAGGGTGGTTGCAAGGGGAAAAATTTCTTCAATCTGCTCCTGTGCTTTTTGTGTTCCTTTACCGAAATCACGCACCTTATTGCTTTGACATACAGGACAAACTGTGCGGATTTTTTCGCTGTGCCCGCAATAGTGGCACACAAGTGAATCGCTGTTTTTGTGATAGGTAAGAGATACACTGCACGACGGGCATGTAAATACAAAACCGCAGTCTCTGCAAGAAACAAATGTAGAATAACCGCGTCTGTTAAGAAACAAAATTGTTTGCTCGCCTGATTTTAAGTTTTTGTTCATTTCTGATGCAAGCATACGTGAAAGAACGGTTTTGTTTCCTTCGCGAAGTTCTTCACGCATGTCAGTAATATAAACCTCAGGCAGGGATTTCTTATTGTAGCGCTCACTAAGCTCTATAAGAGTGTAAGCACCTGTTTTTGCTTTGTAATAGCTCTCAATTGAAGGGGTTGCAGAGCCAAGTACAAGGGGGCATTGGTGCTTCTGAGATAAGAAAACAGCAATATCCCTTGCATGATAACGGGGAGAAGTCTCTGATTTGTAAGATTGCTCATGCTCCTCGTCAATGATAATAACACCGATTTTTTCACAAGGTGCAAAAATTGCACTTCGTGCACCTATAATAACGTTTGCTTCCCTTCGGTGTATCCGACGCCATTCGTCCAGCCTTTCACCAAGAGAAAGCCCACTGTGGAGTACGGCTACAGTTTCTCCGAAACGCTTAAAAAAACGGTCGGTCATCTGGGGAGTGAGTGCTATTTCAGGAACAAGCAGAATCGCCTGTTTACCTTCTTTAAGTACAGAAGAAACAATTTTCATATATACTTCTGTTTTTCCGCTTCCCGTCACACCGTGAAGGAGAAACGTTCCTGCTTTTTTTTCTGAAATTTTATTGGCAGCCTCTTCCTGCTTTTGCGAAAGCACCAGCGCTTCGGGCGGGATAAAGACCTTCCCTTCAAGAGGATTACGTAAAACCTCCACCTCTTTATAGCAGATAAGCTGCTTTACATAAAGCGACTCTACACTGTTTCGTGTTGTGGATGCAGCGGCTATAATATCAGGTACAGACATCTCGCCATATTCTGAAAGAGCAAGCAAAACAGCTGCCTGACCGGGAGCACGTTTTTCCATTTTTTTTGCAACGTGGATAATATCTTCTTCACCGCAGTATGATACAAGTCGCTTTGTTTTTTCGTTGGCACGCCTCTTGTCACGGAAGCTTTTTTCCAAAACACCCTTGTCAACAAGTGCGTTAACTACAGTGCGTGCGTTTTTTCCAAGAGCACTTTTAATCTGAAGCATTTCACAGGAACCTTCATTTTCCTTCAGAAGATTTACAAGCTGTGACTGCCTGGGTGTAAGCTTAAAATCTGTTTTTTCATAATATTTATGACAAAGCGAAATCCATTCTTCAAACTTTATGTCTGTTCCCGGCGGAAGCATAAGTGATGCTGCATCAGAAAATGTGCAAAAGTACCGGCTACGCATATAAAAACATAGGGAAATAGCACTTTTTGTGAGAACCGGAAAATCGGCAGTAACAGCACGTACTTCCTTTAAAACTGAAAAACTGCTTTCATCCTTTAATTCTGTAACATACGCTTCTTTAGGCAGATTTCCGCCGCCGAAAGGTACCTTAACACACGAACCAACGCAGATTTGTCCCTTAAGTCCGTCCGGAACAATGTAGTCGAAGGGTTTATCAATATTCAGGTTATTTGTTTTGATATAAACCTGAGCTATCATAATTATTCAGTCGCTTCCTCTTTTGCTGCGGAAAATTCTGCTACAGCATTAGAAAATCTTTCTTCCTGACTGCCTTTTACGCATTTGATTTTTCCGTTTGCAATTTCATTAATTGCGTGAGAAACAGTCTTGTCATTTGTAGAGTTAGCCGCAAGCTGACGGGCTCTCTTTGCTGTAACAATAACAAGTGAATAACGGGAATCAAGTCCCTCCATAAGTTTACCGATTTCAGGATATAACATTTTTACCAAACCTTTCTTAATCTATAAATTCTTTTTTTATTTCTTCATAATTTCTTTCCATACGGCATTTTTCCGCAATGACAATCGCGTAAAGACGCTCTATAGCGTTATCGACCGTATCGTTCAAAAGCACATAGTTATATTTGTCAACAAGCCTGAACTCTTCTTTAGCACGTGCAAGTCTGCCACGGATAACTTCCTCCGATTCGGTTCCTCTGCCCCGAAGCCTTTGTTCAAGAACTTCCATTGACGGCGGGGCAACAAAGACAAATGCCGCTTCGGGATAATGCCTTCTTACCTGCATAGCTCCCTGAACTTCTATTTCCAGGATAACGTCTTTGCCTTTTGAGATGGCGTCAAGCACAGCATCCTTAGGGGTGCCGTAATAGTTATCGCAAAAAACAGCGTGTTCAAGAAAACCGTCATTTTTTATCTTTTCCTTAAATTCTTCTTCTGACAGAAAAAAGTAATTTACCCCGTCTTTTTCGCCTGGTCTCGGACTTCGGGTAGTAGCAGAAACGGAAAGAACACATTCAGGATGTTTTTCCATAAATGCACTGCATACCGTACCTTTCCCTGCACCCGAAGGACCGGAAACTACAAACAACGTACCTTTATTATTCATCTGTATCAATCCTTTCGTTGTAGTCATCTTCCTTACCGCTGTGTCTTTGTGCAATTATCTCAGCAGGAAGGGCGGACAGAATCACGTGCTCGCTATCTGTAATGATAACGCTTTTTGTTTTTCTGCCGTATGTTGCATCAATCAGCATACCATTTTCCCTTGCCTCCTGAATAAGTCTTTTCACAGGTGCACTTTCGGGAAGAACTATGCTTATAATACGTATGTCTGACACTAAATTGCCAAATCCTACATTAATCAGTTTCATAATGTATCATTTCCTTTTAATTATTCAACATTCTGAATTTGTTCGCGAAGCTTTTCGATTTCTGCCTTTACATCAATGACTATTCTGGCAATATCAAGATCGTTTGATTTTGAACCTATTGTGTTTATTTCGCGGTTCATTTCCTGAATAAGAAAATCTATCTTTCTTCCTACACTGCCGCCTTCGTCAAGCATTGCATTAAACTGTGAAATGTGACTTTTAAGTCTTACGGTTTCTTCGTTAACATTTACCTTGTCCGAAAAAATCGCAACCTCTGTAAGAAGACGTGTTTCGTCATAAGTGGCACTGCCTAAAATATCGCGCATTCTTTCTTCTATTCTTGCACGGTATTCCTCTACGATTTGGGGCGAACGCTTCTCAACCTCTGTCGTAGCCTTTTCTATAAAATCAAGATGCTCCTTAAGGTCGGACACAAGCTTTTCACCTTCGGTAATACGCATTTTGTCAAAGCCGTCAAGGGCCTCTGACAGTGCGGAAATTACAGCTTCTGTAATAATCTCAGCATCCTCGGGGGCTTTTTCTACTGTAAACACATCGGGGATTCTAAGAAAAGTTTCGGTATTGGCACTGCTTTGAATCTGAAGCTCATCCCCTAAATTCCTGAGTGCGTCAAGATATGCTTTCGCAAGAGCGGTATTTACATTAACCACGCAATCGCCTTCGCCTGTTGTTTCTACATTTATATATATATCTACCTTACCGCGGTTTATTCTTTCTGCTGCCTTCTTCCTGATAGGATCCTCCAAGAAAGTATAAATTCTGGGAAGCTTAACAGAAAAGTCACTGTAGCGGGAATTAACGGATTTAAGTTCGACAGTAAAGACTTTGCCGTTAGTTTCTGCTGTTCCCATTCCGTAGCCGGTCATGCTTTTAATCATAAGTAAACTCCTCATCTTTTGAATGTAAAAGGGTAGAACACCCCATAATTATTTTACATTATACCACAATCACAGTTTTATAGTCAACTGTTTTTAAATAGTATTAACATTTGCGAAAAAAGCACGAAACATTTATTATATATAAGGAAGATTTTCGTGATGTGGTAGAAAAAACATGAAAAAAATACAAAAAATATGTTGACATTGAAAAATTAATGTGCTACAATTACTCTTACCTCGCTATGTGGGCTTTTTTTACGTGCATAAAATTTTGAGGTAAATATCTTAGGGAGGCGCAATTATGAGAGTTAAAATAACTTTAGCATGCACAGAGTGCAAGCAGCGTAACTACAATACTATGAAAAATAAGAAGAATGACCCTGACAGACTCGAAATGAACAAGTATTGTCCTTTCTGCCGCAAGCATACGCTGCACAAAGAATCTAAGTAATAGAGGGTGAACTTAATGGGAGAAGTAAAAGCTAAAAAAGAAGGCTTTTTCAGTCGTATCTGGAAATCCATAAAAGCTACAAAGTCTGAATTCAAGAAGGTTGTATGGCCTACAAAGAAACAGCTTGTGAACAATACTTTGATAGTAATTGCTGCACTTATTATTATCGGACTTGTAATATTCGGTTTGGATTCGCTCTTCACATCTTTGATCAAACTTGTTCTTGGTTGATTTTGAAGTAAGGAGGAAGGGCGCTTCGCCTGATATGTTATGAGTGCTGAATTTAAGTGGTATGTTGCTCATACTTATTCCGGATATGAGAATAAGGTGAAAGACAGCATAGAAAAGACAGTTGAAAATCGCGGCCTCGGTGATCTTATAGGCGATGTGTGTATTCCCGTTGAGGAAGCAGTCGAGGAAAACGATAAAGGCGAGAAGAAGACTGTTACAAGAAAAATTTATCCCGGTTACGTATTTATAAAGATGAATATGACTGATGAAAGTTGGTACGTAGTTCGTAATACACGCGGATGTACAGGCTTTGTCGGTCCGGGAAGTAAGCCTGTACCCCTTTCTGATGCAGAGGTTGAACGCCTTGGTGTTGAAACAGTAAGTGTTGAACTTGGCGTTGACGTAGGTGATACTGTACGTATCACAGATGGCAGCATGGAAGGCTTTATGGGTGAAGTTCTGGAAATCAATAACGAAAAACGTAAAGTAAGCGTTATGGTTACCATGTTCGGTGGTAGAGAGATGCAGGTAGAATTTGATTTCTATCAGATTGAACCACTTGAATAAATAAAAGGAATACATTAAGTATTCCATAGCTTTAGCGAGAAAGTAAAATCCGCTTTTCATGATTAAGGCTTGGATTGTTATCTTTCAGATTGTATCGTTAATAAGCCGAAAGGCTTGTTATAGATGGGAGGACTTTTAAGTCCGCTATTACCACATTTTTTCTCTAAGGAGGTGCAAATTATGGCACAGAAAATCGCAGGTTATATCAAATTGCAAATCCCCGCAGGTAAGGCTACTCCGGCTCCTCCGGTAGGTCCGGCTCTCGGTCAGCACGGTGTTAACATCGTACAGTTCACAAAGGAATTCAACGAGAGAACAGCTAAAGACGCAGGTCTTATTATCCCTGTTGTTATTACCGTTTATGCGGACAGATCATTCAGTTTTGTTACAAAGACTCCCCCCGCAGCAGTGCTTATCAAAAAAGCATGTAAGATTGAAAGCGGTAGCGGTGTTCCCAACAAAACTAAGGTTGCTCAGATTTCAAAGGCAGACCTTCAGCAGATAGCAGAGCTTAAAAAGCCTGACCTTAATGCTGCAAGCCTTGAAGCAGCTATGAGCATGATTGCCGGTACAGCAAGAAGCATGGGCGTAACGGTAGAGGAATAATTAAAGAGAATGTGGGAGGGATAGAATCCCGATGAACCACAAGGAGGTTAACAGTATGAAACACGGTAAGAAATATTTAGCCGGTGCAAAGCTTATTGAAGCCGGCAAGCAGTATGATCCTGCAGAAGCTCTTGACCTTGTTGTAAAGACTGCTAGTGCAAAGTTCGATGAAACAATTGAACTTCACGTAAAGCTCGGTGTTGACTCCCGTCACGCTGACCAGCAGGTAAGAGGTGCTGTTGTTCTTCCCCATGGTACAGGTAAGACTGTAAGAGTTCTTGCTTTTGCTAAGGGCGAAAAGGCAACTGAAGCACAGAATGCAGGTGCAGATTACGTTGGTGCAGAAGAACTCGTTGAAAAAATCCAGAAGGAAAACTGGCTTGACTTCGACGTAGTTGTTGCAACACCTGATATGATGGGTGTTATCGGACGTATCGCAAGAATCCTTGGACCTAAGGGTCTTATGCCCAACCCCAAGGCTGGTACAGTTAGTATGGATGTTGCTAAGGCTGTAAACGATGTTAAAGCAGGTAAGATTGAGTATCGTCTTGATAAGACAAACATCATTCACTGCCCCATCGGTAAGGCATCTTTTGGTGCTCAGAAGCTTCAGGAGAACTATGATGTTCTTATGGGTGCTATTGTTAAGGCGAAGCCCGCAGCAGCTAAGGGTCAGTATATTAAGAGTGTTGCAATTGCAAGCACAATGGGCCCTGGAATTAAGCTTAATGCATCAAAAATTAACTAATTTTTAGTTGACAAACTGAATAATATGGTGTATAATACACCATGTTGTTTCCATAGACAGCAGGCATAAAGGTAAGTCCTGCCGAGGAAGTATTCCTATAAAAATCCGGGATTCTTTGTGTCTATGGGCAAAGAATCCCTTTTATTATTTATTGTGAGGTGAGAACATGCCAAGTCAGAAAATTCTCGAAGAAAAGAAGCAGATAGTTGCAGGCATCGCAGAACAGTTCAAGACAGCAGTTTCAGGCGTATTCGTTGATTACTGCGGACTTACTGTTGAAGAAGATACTCAGCTTCGTAATAAGCTTCGTGAAGCAGGCGTAGAGTATAAGGTTATTAAGAATACTCTTACACGTTTTGCAGCAAAGGAAGTTGGCTTTGATGAGCTTGATCCTATCCTTAACGGACCTACATCACTTGCACTCAGCATGACAGATGAAGTTGCTCCTGCTAAGGTTATTGCAGATTTTGCAAAGACACACGAACAGCTCGAAATCAAGGGCGGTTTCCTCGATGGTAAAGTACTCGAGCTTGATGAAGTTAAGAAGCTCGCAGCTACACCCAACCGTGAAACTCTTCTTGCTAAATTGCTCGGCAGCCTCAACGCTCCCATCAGCAATCTTGCTCGCACATTGCAGGCACTTGTTGATAACGGCGTAGAGCCCGCTGATATCGTAGTTGAGAAGGCTGAGGAAGCTCCTGCAGAGGAAGCTCCCGCAGCAGAAGCAGCTCCTGAAGCTGCAGCAGAAGCTCCCGCTGAAGAAGCAGCAGAAGCTCCCACAGAAGAATAAAAATTATTAAACTTATTTTAGGAGGTAAGTAACAATGAGTAAAATTGAATCAATTATTGCTGAAATTAAAGAGTTAAAGCTCCTCGAAGTAGCTGAGCTTGTAAAGGCTATGGAGGAAGAATTCGGCGTAAGCGCTGCTGCTCCCGTAGCAGTTGTAGCTGCAGGCGGAGACGCTGCAGGTGCTGCTGAAGAAAAGACAGAATTTGACGTAGTTCTTGCTGATGCAGGTGCTGAAAAGATTAAGGTTATCAAGGTTGTTCGTGAAATCACAGGCCTTGGCCTTAAGGAAGCTAAGGAAGCAGTTGATGGTGCTCCCAAGACTCTTAAGGAAGCAGTTTCTAAGGAAGATGCTGAAAAGTTCAAGGCTCAGCTTGAAGAAGTTGGCGCAAAGGTTGAACTTAAGTAATTTTAGTTTAAGCTACGTAAAAGGCAGAGGCTTAGCCTCTTCCTTTTATATAATTTTTAGTTAATGATATAACTGATTTTGTATTATTAGCTTAGAATTATATGTTATTTGGAGGATTTTTTATGAGTGACTATATAGTAAATGCAATAACTTCAAACGGTGCAATTCGTGTAGTTGCGGCAGACACTACCGAGCTTTGTAACCGTGCACAGGAAATTCATAAAATGTCTGCTACTGCAGCAGCTACTCTTGGAAGAGCTGTTACTGCAGCGGCAATTATGGGCAGTATGCTTAAAAGTACAGATGATGCAATTACACTTCAGCTTAACGGTGGTGGCCCTATCGGAAGGGTTATTGCGGTTGCTGACGGAAAGGCAAATGTAAAGGGATATGTTGATAATCCACTTGTGGATTTGCCCCTTAATGAAAAAGGAAAGCTTGACGTTGGCGGGGCAGTAGGAACAAACGGTATGTTAAGCATCATCCGTGACCTTGGATTAAAAGAGCCTTATGTAGGTCAGGTTCCTCTTGTAAACGGTGAAATTGCAGAGGATCTTACACAGTATTATGCCACAAGTGAACAGCTTCCGACGGCAGTAGCTCTCGGTGTGCTTGTTGATGTGGACTATACAATAAAGGCGGCAGGCGGATTTATTCTTCAAGTGCTCCCAGGTGCGTATGATGAGGATATTGATAATGTGGAAAAGACTGTTCAGTCAATTTCTTCTGTTACTGAAATGCTCTCAAACGGGAAAAAACCGGAAGATATTGTAGAACAGCTTCTTGCTGATTATGAAATTGAGTATTTTGATAATATGGAAACTGCATATAAGTGCGACTGTTCCCGTGAACGCACAGACCGTGCCCTTATCAGCATAGGTAAGGAAGAGCTTACAAAGCTTATCGAGGAAGACGGTAAGGCGGAAATTACTTGTCATTTCTGTGACAATGTTTATAATTACACAAAAGAAGAGTTGGAGGCACTTTTAGAAAGTGCGAAATAAAAATCTCAAATAGTGAAAAAAGACCTGCAAAAGAAAATCAAGGAAATTTTTTAAATTTTCTAATCGCAAAATTACACGATAAACAGACCGGCATAGAAAGTGTCGGTCTGTTTTTTAAGCGATAATTAAACTTACGCTTCTTCTTTAATCTTAGCCTGTGCAGCTGCTAAGCGGGCAATCGGAACACGGAAGGGTGAACATGACACGTAGTCAAGACCTATGCAATGACAGAACGGGGCAGAAACGGGGTCACCGCCGTGCTCACCTCTTGCCGCAGTGCATTTCGGGACGAACCTTCTTACCGAGTTGGGCTGCCATTTCCATAGAGTGAAAGAAGTTTTGTGTGGTGCGTCATATGCAATCTTATTTTGCCTCTTTTCCAAAAAGTCTGAGGACTTTTCGGGAGACCCTGTTTGAACTACGTCGAGTGGTGAAGTTTGTTTGTAGCGTAAAGGCATTAAAAAGGGGAAGCCCCCATTTTGTCTAAGAGTATAATGTAAAAAAATATTAAAAATCTTAGCAAATAAAGATGAAAGATGGCTATTGGCTCATTCAAATGTATAAGATAATAGAATATAATAGTTAGTAATCAATTCTATTTGCTTGGGAAGTGTATATATGGACAAGGTGGAGTTAGGTATAAAAATTAGAGAAACTCGAAAAAAGTGTGGATATACACAGGAGAAATTGTCTGAAATGGCAGGTATCGGCACGATGTATTTGGGTGAAATAGAACGTGGCAAGAAGATGCCGAGCTTAAGGATATTTATTAAGATTTTAGAAGCTCTTGATGTTTCAGCAGATTACATTCTTCGTGATGAATTAGATTCGGGTAAAGTTTATGTGTATGATGAGCTTACAAAGAAGTTAGAAGGGTTAAGTCCGGAACAACGTAAAATTGCTGGAGATATTTTGGATGCTTACATCAGAAATATCCAATAAAAATATATTTTAAAGAGTCGTATAACGGCTCTTTTTTTTGCCACTTTATTTAAAAGTCTAAAATAACGGAAAATTTTTAAAAAATTGTAATTTACTTACATATTTCGACAGACTTTTCTTCTTTTTTTATGTATTATTAGCTTATAGAGAATAAAACGTGCTATAAGCTAATATAAGGAGGTTGAAATAATGAAATTTTCTATTAAGAGGAAAGTTGATAATCTTGGTCGTATTACAATACCAAAAGATTTCAGAGAGTATTATCACATGAAGAAACATGAATTTGTTTGTTTGGTTGATACTAAAGAGGGTTTATTGATAACTAACCCAAATTACAAAGTGGCGAATACTGAGTTAGAAAAATAAAAATGAACAATTTTAAAACTACTTCATTAAAAGCGACAGAAGTAGCAGAAAAATAGTGCAGAACGGACAAACTGACCCACGGCTTGCCGTGCACACCCGAAGGCGTACGTGGTACGTCGAGTGGTGAAGTTTGTTCGTAGCGTAAAGGCGTAAAAACAAGAACTACGCAACGATTGTTGCGGAGTTCTTTCATACTATAAAAATACGGTTCAAGCACTATTTAGTTAACAACAGAGCCTTTACGCGGTCTGTGCTGTTTTAATGCGCTTCTGACTTAGTTTTCTTCTTTAATCTTAGCCTGAGCAGCTGCTAAGCGGGCAATCGGAACACGGAAGGGTGAACATGACACGTAGTCAAGACCTATGCAATGACAGAACGGGGCAGAAACGGGGTCGCCGCCGTGCTCACCGCAGATACCGCAGTGCATTTCGGGACGAACCTTCTTACCGAGTTGGGCTGCCATTTCCATAGAGTGAAAGAAGTTTTGTGTGGTGCGTCATATGCGAAGAAAAATTTAAGTTATTGTAGTGCGAAAGGGCGAAGCAATGCTATATGGCATTGCAAGACCGACAAGGTGCAAGAGCTTAAATTTAGCGAGCATAAGGCGTGGCAGACAGAATTTCTTTTACTCAATTTACCAACGCCTGTCTGGTCAAGCTTAGCAAAGGGATCGTTTTCGAAAATCTTTGCATACAAAAACAGGAGTGGAAAAATCCACTCCTGTAATTTTTAAGTGATAATTAAACTTACGCTTCTTCTTTAATCTTAGCCTGAGCAGCTGCTAAGCGGGCAATCGGAACACGGAAGGGTGAACATGACACGTAGTCAAGACCTATGCAATGACAGAACTCAACAGAAACGGGGTCACCGCCGTGCTCACCGCAGATACCGCAGTGCATTTCGGGACGAACCTTCTTACCGAGTTCAACAGCCATTTCCATAAGCTTACCAACGCCTGTCTGGTCGAGCTTAGCAAAGGGATCGTTTTCGAAAATCTTTGCATCGTAGTAAGCGTCAAGGAACTTACCTGCGTCATCACGTGAGAAACCGTATGTCATCTGTGTAAGGTCGTTTGTACCGAAGCAGAAGAATTCAGCTTCCTTAGCGATATCGTCAGCTGTAAGAGCAGCTCTGGGAATTTCGATCATTGTACCAACTTCGTACTTAAGGTCAATGTTAGCAGCTGCGATTTCAGCATCAGCTGTAGCAACAACGTCCTGCTTAACGTACTTAAGCTCTTTGATATCGCCAACAAGGGGAATCATAATCTCGGGAACAAGGTTCCAGTCGGGATGAGCCTTCTTAACGTTGATAGCTGCACGGATAACAGCCTTTGTCTGCATCTTAGCAATTTCAGGATATGTTACTGCAAGACGGCAACCACGGTGTCCCATCATGGGGTTGAACTCATGAAGAGAAGCGATGATAGCCTTGATGTCTGCTACAGACTTGCCCTGAGCCTTTGCGGGTGCTTCGATGTCAGCTTCCTCTGTGGGAACGAATTCATGAAGCGGAGGATCGAGGAAACGGATAGTAACGGGGTTTCCTTCAAGAGCTTCGTAAAGAGCCTCGAAGTCGCCCTGCTGATAGGGAAGAATCTTCTCAAGAGCAGCTTCTCTTTCCTCTACTGTATCTGCACAAATCATTTCACGGAATGCGGCAATTCTTTCAGCCTCAAAGAACATATGCTCTGTACGGCAAAGACCGATACCTTCAGCACCAAGCTCTCTGGCCTTCTTAGCATCAGCAGGAGTATCAGCGTTTGTTCTAACCTTAAGAGTTCTGAACTCGTCAGCCCAATCCATGATTCTGCCGAATTCGCCTGCGATTTCAGCGTCAACTGTGGGGATGATACCATCATAGATAGCACCTGTTGAACCATCGATAGAAATGCAGTCGCCTTCTGTGAATGTCTTACCTGCAAGTGTAAACTTCTTGTTTTCTTCGTCCATGTTGATATCGCCACAACCTGATACACAGCATGTACCCATACCACGTGCAACAACTGCTGCGTGAGATGTCATACCGCCACGTACTGTGAGGATACCCTGAGAAGCCTTCATACCTGTGATATCTTCGGGAGAAGTTTCAAGACGAACAAGAACAACCTTTTCTCCTCTTGCATTCCAAGCTTCAGCGTCTTCAGCTGTAAACACAATC
>JAZPYX010000067.1:0-10180 GCA_045544395.1 Clostridia bacterium
TAACTTTCTACGAAAGTCTTTCTGACCTTCCTGAATTTACAGATTACAGTATGGAAAACAGGACTTATAAATTTTTCAAAGGCACTCCTGTGTATGAATTCGGAGACGGTCTTACATACAGTAATATTACTGAAAATTGGAGAGATGAAAATACCGTTGTTATTAAAAATAACGGTGAAATTTTAATTGGAGGGATCTTTTATGGCAAAACCAAAAATTGATGAAGTTATTGTAAATGGCGTCCACATAGCGTCAAAGGTAACAGATTATATAGAACCGCCCAAGATAATTCAGGAAAAGCTTGAAGATTTCAGGGATATGAAGCTTGGCTTTATGGTTCATTGGGGTATATATAATCAGCTTGGTCTTACAGCGTCCTGGGGTATGGTTGACAGTGCTGCCGATTGGGCAAGAGTGAAGACGGAATCGGGGCACAGAGTAGACTGGGAAACAGACGGTAATAAATTCAGGGAAGAGTATTTTGACCTTATTCATTCCTTTAACCCTATCCGTTTCAATCCCGATGAGTGGGCAGACCTTGCAGAGAAAACAGGATTTAAGTACCTTATTTTCACTACAAAGCATCACGATGGCTTCTGTATGTGGGACACAAAGTATTCAGATTATAAGGTAACATCTCCCGAATGTCCTTACAGCAAGCATAAAAGAAGCAATATCGTGAAAGAAGTTTTTGATGCTTTCAGAAAGAAAGGTCTTGCCATCGGGGCATATTTCTCAAAACCCGACTGGCACAATGAAAATTTCTGGGAAAGCGATGTTTGTAAAAAAATTGAAACTACTCCCAGACCCACCTACGACATTAATGAAAAGCCTGAAAAATGGCAGGCATTCACGGAATATACTCATAACCAGATGGAGGAGCTTGTCCGTGATTACGGAAAGATTGACATCCTCTGGCTTGACGGTGGCGGAGTGTGTAAAAAGTGGGGATATGATATTAAAATGGACGAAATTGTGGAAAAGCTCCGCAATATCAATCCCGAGCTTATTGTAGTTGACAGAACTGCACGTACCGTTAACGAAAATTATATAACGCCCGAAATGAAAATCCCCGATGAGGTTATGACAATCCCGTGGGAGAGTTGCCTTACAATCGGTGTTGATTTCAACTATACTTTTGACGACGATTACAAAACTCCTTTCGAGCTTATTAATATCCTTATGGAAATTGTGTGCAAGGGCGGAAATCTCGCTCTTAATGTATCACCTCAGCCTGACGGCAGAATCCCCAAAAATTCGATTAAGTCACTTAAAGGTATGGGCGACTGGCTCCGTAAGTATGGTGAAGCCGTTTATAAAACACGCCCTTGCGCTCCTTATAAGGAGGATGATGTGTTCTATACACAGACAAAGGAATGTGTGTATGCAACTGCAAAAAATCATACACCCTCATTTATTTTCTGTAATGAGAAAATAAGCAAAGTAGAATGTCTTAACACAGGCGAGGAAATAAAGTTCACACAAAAAGAAAACGGCATTGAAATAAATCTTGGGAAAATAGGAGAAGACTTTGTTGTAATTAAACTTTATAAAGCATAAAAGAAACGGTCAACCACAAGCAGATAATAAAAATAAAGGCTTCCCCTTGAAGGAAAGCTATCACCACAAGAGTCTTTGCGACTTTAAAAAAGTCTTTATAAAAGCAGGAGAAGAAGTAACGGTAAAATTTTAATCGGCGGTTTTTATGACAAAACCGCCTTACATATTTTGTGCAATAATTATTTTATTTCCTGCTCCAATTCTTTGAAAGAATTGTCCTCGAAAAACTCAATCAAAGACACACCTAATCCGTCACAAAGCATTTTTATTGTTACGATTCCCGGATTCTGACTTTTGCCGTAAAGAATGTTCTTTACGGTTGAGGGTGCTACCCCTGATTCTGTTGCAAGCTTGTTTATGGTAAAGTGTTTTTCCTTGCATAATGAAAGTATTCTGTTTTTCACCGCATTATAAGTGCCCATAATCTTCCTCCCAGTATAATTATGGGCTAATTATAGCCTTTTATTCTTGACAAAGTAGGCTATATATGATACTATACAGGCTATATAAAGACCATTCTTTCTGAAAATGTCAATTCTGTGTAACCCCCGCTTATTTTTTTTCAATAATTGCCTATATATATGTATGTACTTGCTTTTTCAAGTGTTACGTGTTACAATCAGTTTGCAAACTACTAAAGTAGAATTGATTTAATATAAAAATAATATAAAGGAGAGGAAAATTATGAAAAAACTGATTTCGCTATTTATAGCGACACTGATGATTGTCAGTGTAATCCCCTTCACTGTTTTCGCAGCAGTGGATACGGACGTTCAGGCAGTTTACGATGCACTCACAGAAGAAATGCTCGTTACAGACAATGAACCTGAATCATCCGTAACAAAAAGTCTTAACCTTGACCTCACGGGCGATATCACACTCCCCGCAGGCGTTTCAGTTACATTTAAAAGCAGTGATGAAACTGTCATTGCTTCTAACGGTACTGTTACCCGTGATGTAAATACATCAAAGGACGTAACTCTTACCGCAACTATTTCAAAGGAAGGGGCAGAAAGCCTTACTAAAGAGCTTAATTTTACCGTTCTTCCCCTTACAACCGATGTTATTGCATCGGATAACCTCTACTACCCCCAGCACACAGGTAAACTACTTATAGACTACAGTTCAGGTAAGGCAGTTCATACACTTCCCCAGTGGTCACTCAGCAACCATAATGCTACTATGGTTACAGACCACCTTGAAGCAAGATATTCAAAGGATGCAAACGGATACTACGGTGCTACTGCAACAAGACATACCGGCACTAATGAAATGTACTTCAGATTCAAGCCCACTACTTCGGACATCATTCAGGGTGCAGATGATAAGAGCGTTACATACTCAATCAATTTCAATCCCGTAAACTGGGGTACAACAAACACAAAGCAGTTCTACCTCCGTTTCTACGGCAATACCAACAGCACTTATGTTGGTTACATTCAGTTCTGGAACACACAGACAAGAATTGTAGATTCTAAAGGAACTACAGAGCTTTTCAAAACAACCGCACATAAGGTTAAAACCAACGAGAATAACAACGTTACAGTAAAATTTGACTACAATGCAAATCTTATGTACGTTACACTTAACGGCACACTTCTTACACCAAACGGTGTACCAACACTTGCAACAAATCTTACAAAGCAGTTTTCACATTTTGACTTCGGTTATTTCCGTCAGATGACAGATTCTGTTTTCCAGATTAACGATGTTACAATCACAAGAGAAACCAAGTATAAAGTGAGAAATGCAAACGAAATCACTGCAGAGCTTCTTGCAGACGGTCAGATTCCTTCATTTATTACAGAGGATCTTGAACTTCCTGCAAACACAGAAATTACATGGACTTCGACAAAACCCGATGTAATTTCTGCAGAAGGCACAGTTATCCGCCCTGCTGTTGAAGATGCTGTTGTAACACTTACTGCAAATGACGGTACAAACCAGAAAGCAGTTCAGTTTACAGTAAAGGCACTCACAGTAAGCGGTATCGGTGCCAACTATTCATTTGACAATACCGATGCAAAGGCGGGGGTAAAACCTGCAATGTTCACAGACTCCGTTTCAGGTAAAATCCTTTATGCTAAAGAAGGAAATAACACTTACCTTGACTATACGGGAACTGCAGGCTACGATCCAACAAAGGCATTAATGAATATAAACACAGGTGCAGATTTCCCTGTAGGAAGCCTCGGCAAATACATCATCGAGTATGATGCAAAATACAACAACGTTCAGCACGCAATGGTTACACTTCTCGGAAACGAATCCAGAGCAGTACGTCTTAACAACTGCAATGGTGCATTAAAGGTTGGTACTGTTGCCGGAACAGAATGGTACGGTCCAAATAATACAACTTACGCTACCGTAACAGCAAATGAATGGCATAAGTTCAGATTTGAAATTGATACAACCAAGGCTACGCCCCTTGTTGATATCTATATGAATGATGCTTTGATTGCATCGGGAGTTGCGGTAGAAGGTAGTAGCTACAACACAAGCATCGGTATTGAATTCAGAACAAGAGATGCAAGTGCAGAAGCTCCTTCAAACATGAAGATTGATAACCTTCGCATTTACACAGAAAGCACTCCCGATGAAGCACTTAAGAATATGAATAATCAGGACAAAGCAAATTACTTCGCTAAATTCATCACACTCCAGTCTATTGGCGGAAGCAAATATTATGACCTTGACACAAATCTTACTCTTGATGCACCCCTGCAGAGCTTTGATACTGCAGAGTATGGAATAACACTCGACTGGTCATCAAATAATGAAGACGTTGTTTCATCAAGCGGTGTATTTACAAAAGCTGATTACACCCGTCACGCTGTGCTTACAGCTGCACTTACTGCCGGTACAGGTGAGGATGCAGTTACAGTTACAAAAGAATTCCCATTTACTGTTCTTGCAGACAATTCAAAGGAATTCAGCAAAGCTTCAATGACATTTGACGATGGAGACGTAAACGGCTGGGTTGGTACATCCAATTCATCTGTTCAGACAGTAGAGCTTTCCGGACGAGACGGTAAGGTTCTTGAACAGACCTTTACAGGTGCTGAAAGAGGATATACTCGTTCCGCTTCCTTGGGTGGAGGTACACTTGAGAATGTATATTCAATCAGCACAGATGTAATGTTCCAGCCCGACAGTACCTCTACAAAACAGTGCTTTGAAATCATTGGTGCATCATATACATCACGTATCACCTTTAATTTCCAGACAGGCGGTATTGGTGTTCAGGGCGATTTCGGTGACAGATACTTTATGGTTCCCGGAATCAAGGCTGAAACAAACAAGTGGTATCACATTGACATTGTATTCAATGCAAGGCAGAAGAATTATATGCCTTACATCAACGGTCAGGCACTTCTTGAAGAGCCAGTAGATGTTCCCGACAACGTATGGGCAGGCTGGCTCTATGTAAGAAATGCAGGTTTCTACTCTTACGGCACAGGCAAGATTTACGTTGACAACTTCTACATCCGTGAAAGTCTTAGTGAAGCTGCTCCTCTTGACCCAAATAGAGATTACACTGTAAGAAAGATTTCTCTTTACAACGAGTCAAACAATTCTACAATCACTAACCCTGCGCCCAATGCTACAGCTATCATTGCAAAGGTTAAGGTGCTTAAGAACAGCAACTCTCAGAATAGTGCAGGAAAAATATTCTTTGCCCGCTACAGTCCCAATGGCAAGCTCGAGCAGATTGTTTCCGAGCCTTTGACATCAAAGAGTGGTGCAAACGAGGTTGGCGGAGCTATAATCAATGTAACAATGCCCCTTACAGGTGATTGCAGTAACGATACCTTTAAGGTATTTGTAATTGATTCCGGTACACTCAATGCTTATACTGTAAATACAAACTCCACAGGACCGAAGTTTGACACAGAAAAGCTCTTTAATATGGATATGAATGTAACTCTTGCAAGCGACCTTGGCTACTATGCAGAATCTGAGTATGAAGGCATTGATGCCATTATCTATGACGGTGACACATACCTTGGCAGAAAGGTTAAGCACTTTGCATACATCGGTCTTCCCGAGGGTGCATCGAAAGATAACCCCGTTCCCGCAGTTGTATGCGTACACGGTGGCGGAGGCAGTGCTTACGATGAATGGGTTAAGAGATGGAACGATAAGGGCTATGCCGCAATTGCAATGAACCTTAACGGACGTATTCCCACCCCTGAAATTACTGACGGTAACAGTCAGCTTCGCCACATGTGGGCAGGTGCTACTCAGGATAACTACGGCACAGTATCACCCAACGATGCTACCTGGATGTACAGTGCAGTTACAGCGGCAATCGGTGCACACAACATACTTCGTGCAATGCCCGAGGTTGACAATTCAAAAATCGGTATTACAGGCGTATCATGGGGCGGTGTTGTAACAAGCACCACAATCGGTGTTGATGACCGCTTTGCATTTGCAATCCCCTTCTACGGATGCGGATTCCTCTGCGAAAGTGAATCCTATATGGGTAAATGTCTTCCTATTTCCGAAAAGCTCTGGGATCCTTCAAACTTCTTTAAAAATGCAGACCTCCCTGTGCTCTGGATGAATGGCGAAAGAGATGCTAACTTCTCACTTACAAGTACAACAAACTCTTCACTGGCACTTGGCGACAATTCCTCCACAGCTATTGTTCCGGGATTCGGACACGGCCACAGTGCAGCTTGGTTAAGACCTGAGGGTTATGCATTTGCTGACAGTATAGTTAAGGACGGTACAAAGCTTATACGCGGTGAAGCAAGCCTGAGTGGCTCTACCGTTACTGCAACAACTGACAGAGATGCAGCAAAGGCAGTTCTCCGCTATATAACAACAGACCTTTCCTATACATCAACAACTAATTCCACTACACTTAATTTCACATTTGCAGACTGTACAACAACAGATGCAAATACTGATACATTCACCTTCACACTTCCCGAAGGTACAAAGCACTATTACGTTACATTCACCGATTCTGACGGAAATGTGACATCAACAGTTCTTTACGAAGTGAAATAATGAGAATGTAAAACAATTTCCATAAAAAAATCGAGGATTTTCATCCTCGATTTTTTTCGTATAGGAAATTGCGTAAATTCATGCGCGTGAAACTATGTTTACACTTTGCAGGTACGCGACACGGGTGAAGCGGCACGCTTCTTTTTTATGATTCTGCAGATTAATTATCAAACCACATTATAAATTCAAGAACCCTTTTAACTGATGCATAAAGTTCCTTCCTTGTGATTTCACCGGTTTTCAAGGCTTCATCAATATCTGTTCCTGCACTATATGGCATACGGACATCGTTACCTGCAAGAAGCTCTTTTTTGTGAGAAGCAAGGTTTCCCCAATCTGTCATCACTAAGCCCTTATAGCCCCACTCGCTTCTGAGTATTCCCGTGATAAGCTCTGCATTTTCAGAGGCATAAACTCCATTAATAAGGTTGTATGACGTCATGATAGCCTTCGGCTTTGCTTCTTTAACACAAATCTCAAAACCTTTGATATAAATTTCTCTTAACGCACGTTCTGAAAGTCTTGAATCTGATCGTGCACGGTTAGTTTCCTTGTTGTTACAGGCAAAGTGCTTCGGTGTTGCCGCAACGCCCTCTGACTGAATTCCGATAATATTTGCCGCTGCCATTTTACCTGCAACAAGTGGGTCTTCAGAAAAATATTCAAAGTTTCTTCCGCAAAGGGGACTGCGGTGAATGTTAAGCGCTGGTGCAAGGAAAACGAACAAGTTGTTTTCTCTTACTTCAAGTGCTTCCGCTTTGCCGATTGCTTCTGAAATATCGGTGTTCCATGTGCAGGCAATCATTGTAGCAACGGGGAATGCCGTTGTATAAACTGCCTTTTCGGGAATTGAACGAAGTCCTGCAGGGCCGTCTGCCGATATAATGAAGGGAACTCCGTATTTTTCAAGGTTTCCGAATCCGCCAGTGTTTGAAACACTTACTTCTTTAGAACCTGCTCTGTGTCCGCGGAGAAGGTGTAACATTTCTTCCTCTGTAAGCTGTGAGATGAATTCATCCAGTGTGATTTCTCCGTTAACTACATCTATAAGCATTTTTCTGTTGTCCTCGTCAGGAACGTTAGCGGCACTGACATCCTCAAACAGGAAAGTATGTACTTCTGCCTTTCGGGGACTTACATCAGCGTATGTACCGTCTGCACAAAGACGCTTTGTCAGCTTTTCGGGAGTACAGTATGCGGTCAGCTTTTCGGTAACAGTATCTTCGGAAACTACGTATTTATAGTCTGCTTCTGTAAGATTTCTTACCGAGTTACCCACAAGGATTGAGTATTCACCCTTTTCAAGTACGTAAGCACTTTTTTCGATTATACCTGTATCATCATAGGATGCCATGAAAGAAATGTCGAATGACATAAGAAGAGTTTCGCTGTCACCGGGTTCAAGGAGAGAGGTCTTTTTAAATGCGCAAAGCTCAATAGCCGGCTTTGTGATTTTGCCTTTAGGTGCACTGTAATACACCTGCACAACCTCTTTACCCTTAAGGTTTCCTGTGTTTGTAACAGTTGCACTTACAACGATTTTTTCGCCCATTTTTGATGCGTGAATATCGGAAATATCAAATGTGGTGTAGGAAAGTCCGTAACCGAAGGGATATACAACACGCTCTTTCTTGCCCGGTACTGTTTCAAAATAACGGTAGCCAACAAAAATATCCTCTGTATATTCCACATAGTCCTTTGATTCGTGAAAGTTGTAGGATGAGGGATAGTCGTTAAATTCTCTTGCACAGGTGTCAACAAGCTTACCCGAGGGGTTGGCATCACCTACAAGGATATCTGCAACGGAAAGACCGCCTTCCATACCACCCTGCCATACCATAAGGGCAGACTGAATCTTGTCATTGTCCGCAAACCATGATGTGTCAATCATTGCACCGGTGTTAAGGGTTACTATAACGTTTTTGAAGCTAGCAGTAACCTTTTTAACCATCTCTTTTTCGGGAATGCTTAATTCATAGTAATCATCAGTTCCGTCGTTTCGCCTGTCCTGACCTTCTGTTGAATAACGGCAGATTGTAATAAGTGCAGTGTCGGTGAATTCCTTTGCTTCGGAAAGCAATTCATCGGGAACGGGAGCCTCGGTAAGTCTGCCGTAATCAAGACCTTTTTCGTACTGCTCAAGCACAGCGTTCTGATAATACAGGGAAAGCTTGTGGAAAATGCTGACACGGTCATTCTTTTCACGAAGTCCTTCGTAAATGTTTCTTATATATTCACAGTAAACCTCACCACTTCCGCCGCCACCGCGTACATAGTCAATTTGTGCAATACCGAATATTGCAAGCTTTGTGCCTTTCTTTAAAGGGAGAACATCTCTTTCGTTTTTAAGAAGAACTGTTCCCTCGCAGGCTGCCTCGCGGCAAAGGGCAATGTGACGGCTGCTTCCTGCAATTTTTGAATTGTTATCTCCAAGGGGAAGAGTGGGAAAACTTCTTGCTCTGGTCCATTTTTCAAGTTTCATAATAAAACCTCCTTTTCCTTTATTATACCTGTGCAAAATGTATTATTATATAGAAAACCCTTTAAAAAAATCATCAAAATATGCTTTTTTTATTGTCTTTTTTATGCTACAATAAAAAAGAGGTGGTCTTATGCATACTGTTTTTGAAAAACACACAAACAAGATTTTCAATATACATTATACAAAATCCCATTCTTTTAAATCCCATTTTCACAGTATGATAGAAATTGCATATTGCTTCAGCGGAGCACAGGGAGTTGAAATAGGGGAGAGTAGCTTTACTCTTTCCGAGGGTGAGGCTGCGATTGCTTTCCCTGGGGTTATACATAAGTATGATGCCATTACGGAAGATAAAGGGAATTCAACCGAGCTTGTTGTAATTGTTGGCGTTACCGAGCTTTTTTCGGAGCTTTTACCTTTTTTTATGACACACAGACCTAAATGCCCTGTTGTAAAAGTGTCCTCCGAAACTGCAAAAAACGCCTTCAGAAAGCTTACCACGGCAGAAACAGAAGCGGAGATAGCAGGGTGGACATACATTGTTCTTTCAGAAATAATTAAAGAGGATAATCTTGAGTCTGTTAAGAAACTTGACGACTTCAGCCTTGCACCGACTTTAGTGGAATACATAAACAGGAACTTTCAAAAACCTCTTACCATAAAATTTCTTTCAAAGGAATTTGGCTACAGTGAGTCTTACATTGCACATATTTTCTGTGACCGCCTGAAAATTCCTTTCAGAACATATCTTGGTGATGTCAGGAGTGAATATGCGGCAAATCTTATAAAGACAACAGGCAAAAGCCTGACGGAGATTGCCTATGATTCAGGCTATGAAAATCTGAACACATTCTGCAGATGTTTTAAGAAAAGGTTTGGGGTAACACCATCTGAATACAGAAAACAGGAGATGTAAAAAACTCAGTTTTTTACATCTCCTGTTTTTTGGGGATAGGAAAAAATGCTTCAGAACGAACAAACTGAGCTGTAAATCCCTGTACACAGGGATTTACAGGTTAGCGTGACAGTAGTTATCCGAACCTCGTTTTTTACTTTCTCTTTTTCGTTGCTACTGCGTTAAAAGCCTTACCAATACGTCAGTATTGGTTGCGTTTT
>JAZPYX010000068.1:0-33329 GCA_045544395.1 Clostridia bacterium
AGTGACGGTGTTATAAATTTATTCTCTGATGTACACGAAGAGTTTTCTTTGTTTGACCCGAAATTTTTGATGGAAATTGCAAAGATGAAAGAAAAAAATCTTGCGGTTGAATTACTGAAAAAATTGATTGCAGAGCAGATACATATTTATCGCAGAACCAATGTTGTGCAGTCTGAAAAATTCAGTGTAATTATTCAAGAAACAATGAATAGATACCTTAATGGTATGCTTACCAATGAAGAAGTTATCAGCGAACTTTTAAAAATGGCAAAGCAGATTTCACAGGCAAAAGAAGCCGGTGATGAAATGGGATTATCTGAGGAAGAACTTGCTTTCTATGATGCTCTAACAAAACCACAAGCTATAAAAGATTTTTATGAAAATGATGAACTTGTTGCCATCACAAAAGAATTAACTGAAGCACTACGTAAAAATAAGACTGTCGATTGGCAAAAAAGAGAGTCGGCGCGTGCAAAAATGCGTATGATGATTAAAAAACTCTTGAAGAAACACAAATATCCCCCTGAAGGTATGGATGATGCTGTTCAGACCGTTATGACACAGTGCGAACTTTGGACGGATAACGTGGCTATGTAAAGGAAGTCTAATATGTTATTTGATTTTTTAACACTTGGTCTTGGAGCCTTGGGTCGTAAAATTAAAGATGATAAGAACTATGCTGAAGGTAAACGCATTTTGGAAGAGCGTGCAAAGAAACCTATATGGCAACAGGCACAAGAAAACAATTCGATGATTGAAATAAATGGTAAAACATTTATGTTCTTAACACCACACGAAATATATATTAACGAAAAGTTTTGGGATTCGGGACTTCCTTTGGATGATTTTTTATTGAAATTTTATAAAGAAAACAATAAAGTTTTTTTCAAAGAATTTGTACGACTGATTGATAAGGAAGGTAACGAAAAGCAAATTTCAAGTTTGTATGTTTCAGACCTGTACTATAGTTCCCTGAAGAAAAAAGGAGATTAACTTATGATGTGGGATGTTTCTGATGAACACGAAGTATGTTACAAAGATAAAAATATTCTGAAACAAGTAAATAACTTAACAGACCTGTTTGATGATATTTTGGAATACATATACAAAACTTACGACCATAGTGAGTATTTTATAGATGTGTTCTATACAGAAACAAAAGATGTCGGGACCGGGATGTACGAACAACTTATGAAGTACTTGAATATGTTTGTCGGTAAAGATTACAGAAAAAAGTTTATTGATAAATACAGTAATGATAGTTGTGAGTGCGAACTTATAACTTCGGGAACTATAAGCGACTCATTAAATAATGTATTCAATATACAGTATGGCAAACGCAAGTTTCTTGATGACCTGAAGGTTAATGAGTTGTTGTATATACTTTCTGATAAAATTAGTAGTAGCGTTGGTACATCTGATGCAGAGTGTTATAAGATTACAAAATCCCCAAGGATATTTGATGAATTTTACCCATCTATAGTTTTTGCAGAGTCTTGTATTCGGTGTGGAAATTATACTTTCCTTGTGATTTATGGTACATCAGATTAAAAAAGATATTGGAATTGAGGTAAATGTCAATGAAAGAATTTGTATGGATACAATTTTATATGGAGCTTGCTGACAAGCTACTTGGATTTAAAAATAATAGGTCTGTTTTAATCGAAAAAATCAAGGAAGTTCATAGTGTTTGTGGTATGAAGTTGCCAACACTCGATAAGAACAACAATATCATTGATATTGACCCTTTTACCATATTTGCAATATTTAACAAGGGTATTAAAAACAGCAACCGTATTTTGCTTTTAGAAGGTTTTAAAAAAGTCTTTAACATATCGGCAGCAGTTCCAGAAGACTTTGATGGAATACCTGTTGTAAATAATATGAAAGCTACCTTCTACTACTTTGAAGGCGACAGAAAAGAAAAAGATATAGATAATCTTTGGAAACTTTTTGAATATGCACTAAATCTTTCTGCTAAAGCAAATGATGAAACAAAAGACAAATTTGCTTCCACTTTTGACATTGTTATAAAGCAAAAAGGTGTAAGCTGGAATATTACAATGGGTCTATATTGGGTTCGCCCATATACTTACATTAACTTGGATGCAAGAAACCGTAAATTATTAGAAAATAACAGTGGAAAGTTTTCTGATAAATTTGATGTTATTAACCTGTTAAAGAATGTTCCAAGTGGAAAAGAATATTTGAATATAATTTCATCAACAAAAGAAATTATGACTGAGTATGAAACCTTTCCCGAACTTTCATATGATGCTTGGAAACAATCTACTGAAGATAAGGCTAAATTTTATGGCGAAGAAGAAATTACTTATTGGCCGAGTCTTGATGAATACAATCCGAACTTATCAAAAGACGATTGGAAAAAGTATATCACTGAAGTTGAAAAGCCGAACCATCCTCGTCCAATGCAAATGTTAAAATCATTATTGGATATTGGCGGTGAAGCAACTTGTAAAAAACTTTCAGAGGTTTATGGTGGAACGGTGTCCGGTTACGTTGGATGTTCCTACAATTTAGGAAGACGTGTAAAAAAATATTTTAATTTAGACCCGTGTATGGATGGAGAGCAAGAAAGGTTTTTCCCTATTCCTTTCTTGGGTAGAAATGTCAAGAATGACAACAATGAAGAGAATTATTCTTATCGCATCCGTCCCGAACTGATGGAAGCACTTAAAGAAATTGATTTATCAGACGTAAGTTTATATTACGATGAAAAGGATGAAATTGATATGAAATCGGATATAGGAAAAAATCTTATACTCTATGGGCCTCCGGGAACAGGTAAAACATATAATACCGTTGTATATGCAGTTGCCATCATAGAAAAACAACCGTTAGATGTTATTTCTGCAGAAGCAAAAGAAAATTATTCTGAAGTTCTGTCCCGATACAATGAATACAAAAAACAAGGTAGGATTGAGTTTACAACTTTCCATCAGTCATTTGGTTACGAAGAGTTCATCGAAGGTATAAAACCTGTAATGAACAACGATTCTGAAGATGGAAATGCTGATATTACATATGATGTTATTTCCGGTATATTTAAGGAGTTCTGTGAAAAAGCAGCAAGTCCTGTTGCTGAAAAAAAGCAGGATTTAGGAATAAACAATTCACCTTCAGTATGGAAGGTTTCTCTTTGGAGTACAGGCGATAATCCAACAAGAACAGAGTGCCTTGAAAACGACCATATTCGTATAGGATATGACAGTTATGGGCCTGAAGTAACACAGGATACCGACTTTTCTGAAGAAGGTGGTAGAAATGTTCTTAACAGTTTTATATACAAAATGAAAATCGGTGATATTGTTCTCTCTTGCTATACCAATACAACGATAGATGCTATCGGTGTTATTACAGGAGATTATGAGTGGAGTGGCAAATATGATGATTTAAACCGTGTTCGTAAGGTAAAATGGTTAGTAAAAGGTATTGAAGAAAATATTCTTGATATTAACGGTGGAAAAACCTTCTCTATGCCTTGTGTATATGAAACAAGAATAAACATCAATGATGTAATGGATATTGTGAATAAATATTCTAAGGATACCAACGAGATTAAATCCGGCGAAGAGAACTATGTTTTTATCATTGATGAAATTAACCGTGGTAATATTTCAAAGATTTTTGGTGAGTTGATTACACTTATTGAATCATCAAAAAGAATAGGCATGGCTGAAGGTATGACAGCGAAACTGCCTTATTCCAAAAAGATGTTTGGTGTTCCGAGCAATGTTTATATCATTGGTACTATGAATACTGCGGACAGAAGTATTGCGGCCATTGACACAGCTTTAAGACGAAGATTTGATTTTGAAGAAATGCTTCCTCAATCTGAAGTGTTGGATGGTGTTGAAGTTGAAGGAATATCTATTCCCGATATGTTAAGTGTAATAAACAAAAGAATTGAAGTTTTATATGACCGTGAACATACAATCGGACACGCATACTTCATTCCTCTGAGAACTGATAATTCCATAGATAATCTTGCTAATATTTTCAAAAACAGAATTATTCCTCTGTTGCAAGAATACTTCTATGAGAATTACGAAAGAATCAGATTGGTTCTTGGAGATAACCAAAAACCGGAAGAATTGCAGTTTATTCAAAAGACTTCTGTTATCGAAAACGATTTATTTGGTGAAGATACAGACGAAATTGAAGATGCTTACAAGTTTACAATAAACGAAGAGATTTTCAAGAATATTGATGCTTATAAAAAGATGATTTAAGGTGGTGAAATTAGATATGGGACATACAATAACCATAAGAGAATATGAATATCTTTCTTTGGGGAAAACAACATCTGATGTTGAAAAAACTCTGTCCCAATCTGATTTTGATGCCCTTGAAAAATTCATTCTTGAAAATAATTCCGATGCAGTTGAGTTAATGAACCTTTCTATCAAAAAAAGTATTGGTAAGGTAATAACTGCAAAGAATTACGTTGGCGTTTTATCACTGAACAGTGGCACTACAATAGAAGTTCTTCCAAAGATTTATTCTCCTGAAGATACTCCGGACAAAGCAAAAAAACTTCTTATACAAATGCTTAGAACTCTACGAGCAGCACCGTATAAGTCAATGCAAAAAACAAGTGTAAATATCGAAAAACTGAATATCTTTGAAATATTTATACGAATGTTCATTGATGAAGTTTTTGTTATTGTAAAACACGGACTCAAGTGCAATTATGAGAGAGTTGAAGACAACCTTAATGTTTTTAAGGGTAAAATCAACTTTGCAAAACATATAAAATATAACACTGCTCACAAGGAAAGATGTTATGTTGAATACGACCTTTTTGATACGAACCGAGCAGAAAACAGACTTATAAAATCAACTTTGATTTATTTATATAAGAAAACTGCTTCTTCTAAGAATAAAAACGATATACGAACACTGTTAAACTCTTTTGTAGAGGTTAATGAGTCGGATAACTATAATAGCGATTTTGAAAAGTGTATATCAGAAAGAAATATGAAAGGATATACTACGGCGCTGATGTGGAGTAAAGTTTTCTTGCAAGGAAAAAGTTTCACTTCATTTTCCGGTTCAAATGTAGCTTTTGCTTTGCTATTCCCGATGGAAACAGTGTTTGAAAGTTATGTTGCATCCCTTATCAAAAAAGAACTCAATGGCAGTGTATATAGTTTTTCAGCACAGGATAAATCGTACCATCTTTTCAACTATCCGAAAAAGATATTTAGATTACGTCCCGACCTTGTTATAAGAAATAAATCAGATAAATCAGTCTTTGTTATGGATACCAAATGGAAAATGTTATCTGATGGCAAACCCAACTTAGGAATATCACAGGCTGATATGTACCAAATGTATGCGTATCAGAAGAAATATAATGCAAAAACAATCACTCTGTTATATCCAAAAAGTAACGAGAATATATCTAAAGAAAAACTCACATTTACTTCTGATGATGGTGTAATTGTTAACGTGAAATTTATTGATTTATACGTGAAAGATTCACTAAAACTTGTACTCGATGAAATATTACAGAAGGAGGACTAACTATGGGTGTTAAATGTGTAAAATGCGGTAGCAACAATACAGCAGAATACCTGTTTGGTATGCCTAAATTTGATGAACAATTAGAAAAAGACATAGCCGATGGCAAAGTTAAATTAGGTGGATGTATGGTAACAGACTTTGACCCTAAATATCATTGTAATGAATGTGACAATGATTTTGGTTTTTCTGCAAAGCGCCTTTGCAATGGTGAGTTTACGGACTACATTGAAGAAACTGTTTATTATATGTTCTCCCTTAACTATACAGAGTACGGTGAAACAAGGTTTGTTTTATATAAAGAAAATGGCAAATACTTTGTTGAGTTTCACACTCCGAGCAAGAAGTTTTCTGATGAAATATCTGAAAAGGAATATAAAAAGAATTTAATAACTATATTTGAAAAGGCCTTAATCCTTGAGTGGAATGAAAAGTACGAAAGAAGTATTCCTGTTGAAATGAATAATTGGAAAATTGAAATAAAATGTGCAAACGGAAAATCATTTTCATCATCCGGCAAGGATTATTTTCCACCATACTTTAAAAAGGCAAAATCAAGACACGACTATTATTCTACAAAATATCTATTCAATAAGTAGGAGGAACTAAAAATGCGTAAAAATTTTGGTGCAAAAGCAATGTTATATCCGATGCCTGTACTTATAATAGGCTCTTATGATGAAAACAATATCCCCGATGCGATGAACGCAGCATGGGGCGGTATAAGTGAAGAAACTCAGATTTCAATTTGTGTTTCTGAAGACCATAAAACTACAAAGAATATTATTGCTCGTGGAGCTTTCACAGTAAGTGTTGCTGATGCAGAAAATGTTGTGGCAGCAGATTACGTTGGTATTGTTTCCGGCAATTCCGAACCAAACAAAATTGAAAAAGCAGGTTGGCACGCAACAAAGAGTGAATTTGTCGATGCTCCGCTTTTTGATGAACTCCCGATGGCTTTAGAGTGCAAACTAATAAGCTACGATGAAGAGTCTTGCCGTTTGGTTGGAGAAATTGTTAATGTCTGTGCTGATGAAAAAATTCTTGATGATAACGGCAAGATAGATTTAACAAAATTCAGTCCCATCACTTATGACCCTGTACATCACACTTATCGTAAGCTCGGTGATGTTGTTGGTAAGGCCTTCAGTGATGGTACAAAGTTGAAGTAGGTGTTTCTTTTGGATACAGTTTTTTGTCCGGTTGCAAACCGAGATATTGACGGTGGAGATTGCATCATCATCTGTGATGTTGCCGACAAAATGATAAAACCCACGGTTCTACCTGAAGGTGTTATTTGGAACGAAGAACAGTGTGAAAAATGTATCTCTTGCCAATATCATAATTATGAGTAACTAAAAATGCTACCGAGGATTTCCGTCCTCGATAGCATTTCTTTTATTTCTTACATTTTGTAGTAATCAACACTCGCATTTTCCTGTGTTCATTTTCGGTGATAAGTCCTTTTGAAAGAAGTACATCATTGAAGTATTTCAACCAAATCTCTTTTGCATTTACATTATTTTTTACCATAAAATTCTCCCTTCTTATACTCTTGCGAACCTTACGATGCTAAGTGGAATGTAGTACAAGGCAACGGTCAATTTCCATAGGAGAATAAATCCTCCGATAAGTGAACCGATTGCAATGTTGAATATCATCATCGCAATTCCAACTCCCATACTGCGAACCAATATCGGTAGCATAAACATATATCTTATCCCAAATGGTATTCCGCAAATCATCAGTAGGTATAGGTAGTTGGTAGTTGTTCCACTTACACATAAATCTATGAAAATTTGATACATAAAGAATACGAACATTATTGGGATTACGGTTTTGAATATAAAAGTCTTTACAACATCGAATTTTGTCATTTTAGTTCTCTCCTTGAAACTGCTTCGTGCAGATGCTTTCTTGCATATGTAAATAGTACTGAGTCAACGGCAGGAATATCACGATAACAAGAGTCCACAGAGAATGTTTCTTCTGCATTGAAATAAGGATTTTTACTCTTATAAATGATTATATATGCTTTCTTCAGTCCTTCGTCATAGTCAAGTCCATTCTCGACTTCAGTAATGACTTCTGCTATCAAATTCTTGATGTGTGCTTCAGTTTGAATATGAAATTCAGGTCTTAAATACATATCTCTGTAATGCCATATCGAATTTCTTGCTATTGCGGCCAAGTCTGCATATCCATTTCCGTTTGTTTCTCTGCTTAAAACTGCTGTAAAAATCTTCTTATTTGCTTTCGACCACGCATCTTGATAACCTAATCCGTTTTTAACTTCAGTTAGGATTTCTCCTATAAGATTTTCGGTAATAATCATACCTTCGTGTGTTGCATTATGCGGAAGACTTTCAATGGGAATTTCCACCGCAAATGCTGTCAGAGAAATTGATAATGTCATAACGGTTGTGAGTAGAATAGTTATAATTTTTTTCATAGGTAAAGCCTCCTTAAAATATTATTCTCCATATATATTTTATCATATCTTTTATCCGGCGCCCAGCCCCTACAGAGTTATAAAAGCGCCGATTTTTCTCTATCTTTCCTGTGCGAAGCGCCTAAAATTGTGTCGATGTTGGATTTCACAGTATGGATTTCATTCACTTTTTGCTTTAATTTTTTATACTCAGAATACAGGATTTTCTTTCTGTCGGACAAGTCAGAATGTTTGGTTCTTAAATCCTTAATGTGAGGGAAGTTTGCTCCCTTGAGTTCCTTGATTGCTTTTTCAAATAATATGATTTCGGCAGAGTGTTCTTCTTGATATTTTGTTTTATTTTTGGACTGTTTATAAGCATCATATACAGGTTTCAAACTCATATATATTTCAACATTTTTTATAAGAACCAATGTTTCTTTTATTTCGGTTTCTACACCCTTAATCTCTTCGCTTTGCTTTCCGAACTCACGCAGAATATTATTTTCAAATTCTTCAAGCTGAGCATATGTTTCAATGCCGTTGTCAGTTATGAAATTGATTGTCCTACTCATTTGCTTAATATTGTTGATTTTCGCCCAATGTTCATAACCTTTGCTTTGTTGTGCTTTTATGCAATTTTGTATGTCAATGAGAAGACTAACTCTTTTACCACCGCCAAGCATGGTCGATTTATCTTTTCCTTTAATTCGTTCTATTATCGCATCTATCGTGTAGTCTTCACCAAGAGTTTTAGACCTTGTATATCTTTCACGGCCATCAGCACAGAAGGATATGTTTTTATTTTGTCTTTTTACCTTATATCCGGCAAGTTCCATTCTCCTGATAAAGTCATCAAAGTCTTTTGATTTTGGAATGACTACATCAATGGTGTTCTGAAGCTGCATCTTCCAACTTATACCTTTATTTATTACGGCTCTTTCCTTATAGGATTTACCTTTGTTATTCGATGGTGCGATTACGGACAAACCAAATTCCTTACACAAATTATCGCTTATTTTTCTTGTTTTATAATACCATTTTTCATTGATGTGACTTCGCTTATAATCCACAAAACTTACATCGTTTACTATGATGTGATTGTGAATGTGCCCTCTGTCGGTGTGGGTTGCAAGTACGTACTCATATTTACCAAATACTTCTTCTGCCAACCTTTTTCCAATTTCGTGTGCTACTTCAGGAGTTGTTTCACCGGGGTCAAAGGACTGTATAAAGTGTCTTGCTAAATGACTTTCCGCAGTGGGTCTTGATGCGTTCTCGTTATTTTGAGTCCACATAAATTCAATGTCTGCTGTAGCAGGAGAGCAACCATAAGAATATATGTATATTTCTTCATCGGTTTTATGAGGATTACAGATATAGTCGATTGCTTTTTTTAGCGAAGTGTCAATAGGATGGTTCTTTGTAATTGCCATATGTCATCAAGCCTTTCCTTGAGTTCGGCAACATCTTCCTTGTATATATTTCCGGTGGAGTTTAACTTTCTTGCTATTTGGTTAATATTTCGTCCGATAGCCTGTAGTTGCTTATTCATATTTTTTATTTCCGTATCGTCCCGATATATAACATATCCGTCTATTGCCATTTTTCTCAAATATGCTCCAATTTTGGTTGCGTGGAGTTGTTTCATCTTATCTTCGATTAAATTCCTTTCTTCCTGTGTTACAGGGCATCTAAGCACCATTTTTCGCTTCCTGTTAGCCATCAAACATCAACTCTCTTTCTATTTCAAAATAAGGGTTTGGGACTATCCCAAAATTCGTGAGTGTAGCCACACTCGCTTTGCTTGCTGGTTTGTGAAAAATTAGTTTTTCTCATATATTAGTCACACTTAAAACGTTTAAAAAATGCGTAAAAAACAAAAGAAAACCACCCGACTTTACTATAAAGTCAAGTGGTTATGTAAATATTTGTATTTTGCTTAGTTATATATTCCATCAATTATGTAATCCCAATTTTCAAGTACAATTTTCACAAGTTGGGGTTCATACATAATTTGGGAATTCTTTTCAATTTCTTCTCTGCACTGTTGTTTTGACAGTGCCTTTCTGTAGGGACGGTCACTCATCATTGCATCAATAGAATCACCAATGGCAATAACTCTTGCAGGGAACGGTATTTCTTCACCTTTAGCACCTGTAGGATAACCCTTACCATCCCAACGTTCGTGATGATACATTGCACCATCCTTGATATGGGTGTATTTTTCTTGTTTTTCAAGAAGTTCTGCACCGTCTATAGTATGTTCCTTCATTTCTTCGTATTCATCATCTGTAAGTGGGCCTTCTTTATTGAGTATTCCATCGGGGATACTTAATTTCCCTATATCGTGAGTATATGCAGAAAGTGTTATTGTATTTCGATAGTATTTACTCATTTCTATGAGCATACAAATACGATATGTGATAAGAGCAACACGTGTTGAATGTTGTGCGGTATATAAATCTCTTTGCGACAACAAGTGAATTATGGGCGAAATATGTTTAAATAACTTTTTTGTCTGCATCCATCTTATACGGTCGGAAAGAGGAAAATGTTTTACTGTTCCAAATGTTAAATCACGGCACTTGCAATTATATTCATTAAATCTAATTTCCTCACGTTCCAAAACTCCTTCAATCTGAAGCGAATTGTTTAAGTTGTCTTGCACAACTTCACCTCCCAACAAAATAAAAAAGTTGCAACAATAAGAGCAATCAAAGGATTGCTTTACAGTTGCAACTGACTGGCATAGTATATAACTTTAGCCTCTTGAGCTTTGCGTCCCAACCTTTCAGTTGGTTTGCCAAATATTTAATTCATAAATATTATATCTAAAAATTTGTTTTTTGTCAATAAAATCGAAAATATTGAAATTTTTGACGATAAAAATGTTTATATAAATACCTGTCATTGTAAAGACTGTCAGCCTATAATGTTTTTAAACCCCTCGAAATCGACGGGTTTAGAATTTTTTAACAGTCACTTTATACAATTCTTTTATATAGTAATTGATGGAAACAAAAAAATATGATATAATAGTAATACTCGCCTCACTCTAAGCAGGCACTACATCCAAGGAGAAAAAACTATGACGAGAATTACCATAAGGCAGCAAAAAGACTTGTATTAAAGAAAAAGAAAATATCGAATAATTTTATAAAAAAATGCACATTCACTACGGGCTTATTATGTCCGTTAGGTGAATGTGCTTTTTATTTTGCAAGAGAACCGCCCCCGATGTTTTGAAAAAAATTTTTCAAAATGTGCATAAATCGAAAATTTCAAGTGTGTCTTAAATGAAAAGAAATCCACAACATTTTCGTTGAACGCAAAAGGGGGTAAATTTATGAACCTTGCTGATAGAGAAAGGATTGAAGCTCAGCTTGTTGCCTTCTGCTTACGTGTCATTGAGAACGAAGCTCGAAATATTCATCGTGAACTCAATTTAAGACAGAAAAAACACAAGTCGTTTTCAGACCTTACAGAATCAGAAATGAACCAACTATCCACAACCGATACATACTTCTTGGAAGACCAAACTTTTTGGATTACTACAAGTGATAATGAAATGATAAAAGTAGTCGTTGTCAATTCTGATTTATATAGTGCTATGAAGCGACTTCCACAGGACAAGCTCGACATAATTCTTCATTCGTATTTTTTGAGAAAAACAGACCAAGAAATTGCAAATGAAATCAAAGCCGTTCAATCAACAGTTTGTAGGCGAAGACAAAAAATATTGCAATTACTTAAGGAATTGATTGCCGAGGAAGGTGGTTAAATGAGTAACAAAAGTAAATATAAGACTATTCCATATGAAACGATAGTTTCTGCTGTCAATGGCGACCCCATTGCATTAAATCAAATAGTAACGCACTTTCGTGGTTTTACCCGAAGTAAGTGCATTAGAGTTATGAAGGACGATGAAGGAAATGAACGTCAGTATGTTGATGAAGATATGCAAGAACGTATCGAAGCAAAACTCATCTCAAGTATTATCAATAAATTTAAACCAGAGTGAATGTGTTGTTGGGGTGCGAACCCAAGGCGCACCCCGATAATTGCCATTCTACAAAAATATATTTATTTTTTGTAAGTATATTTCTGTAGGCTGATAATTGCCTCACATATTTGTTCTTTGAAAAAGAAAGCGGCACTGACCGCAGTATAGTTGTTTCATATACATTAAGTCTGTGCCGAGCTTAGCGGTGAATTTTTTATTGTAATTTTGCAGAATTTGACTTCATACTCCTTTTATAAATATATAGCGAATTTTACATAAAAGTTTGTTCCGATTATGTGGTATTGGCAACACCACAGGCAACGACACACAGATGTAATAATGATACTCCCGTCTTGAACGCGTCACTGCATTGGGCGGTTGTGTGAGAACCACACAGAGGGTGAGAGTCCCGTGGAGCCTGCCAAGGTCGTATGAAAAACGTATAAAATTTAAAAAGTAATCAATATGATTTTTCGGAATATAATTATGGAGAATTGGGAAAATTTATTCTATATGGAAGGAGGCCAACCATATGAAAAAAAGTGACGAAAAATTGTTGCTTAAAAAACAAACACTTACTGCTTGGGCGAACATCTTACTTGCCAAAGGAATGATTGACCTCGCCAAGTGTAACAGGATGAAATCGCTAATTGAAAAACTTACTGCATAAAGTGAGAAAACAGCCGCACAATGCGGCTTGTACATATATGCTGAAAATTTTTGGTAATTCACCAAAGAGCCTTGACACAAATCAAACGGCGCGGTAACATTATTATAGATACTAAATAAAGAGAGGTAAAAATATGGATATATATTCAGTTGCAAATCAAATGAAGTTAGAACGAAAAACCATATTTGATTTACCACTGAGAGTTACTTTCTATGGTCGAGTTTCGACCACAAGAGAAGAACAAGAAAACTCTATAGAAAATCAGATAAGTTACTTCACCGATTTGATAAAAAATAACCCTAATTGGACTTATGTTGAAGGTTACGTTGACCGCATCCGTGGTGAACAGGCTGCAAACCGTGAAGAGTTTATGAGAATGATTGAAGATGGAAAAAACGGTGAGTTTGATTTAATACTCACAAAGGAAGTTTCACGTTTCGCAAGAAACACCATCGACAGTTTGACTTATACAAGAGATTTGCTTAGATGTGGTGTCGGTGTTTTCTTCCAAAATGATAACATCTGCACAATAGACACTGATAGCGAACTCAGACTTACCATTATGTCAAGTATAGCAGCAGATGAAGTTAGAAAACTTTCTGAAAGAGTTCGTTGGGGACATAAACGTTCTATCGAAAAAGGTGCTGTTATGGGTAACAGTAGAATTTTCGGTTATGACAAAGATGATTGCAAACTTGTTATCAATGAACCCGAAGCCGAAATGGTTCGATTTATCTTTGAAACATATTCAACAGGTGACTACAGTACACGGAAAATTGAAGATATGCTTTTTAATAAAGGTTATCGTGGTAGAAACGGAACTCGCATCCATCACAACACAATTTCCGGTATAATCCAAAATCCAAAATACAAAGGTTATTATTGTGGTAATAAAGTCAAAATCGTTGACTATCGTACCAAAGAACAGAGATTTCTTCCTGAAGAAGAGTGGATAATGTACAAAGACGAAACAGGTGAAGTTGTCCCTGCTATTGTTGATGAAGATTTATGGGAAAGATGCAATCAGATATTTGCTGAACGAAGTGCGGCAATAAAAAGTCGTGAAAGGTCTTTCAAAGACAGAAGTATTTTCACAGGAAAAATATGGTGTGCTTCTCATATGCGACCATATTGGAGAACAAGTTATTCTAACAGTAGGTCTAAAGGTCAAAGTATTTACCAATGGATTTGTAGTGAGAAAAAACGGTTCGGTGCAAAAAGTTGTACTTCGATAGCAATTATGGAAGACGAACTCTACACAATGATTTCAGAATACTTCAAGGACATCGCAGAGAATGTTGAAGAATATGTAAATGATTTCATTAAGATTTACAAACAGAGTGATAAGACTTCGACTTCTGAAAGAAAAATCAACGATGTCAAGACAAGGATTGACAAAGAAAAAAACAAACGTGACAAACTCTTTGATTTATATGTAGATGGTTCTATGGAAAAGAAAGAGTTCACGGAACGAAACGATGTTATAAATTCTGTCATAAAAGAACTTGAAGAAGAATTAACTGCTCTTGAAAAAACATCTGAGGATGATAGTAAGTATTTAGAAAATATCAAGAAAATTCAGAACTACTTCCAAACCTTATACGAACCCGATGTCGAAATGGATAAGGTTGCGGTTGATGAAATGGTTAAAGTCATTATCGACAGAATTGATGTTTACCCTGTGACCGAAACCTCTATGAGATTAGAGGTAAAATTGAAGATGGGTGGTGTTGGGGATATTACTTATATCCGCAATGGAGAACGTTATGGTCGGCGTTCTGGCATCATCTGTAAGAAGATGATTTCTGCTTACGAGAAGTCAATGAAGTAATTTACTGATACTGAATTTTTTAATTTTATATCAGGTCCGATAACTTTGTAGATAAAACTCCATAAAGCTATCGACAGTAAAAGGGGCGTAAAGAAACTTAATTTCTTTACGCCCTCATTTTTTATACCATTATAAATACTTATAAGGATATATAACATTTCGTTTTGTTGCTTTCGTATGACGCCTCGATAACCTTTTGCGACATAATAGCATCGGCAGTTGTTACGGGAATTTCCCCCTCACCTTTTACAGCTTTACCAAAGGCTTCAATTTCCTTTGTATACATATTGCCGAATTCCACGTTTATATCAAGAGGTTTAACCTCTCCCCTGTCCTGATTTGCATCATATCCTGCACTGTCGTCAGTACAGAGGACTTCAACTTCTCCGCCTTCTACCTGAGAAATTGTCCCTTGTGCAAAAATACTTCCCTTTGTACCGTAGAACTCAATCTTACATTTTGCAGCTGCATCGGGAATGTTGAAGTTTGCATCAACGTACGCAGTAGCACCGTTATTAAGTCTGAAGATTACACAGCCTGCATCCTCAACACTGTAGTTAAATATCTGATTTCCTGCAAAACCCGCTGCTTCCGTTACTTCCAGACCTGTGATATAACGGATGAGGTCAACACAGTGTACGCCCATATCCATCATTGCACCGCCACCTGAAAGCTTCATTTCCTGACGCCAGCAGTTTTCCATTTCGGGATACCAGCAAGTAAGCTGTGCACGTGCCGACACAATCTCACCTATTTTTCCTGACTGAACGATTTCACGCATTTTCTGATGATATGCGTGGAAACGCATCATAAAGCCTACGCCCATTTTGACACCCTCACCTTCACAGTAAGCGGCAATTTCTTCCGCTTCTGCTGATGTAAGACCAACGGGCTTTTCAATAAGAATGTGCTTTTTCGCATCTGCGGCTGCCATCGCCTGCTGCTTATGGCAGAACACGGGAGAAGCAATATAAACCGCCTCAATCTCGTCAAGAGCGAGAAGCTCTTCAATATTGTCAAAAGCATATTTAGCGTTATATTTTTCTTTACATCGGTCTGCTGCTTCCTTGTTTGCATCCATTACGGCAATAAGCTCTGCATTTTCTGCAAGCATCATACCCGGAAGAGTCCTTCTGTCTGCAATACCGCCGCAACCGATTACCCCCCATTTAACTTTCATATCAAAATTCCTTTCTTTTCTGCTCAATAAGATCTACGTAATCAATAAGTCCCCGAACCATTTCGTCACTTATCGTTTTACCAAGCTCAACATTAGCTTTTTCAGGAAATCCCATTACGCCTACCTTGATTTCTTTTCTCTGCATAGCGTGAGGAATAACGTAAGGTGTGTCAATGGTCTTTTCCTTGATTTCAAACCAGTTACAGTCCGTACGCATAGAACGTGCAATTTCTTCTTCGTCCATAACGATTTCGTCACGTACAACCTCAGGTTTCCAGTACTTAACAAGTGACGTTTCAACCATTCCTGCGTGGAAGTCATGTTCTCCGTCACCGCCAAAAATTAATTCCATAGCCGTGGGCGAACATTCTATACAATCAAAAATTGAAACTGTAACCCTGCTTGCCTTTTCGTGGTCACGACGTAAAAGTGACTGAACACTGCTTTTGAGAGCATTTGTGTTATCTGTACCGCCGTGCCCCAGAAAAAGAATTACATCAAGAAAGCCTATCTTGAAAAATTCCTCACAAATATCGCAGATATAAAGACCAAATATGTTGGGATTTACATTAATTGTACCTGTAAGCTCACCGCCTGAAAAACAGTAATTTACAGAGGGGGCAACAACTGCGTTAAGTCTGTCCCCTGCAATACGTGGGATTTCAACTGCACTTATAATATCTGTTGTAAGTGGCAGATGATATCCGTGTTGTTCAACAACACCTATAGGAATAATTACAGTTTTCGTCTTTGTAAGAGCATCCTGAAGTTCTCTTACAGTAAGATTATCCATAAAATATGCCACAGCAGTTATCTTCCTTCCTGCATTTCCTTAACTGATTCAAGAACTGCATCAGCCATATAGCAGAGCTGCTCTTCAGAAAGGCCGTAAAGAGGAAGATGTGTGAATCTCTTATAAAATACTTCTTCACAGTTGGGGCAGGTTGCGGCAATTTCATCTGAATTGTAACCCATATCCTGAACAACCTTGAATCTGTAAAGAGGTCCGAAGTGTGCAATCTGTGTTACGCCCTTTTCCTCAAGCTTCTTCTTAAGAACCTGTACATCTCCGCCTGCCTTCTGGGGGTCAATCTGAAGAAGGTAAAGGTGAAATGTAGGCTTAATATCAGCATTACCGAGGTATTGTGGAATAATTGCATCATTTTCCTTGAAGCGGTTTGTAAGATACTCTGCCGCTTTTCTTCTTTCTTCGATAATCTCTTCATTTCTTTCTACCTGGAGCTTAAGTCCGAGGCCCTGAATTTCAGTAGTAGAATAGTTTCCCGCAACAAAAGGCTTTTCCTTTCCTTTGATAGGAGTAATATTGTAAAGCCAGTCTTTGATAGGACAAGTGAAGTCAAGACCGAGGAATCTCGCTCTCTTCATTTCGTCACCAAAACCTGGAATATTTGTTGTAGCAATACCGCCTTCACCGAACGAAGTGATATTCTTTACTTCGTGCATACTGAATGCTGCAAAGTCACCGATTGTACCAATCTTTCTGCCCTTGTACATTGCACCGAAAGCGTGTGCTGCATCTTCAAGCACGAGAATATTGTGCTTCTTTGCAAGCTCCATAATAGGATCAAGGTCAACAGGATAACCACCGATATGTACGGGGACAATCATCTTTGTCTTATCTGTAATCTTTCTTGCAACGTCTGCGGGGTCCATATTTATTGTTTTAGGATCAACATCTGCAAAAACAAGCTTACAACCGATAGCAAGTGGATATGCCATTGTTGCAACGAATGTAATTGCAGGAACGATAACCTCGTCACCTGCTTTAAGGTTTGCATACTTATACGCAATTTCAAAGCCTGCTGTTGCATTTGTCACAAATGTTGATGTTGTCGTTCCGAGGTAGTCATTACAAGCCTTTTCAGCTGCTTCTACCTGACTGCCGAGTGAAAGCTTTCCGGGAGGTGTGCTAAGCGAGTCAAGCTTTTTAACCTGTTCCCAGACTGCATTAAGAGCATCGTCATATTCCTTACCTTCACCTTGCATAAGGAAACGGATAATTTCCATCAAGTCATGTGCGTTGTAGTTTTCGCCTACTGCCGCCCACGGAACACGTGTTGCCCCTGTGTTATACCTGAAATCTGTTGATTTTCCCATAATAAAATCCTCCTTTTGTTTATAAAAGCATTTTTTATTTTACTGTACAATCAATACTCCGGTTCATATTTCTGAATGAATTCCTCCCAATGAATTTTTCTTATTTCAATATCTTTAATCATAAGTTTCGTGCAATATGCAGAAAATCCGATATGACCGCCCTTGATGGGATTAGGGTCAATAAGTTCCGTAATAAGCACATCATCCACTACCATAAAGCTATGACCGTTAATAGCACCAAAAGTCATTCTTACCTCTGTGCCGGGTTCGTATTTATAAAGAGATGTTGTTGAATAAAGTGCAGATTCACACCCCACCTCATTACGTTCAATACCACTTTTATTCTCGTACCAGCCGTTAAGTCCGCAAACATAAGATGTTCCGAGATAGTCCGTTTTTTCATCCCAGTGAGCACAAAATACTCCGTTAAGGTCACGGGTTGCAGGAAGTGCAGTTTTAACTGTAAATGACATCATAACGTCATCTTCATAATAATCCTTGCTGAAAAGAATACCACCGAAATTTCCCGGTTCATCACCTATCAGCCAACCTTCCTTGCAAGACCAATTACCGGACTTTACATCCCAGTACTCTTTCCAGTCATCCCCGGGAGAATATTTCAAAAGTACGGGAGATTTATCCCATATTACTTTTTTCCACAAAAGCTTAATATCGCCCATTTATAATTCAACTCCGTTATCTTTTACAAACTTATTCCATTTTCTCACAGACATAAGTCCGAATACAGTTGCAAGCACAGTCATAATGTTCCACGACATAATAGTTGCTGTCCAACCGAAATTGTCTGCAAGAAATCCGAATCCGAAATTTGCCGCAACTGCACCGAAGGAAGCAATAGCATTAAGAACAGAGGCAACACCGCCCGACATATTCATTACTGCAAACTTTGACGGAATTATGACGTTTATCATCTGGTGACCTGAATACATAAAAGTTGTCAGTATTGTAAGAAGAACTACCACTACACCTACTTGAATTTTTCCAGTAAGAAGTAACAGCAATGTAAAGGGAAGCGATACCGCAAAGCACAATGAAAAATAAAGTGCCTCGCTCTTGATTTTTTTAGGATAAACTGCATTTACAATGTATATACCACTTAAATTCACTATCAGAAGTATTGTTGTCATCAGGCTTGCAAATCCGGGGGAAATACCTGTATAGCTTTCTGTAATCATTGTGGGAACCCATGATTTAAGTCCCATATCAAGCATTGTACGTGCAAATGACGGCACAAGCATAAATATAATTCCGCTTGCCCAGAAAATTTTCCATGTGCTTTCCTGTTTTTCCTGTGTTTCCTGTTTTTTCAAAGGCATCTGCTCCTTATGTTCAATTTTTTCAAGAACAGGAATAGTTTTCTTTGTCATCACAATCCACATAACCGTTGTGATAATTATAACACCAAGGAAAATCCAGAAAAGCATTCTCCAGTTTGTAACACTAAGTACAATTGATGCAATAGCATAATTTAAAAGCATGCCGCTGCAGTAAGCAAAAGCTATGTATACCATTGCTTTACCACGGTGCGATGGAAGAAGATACTGTGCTATTATTCTTATTACACCGGGCCAGATTGCAAACTGCAAAAGACCTGTTATACTCCACAAAACAAGCATTGTCCAGAAATCTTTAGCAATAGCGAATCCTGCCATAGAAATAAGTGCACCGATAAGAGACATATTTATAAGCTTAACCGGTGAAACCTTATCCACAAGTTTTACCAAGAGAAGCTGTGCTCCACCATAAAAAATATAGTACCCGGCATTAATCGTCCCGGCAAGGGATTTTGTAAATAACCCCTCACCTACGATTGATGCAATAGATGCCCCGAAAGCATTCTTTGTCATACTTACGATTGCATACATAAACCAGCACGCAGCAAAAAGCAAAAGACTTGCTTTTTCTTCTTTTCTCATTTTGATTTTCATATAAAACACCTCTGAGGCAAACAATTAATTCATCGCTTAAATTAATTTTAACACAGTCTCTTTTAGTTGTCAACACAAACTGTGCATCGGTTGACATTTTTTTTATTTAATGGTATAATTCACTAAAGATTTTGTAAGGAGATTTTCTTTTTATGGAAAAACAAGTTGGAAATGTGCAATTAATGCAAAAAATGAACAGACTTAAGGTGCTTAACTATGTACGAAAGCATCCTGATTCATTGCGGCCTGAAATCGCAAGAGAAACAGGTCTCAGCCTTGCATCCATAACGAATATTACCTCTTACCTGCTTGATATAGGTATTCTTTCTGAAAACGGCACAGAAATTGTCGGCAGAGTAGGAAGAAAAAGTACACTTCTACGATTTTCAAATGAAGCATACAATCTCATTTGTGTTTTTCTTTCGGAAAACTATATCAATATATATGTAACCGACCTTTTGGGAAATCCCGCAGAAAAGTTCAAGCATCCCACAAAAGGACTTTCTTCGGACACCGTTATTTCACTTATAAAAAATTCACTTACCGATATTGTAAAGAAGATTGATAAGAAATCCATTCTCGGTATAGGCGTTGCTATTTCAGGACTTGTCCTTGAAAGCAGTAGATTTATATTTTCTTCTAAATTCAAGTGGAAATCTTTCGATATAAAAGCAATACTGGAAGACACCACAGGTCTTCCAGTATTTGTAGATAATATATCCCCCGTACGTGCATCATGGCATTTTAACGTACAAAACACCTATGACAAGGATAATATGCTATTTATTGACCTTGAAAACGGTATTGGTGCAGTGTGGTTTTTAGGCGGTCAGATTAATACATCCGTACTTGGTGAAATAGGACACACAACTGTTGAAAAAGACGGGGAACCATGTTTTTGCGGCAATCGCGGATGCCTTGAAGCGATGTGTAGCACAAAGAGGCTCCTTTCCCTTTATGAATCTGCAACCGGGCAAAGGCTTGACAGTCTCGCTTCACTTGAAAAGCTTTATAATGATGAAGATAAATCTGCTATTTTCGCCATAAACGACTGTGCAAAATATCTGGGAATTGGTATTGCTAATCTTGTGAATATATTCAATCCATCTACATTGATTATAAACACCGGTGATTTTGACGATTTGCCTTCACTTCTTTCAAATGCAGAAAGGGTATTTATGGAAAGAGCTTTTCCGTCACTTACAAAAGGTCTTGAGATAGCCCATGTTACTTCTGATGATTTCGCCATCGTAAGCGGCATGGCGTACAATCTTTGTGACAGAATTTTTGACATTGACTGTCCCGATAACATTATAGAATAAATTACAAGACAAAAGCAGGGTATAAGAAAAGCAATATCCCTTTTTAATATATAAGAATTTAAGCAATATTATGATGCGTGAAACTATGTTTGTACTTTGCAGGTACGCTACGTGGGCGAAGCGGCACGCTTCTTATACTATCATTATTACCGCTGCAAATGTCAGTATCATTCCAATAATGCTTTTAACATTTATACTCTCTTTAAAGAAAATTGCCGCCATAAATGATGACAATATAAGTGCCGCACCCTGATTAAGCGGATAAAGCTGTGCTGAATCAAGATGTAATGCCGCCTGTGTTTTAAAATAAGAATTCAGGAACAGACAAAGGGACATAACAAGTATGTAACCCCATATATTCTTAAATAAGCTTTTCCCCGTTTTTTCTTCAGATATGCCTTGTTTGTTTTTAGCAAGCATATACACAATCAGTAAAACAATGAAAGAAACCACATATGTATAAAAATTAAATACACTTATATCCGGCACTGCAGTTTCTTTAACATAAAGTTTTTGCGAAAAGTCCGTAAGTCCGTTAGCTGCACCACACAGCAAAAGAAGTCCCAGCGTGGAAGCACTCATTTTCCCTTTTACGGAATTATTATAAGAACACATAATACAAACTGCAACAATCAGGATTCCTATGCCTGCAATCTGCACCGGGGAAACCTTTTCACCGTAAAAAACATAGCACAAAGCAAGAGGAATAATAATGCCGATTGTTAAGAATACATCTACAGTCATATATGCCCCTCTTTTTACAATCAGGAGCCACGACACAACAAATAAAGATGTAAACACACCGGACATTAAAGATATAAGAAGCGTTTTTGTATCGACAAACAGACTTTCTGTTCCGCGTTGTACAATTACAAAACCAAAACCTATAATGATACAAATAAACATTCGTATCATATTTGAAAAAACTGCGTCTTTGTATTCCGACACAAAAGAGCTTGTTTTCTTACCGCAGAATCCTTTTGTAAGACCTGCCATAAGCGCACAGGCAAGAAATAAATAACCCATTAAATATTCACCCACTCTCCCGGTGTTTTTACAGCATTAAGAATTGCTGCACGGATTGCAATAACTGCAATCGTTTCTTCATAATCAACGGGATTTTTTGCAGTTTCAAAAAATTCTACAAGCTTTTTAACAAAGCCGATAAAGAAATTATTGCATTTTGATATGTAAAGCGGTGCTTTTTCGTCAGAATATTTAAGCGAAATGTTAAAAGGACAATCCCAGTCAAACTGATGTGCAGTCGCATAACGATTTCCTGAAAAACGCATTATGTAAGCAGGATTTTCCTTATCTCCGATAAACATTACACTTTCGGCTTCCGGTCCAAAAAGACGAACTATAGACTCAATATAGTGGATTGAGTACATTTCAAGAGGACCGGGGCCACGCATACTTATCGTCTTGATATTTTCTGTGTCGACATCAATAAGTTCATCAGAATATCTTAACGCACTTGTTGTAAAAAGCGGTGTATTATGCTCCTTTGCAAGTTCAATAAGCTTCTTTGCCATTTCCTTATCGGGTGCAAAGGTTTTATCTACATAAGTAGGCTTTCCGCTTCTTAAAGGTAGTTCGCAAAGCTCCTCGTGACTTTCGGGATAGTTAGGTGCAAGAACGATTAAGAAATCACTCTTTTCGACAACTTCTTCGATAGAATCGCAGAGAATTGCATCGTGCTCTTCTGCCCATTCCTTGCCTGAAATACCACCCTCGTGAGGATTTGCCATCTGCTCATAAGCATAGATTTCCTCCACATCTGTAGCCTCACGAAGCCACTCAGGAAGGTGATTTGCATGCCATTCGTCAAGATATTTATCAATAAAACCTATTTTCATAATATTTCTCCTGTTAGTAGTTTAATTCTTCAAGCATTTTTTCAAAATATGCTTTTGCTTTAACGATTTCTTCCGCCTGTGCGCCATCCTTGATTTCTCTTTCTATGGTAATGAACCTGTCATAGCCGAGGTTTTTAAGTTGTCTGAACATAGCATAGAAATCAACACAGCCTTCACCGATATTCTTTTCCTCACCGAGAATTACTGGGTCCGTGGGAGGCATACCATCCTTACCGTGAATATTACGCACATATTTACCGATAGTGTAAAGGGCATCCACGGGATTTGCATAACCGTACATAAGCATATTTGCAGGGTCAAGATTAACAAAAAGGTTATTCTTCCCTGAATCCACTATAAGTCTTAAAAGTGCAACCGCAGATTCACCGCCTGTTTCAAGCAGAACATTCATACCGAGTTTTTCCGCATGATTACAAAGCTCCTTTACTGCAGATAAAACAATTTCATATTCCTCCGAAAAAGGATTGTTTGGAATAAATCCACCGTGTATCACTATATCTGTTACGCCAAGAAGTTTAGCAAAAGATGCCGCATTTTTTACGTATTTAAGACGGCTTTCACGGTAAGGCTCTATTCCAAGTCCGGACGTCTTAAATCCTTCATAATTATCCCACACGGTATCATTGTCGTAATATCCGCAGAACTGTGCTGAAATCTCAATGCCGTATTTTTCTGCGGCATTTTTTATTACCTCTGCATCTTCCGCCTTATACTTTTCCGGTTTATACACAAGTTGGCAAGAAGTAAAACCGTACTTTTTAAGTTCGGAAAATTTAGCCTCTGTATCGCTTAAGTTTTCTATTCTTACCAGTGTTCCCAATTTCAAACAGAATCACCTCACAAAATAACTGTTGTTTTATTTTTTGCCGATTCAAACGCTGCCATCATAACTTTCATTGACCGCCTGATTTCTGCGTGTGTAACAATAGGCGTAGCCTTACCCTCAATAACATCTACAACATTTTCATAGAAATCTTCCCAACGGGTGGAAATCTTCGGCGTTGGAAGAGGAAGCTCCTCTATCTCCTGCTTGGGACGTGGCCACATTGTCTTTGAAAGACCGTTGGGTGTATAAACACAACCTTGTTCCCAGTCAACCTCTTTGATATTTGCTTTTACAACCTTACCCTCTGTACCGAACCATTCGTAAATAGTTGCAGTGCCGTCATCACCTGAAAGATGCCATCTTGGTTCGTTAATATAACACCATAGGTCTGCAACAATTTGTGCACGAAGTCCGCTTTCAAATCCGATTATAACTCTGCAAACATCGTCAACCTTCGGATAACGAACACTCTGAAGCTGTGCAAAAACATATTCAGGCTCGCTGTTTGCAAGCATACATACCTGGTCAATCATATGTATGCCCCAGTCGTAAAGAGTACCTCCTCCGGCTTCATAAGTGCTTCTCCATCTTCCTGAACTGCCACGGTTACTGTAAAGCCTTGAATCGAGGAAGAAGGGGGTTCCGAGCATCTGAGTGTCGATAATTTCTTTCATAATTGCATAGTCAGTATCAAAACGTCTGTTCTGATGTACGATAAAAAGCTTACCCGTCTTTTCACTTACTGCGATAACTTCTTCAAGTTCTTCGGAGTTAAGGCAGGCAGGCTTTTCACAGATAACGTTCTTACCTGCTTCCATAGCCTGAATTGAGTAGGGAGCGTGAAAGTTGTTAGGAGTTGCCACAAGGACAATATCAATATCCTCTGCAAGAAATTCTTCAATAGTGTCGCAAACCTTAAGACCTGTCTGGCGTGCGAGATTTTTTCTTTCTTCATCAACATCAAAGCAAGCCGTATAACTAACATCTGCTATACGTTCACCAACATTTTTCACGTGCCACGAACCCATATTTCCATAACCGATAATACCTGCATTGTGTTTCATAATTAACCTTCCTTTATTTCTGCAATTGTTACAGGACGATTTTCTTCACAAGAGATAATTGCCGCATCAATTACTGCCTGACACTCAAGACCGTGTTCAAGCTTTGCAGTATACTCATCCTCAATACCGAGCATATAATTTACGAATGAGCCTGACTGAATTGCCTCAAATTCAGCAGGCGGTGTAAGAAATTCATTTTTCTTTGTCTTTGCATCTGCATATTCAAGCTTCTGTCCGTCTGTTGTACAAGTGTAAACGAGTTTACCCTTTTCGCCGTAAAGCTCGAATACGATAAGGTCAGACACGGTTGTAGCACATCTTGAAACCTGGATTGTACAGCTTGCATTGCTTTCAAGCTTTGCATTGAAGTTACACCAGTCGTCTGTATCAACGGGAAGAATTTCGCCTGTTTCTTCGCTGGGTCTTTCCTTTATAAAAATACCCCGGTTAGCATATACTTCGCTGAACTTTTCACCAAGGAAATGTACTGTATCAATCATATGAGAGCCAAGGTCACCAAGCACGCCCGAGCCTGCACGTACTCTGTCAAAACGCCACTCCCTCTTTCTTCCTTCCCACAGACCGCTGTCCTTTATACAGCGAACATAAACGTGGTAAAGATTGCCGATTTTCCCCGAGTCAATAAGATGCTTCATATATCTTACATATGTACGGTATCTCCAGCTGAGGCATACAAAGGTTTTTACACCGTTTTCTTTAACAACTTCGGAAAGTTTTTTAACCTCTCTGTAATTCATTCCGACAGGTTTTTCAATACTGAAACCTTTTCCTGCCTTTGCAGCTGTGGTAGCAATTTCACAGTGAACGCTGTTCCACGTACAGATGTCAACCGCATCAACATCTGCGCATTTTATCAGTTCATTGTAGTCTGTAAATCTGTTCTTTTCGGGAATATTAAGGTCATCCCCCACTTTTTTTAGCTTTGCTTCATCAATATCGCAAATAGCAGTTATTTCACAGTTTTCAACTTTTTTATACTGCGGATAATGCGCCCAGTTAATGGCGATATTTCCTACACCAACTATACCAATTCTTACTTTCTGCATAAAAATCACTCCTTTAAGTTCATTATAGGGGTTTTAAGTTGTAAAACAATTGACAAAACGCTCATTTTATTGTAAAATACCGTCAAGTATAAAAGGTGGGATTTATTATGATAATAAAATACAGCGAATTAAACTCCACAGATTTTGTTTTCAAAGATATTTCTGCGTACAGATTAAAGCCCGAACTTGAAGATTACTATAATTGTGAAACTTCTGCCAGAACAAAGCATCTTTTATTCTACCAATATAAAAACAGACGGTGCTATGACAGGAACAACAATCATTTATTTGCTTTAGACAGAGGTGATATTGTATTTATCCCTCACGGAACAAAATATACATCTTACAGCGAAGATAAGGATAATCTTTCTTCAGGGGTTGGTATTTCGTTTTATCTTACAACACCCGGGGGTGAAGAAATACTGTTTGATGAAGATTTAGTAGTTCTTACAAATGACAAAGATAATTTTTACTATAAATACTTTGAAAAAGTGCTTTTTGCCGTTATAAATCCTTCACGCAATATTCTTTCTCTTAAAAGTGCTCTTTACTTTATAACAGATAATATTTTTTCAGAAAGCCGTAAATCTGACAACATCCAGAATAATTTTGTTTCCATCGAAGAAGCAATCAGGCTTATTGAAAAGCACCCTGAAAAAAATATTTCTACAAAAGAGCTTGCCGACTTGTGCTTTATGAGCGAGGCGTCGTTTCTTAGAAAATTCAAAGCTTATTCAGGCGGTATGCCACCTATCAAATACAGAAATAATATCCGTCTGATGCTTGCAGAAGAACTGTCCGCCTCTCCCCTTACCACTGCAGAAATTGCAGAAAGACTGGGGTTTTACGATTCTGCACATCTGTGTCGGGCATATAAAGAAATGAACGGTACAACACTTAAGAAGGGAATGTAAAGAAACTTGATTTCTTTACATTCCCTTCTTTTAATTTAAACAAAGCTCAATTCCTTTTACATTTTTATTCAGCTTTAAATTATATAGATTTTCTTTTTCCGATTTTATGTGCAGTTCATAATCACCATAGTAACCTTCAAACTCGATTTTTCCGCCTTCGTCACTAACAAGCTCTACATCTGTATGCCATTCTTCTTTAAAGAGTTTTTTAAACATAAGTGCTGCTTTTTTAGGCGTAAGGTCACGGTTAAATATACCTGCCCTTGCTCTGTTTTCATCAAATTGCGGTGATACATAAGCCGAATTGCATACAGTATTCCAGTAAATTGTTGACTCAACATTTTTTGAGGAAAACCATAGTGTATAAAGATATCTTAACACCTCCGCCTGTACATCTTCAGCTTCGTGACCGTCGTCTCCGAGGGTTGGAATTGATATTTCCGTAATTTCAAGAGGTTTGCCGAATTCTGAAAGAACGTCAAGACCTTTCATCATCATAATCGGGTCAAAGTACGGTTCAAAATATTTGTTATCATCTTCTGCAAGTCGCATATAAATATGGTTCTGTATACCGATTTTATCAATTCTCGCACCCTTCAGAAGTGCAGATTCAATAAGCATATAGTAAGGATGGCGGTATGTCATCTTTCCTATTTCGGGAATATAGTTACCGTCATTTATTACAAGGACATCGCTTGGGAAATATTTTTCAGCAAGTTTGAAAGACCATTCGAGAGAATCCTTTGTATCACTTATAACACTATGGGTAGTCCACCAATGGGTCTGAAGGAGTTCATTTATTACTTCAACATCGTACATCACACCGTTTCCGTATCTTTCAGCAATTTCGGAAAAACGTTTTTCATAAAGTGATTTCATCTTTTTTGCATCATTTTTAGGTGTCCAGTCGGGAATGAATTTATCGTAAAACAAGCAGTGAAGCTTAGGAGCTATTCCATTTTCACGGCAGAAATCAACACACAAATCGGGGCTTGGTCTGCGATAAATATTGGGACTGTCCGCCGCGTAGCGAGGCTTCCCCTCCTCCGGTTCTAAATCTCCCCAATAAAAAGGAACTGTTGCAAGGTTAAAGTATTCAGGGAAAAGTTTACGGTATTCCTTATTCTTTTCCTCATCTTCAAACTGGTCAAGCATAAAAATATGCGCACCGTGTTTGAATTCGTGATTTTTAAGAACTGCCCTTACCTTAACCCCTGAAAGCGGATTTCCATCTTTATCTTTTAAAGTCACGGTAACTTTGCCTTTTCTGTATTTTTCAATATTTTCTTTAATGGTTGTTTTGAAAAGTTCTTCATTAGCCTGAAATTTACCGAGGCAGAATTTTTCTATTTCACTGTAGCTTTTATCAAGGTCTTTATATGTAGCCATAAATTTCACTCCTTTTATTGTATTATAGCACAATTGTGCTATTCGTTACACCTTTATTTCGAGAAAATAGGTTGATTTTTCGAAACAAAAATGTTATAATATTGCTAACATCGGAGGTGTTATTCGTGTTTTTTGAGCAGGACTCCATCAGTTTTAAGATTCTGGATGTTTTATTCCTGGAATCTAACTATTCAAAAACATATAATTTCAAACGGAATTTTGATGCCCTTTCTTTCAGATATGAGGGAGATACAGTAATCGAATTCAACGGTAAACAGCTTGAATTCATCAATAATTCCATTGGCTTTTTCCCGTCAGATGTTGATTATCAGCGAATATCAAACAGAGATAAAATGATTGTTGTGCATTTCAAAACATACAATTACACATCAAACGATATTCAGAGTTTCCTTCCTGCTGACCCACAAAAATATGCCGAACTTTTTGAGAAGATCTTTAACCTATGGGAAAATAAAGGCACATCATATAAGCACGAAGCATCAGCTATTCTGAATATGATATTTGCAGAACTTTACAAGGACAACAAAAAAATCTATAAGCTTAATTCTAAAATAGATGCCTCTGTTGAATATATCGAGAAACACTATCTCCGTAAAGATTTTTCACTCATTGAAGCTGCGGAAATTTCCTATATAAGCGATACCTATTTCAGAAAACTTTTCAAAAAAGAGTTCGGGATTTCCCCGAAGCAATATGTTATAAACAGAAGAATCAAATATGCTTCTTCCCTTATAATCGCAGGCTATCATACATTAAGTGAAATTTCATCCTTGTGTGGTTATAATGACTACAAGCACTTTTCGGTAGAATTCAAAAAGATTGTGGGCGTATCCCCGTCAAAATATATATACAAGCAAGCAAAAACAGGCTGTAAAGAAGCATAGTTTCTTTACAGCCATTTTTTATCGTATAGGAATTTGCATCAAATCAAGACGCAGGAAACTGTGTTTGCACTCCTGTGATGGTGCGACATGGGTGAAGCGGCACGCTTCTTTTTTATAAGGCGGATTGTGTATCATTAGGGTCGCCGTTTATTGCCAAATCATATTCTTCTGACCAATCAAGACCTCTATAGTCTGCTGCTCTGTCATCGGTTTCAATAAATTTCATAAGAAGATCAAGCATTTCCTTTGTCCAGGTGTTTTTATCAATTTGTGCAGTTGTAAATTTATTAAGACTTATCATTTCAAAACCAAACATATCCTTTACCTGGGTTTTTGCAGCCCCACCTACAACTTCTTCTACAAGATGAGCAGGAATAAAGAGCACTCCACCGCCTGCACCAAACACGACATCACCGGGGAGGCAGATTGCATTTCCGATTCTTGTGGGTGTGTTGTATGCTGTAATAATAAAATCACGGATTGGTGTTGGGTCAATACCTCTGTAATAAACTTGTGTGTCCTCAACCTTTTTCATCTGCTCGGTATCTCTGATACCGCCCCAGATTACTGCACCGCCGTTTTCGTTTTTGGTTTTATTTTTAAGTGCTGTTGTAAGGTTTCCGCCCAAAAATGTTCCTTTATAAATCTTGTCATACATATCAATTACAGGAACATCGTATTCCATCAGATTGTCGATAACCCATTGATTGTATGTACCTGTTCTCTGCTCGCTTCTTCCGATATCCTTTACAACCTCATCCAAATCAGGACGGAAAGGACAATATGTAGCTGTTACAGCACGTCCTATAAGCTTTCTTCCGTCATCGTGCAGAGTATGAAGTCTGCCTTCAAACTGACTTTCATAACCTTTGACAAATATTGGTTTCCATACTTCTTCGAGTGTAAGTGTTTTAAGTGCTTTAAGATACTTTTCATCTACCTTTGGTCTTCCATCAGGAAGTCTTTCGCCTTTCCATTGGGGGGTTAATGCAATTATTTCTTCTCTGTCATTAAAATTCATATATATTTTCCTTCCTTTTATAAACTCATTCCACCATCTATTTTAATTTCCGAGCCTGTTATATATCTCCCTTCATCAGAACACAAAAGGAGCACCGCAGGACTTATATCTTCAGGCTTACCTATATACCCGCAAGGGATACTTCTTTCTATTTTTTGCTTGAAAGCTTTATCACGAAATTCTTCTGCGTTTCGTGGAGTACTGATAGCCCCCGGTGCAATATTATTTATTGTTACACCAAACGAGGCAAGCTGTGGAGCAATATTCTGAACCATTTTAAATTGTGCCGCCTTTGACACTCCATAAAGAGATAATTCAGGATGTTGATTGTATTGATTTACACTTCCGATGGTAATAATTCGTCCCCAGCCTTTATTTTTCATACCTTTGGCATACTTCTTTATAAGTAAATAACTGCTTTTAACATTGCAATCCATCTGAATATCATATTCTTCCAAAGTAAACTCGTCCCATTTCCTTTTATATTGAATCGACGCATTCAAAACAAGAATATCTACATCACCGGTCTCTTGATACAACCTGTCAATCTCATCAGTTTTGAGCAAATTGGCTCTAACTGGTACAGAATTGGGGATTTTTGCACTTGCATACGCACACTTCTCCACGCTTTCTGCGCCTGTTATAAAAACCTTTGCTCCCTGCTTTGCCAGAAGACTTGCAATTTCAAAACCAATTCCTTGTGTTGAGCCTGTTATAAGTGCAGTTTTTCCTGTCAGGTCAAACATTTTTCAACACCTCCAAAACATCATATTCTGTATTATGTTTCATTTCAAACCCACAATCAAGCTTGGAAGTATAGTTTTCAGGATTTTCCGTGTTACTTTCAAACATTCCGTAATGTGTAGGTATGCCAACTTTTGGATTGATTATCTTTGTAAGCTTCACAGCTTCATCTACATTCATATTTCCAAGCTTTCCGTTAATACAAATAAACATAATATCTATATTGTATTTTGCTAATTCTTCAAGCTTTTCGTTATATTCCGTATCTCCCGAAAAATACATAGTAATTCGGGAGTGCTTTACAATTACACCGATAGCAGGAACTGTATGGTCTGCAAATACTGCTGTAAATTCAAAATCACCTATTTTTTCTGTTGCACCTTCATCAAATTCTTTAAATTTTGTTACACCACATTCAACCAGTTGATTTTTAGCATCTGAAGGTGCCAGAAAAAGCATATTTCCTTTTTTTATAAGCGGAATCGCATCAATATCTACATGGTCAAGATGGTTGTGAGTGCAAATTATAACATCACTTTTTAGTTCTTCAGGCAGAAAAGGTGCTTTTACCATTCTGCCACGTTTCGCAATTCTATCAACAACATTTGAAAGGTATGGGTCAATACATATTTCTGTTTTTCCATCATTTAAAATATAACCGCTTTGACCTATCCAACGTATTTTAAGCATCAGCTCCACTCCCTGTCATTTGCCCATTCTTTATCCCAAGCCGTTGTAGGTGCCCATATTTCAGGGTATTTTTCGTGCATATGCTGTGCTATAAGTTCTTCGTTAAGTTCATCAATACCAAGGCCGGGCTTATTGGGAACATTTACAAAGCCATCCTTAAAGAGAGGATTGTCAATTCCGATAGCAAGATCATTCCACCAAGTAATATCCACAGAATGGAACTCAACAGCAAGTATATTTTGAACTGCTGCCGCTGCATGAATTGCCGCCATACAAGCAATCGGGCTCTCTGCCATATGAATTGCCATTGCAACACCGTATTTGTCGCACATATTTCCAAGCTTTTTCATTTCAAGGGCACCACCGACAGTAAGCATATCGGGATGCACAACAGATACTCCGCCGCTTTTCATAAGCGGTTCAAAGTTTTCAGCAAGATAAATATCCTCACCGGTACAAATAGGAACATTACAGCTATTTGCAATTTTTACATAATGGTTTGTATAATGCCAAGGAGCAATATCCTCAATCCAGGCAATATTATATTTTTCAAGACGCTTTGCAAACATTATACAATCTTCAATACATATATGTCCGAAATGATCAATTGCAAGAGGAACCTCATAGCCGATCACATCTCTTACCTGCTTAACATAGTCCTCAAGGTAATCCATACCCTTTTGCGTAAGGTGAATACCTGTTGCGTGATGAGGGATTGTAAAAGTTTCATAGTTTTTACCAAGCATCATATCCATATCTATCGAACCCTTTTGGTGATTGATTGCTTTCATAGAATATTTCTTTATATCCTCTAGAAATCCAATAGGGGCATTAAGACAACCAGGCTCATCAAGCATAAGTTCTATACCCAAATCCATTTTCAGGAATGTAAAGCCCTGCTCCATTCTCTTTTTCAGAGCGTGTCCCATATCTGTTCCGGTATGTTTTCCGTCAACATCTGTATCACAGTACATTCTTACCTTGTCACGGAACTTTCCACCGAGCATCTGCCACAGAGGTACCCCCCATGCTTTACCTGCCAAATCCCACATAGCAATCTCTAATCCTGACACGCCCCCACCCTGTCGTGAATGACCGCCAAACTGCTTGATTCTTCTGAAAATCTTATCGACATTACATGGATTTTCTCCGATAAGACGTGATTTAAGCATAAGTGCATATGTAGCACTTGAGGCATCTCTTACTTCACCATAGCCAACCAAGCCTTGATTAGTATACACTTTTATTAACGGACAATGTTTTGGTGCACCGTTAATGTTTGCAACTCTTATATCCGTTATTTTCAGTTCGGACGGATTGGAGCAAAGATTTACGTTTTCTGAAATTATTTCTTTTATTGATTGGTTCATAATTTACGCCTCCAAAAAATTCTTCTTCATTTTTAGTTGTTATGTATCTTTTTATTAGAAGTTGCTTTTATTATAGCATACATTTTATCAGTATAACACCTAAAATACGAGCAAAAAGGTTAATTTTTCGAAACAAAAAGACAAGCATAGAAAAACCGATGTTGTCTTTTTCTATGATATAGTATGTTCATAGTCTTGTGTCAAAGCACAAAAATATAATTTTGACGAGATAGCCCCTTTATTTTTTATATTGAATTTGAAAATCAGTCCGTGAAGCAGAAAAAAGCACAAAAAACGTGAGTAAAGGACAAGGTTTTAAGCAAAAATCAACAAAAATTAAAAAAATTAAAAAAAGTATATTGACAAATTGACATTATTGTTGTAAAATGATATTTGTGTATTTAT
>JAZPYX010000069.1:0-5517 GCA_045544395.1 Clostridia bacterium
CTTTGAATGACCTCCTTTTGATTTTTAATTGCAGTTGGTAGCCGCAATTTCATTATATCAAAAGGAGTTTTTATTTCCAAGAATTATAGCTATAAGCTTGATTGAACCCCCGGACAATCCGGGGGTTTTCATATACAAAAAGGCGATGTAAAAAACTCATTTTTTTACATCGCCTTTGTTATAAACTCTTCCGGCGGATAGGCAAATTCTATTCCGCTTTCATCTACAATGCCGTACCAACCGTCTTTCACGATTCGGGCTTCGTAGGTCTTTCCTGTGCGCAGAGACAGTGGGTCGTCCTCTCCGATATAGACTACTTTAAATTTATTTTCTTTCATACTTCTTGCCTTCTTCACGAGTAAGTTCTGTTCGTTTTCCACAACAGGAGGTTTCGGCGTAGTACTGCTTCCCCCACTTGAAAACGGTGATAAAGAAAAGACTGAGGCACATATAAGTAACAAAAATTCTGTAATTGCAGTATCTTCCGCAGGAGGGGCAAATTTGCATATCTCCGTTATATTCAATTTCTTTTGTGCGGTCATATATTCCCATCATAAAAAACATAGGTATACCTCAAATAGTAAGAAGTTCTGAAAAATCCTTTATATAATAATCGGTGACAGCGCGGATTTCGTCCTCATATTCAGCAGAGGTATCATCATATACACCGCACACTTTCATTCCTGCTTCCTTAGCAGTTTTATCAGCATTATAATTATCATCCAGGAACAAGACCTCATCCACGGGCACACCAATTTTTTCAGCAGCCATGGTGTAAATTTTCGGATCTGCTTTTGTAGTCTGAAAATCGTCACATGACCATACGTTATCAAAAAGGTCGTAAATTCCCAGCCTTTTCAGGCAGGGATCAAGAGTAAGATGCGGGCTTGCGGTAAGTACATTAAGACTTGCCCCTCTTGCTCTGAGTTTTTTCAAAACCTCCGTAACGTTGTTTTTGGCAGGAACATTATACGTATATTCTTCTATGGCATACTTCCCCATAAGTCCGCCAAGTTCTTCAAGAGAAAGCGTAATACCAAGCTGTTCCCTGAAATAAATTGCTGTTCCCTTAAATCCCAAAGGTGTGATGATTTTTACAAGGTCGTCGCCATAAGTAATATTGTTTTCATCAAGAATGCGTTTCATCATTCCGGCAAAAACAGGCATAGAATCAACCAATGTTCCGTCGAAATCAAAAAGATAAGTATTCATCTCTTCTCCTCCAAATAAAAAACTTGCTATGTACAATTATACACGACAAGCTTTTTAAGTTCAAGCTTTTTTTTTGGTACAGGTATGCATAAATTTTCATATTGATTCTATATATCTTTAAATCCCTCTCCGCGAACTTCTCTTGCTTCGGAAATAATTGTGAAAGAACTTTTATCAAACCTTTTCACCTTGCCGAGAAGCCTTGGGATTTCTTTGTTTTTCACCACACACATCAGCATCATATTATCCTTGCCACTGTAGCATCCATGACTATATATTCCCGTTACGCCGCGATTCATATCGCTCATTATTTCATTTGCAAGATCCTTGCTTTTTTGTGAAATTATATATACGGTTTTTGCATAATCTCCACGGACTAAAATATGATCGGTAACCTTACTGCTGATATAAAGCGAAATCACGGAATAAAACATTATCGTGTAATCGTGCAGCATAAATCCCGAAGTAACTATTACACTTGAATCTATAATCAATATAAGCATTGCGATCGGAATATGCGGAACTATCTTATTTATAATCAGTGCCGCAAAATCACTTCCCCCAGTTGAGGCTTCTTTATAAACTGCTAGTCCTACCCCTATGCCTACAAGTATGCCTCCAAAAATTGAACAGATGAAAATATCCTTATCATAGAATCCAAAGAAAGGAGTAATTTCCAAAAAAGCGGAGTAAGATATAATCCCAACTATTGTTTTAAATATCGAGCTTTTCTGCAGGGTTTTGTAGCCAAAGAAAAAGAGCACTGCATTTATTACAAGCGTGGGCAATGCAGGGGGAATATCTGCCGTATAATAGAGAATGGTGGCTATACCGCCCACTCCTCCTGTTGAGATTTTGCACGGCATTAAAAAGTATGTTGTTGCAAATGCCAGGATGAATGATCCGAGTGTAACACAAAAATAGTCAATAAATATTTTTCTGATTTTTTCCATAGATATCTTCCTTTGCAATAAATTATCGCAGACAAGAACTTATCCCGTCTGCGATAGACTAAATGGAACTACTGTTACTTACCGATTGTTATAAGGTCGTCTTTTTTATAGAGTGTGCCTCCATATATCCATCCGTTAAAAATCTTCTCTGTGGGACTGAAAATGTCGCCGGGTGAAATAACATATTCTCCGTTATTTCTGTGCTCACCGTCAGAATTGACACGCTGCAATGTTGTTTTAACCACATTATCGTTATGAATAAGGCTGGCAAGCTGATAATAATTAAATTTATTATAATCATAAATAAATGTTCCGCTGTGGCCTGTAATAAAAGCTTCATCGGTAGTTTTGGAGAAAATAATATTGTTAAACTGACCACCCCATAGTCCGGGTACGGTATGCCATGTATTTCCTCCGTCATAGCTTTCTGCAAGCTTATAATCGTTTTTCATTGTGGTAACATATGTTCCGGGAGAGCTGGTGACTAAAATATGGTCGGAATCCTTGGGATTAATCTCTACGTCTGAAAAAGCTTTAAAGCTGTTAAACGGAGCCTTTTCCGTGTAGTCCGTAATCTGTCCCGTAGTAAGATTTATTTTACCGAAATATCGGTCTTTGTGAATAAAGTAGACAAAGTTACTGTCGCCGGGGTCAAAATCAACATCCGAAAAATTACTGTCTGCGTTAAAGTAATCCGTAACAAAGCTCCAGTTTTCCCCTGCATTATTCGTTTTATAAAGGCACAGCTTTCCGTTTTCCTTTTTTATCCCCACTTGAATATCTGTATTTCCGGGATGCACATCCAACAAAAAGTATTCGTTTTTAACCCATGTGACACCATTGTCAGGGCTTTGGTGATAGGAACTGTAGATTGTTTTATTGTCCTTGGCATAGCAAAGAACCTGCGCATTTCCAAATTCCGCCCATAAAGCGGAATCATCGCTCTGCTTTTGGGAGTAGATTTTTGTACTTTCAATAATATCTCCAAAGGTTTTTCCACCGTCTGCGGATTTTCTGATACCGCTATAGGTTCCGCTGCCGTTGGAATAACCTACATATGCAAAAAAAGTACTGTCATCATTTGGATTAAACACTCCACGGACACCATAAAGCTTTTCTGCCGATTCCTCTGCTGTAAAGGTTGGGTATGTGCCATTACCGTATACGCTTTTGCCGTCATCTACAAATGTACGTGAATCAACCACAAGTGCACACATATTATTTTTGCTGTTGAACGCAATATCTTCTATACTGGCACCGCTGTAGCCCGAAGAAATTCGTTTACTTGTTGCTTTTCCGCTTGAATCAACGGTATACTCATAAATTCCCGATGCGGTATATATCACCCTGCCGGGAATTTTCATATCCGGCTGAAACGCCTGATAAAACAAACCTGTATAGCCCTCACGAATTGTTCCTTGATCCATTTTGATGTCTTTTGTATACATCTGCGAGAAGGTGGGGGTTTGCGAGGTGTAGTTACAGCTTACACGAAGAGGCCACACCGTGCCTTCAAGATGTAGATACAGCGGGTATTTCCCTTCCTCATTTTCAGGGCCGAACTTTAACCCGTAAAAGTATATATTTGTACCTGTCAAATCTTCCGGACGATATATTTTTTTGAACGTTTCACCTTTATCACTGCTGACATACAGGCAATAGTCTCCCTCTTTCTGCATATCTGCATCATATTCCCGGGCACCTGTATATATTTTTTCAGGATTTTCAGGGTCTATCGCCAAGGTTCTGAAATTTGTGTACCCTTTGTCCGGTGTTCTTATTTCCCACGTTTTTCCACCGTCACAGGATACATAAAGACCGCATTCCACTTCAGTTACGCCTTCTGCTAAAGCACAGCAGGCATAGATAATATTTCCGTCGGAAGATATATCCAAATCAAGAAATTCTGCCCCACTGTTTCCTTCAAGTGCGGCAAGCCCGGGATACTGCCCGGCAGTTAAATTTGTCAGCTTGTCGGTAGTTCTTTCAAGCTTATATATACCGCTTCCTACGGCAAAATATGTATTTCCGTTTTCATCCTGCACAATGGTTTCACTGCGTTTTCCCACGTCCTGTACAGAATCCGTGTCGACTATAAGCTGCTGCCAGCTATAGCCACCGTCACAACTTCTGTGAACTCCCACTCCACGCATATGTACATAGACGATTCTTTCGTCCTTTTTATCGCATAACAGTCCTTTTGCATCGTGACCTGCGGCATTGTTTGTAGTATTATACCAGTGCTTTCCCCCATTTGTGGTTTTATAAATTCCGTTTGTATCACTGCACAAATACATTATATCGGAATTAACAGGCGAAATTGCAAGCTGACGAATCTGCTGAAATGCTTCTCCGCCAACAATTCCCGATGCTTTGTTATTTTCTGCTTCCGATGCAGTCATGATATGGAAGTTTTTTAGCCATGGAGCATAGTAGGTGACAAACGGATTTTTTTCTTCTGTCCACGGAGTTTTATATTCATCGGATGAGGATTTTCCATTAAAAAAGCTTTTTATAACAGCAAAAGGAAAGCTTCTTGATTCACTGCTTGAATCCTATGGCATTATTCAGTCTATTCTTATTGTAAAGACCGATGTATCGGAATACTTTGAAAATATCATAAGGCTGCTGGAAGAAGCACCGGAATATACAATAACGCAGTGTAATGAAATATGCGGAGAAATTCTTAAAATAATTCAAAAAGTAAATCTAGCTACACAAACTGTATCGGAAATATCTCATGACAAAAATGTTCTGGCAGAAAATATTTTAAATTTTATAGATTCAAATATTGGACAAAAAATCACCATAGATGATTTGTGCAAACAGTTTTATGTAGGAAAAACACAGCTTATATATAATTTTAAATCCAAGTACGGAATTACGCCTATAAAGTATGTGCAGGGACAAAAAATTGTAACGGCTAAATATTATCTTCGTGTAACAAACATTACAATTTCAGAGCTTAGTAATATGCTTCACTTTGCTGATTCCAAACACTTCACAAAGGTTTTTAAGGAATATACCGGCATTTCTCCCCGTGAATACAGAACCAACAACCGTAAGTTCGGTGCTAAAGAATTACACGCGTTTCATCACGATGATTATGAAAAAGAGGTTCCGAAAAAGAAGCGTGCTGCTTCTCCTTCATCGCACCCCGACTGAATTTAAAATGGATGGCTATTACGCAGATTCCTATACGGCTAAAAAAGAGGGTGTAGCAAAATGTGTACACCACGCAAGGCAAAAAGAAACGCTTGATAAAGCCTTTTAATTGTGCCTAAAAGCAAAAATAAAGAAAAACCTAAGGAAGAAATTCGTCGTTTGACGAATTTCTATTATAAAAAGCCTT
>JAZPYX010000070.1:0-46655 GCA_045544395.1 Clostridia bacterium
AAAAATTCTGTGAACCTAAAACAGATGAAATTTTGTGCAGGTTTTGGTGCGGAGAACGCAGACAGGCTGACGCCTTTCAAGGACGACAAGCCTAAAGATGCCTAAATTTCGCTGTTTCAGGCGGGGTTCGGATATCTACTTTCCCGCTAGCGTGACAGTAGTTGAACCTTATGCGGTTTTAAAAAGTATATTTTCTCCAAAAGTGCGTAAAAATCCTTGAAAATACGAAAGTATTATCTGCTGATTTTTACTTCTTTTAAAAAAAATCTACTATTTTAAACTTCGAAGAACCCTGACGATGAAAAATTTCTAATAAGACGGATGCGGAAGATGCAGATGGGCTGACGCCCTTCAAATCTGACAAATTCGTATTATTGGAATTTAGCAAGTCAGGGCGTATAAGGTTCGACTACTGTCACGCTATCTCCATAATTTTTATTTTATCCTGTACTATTCCACTTTGCTCCGCTACAATTTCACTTATAGTAGCAGCACTTGCTCCGTCAAGAGCCTGAGTCTTTACCACAACATTTGCCATACCGTTATTTATATAACACACTGCGTCTTCAAAGCCTTTTGCACGAAGAAGGTTTTCAATTGCAGTTTCAGTTTCGGTATTTTCCGCCAGCTCCAGTACCCCTTGCTGTGCATTTGCCTTTGATGCCGCATCTGCATCCTCGTTGGAAATTATGGAATTAAAGGTTTCCACCGCCCGGCTTCTGCCGGCTTCTCTGTCAACTCTTGCCTGAGCGAAAAAATCACCGCTTGGCTCTTCAATAGCTTCCTGTGAATTTACAAGCTGTGCTTCCCCAAGATATTTTTGTCCGCTTTCCTCAGTTTCCGGGTTTTTTCCGGCGTTAAGATAGCCGGCCGTTCCAAGCACAATAGCCATCGCTGCAATAATAAGCTGTTTTTTCTTAACCACCATCATCATTTCTTTTTTCCTTCCTTTCAAAAACCTCTATTCTGTGGGGTTCCACGCCTAAAGCGGCTTTTACCGCCCGTATAATTGTTTCCCTGACGCCTGAGTTATTTCCACCTTCTGCAACTACAAGGACGCTTTGTATATCAGGCTCCGGAGAAGACGTTAAAGATGCTGTATTGGCATCAGACGAATAACACGCTATCATAACATCCACTTCTCCAACACCGTCTATGCGGGAAAGTATTGTTTCCGTTTCCTGTTTTAAAGAAATTTCTTCTCCTGTTTTTGCAGCTGCCTGTGGATAAGATGTGCTGCTTCCACGGCTGTTTGCAAATACAAGCATGAGAATTCCCACCGCTAATATTATATATATTACACTATTTACCTTTTTATCCCTGAAAATTTTGTCAATTATTTTCATATTCAGTCTTTATCCTTTCTCTGGGAACACCCAGTGTATTTATTATATATTCAACCGCTGCACTTTCATCACCCTTAAGAACAATTGTAACTCTGGTGATTTCGCCATCGGGGCTCACTTCTACTGCAACTTTTGAGCCATGTTTTATTTTTTCATTTATTTTTTCAGTAATGTTTTCTCTATGCTCTTTTAAAACCCCGGCACGGTATTCTGCCTCTGCTTTTTCGAGGCTTTCTTCGTCAAGACTAAATGACTCTGCACTGAAGACGAAGCTTTCACCCATATTTCCAAGGGGCATTACCACCGCAGTAATCACCATAAATCCCATCGCCAAAGTCGCAAAACTCCTTACGCTTCCTTCCGGCATCAGTATTTCAGCAAAAGATATCATCATTATTACCGAGCCAAGCCCAATCATATATTCCTTCATTTAACCACCCTCATAAAATCGAAGCTAATGCTATTATCATAATTGTTCCCATACAAGCGAGAGAGGAAAAAAGCATTTCTATGCAGTCTCCTATATTTCTCAAAACCTCTACGGTACGCGGCTCTGCGACAGGGGCCGTAAAGGCTGCCGTAAGTCTGAAAGCAAGTCCAAGTGCCCATATTTTAATTACAGGCACCATAAACATGGCAAAAAGCGCGATAACACCTGTTATTCCCACTGCATTTTTTAAAAGCATTGCGGAACCTGCAACAGAGCTCATTGCTTCAGAAATGGAACCGCCTACAACAGGCACAGATGCACTTACCGCAAACTTAACCCCCCTTGCTGCAAGGGAGTCAAAGCTTGCAGCAGCAAAAGAGCTTATCCCCAGAATCCCCGCAAAAATTGACATAGAAAATGTAAGCAAAGTTTTGTGCAGTCTTGAAAAAAGGCCGACAAACTCATTAAGACCACTGTTTTTTGTTACTGCACAAAGAAGCGTACACACTGCACGAAGAAGCACAAGAGGCGTTATAACATTTTTTATAAGCGTACCGGCTGCGGAACAGACAAAAAACACTACCGGGTGCGAAAGGCTTGCCGTCATAAATTCACCGCCGGATACGGAAATTGTTGCCATTGCAGGAATTATACTGTGCACAAAAAGAGTTATATCCTTTAATGTTTCGATAACATATCCCCCTGCCTTTTCAAAGGCTGTGGCACAGATTGCCGCGGCATATACAAAAACTGCAAATCCCGTGGCGTCGCTTATTCCCTTTTTTCCGAAGGACTGTCCGAGATTATTTACAACGGCACCAAGCATGACGAGTGCCGCTATTGTCCCTACAAGACAAAAAGCCCCCTTTAGCTCGCCCATAAACAGAGAAATCAATTTATTTATAAAACCGTCTGATGTTAAAGAGAAATTCCCATTCACAATATCTGACACAATATCTTCGAAACTGAAATCAGAAAACACGCTTTCAATATTTTTTTCCGCTGCCTGCGTAATACTTGGGTTTACCATATTTTGTGTCATGTCAGTATACCTATAATTATTTCAAATGCCTCACGTGCAATGGGAATTGTTATAACTCCGATTGCAATTTTCCCTGCTGTTTCCACTTTCCCTGCAAGAGCCGCTTCCCCGCTGTCACGACAAAGCTCTGCCCCTATCTGACTAAGGTAAGCTATACCCGTAATTTTTAAAATAGGTTCAAGGTACCTTTCCCCCATAGAACTGTAAGAGCTAAGCTCCTTTATTGATGCAACCACTTTTATTATGTATGGCATAAGTGCAGCCATTATACCTGCCACCGCAGCAAGGGTAATTATATGTCCCATTTCGCTTTTCATATTTTTCACGCACAGTGCAAGCACAGATACACACACCGCACCTAGGGTTATACCTGCAATATTCATATTCCAAACACCGTCTTTATTGTTTCAAAAAGCTTTGCTATTTTATCTACAACCATAAAAAGAACTATTACAAGTCCTGCTATTGTAATCATCAGTGCCTGTTCATCACGGCCTGACCTTGAAAGAAGCATATTCATAATCGCAACGATTATACCTATTCCTGCTATCTGAAAAATTAATTCTGTTTCCACGTTTTTCACTCCTTTATAACAGTATAAGCACAATTGCTGCCGCCATAAGAAAGCTTCCTTTTATAAAAAGCTTTCCTTTTGTATCTAACTCTTTTTCTGTTTTGGCAATGCTTTTTTCAAGCTCGCCTATAAAATGCTGTGCATTTCTTATCTGTCCTTCACAATCCGCCGCTACAAGTCCTTCTGAAAATCGGCAAACACAGCTATAGTCCTCTTTTGAAAAGCTGAAGTCCTTTGCCGCTTTTTTTACGGCTTCACATGGCAAAAGTCCCATCTTCATATAAGAAGCCGCCCTATTATAAAAAACTCCGCCTTTTAAAAAACATTCGTATAGCGGCATACACATACATCTTAAATTATCTGTTATTTTCTGCGTGCCGTCCCGTACTGTCTCAAGTACGTGTTTTCTTTCCTTAATCTTTTCATATCTGCCTGTGCCTATAAATCCCATTGACGCTATTACAGCTATGCTTCCGATTACTTTAAACACGTCGTATCACCCTACCGTCCGATATAATTTTTTCCAAAGTTGCCGGTCCGCATCTTCCGCTTAAAACAATAATTCTTTCAAAGATGCCTTCCTCTATCATTTTTCCGAGATATTTTCTGCGACACACATCTCTTTCACTGTAGCCGTGTGCCGTAGTTATAATTTTTGCACCGCAGTTTATAAGCTCGGATATTGCCCGTTCCTCGTCTTCTCTTCCGGTTTCGTCTGTGATTATAATTTCAGGCGACATTGTCCGTAAAAGCATCATTATTCCTTCCGCCTTTGGAACGGCATCCATAACCGCGGTGTATTTACCTACATCGTGTCCGTGTCTTCCGCTTCGGGATGCAGCAATTTCGCTTCTTTCGTCAGCAATACATACCTTATACTTATTCCCAAGCTGTCGTGCAACATCTCTTAAAACTGTCGTTTTTCCACATCCGGGCGGTGATATAATAAGGGTGTTGTAAAGCTTTCCGTTACAACAAAGAAATTCCATTATTTCGTCAGCGGCACCCTTTATTTCACGGGAAATACGTATACAGATTGCTGAAATGTCAGTAAGGTGAGTTATTTGCCCGTTTTCTGTTACTGTTTTTCCGCATACGCCTACGCGATGCCCGCCCAAAAGAGGGATATATCCTTTACGGAGGCTTGTCTGCATAGCATACACAGATCCCCGGCACATAGCCTCAACAATTTTATTTAACCTTTCAGGCTCTGCCACAAAATCCAATTCCTTTAAAACACCGCTTTTCTGCACAACGCAGTTTTTACCTGATATCATACGTATTTCCTGCAAATCCCCCGTCCCGTGAAGAAGTATTTTTTCCGTAAGCTCTGCAGGAAAATACCGTGTAAATGAATTAATATCCATAGCCTCACCCCTTCTAATATATGGCTGTCCCCAAAGAAAAATAACGCTAAAGCAAAATTTATTATTGTATATTTTTTTCTTTGTGATAAAATAGAAAAAAACAAAAAGGAGATACATAGATGTACGGCTTGGGAACTATTACAAACATCATACTTGTTATCATCGGCTCGGCTATAGGGCTTCTTATGAAAAAAGCTATCCCCGAAAGACTGAAAGAAAGTCTTGTACAGGCACTTGCTCTTTCCACCTTTTCAATTGGTATAATGGGAATAATAACTGCAGCAGTTTCTGTTGACGGGAAGCTCCTTACAGGAAACTACACCATTTTAATGGTCATATGCATGGCACTTGGCACACTGATAGGCGAGCTTATTAATATTGAAAAACGTCTTGACGGACTTGGAGAAAGGATGCAACGCAGATTTTCTTCATCTGATTCGTCCTTTGCTCAGGGTTTTGTGTCAACGTCACTTATTTTCTGTGTAGGCTCAATGGCAATCTTAGGGTCTATAAACGATGGACTTAAGGGCGATCCAACCATTCTTATTACAAAGGGACTTCTTGACGGCACAGTTTCAATAGTGTTTGCTTCAACAATGGGAATCGGAGTTATGTTTTCTGCAATAACCGTTGGCATTTATCAGGGACTTATTACAGTTGGTGCTTCCCTTCTCGCTCCATATCTTACTCCCGATGTTATTGCACAAATGTCCTTTGTCGGAAGTATTCTTATTATGGCAATAGGACTTAACTTTATCTATAAACCGAAAATACGCCTGGGAAATATGCTTCCGGCAATGTTTCTGCCCCTTATATACTTTATTTTACGTGGATTATTCGAAAGGATGTTTTAAATGAAACGATGCGGCGGTGTACTTATGCACATATCTTCACTTCCGGGAAAATACGCAATCGGAACGCTGGGAAAAGAGGCCCGGCAGTTTGTGGATTTTCTTTCTGAGTGCGGTTTTAAAAAATGGCAGGTGCTTCCCTGCGGTCCCTGTGACAGCTACAATTCCCCTTACTCAGGAAAAAGTGCTTTTGCAGGCAACATATTTTTCATTGACCCTGAAATTTTATACGAAAAAAAGCTTCTGACCCCGGAGGAGCTTTCAGAATGTGAATCTGACAACATTTACGTGTCTGACTACGAATTTCTTAATAACACAAGGGAAGATGTATTCAGAAAAGCATTTTCAAGAATTACCCGGGAAACAAAAAACTCCATTATCAGCTTCTGCGAAAAAAACTCCTGGGCAAAGGATTATGCTCTCTTTTGTGCGTTAAAAAAAGAAAACGAAGACCTTCCCTGGTTTGAGTGGGAAAGTTCCATTAAATTCCGCAAAGAAAAAGCACTTTCCGAGGCAATGGACAGACTTTCAGAAGAAATCTTTTTCCATGAATTTTTACAGTATGAATTTTTCTGTCAGTGGCAGTCTTTAAAGGAATATGCCAACAAAAAAAATGTGGGAATTATCGGTGATATGCCAATTTACCTTTCCCACGACAGTGCTGATGTATGGGTAAATCCACATCTTTTTACCCTTGACGACGACATGTGTATTAAAAACTGTGCAGGTGTTCCCCCCGATTATTTCTGCGAAGACGGACAAAAATGGGGAAACCCACTTTATAACTGGGATAATCTAAAAAAAGAAAATTACTCTTTATGGAAAAACCGCCTGGGTCATGCACTTACTATGTATGATAGTGTAAGAATTGACCATTTCCGTGCTTTTTCAGCATACTGGTCAATTCCTGCAGGCGAAAAAGCAACTAAGGGAAAATGGATAAAAGGACCGGGAATGGACTTTTTCAATTACATAAAATCTGTTTATCCCCATGCCAATATTATCGCAGAAGACCTTGGCGATATTGATGACGATGTGCGTCAGCTTGTATGTGAAACAGGATTTCCCGGTATGAGCGTTATGCAGTTTGCATTTATAACAGACAGCGATACCCCCCACCTTCCCCACAATTACACAGAAAAAACCGTCGGCTACACAGGCACCCACGATAATAACACCATATTAGGATGGTTGTGGGAATCTGACGAAAACGCCCGTAACTATGCACTTTCCTACTGCAATTTTGATGGGGACTGGGGGCAGGGCGGTCCCTACAGTGCTTCCGTAAGGGCAATTATCCGCACACTGTGGCAAAGCAGTGCACTTATAACTATAGTTCCGATTCAGGATTTGTGCGGTTTTGGCGGTGATACTGCTATGAATCATCCCGGAATTGCCGAGGGGAACTGGCAGTTCAGAATAACAACTGAAGCACTCAGTTCTATTGACAAAGAATTCCTTAAAAAACTTAATATATTATACAAACGTTAAATTTGTCTTGACTTTACCCTGTTGCAGTGGTAATATAATACCATAACAACTAATAAAGGAGATTTTTATTATGAAAAAATTATTAGCACTTATCCTCTCTCTCATGCTTGTATGCGTAATGTTCGCAGGCTGCCAGGGAGAACAGACAGCTACAGAAAACGACGTTGCTGAAGATGTTCAGGACGAAGTAGTACAGGAAGATGCAGGCTTTGAAATTGCTTGCGAACTTACAAGCGAAGAATACGGTATCGGTTTCAGAAAGGGTTCTGACCTTACTGCTGCTGTAAACGGCTATATCAAAGAACTTGTTGCTGACGGTACTCTTGGTGCTCTTGCAGAAAAGTACGAGCTTACTCTTGCTGAAGAAGTAACACCTGCTGAAGAAGAAGTTGTTCTTAATGACCTTGAATACATAAAGGGAAACGGCAAGCTTATCATCGGTATCACAGATTACGAGCCTATGAACTTCAAGGATGATAAGGATGAATGGACAGGATTTGATACTGAATTCGCTCTTGCAGTTTGCGAAAAGCTCGGTGTTGAAGCTGAATTCGTTGAAATCGAATGGGACAGCAAATTCCTTGCTCTTGAGTCAAAGACTATTGACTGTATCTGGAACGGTATGACAATTTCTGAGGAAGTTCTTAAGAACACAAGCTGCTCAGTTCCTTATGTAAAGAATGCACAGGTTGTAGTTACATCCGCTGAAAACGCTTCTCTTAAGCCCGAAGAAATGAAGGATTTCACTTTCGCAGTTGAGTCAGGTTCTGCAGGTGCAACAGCTGCTGAAGAAAGCGGTTTTGAAAACATTGTTGAAGCAGGTACACAGACAGATGCTTACCTTGAACTTCAGAGTGGTTCTTGCGATGCTTGTATCATTGACCTTACAATGGCAAACGCAATGCTCCAGAAATAATAAATCGCAACAAACTAATTAAAGTAATATAAGAGGGGATGTAAAAAGAATTTTTTACACCCTCTTTATTGTGAGGTAATTTATGTTTTCACCACAGTTTATAGAAGTATCAATTAAATTACTTGAGGGCTTTATGGTAACGCTTAAACTGTTCGCCCTCACCCTTGCACTTGCTCTTCCTCTCGGACTTGTTATATCCTTTGGTTCGATGAGTAAGTGGAAGCCCCTTAAGTGGGTTATAAAAACCTTTGTATGGATTATCCGCGGAACACCGCTTATGCTTCAGCTGATAGTTATATTTTACGGTCCCGGACTTGTAGGAACATGGGCTACCAAAATGATTAACACAGGTGTGTATTCCGGTGCACTTATTCAATGGCTTTCCACATGGAGGGTTTTTGACAGATTTATAGCGGTACTCGTTTCTTTTGTAATAAACTATGCCTGCTACTTTTCGGAAATATATCGCGGCGGCATAGAATCCATCAACAAAGGACAGTATGAAGCAGGTCAGGTGCTGGGTCTTACAAAAACGCAGATATTCTTTAAAATTGTGCTTTTGCAGGTAATTAAGCGTATTGTTCCGCCTATGAGTAATGAAATAATTACACTTGTAAAGGATACATCTCTTGCAAGAATTATTATGGTATATGAGATTATCTGGGCAGGTCAGAAATTCATCAAATCAGACGGTATTATGTGGCCGCTTTTCTATACGGCAGTATTTTATCTGATTTTCTGCGGACTTCTGACATTACTGTTTGGCTACATAGAAAAGAAAATGGATTATTTCAGGAGTTAACATTATGGCAATATTGGAAGTAAAAAATATAACAAAAAGTTTTGGTAAAATTGAAGTATTAAAGGGCGTCAGCTTCTCTCTGGAAGAAGGACAGGTAATGTCTATCCTGGGTTCAAGCGGAAGCGGTAAAACAACACTTCTCCGTTGTATAAATTTCCTTGAAGATGCAAACGGTGGTCAGATTTTTGTTGACGATGAATGTATTTTCGACGGAAATGCAGAAAAAAAGCTGACTGCAAAACAAATACGTGCAAATCAGCTTCATTTCGGACTTGTTTTCCAGTCATTCAACTTGTTCCCGCAATATACTGCTTTTGAAAACGTGACACTTGCACCAAAGCTTCTTGCAAAGGAACGCCCCGATTTTAAAGAAAAGAAAAAAGAAATCTATGCAGAAATAGAAGAAAATGCAAAGGCACTTCTGACACGTGTCGGACTTTCAGACAGAATGGAAAACTATCCCTGTCAGCTTTCAGGCGGACAACAGCAGCGTGTTTCCATCGCACGTGCCCTTGCCCTTAATCCCAAGGTTTTGTTTTTTGACGAACCTACAAGTGCTCTTGACCCTGAACTTACAGGGGAAATATTAAAGGTTATCCGCGACCTTGCTTCAAAGCAAACTACAATGGTTATTGTAACTCACGAAATTGAGTTTGCAAGGAATGTGTCCGACCGCATTATTTTTATGGCGGATGGCGTAGTTTTAGAGGACGGCACCCCCGAAGAAGTTCTTGATAATCCGAAAAATGACAGAACAAGGGCATTTCTGCATAAATTAACTGAAAAATAAGCGAAAGGATGATAATAATGGGAAAATCTCCCGATTTTAAAAATTTATATGAAGCAATCCTTTCTCTTAAAAATGAGGAAGACTGCAAAATATTTTTTGAAGATATCTGCACAATTAAAGAGCTTGAAACAATGTCTCAAAGGCTTGAGGTTGCAAAAATGCTTCTTGATAAAAAGACCTTTAATGAAATAGTTTCTGCAACAGGTGCTTCAACAACAACTATTTCAAGGGTTAACCGTTGCCTTAATTACGGCGACGGCGGATATCGCAAAGTATTGGAAAAAAATGAATAATACGTAATTCAAAGTAAAAAAGAAGCGTGCCGCTTCACCCTCGTCGCGTGCGCACAAAATTCAATTCTATCAATTGTTGCTCGCGATTAAATTACGCAAATTCCTATAAGGGGACAATAAACGGGGCAGTGAAATTCACCGCTCCGTTTCGCTGTTATAAAAACAATCTAATTCCCATTTTAAAGGGTTTGTATCTATGTATTCCCATATTTTTTGATAATCTTTATCATTACGTATAATATGGTCATGAAATGATTTCTGAAACAGTTTTTTATTAAATGGCTTAAGCACACCTTTTTTAACATTTCGAATATATTCATTTGTAGACATTGTTTCAAACCATCGTATCACATCGTGTAGGGAACGACCTGCGTGTCGTTCCGTTATTATGACAATAATATGAATGTGGTTAGGCATAATTACATATTTATCTATTTTTATGTTATCGAATTTGTTTTCTGTTTCTTTTAGCCATTTATGAATAATTTTGTTTTGTTCGGGCGGAACGACACATAGGTCGTTCCCTACATTTTCTATTTCGAATAACTGTTCTCTGTTTTGAGTGCATATCGTGACAAAATATGCTCCCGGTGTTGAATAATCATATCCTTTTAATCTTGTAGATTTTCGTTTGGGTAAATCCATAAATTCATATCCATCTATTATTTATAATTTCTTATCTCATCAGTTAATCCAAGAATATAATCAATAGAAACATTATATATTTTCGCTAACATAATTACTAATTCACATGGAAGATCACGTAAGCCACTTTCATATCTGTAATATTGTGGTTGTGTTGTGTAGAGCAAATTTGCTATTTGTTTCTGAGTATAATTATTATCTTCACGTAAATCTCTTAATCTTTTATAATAAGCCAATTCAAAAACTCCTAAAATATCTATTTGGATATATTGACATTTTAACACTAGTATGCTATAATGTTGATAAATTATATCCATATGGATATATAACGGGAGGTTTTTAAAATAAAAAAAGATTACAAGGATTGATTGCAGGCACGCTGGTTGGTGCTATTGTAACAGGCGGAGTAGCATTTGCCACAACAGGAACAAAAACAATTGAAGTTCTTTATAACAATATTAAGGTTTATAAAGATAATGTGTTATGTGAGCTAAAAGATGCAAATGGTACAGTAATTGAACCATTTATATACAATGGAACTACTTATATGCCTGTTAGAGGTGCTGCAAATTTAGCAGGAATGGATGTTGAATGGGATGGAAGTACAAAAAGTGTATATCTATGGGATGAATTGCCTATGGAAGGAACATATTTGTTAGATGTCTGTCCACCGTATGCGACAAGCAGAAATTATGAAGCATATTTGCAATCAGAAGGAAAATATTTTTCAATGGGTGGAACAAAGTATAGCAATGGCTTTAAGTTATGTGACTGTGAAGACTATGCATTATTTAATTTGAATAGTAAGTTTTCTACAATAAATTTTACAATTGGGCATGTGGATGATTCGGGAATGCAAGATACATCTGTTTCTTTCATTGTTGACGGAAAAGTTGTAAAAGAGGTTTATGTTGGTATGGAAGATTTACCTAAAACTGTATCTATACCTGTAAACTATGGATTGCAATTGAAAATCATTACTTCTGATTTAGAAAGTGGCGGATGGCCATATGTTGGTTTTGGTAATATAACTGTCAAATAATTGTCCGATACTATAACAAGCAGGGAAAAGGTATCGCATTTTCCCTATGTTCAGGATATCCGAAGACCTTATTAGAAAAGCCTTAAACGAAATTTGTCGTTTAAGGCTTTTTTGTAAAATTCCCCGATTTGGGGAATTTTTGTTTAATCAATAACTTTTACTTTGGCATCAAGCATAACAATTGGCCTAATGTGATAGTGATTGTGTGCCTCAAAAGGCGTGGAATAATCAATAATTTCAAGATGTTTTCCTTTCATATCAGGAGAATAGTTGTCTATTGTAATTTGAATACTTGTGAAAAACCGGTTAGTCCAAGTTATTCCATCAGAGCCGTGATATGGAACAAGTTTTGGAGCATCAAAATCAAAGACAAGAGTTGAAAAATAATTTCCGGCAGAATTTTGATCAACAACTTCGTGTACAGTTCCGGAAAGCGTCGTTGTGTTATAATATAAACTGCGGTTAAATGGATTTGGATTATAATTAAATCCGGGCAAATCAAGTGAAATTTCACGTTTGTTGTTATCATAGTAAACATTTCCGTAAAATGATAAAGAATCAAAGCGGATTATAGTTTGTCCGTCAATATTATAGCTGTCTGTATAATATCCATCAAGATATGTCTTTATGTCTGTATATAAAAGATTGTGTTCTTTTGTTCCGACATTTGATGGAGCAACATAAGGCTTTGTGTAAACTTTGGATGCCCATGATTGAGAAAAATCGCGAGTTGTGGAAAGCGTGCGGGTTTGGTAGTCGTATAAAACGCTGAAACCATAATAATTAAGGTCTTCTGCAATTACATACGTATATCCGTTGACGTTATATGAGGGGATTTCATAACCGTTAATTTTTGCAACAATATCAGTTTTGAGTGCATATCCTACTTTATCTCCTATTTTGTAGGCACAGGCGGAAAAGGAAAGCGTAAATATAATTATAACAAAGAAAAATAATGCAAAAAATTTCTTCATAAGTAAAATCCTTTCTATACAGTTCCCAACAGTTTTTTTGCGTTTTCTGTCGTTATCTTTTCTACTTCTTTTGGGGAAATGCCTTTTATTTCTGCGATTTTCTCTGCTACAAGGTGGATGTAAAGGCTGCTGTTTCGCTTCCCTCTGTGTGGTGTAGGTGCAAGGTAGGGGGCATCCGTTTCAAGAAGAATATTCTCCAGCGGAATGTAACTTACCGCTTCTACGGCACGTCTGTTATTTGCAAAAGTTACAGTGCCGCCTATTGAAAAGCTGAGTCCCATATTAAGGGCGACTTTTGCCGTTTCCACGCTTTCTCCAAAGCAGTGCCATACACCGCCAGTCCCCCTGTATTCGCTTTTAAGCACGTCAAGGGTATCTGCGCAGGCATCACGGGAATGGATAACGATAGGCATAGAAAGCTCCTTTGCAATAGCAATCTGCTTTGCAAAAATATCCTTCTGCTGCAGCTTATCAAACCCATCGTAATGGTAGTCAAGACCGATTTCCCCGATTGCCTTAACAGATGGGTGTGCGGCAAGGTGTCGGATTTCTGCTAAATCGCTATCCGTAACTTCACCCCGGATATTTCCGGGGTGAAAGCCTGCCGTAGCATATAAAAAGTCGTATTTTTCAGAGAGTGCAATGCACTCTTTTGTGGTTTCAATATCACAGCCTGCATTTATGATGTAACCGACGCCATTTTCTTTCATCACAGAAAGGATTTCGTCACGGTCACCATCAAACCGTCTGTCATAGTAATGTGCGTGGGTGTCAAATAACATCAGCGAACTTCACTTCCCAATTCCATGTCGTCAGAGGGTGAAACAATTGAAAGCTGATTGTCATTAGCCGCACAGAGAATCATACCGAAGCTATCCTCTCCGCAAAGCTTAACAGGTTTAAGGTTTGCAACGATAACAACCTTTTTGCCAATTAAATCCTCAGGCTCATAGTACTGTGCAATGCCGCTTACTACCTGGCGTTTTTCGTAGCCAAGGTCAAGCTGAAGCTTAAGAAGCTTTTTCGCTTTTTTAATTCTTTCACATTCGATAACCTTTGCCACACGAAGCTCTGTCTTCATAAAGTCATCAATGGTGATTTCTTCCTTAGGCTCAGGCTTTTCGATTTCGGGAGCTTTATTTTTTGCAGCTTCCTCTTCGATTGCCTTAAGCTCTGCCTCAACATCTATTCTGGGGAAGAGTGCTTCGCCCTTTACAACGGTGAAGCTGTCCTGTGCACCCCATGTTTTTGCTGTATCCCAACCTGACACCTTTGCACCAATCTGTGCCTGAATGAGTGGTGTGGTGTGCACCATGACAGGTGCAATAAGCTCTGACGCTACGCGGATTGCTTCAAGAAGGTTATACATAACTGTTTCCAGTCTGTCCTTCTTTGCTTCGTCCTTACTAAGTGCCCAGGGCATTGTTTCATCAATATATTTATTAGTTCTGCTGATAAGCTTCCAGATTTCTGTAAGTGCCTGTGAGAACTGGAACGCATCCATGAGCTTTTCAACCTTTTCAGGAGTTTCCTTTGCAAGAGTGATAAGCTCGTTGTCAACATCTTCACTTGCACCTTTATTTGTAACAGTACCGCCAAAGTATTTTTCAGCCATACTTACGCTTCTGCTTACAAGGTTACCAAGGTCATTTGCAAGGTCAGAGTTAATGCGGTTAATAAGTGCTTCGTTATTAAATACACCGTCTGCACCGAAGGGCATCTCTCTCATAAGGAAATAACGGATTGCATCTACACCGTATTTGTTGATAAGAACAACGGGGTCAACCACGTTACCCTTTGACTTACTCATCTTGCCACCGTCAAGAAGAAGCCAGCCGTGACCGTAAACCTGCTTTGGAAGGGGAAGGTCAAGTGCCATAAGCATTGCGGGCCATATAATTGAATGGAAACGCACAATTTCCTTACCTACAAGGTGAACGTCTGCAGGCCAGTATTTCTTGAAATCTTCGTCATCGTCGCTGAATGCACCAAGAGCTGTAATATAGTTTGTAAGGGCGTCGAGCCATACATATACAACGTGCTTGGGGTCAAACTCTACAGGGATACCCCAGTCAAAGCTTGTTCTTGAAACGCAAAGGTCTTCAAGTCCGGGAATAAGGAAGTTATTAAGCATTTCATTCTGACGGATTGAAGGCTGAAGGAAGTCGGGATTATTCTTTATAAGGTCAATAAGTCTGTCCTGATATTTTGACAGCTTAAAGAAATAGCTTTCTTCCTTTGTTTTTTCAACGGCTCTGCCACAGTCAGGGCATTTGCCGTCTTTAAGCTGATGTTCTGTCCAGAAAGATTCGCAGGGGGTACAGTACCAACCCTCATACTCACTCTTATAGATGTCACCTTTTTCGTAGAGCTTGTTAAAAATCTTCTGCACTGCATCTGTGTGCTGTTTATCTGTTGTACGGATAAACTTGTCGTTTGATATATCAAGCGTTTTCCACAAATCCTTAATACCTGCTACGATATTATCAACGTATTCCTGAGGGGTAACACCGCGTTCTTCAGCAATTCGCTGGATTTTCTGACCGTGTTCGTCAGTACCTGTAAGGAACATTACATCGTAGCCCTGTGCACGCTTGTAACGTGCAATAGTATCAGCGGCAACTGTACAGTAGCTGTGTCCGATGTGCAGCTTGTCACTGGGATAGTATATGGGGGTGGTAATGTAAAACTTTTGCTTTTCCATTGAAATCAACCTTTCCTGTGAATGCAAAATGCAAAATGCATAATGCAAAATTGATAGTTTTTTAAAGATATTTATCTTGAATTTTCTTTAATGTATTCTCAAAGTCTTCAGGCATGGGGGCGGAAAAGCTGACTCTTTCACCGCTTTGGGGATGAATAAAGGCAATCTCTCCCGCGTGGAGAAGCTGTCCTGTAAGACTGAATTCTTCTTTTTTTAGTCCGTAGGTCTTATCCCCTAAAATCGGGTGACCTATATGTTTTGTGTGAACACGTATCTGATGAGTGCGGCCTGTTTCAAGATTGCACTTTATATAAGTGTATTTACCAAAGCGTTCAAGCACAGTTATATGTGTACGTGCATCCCTGCCGTTCTTCTTAGCAACTGCCATTTTCTTTCTGTCCTGCTCGCTCCTTGCTATAGGGGCATCCACAGTAAGGGTGTCTTCCTTAATATTTCCATGAACAATTGCATAATATGTTCTTCCTAAAGTATGGTCAGAAAGCTGGTCTGTCAGACTAAGGTGTGCATCGTTGTTTTTTGCTACAACCAGAAGTCCTGTAGTATCCTTGTCGATTCTGTGAACAATTCCGGGACGAAGTACACCGTTTATTGCAGAAAGGTTATCACCGCAGTGATGCATAACGGCATTTACAAGGGTGCCGTCTTCATTTCCTGCTGCGGGATGTACAACCATTCCACGGGGTTTATTTATTACAAGGACATGGCTGTCCTCATACACTATGTTAAGGGGGATATCCTCTGCCTTTGCCTCAAGTGTGCGGACAGGCGGAAGATTTATTTCAATTATATCGCCCTCTTTAATTTTAAGGGAAGACTTTGCAGTTTTTCCGTTAACAAGTATGTTTTCAGAATCAAAAAGTTTCTTCAGAAAACTCCTTGTAAGGCTAGGCGAATTTTGTGCTATATACACGTCACAGCGTGCACTTTCGCACGCTGTTAATTTTAAAGTAGTATTTTCGTTATTCATCAGCATTCATTCCTTGTCCTGGTTTGAAAGCATCAAGTATTGTATAAAGAATAAAAAGTCCTGCACCTATACATACGAAGCAATCGGCAACATTAAACACGGGAAAATCAATAAATTTTACCGCTATAAAATCGCGCACGTAACCCAAAAACACTCTGTCAAAAAAATTTCCGATTGCACCGCCTGCAATAAATGAAATAGCAGTTTTTTCAAGGGATGAAGTAGGTTTTGCCTTTATTAAATATACAACCAATAAAACAGCAACTACCACAGTAAGAATTATAAAAAACACCCTTGCACCCTGCAACATACCGAACGCTGCACCCTCGTTACGGACATATGTAAAATCGAGGATTCCTTTTATTATATTTTTAGTCTGACCAAGGCTGAAGGATGATGCTATCATACTTTTTGTAACAAGGTCAAAAACAACTATCAACAAAAATATCACAAGGTACAGAACCATAATGGAAAGTCCTTTCAGGCATATTTATTAAGCGTTATAAAGGTACGTCCTTTTTTTGACGTGCCGCCCGTTTCAAGTACGGCTTTTCCGTATCCGCGTACAGAAAGAATATCTCCGTCAGAAAGATGCATATCACATTTCTGGGAAAGAATTCCGTTTACAAAGACAAAGCCGGCATTAACAATTTCAGCAGCCTGACTTCGCCCTTTTCCGGTAAATACAGAAACGACTGCGTCAAGCCTTGGCGAAGCAACGGTGCCGCTTACAGGACTGAAGTTTTTTTGGGGAAGAAGAATATCTGATAAATCACATTCCTCGCACTTTACACCGACACGCCCTACTTTTGTAAGGGAAGACGAAATAAACGAAACAATATCTCTATGCAGAAAAACATAGCACCTGTCTTCAAGGATTATAATATCGCCGCACTTTTCCCTTTTTATACCAAGACCGAGTATGCTTCCAAGAAAATCCCTGTGAGAAAGATTTTTAAGCATAGGGGAAGTAATTTTCACTGCACCGATCGGAAAATCAGGCTCGTCATAATCAGCAATAAAAGCTACCATCTGCCTTTCTGCATCTTCTGTTCCGCCAAAGAGTACCGGTTCGAGAGGCAAAAACTGCTTTCGGCATAATAGCGTACTTATGCTGTTTTCAGACAAAAAATCCCCATATATACTTGTTCCCCGCTTACATGATATTTCAGCCATATCAAATATATGGGCAAACATAATCGTGTGCCGGCTATCAAGGGAAGAAGTGAATTTTTCTTTGCTTATTATTCCCATGGAAAGATGCCGGTATTCTTAAGCTCATCACGAACGTCAGACATAATGTCCACATTGTAGGGAGCAATAAGGAATATACCGCCGGAAACCTTCTGAATAGAACCGCCAAGGGAATATACCGAACCGCTTATAAAGTCAATAACCCTTCTTCCGACTTCTCTTTCAAGCTTTTCAAGGTTAACAACAACAGGTTTTTTACTGCGAAGATGGTCTGCAACCTCTCTTGCTTCGTCAAACTGTTCGATAGAAATAACAACGACCTTAAGCTGTGTTGTTGCAGCAATATTAACAACCTTGGGTTTTTTTGATGATGAAGCAGGAGTCACCGGGGGCTGATCAAAATCAAAGCTGGGCTCGCTATTAGTGGTAAAATCCACATCCTCGTCATCTTCGGGTCCGAATACTAAATCATTTAATTTAGAAATGAAAGACATACTATATACCTCCTATTATCTTTTGAATATGGCACTTCCCACCCTTACAAGGGTAGCACCTTCTTCAATTGCAATCTCAAAATCACCGGACATCCCCATTGAAAGCTCCGTTGCGCCTTTGTCCGCATAGCTGTCGAAAAGATTTTTTGCTTTTTTAAAAATACTGCGGATTTCGTCTTCGGGAGCACCAAGGGGTGCCATCGTCATAAAGCCCTTGAAACGAATATTTGAAAGGGTCTCTATCTCTTTAATTATAGTAGGGATTTCGTCAATTGTCAAACCATATTTACTTTCTTCACCTGAAATATTGACTTCAAGGAGAATATCCTGCACAATCCCCTGTTTTTTAGCTTCTTCGTCAATAGCCTCAGCAAGACGGAGGCTTTCTACAGAATGTATAAGTGTTGCCTTACCGACAACATACTTTACTTTATTGGTCTGCAGATGTCCTATAAGATGCCATGTAGCATCTTTGATTACGGGGTATTTATCCCGCAATTCCTGAGGACGGTTTTCGCCAAAAATACTTTCGCCAAGGTTTTTTGCCGCCATAATAGTATCTGTATCAATGGTTTTTGAAACGCATACAAGCGTTACATCACCTGGGTTTCTTCCTGCTTTTTTCAGTGCGTCAGATATCCTGACGTGTACGTCGCTAAGATTTTTTTGAAGATTTACTGTCAATGTCCGCCACCTCCGGATTTACAAGAATATTGTCATAAATTGCAAGTGCCTTGTACTGTGTGCCCTGAGGCGGAATGTACTTTGTCTGTGCAATATAATAGTCGTTTTCTTCAAGCAAAATATTTATGCATCTGAAAGAAATACTGTCGGTTTTATTCATAACATATACTCCCGTTATACCATCTTTAATACGGATAGCTGCACGGGGAACATAAAGCCCGGTATGCTCTGATGTGCATATTTCAAATTCACCGCTGCGTTTTTCAAAAATTCCGGAAATATTTTTCGATGACTTTACAACTACAACTGTATTATTTTCATCCTCTGTATTGAGATAGAAAACCTTTGCGTCAACAAATGCCGAGTCATCAACACTGATTGTAACATTATCACCTGTTTTAAGATTTTCACACTCTTCTTTAGGGGCTGTAAATGCGGCATACCAATAAAATGTGTTTACGATTTTTCCAGACTGAGAAGGTTCCTTTTTGTATTCAGAAAGAGTTTTTTCGAATTCAACAAAGGAATCTGTTGTAAGAAGGGATATATTTTCTTCACTGCCGGCACCCTCCATTCCATCAAGGGCTTTATAGTAACAACCGGCAACAGGTGCCACAACTTCTTCCCTGACACCGCCCAGCTTTTTTTCAAGGCTGAATTTTTCTTCTTCAAGAGACACTAATAATTGATCCGCAGCACCCTGGCTTTCTACAGAGTGCTTCTTTTTTACAAGGGCATCAAGATTGGAAACCGTTTCTGACGCGTCTTCAAGCTTTCCTTTTATAACATTTTCCCGGATATTACCCGAAAGATTACGCATAGCAGAAAATATCCTTGCTTCGTCGGAAGAATATATGTCTGCAATATCTTCGGAAAGCTTTATTTCATTTATTCTGTTTGTTACATCTTCAAGCTTACGTGTAAGAGACCGGTCGAAGTTTCCGCTTGTAAGAATTCCTACGGTACTTCCGGCAGAAAGGCGTGTTCCGTTTTTTACAGAAGGTTCAAAAATACCGCTGTAGGATGTTCTGACTACGGTTTCTTCTCTCAGAATATAGCCTGATGCGTTTATTGTTTTGCGTACTGTTATAATATTTGCCGTTTCTGTATCATAAGGTGCACTGCAATAGCTGACTGTACTGATGATCGTCACAAGCAATATTATAAGTAATAAATATTTAATTTTTTTATTCACAGTGCACCTCCTTAGAAAAATTTATACTAATTGCTCCTTCTCTGCCTCCATAAAGTTTACAGGCTTTGAGGGAATAATGGTTGAAATTGCGTGTTTATATATAAGCTCTTGCTTACCTTCGCAATCAAGGACAACAGTGTAGCTGTCAAAGCCCGTTACGAGCCCTTTAATCTGAAAACCGCTTAAGAGAAATACGGTGATGCTTGTTTTTTCTTTACGTACCTGGTTTAAGAATACGTCCTGTAAGTTAATCTGTGTTTTCATCTGTCAAAATCCTTTCTTCAATCAGCTGTTGAGCTTGACCAAAGGCGTCCTTTGTGTCTAGCCAATTTATGTCAGAGTTACGTCTCAGCCATGTTAGCTGCCTTTTTGCATAACGCCGTGTGTTACGTTTTAACAGGGATACCATTTCACCATAAGTGCAAAGCCCTTTAAAATACCACACCGCTTCGCGGTAGCCTATAGCTGTGAGTGCTGTGGAAATATCATTGATATACGGCAGAATGTAGGTCTCAACCTCTTTTAAAAGTCCGTTTTCAAGCATTATGTCCACACGCTGTTCAATTCTTTTATAGAGCACATCCCTTTCCATGTCAATTGCCATATAAAGGTAATTATACGGAGATTCTTCCGGGCGGCTTTCACGGTCAATCTCGCTTCTGGGTTTACCTGTTGCACGAACCGTTTCAATAGCACGGATAACTCTTTTTACATCGTTGGGATGCAATCTCAGTGCTGCATCGGCGTCCTCCTTTCTGAGTATTTCAAACAAGGCATCATTGCCGTTTTTTTCGGCATATAGCCTCAAGCTTTCAGAGATGGCTTCGTCACGCTTGGGGGCGGTGAACTGCGTTGCATAAACCGTGTTGTCAGAATATAGCCCTGTTCCGCCCACCATAATGGGAAGCTTTCCCCGATTATAAATATCTTCGATAATCCCCCTGGAAAGCGAGCAATATCTTTCAACGCTGAAGCTTTCCTGCGGGGAGACAATATCTATCATATGGTGTACGATATCACCCATTTCTTCTTTTGTGGGCTTTGCCGTACCGATATCGAGGTTTTTATAAATTTGCATAGAATCGCATGAAATAACCTCGCCGTTATATTTTTTTGCAAGCTCAATTCCAAGGGAAGTTTTTCCAGATGCGGTTGCACCTGCAACTATTACAAGGGGGATTTTTTTTTTCATCTGCATCACCCCTTATACAACCCTTCCAAACATTTTTTCAATCTGGTATTTGCTCAGTTTTACTGTAATGGGTCTTCCGTGGGGACAGGTTGTAATTCCTTCAAGCTCAGCCGCTTCTTTATAAAGCTTACAAAGCTCAGGATGCGTTAAATCCTGATTGGCACGTATTGCACTGTGGCAAGCTACTGTATAAATCGCCTTGTCACGGATGGCGGTAATTTCACCGCTTTCATTACCCATCAAAATTCCCAGAAGCTCAATGAAAAGGTCTTCGCCCTCTTCATAAAGGCAGTCTGCAGGAAGGGAACGCAGTGTTATGGAATTTGCACCTAAATCTTCTGTTTCAAATCCCATTTCCAGAAGAAAATCAGAATTTTCAACGGCAACTGCTTTTTCTGTAGGGGTAAGATTTACACCAAGCGGCATCAGAAGCAGCTGCGTATCTGTTTTGTACCCGTTTTTACGGATTTGTTCATAACGTATTCTTTCATGGGCGGCGTGCTGATCCATAAGGAAAAATTCACCATCGCCTTCAGCCAGTATATATGTGGAGAAAAGCTGACCGATAACCCGTGCCTCAACAAAAGAAGTATCGGGTGTTTTTTCGGTAGCAGGCTCTTCTTTTTTTTCTTCGATAACAGGCTTTTCTTCTTTCTCGACTACGGGGTCTTTTTTAACAGGTAATTCTTCCCCGACTTGTTTAACCTCTTCAAAAAGGGGGGTGTCATCTTTTTTTTCCAAAATTGCAGACGAAAGCTTGTCAGCACCCTCTATATCCCTCACAGGAAGCTTTCCGTTATAGGGCAAAACCTCTTCACGGATTTCATTTTTTGTGGGAATTACAGGCTTAGCTTCTTTTTCCGGAGAAAACGGTCTGAAAGAAGACTGTTTTTTTTCGCCTTTAAACTCCGCTATAGTAATTTGCTTTGGCGGGGTTTGTGTAATTGGCATTTTAAACGCACTGCGGTTTTGCGATGATACCACCTCTCTTGGAGAGGCTGTGCCTGCAAGGGCATTTTTTACTGCCCAATATACTGCTTCGTAAACATCATTCTCGTTTGCAAATTTCACCTCAGTCTTTTCAGGATGAACGTTTGCATCCACAAGCGACGGGTCAATCTGAATATTTAAAAACGCTACGGGAAACCGTCCCACCATAAGTTCATTCTTATAAGCTTCTGAAAGTGCAACCAGAAGGGTTTTATTCAATACATATCTCTTATTCACAAAGAAAATCTGCATCAGACGGTTCGGCCGGGAAAGATTATTCTTTCCCGTAAGGCCACTGACCTTAATGCCGTTTTTTTCGTAAAGAACGCTTGTTACAGCATTTGCAATATCTTTTCCGAAGACACTTCGTACAGCGTCTGTCAGATTATTGTTCCCCGGTGAAAACAAAACCTCTTTTCCATCGCGGATAAGGCGGATAGATACATCCGGACGGCTCAGTGCCTGTTTGTTCAGTGCATCTGTAATTGCTGCCGCCTCGGTAGAGTCTTTCTTCATGAATTTCATACGGGCAGGTGTGTTATAAAAAAGATTTTTTACAACAATAGTTGTGCCGTCGGGACACCCTGCCTTATCGTAAAGAATTTCTTCTCCGCCCTCTATTATTATGTGTGTTCCTTCAGGGGCGGAACGCTGCTTTGTAAACATTTCCGTATGACTTACCGCAGCAACAGAGCATAACGCTTCACCACGGAAGCCAAGGGTTGCTATATTTTCAAGGTCTTTATCCGTTTTTATTTTACTGGTGGCATGGCGTAAAAAAGCTTTTGGGGCATCGTCGTGCTCCATACCCATACCATTGTCAGTAACACGCATATATGTAGTGCCGCCGTTTTTAATTTCAACTGTTACCGTTGTTGCACCTGCATCAATAGAGTTTTCAACAAGCTCTTTTATAACGCTGGCAGGACGCTGTACAACTTCGCCTGCGGCAATTTTTTCTGCCGTGAATTTGTCAAGTACGTTAATTTTACCCATGCTTTCACCAACCTTTCTGAATGCGGAATCAGGAATGCGGAATGCGGAATTATGGTAGGTTTTCGCTATTGCGAAACCCTTTTTATAGGGCGTTTTTAACATCCCGCTTTAAAGGAGGGATAGGAAAAATTGTTCAGAACGGACAAACGGATCCTTTTACAAGTTCGAAATGTGAAGTTCGAAATTCGAAATGATGGTGGCTTTTCTCTGTCGAGAAAACCTTTTTATAAACAAAGATTTTTGCTTCAGCAAAAATTTACCTTCACTTCGCATTCCGCATTTAGCATTTCGCATTTAATTGTGATCTGGGCAATTTTAACATCCCGATATTATATCATTTTTTGTAATTCATACAACTTATTCATAGCCTCAATCGGCGTAAGTGTCGTCACATCAATTTCCTTTAATGCATCAACCACCTTTTGCGAACCCATAGACATAAAGTCTATCTGCATAGATGGCTCATTTTCCTCGGTGTTTGCAATAACGACACCTTTTTCGGAAGCCTTTTCACCGTTTTCGACGGTTTTCAAAACTTCTTTCGCTCTTTTTATAACAGCGTCGGGGACACCTGCAAGCTTTGCAACCTCAATACCAAAGCTATCGTCTGTTCCCCCGCGGACAATTCTGCGAAGGAAAGTAATGTCGTCACCACGCTTTTTGCAGGCAGTGTTATAGTTTACAACACCTTTTATACTGCCTTCAAGAGCTGTCAGCTCGTGATAATGTGTGGCAAAAAGAGTTTTTGCCCCGATTTTCTTTGTTATGTATTCTACAACTGCCCATGCAATGGAAAGACCGTCAAAAGTACTTGTACCTCTGCCGATTTCGTCAAGTATGCAAAGGGATTTCTTTGTAGCATTCTTTAAAATATAGCTTACCTCGTTCATTTCAAGCATAAACGTACTTTGTCCCGAAGCGAGGTCATCGGATGCACCGATTCTTGTGAAAATTTTATCAATAATGCCGCACTCACAGAAATCCGCAGGAACAAATGAACCTATCTGTGCCATCAGAGCAACAAGTGCCGTCTGACGCATATATGTAGATTTACCTGCCATATTGGGGCCTGTTATAACGGCAGTCTGATTATCATTGCAGTCAAGGATTGTGTCGTTTGGAACAAAAAGGCTCGAAGTAAGCACCTTTTCCACGACAGGATGTCTGCCGCCCTTTATAATAAGATTGTCTGAAAGATTTATTTCGGGTTTTGAATAATTATTTTTAACTGCCGCTTCAGCAAGGGAATAAACCGTGTCAGACACGGAAATTGCATGTGCCGTTTTTTCGATTCTTGCCATTTCATTTGCAACGCGGTTTCTTACGTTTATAAATTCTTCGTATTCAAGCTGCACAAGCCTTTCTGACGCACCAAGAATAGTGCTTTCAAGGTCTTTAAGCTCTGCCGTAATAAACCTTTCACCATTTGTAAGGGTCTGCTTTCTTATATAATCATCGGGTACCATGCCAAGATGCGATGCAGATACCTCGATATAGTAACCGAATACCTTGTTAAACCTTATACGCAGGTTCTTAATTCCTGTTCTTTCTTTTTCCCTGGCTTCCATTTCAAGAATGACCTTACCGCCATCTTTTTTAATAGTACGGAGACGGTCAATTTCTTCGTTAAAGCCGTCACCGATAATATTTCCTTCACGCAGGGATATGGGACATTCCGGATTAATTGCCCTTGTAAGGAGGTCTGAAATATCCTCCAGAGTGTCAAGATTTGACGCCTGCAGCGAAAGAATAGTGCTTCTTGCACTGCACAGCACCTTTGAAAGATAGGGAAGCTTTACAAATGAATTTCCCAGCGAAAGCAAATCCCTTGCATTTGCAGTGCCCATAGAAACACGGCTCATAAGTCTTTCAATATCATTCATACCGCTGAGTGCTTCCGCCAGATCTTCTCTGAGAGAAAGGGACGTTGTAAGTTCCTCAACACCCTGAAGTCTGTTTGTAACGGAGGCTGCATTAAGAAGCGGACGAAGTATCCAGTGCTTAAGCATTCTTGAGCCCATTGACGTTTTTGTGTGGTCAAGCACCCAGAAAAGGGAGCCACGCTTTGATTTGTCACGCATAGTCTCGATTAACTCAAGATTTCTTACACTTGCTGCATCTATATCGACGTATTCCTGAGAAGTATAAAGATTCAGAGTGTGAAGATGCGGAAGATTGGTTTTCTGTGTTTCAAGAAGATAACTGATAAGTGATGCAGTAGCAATCCTTAAAAGCCTGTCCTGAATATCGTTTCCGTTTTTAAGCTGACCGGCAATAAGCTCTGTCGCATTTTTTTCCATTTCGCTTGCATCAAATGTAAACGAAAGTGCATTTGTCCGGCTGCGAAGATACTCTGTAACCCGTTTATTCTGTGAAGCATTGCCGCCCAGTGCGATTTCAACAGGAGAAAAACGTGCAAGCTCGTTTATAAGCTTGTCAAGATTGCCGTCGTCGTAAAGGGTGGTTCCAAGCATTTCGCCTGTTGAAACATCGGCAAATACAATGCCTGCATCGTTGCCTTCACGGTAAATTGCCGCCATGTAGTTTGTTGCCCTTGAATCAAGAAGTCCGTCGTCAAGAATTGTTCCGGGGGTTACAATACGGATAATATCACGCTTCACAATACCCTTAACACTTTTCGGGTCCTCCATCTGCTCACATATAGCAACCTTGTGCCCTTTTGCAACTAGACGTGCAATATAGCTGTCTGCCGCGTGGAAAGGAACACCACACATAGGTGCTCTTTCCTTTTGTCCGCAGTCGCGGCCTGTAAGAGTTATTTCAAGGTCTTTTGATGCAACGATGGCATCTTCGAAAAACATTTCGTAAAAGTCACCCAGACGAAACATCAGTATACAGTCAGGACAGTCTTTCTTTATTTTAATGTATTGCTTCATCATAGGCGTCATTTCAGCCATCGGGTACAACTCCTTCTTGTTGTAAAGTTGAGCGAGCGGGGTTTATCAAGGGGTGTCCCCTTGATGTAAAAATCGTTAAAAACGGGGGCGTGTACCTCGTTTTTAACACCTTGACGGGGCCGGCACGGTGAGTGCCACGCGAGTGAAGGCCCCTATCTCGAAGCGAAATATTTTCGCAAGAAACTTTTCGCTTCGAAAGGATGACTTTGTCATCCTTATTTAGTGGCAGCTTCCGCAGCTTGAGCAGTCACCGCTGCAGCCGCCGGGCATTTTACCTGTAATATGGAATGAGATGATGTTATTCATCTGGTCAATTATTGCCTGGAAAGTTCTCTGTGCATTGATATATGCAGTAATGTGGTCATTTGTAGTAACCTTTTCATAAGCTTCTTCAAGTCTTTCGCGGATTGATGCCATTTCCTCTTCAGAAACGTCACCCTTCTGAATTTCCTGCGCAAGAGATGTGCGAAGCTCACTGTACTCTTTAAGCAGAGCCATTGCTTCCGCATCTTCCTCCTGCTCAAGCTCCGCTTTCTTAAGTTCTTTGTACTCGTTACTCTCGATAATTGCTTCGCCAAGCTCGCGAGCCTTTTCAAAAATTTCTGCCATTATATATTCCTTCTTTCTAAAAAATAATCGTTAGGGATGTTAAAATTGCCCACACCGCAAAGGGCGGTAACAATTTTAATTTTCGATTTAATTAAAAGCTATAACAATGCTTCTTTTATTGTTTATTGTGGAAAAAGATTTTCTCTGTGGAGAAAATCCTCCATCATTTCGAATTTCGAACTTTACATTTCGAATTTAAAATGGAATTGTCATTTTTTAATTTCGCCGAATAATACCCAGGTTTGTGCCTTTGTTATTTTAACATCGGTAAATGTTCCCGTAAGAGCTTTATTACCTTTGAAGTTAACTATTTTATTGCCCTCGGTTCTGCCGGTAAGCATATCGGGGTCAGTTTTACTTACGCCTTCAACAAAAACTTTTTCAATTCTGCCTTCGTGGCGTTTGTTGCGTTCTAAGCTGACTGCATTCTGAATTTCAAGCAGCCGCTTGAAGCGATTGTCAATTTCTTCTTCCGTTGCGACGTTCTCCATTTCAGCCGCCTTCGTGCCTTCGCGTTTTGAATAAATGAACGAGAAAATACTGTCGTAGCCAACTTCCTTAAGGATTGACAGTGTTTCTTCGAAATCCTCTTCCGTTTCCGTGGGAAATCCCACGATAATGTCCGTTGTCAGCGTGATGTCGGGCATTAATTCTTTCGCAAGCTTTACTATTTCAAGATATTTTTCCCTTGTGTACACTCTGTTCATTTCCGAAAGCACACGGGTACTTCCTGACTGAAGGGGAAGATGCAGTTGTTTACAAATCTTCGGCTCCTCTGCCATTGTGTGAAGAAGTGTGGGAGAGATATCCTTCGGATGACTTGACATAAAGCGTATACGCTCAATTCCGTCAATTTTGCATACGTCACGGAGAAGTGATGCAAAGGCATCCTCTTCACCTCTGTCCTTGCCGTAGGAGTTTACGTTCTGCCCAAGAAGCATTACTTCCACAACACCTGTTTTTGCAAGTGCCTCAATCTCACTTAAAATATCTTCTTTAAAGCGGCTTCTTTCTCTGCCTCTTACATAAGGAACAATGCAGTAGGAACAGAAATTATTGCATCCGTACATAATTGAAACAAATGCCTTGTTTCCGCCGTCATAATTTACGGGGATGCCCTCTGCAATAACACCGCTTCCCGAAATATCGATAACCCTTTCACTGCGTTCAAGTACATCTGAAAAAAGCTCCGGGAATTTCCACAACATATGTGTACCGAAAACTATATCCACGTGGCGGTATTTGGACTTAATGCGTTTGGCAATATGCTCCTGCTGAGCCATACATCCGCATACACCTATAATAAGGTCAGGCTTCTTTGCTTTAAGTGCTTTAAGTGCACCCAGATTTCCGAAAACCCTTGCTTCGGCATTCTCCCTTACGGCACAGGTGTTGAAGATAATAACATCGGCTTCTTTTCTGTCCTCAGTAAGAGTATATCCCATTTCCATCAACATACCCTGAATTCGTTGTGAATCGTTAACATTTTGCTGACAGCCGAAAGTTTCAACAAGGGCGAAACGTGCACCATCACCGAGGGAAAGCTTTATTTTATTTGTAATTTCCTTCTGCTTTTCCATTTCAGACGGAGAAAGATGTACACTGTTTTGCATCGTAAAACCTCTTAAACAAAAAGATAAAGCGCACCCTATTATAAAGGTACACTTTATTATATAATATATAAGCCTAAAAGTCAAAGGAAAATGTGAAAAATTTGGGGATGTTAAAATCGCCCACACCACAAAGGGCAGGAATCTTTTGTGTTCTTGCTTTAATAAAAAACGATAACAATATTGCTTTTCGTGTTTACTGTAGAAATTCGCTTGGCGAATTTCTGATTTTATGCCCTTTGTTACGAACAAACTTCACCTCTCGGCGTATCTATATACGCCTTCGGATAACCCACGGCAAGCCGTGGTTCAGTTTGTCCGTTCTGAACGATTTTTCCTATCCCCATAACTACATAAGAGGGGGATGTTAAAATACCGTTTTTACACCCTTACATTCCGCACTCCGCATTCCTGATTCCGCATTTAAACTTACAGTCTTTCTATTGCTTTCGCAATAATTCTGCAGTTTGTTTTTATAGAATCAAAACCCCAGAATTCATTTGCCTGATGTGCCGTTTCAGGCTCTCCGGGAAGAATTACACCGAAAGCCGCACAGTTGGGAAATGCCTTTGCATAGGTGCCGCCGCCTATTGATACCGCTCCCTGAGGATCGCCTGTTTCCTCGGTATAAACTGCAGAAAGTGTCTTTATAAGATGGGAGTCTAAGGGGATATAAAGCGGCTCGTCATGAGACATAAATTCTGCAGTAAGCCCTTTTTCCTCTGCCGCCTTTGTAATTGCATCAATTACTGTTTTTCCTTCTGCAGTAATTGGGTAGCGTATGTCGTAGGAAAGAGCACAGCTGTCCTTATCTGCACGAAGGATTGACGGGTTAAGGGAAAGTGCTCCATGCTCATCCTTTATATCAATACCGAGGGCTGTTTTTGTAGTCAAAGAAACAAGCTTTGCAAAAGTAGAATCAGGGTAATCGGCAGCAATTTTTTCTGCAAGCTTTACTATTGCATTTTCACCAAGCTCGGGAAGTGAACCGTGTGCTGCTATACCTGTTTCAGCAAGCTCTTTTCCATCTATAAAAGCTTTTGCCTTATCAGGAACTATATTTATAACTTTTCCGCCTTCAAAATTAAAGTCTTCAGGCATAGCTGTTTCTTTTCCGGAAATTTTAACCTTTAAAAGTCCTTTTTCACCAAAAACTACGGGGTATTCCGCATCAGGCGAAAATGCTATATCGGGCATTTTTTCTGTTTTTTTGTAGCGATCAATACATTCCCATTTTCCGCTTTCCTCATCCCCTCCAAGGATAAGGCGGACTTTTTTATCCTTGAGAAGACCTTTTTCTATAGCATCTCGCATTGCATAAAGTGCAAGAAGTGCAGGTCCCTTATCATCGGCAACACCCCTGCCGTAAACGCCTTCTTCCGTAACGGTGCATGAAAGAGACGGATAATTCCAGCCGTCGCCTACATCAACAGTGTCAACGTGGGCGATTATGCCTACTGTTTTTTCGCCTTCACCACATTCAATATATCCTGCATAACCATCAAGATTTACTGCGGTGAAACCAAATCTTCTGCCTATCTCAAGAAACGCTTCAAGTGCATTATAAACACCTTCTCCAAGGGGTGCTTCCTTAGTTACGGCACCGTTATTTCCGTTTATACTGTTGATGGCAATAACCTTTTTTAAATCTTCTAAAAATTCTTCTCGTATATTTTCAAAATTCATCGTAATTCTCCTTTACAGGTATGATGTTTCGGCAGTAATTACCGCGTAGTAGTTTTCATTTATTGATTTAACACATTCTTCAAGAGCATCTATTGCTTCGTCCTTTTTGCTGAATTCCTCCGCAGGAAGAATAAGGTCAAAAATTATATTTGTATGGGTTGGACCCGGAACAATTCTTAAATCATGAATGTTTGCACGTTCTGAAAACTCTGAACACTTTTTGGTAAGAGCCTCATGAAGCCGGGCAATCAGAGGATTTCCCACATCAATAGGGTCCATATGGATGATCGCCTCGCAGCAAAGCTCTGAAGAAATTTCTCTTTCCACAAGGTCAACTGCATCGTGAAGTAAAAACATTTCTTTTGAGCCGTCAACCTCCATATGAAGGGACACAAACCTTTTATTAGGGCCGTAATCGTGAACAACAAGGTCGTGTATCCCTACCGTTTCAGGTGATTTGCGTACAATTTCCTCAACCTCCTTGACAAACTCAGGGGCAGGTGCTTTGCCAAGAAGCGGTGCTGCCGTCTCTATAAGGGATTTTATACCTGTTCTGATTATCAGAATCGATACAACTGCACCAACCCAGCCGTCAATATATATGTCCGTAAAGTGCATAAACAGCGAGGAAAGAAATATTGCAAAGGTGGAGACACTATCGCTTATACTGTCAAGTGCCACCGCACGAAGTGATGCGGAATCTGCCTTTTTTGCAGCGGAATTATTGTAATATGCCATATAAAGCTTTATCAGAATTGATGCAATCAGGATTATGCAAACATAGCTGTTAAACACAAATTCACCGGGCTTAAAAATTCTGGAAACAGAGCTTTTTAAAAGCTCAATCCCCACGAAAATAATGACAACGGAAATTACAGTCCCTGCCACATATTCTATTCTTCCGTGACCGAAGGGATGCTCCCTGTCTGCTTTCTGACCTGAAAGAATAAAGCCAAAAAGGCTCATCACAGATGAGCCTGCATCGCCAAGATTATTGAAGGCGTCAGCCGTAATTGAGACAGACGAGCTGACAAAACCTATAATAAGCTTAAATGCGAATAGCACTATATTAAGTATTATTCCCACTCCTCCGCACACGTATCCATATACTGCACGAAGCCTCTTTTGGGAATTATCCTTTTTTGTAAAGAGCTTTACGAGAAATGTAACCATAAGGCTACCTCCGAAAGTTAAAAAATGTTGTATGCCCGCAATATAATATACAAAACATAAACTACATAAATACTCACGCTGATATAACCTACAGAGCGTGTTACCTTGCTTCGCATTTTGTATATAAAGAACATAAGAATACTCATTCCTATGAGAAGAACTGTATCAATAAGTGCCCCCACATCACAAATAAGTGGATGCACTATACCACTCATACCCAAAATAAAGAGAATGTTAAAAATGTTAGAGCCGATAACATTGCCGAGTGCAATTTCACTTTCACCTTTTTTAGCTGCAACTACACTTGTTACAAGCTCGGGAAGACTTGTTCCCACAGCTACAATTGTAAGGCCTATTAAAAGCTCGCTCATATTAAGTGCACGGGCGAAAAATGTTGCCGCATTAACAGTAATTGTACCGCCTGCAACTATTCCTATAATACCTATAGCAATATAGATAATACTCCTTATGGGGGAAAGAACCTTGTAATCTTCGTCTGCTTCCTGTCTGTTTTTAAGAGCAGAACAAACCAGAAGAAGAATATATGCTACAAAAAGAACAAAAAGAGCGATTGACTCAACAAGCGAAAGTTTACAGTCCCAGAGCATTACTGCAAGGATGACCGTTATAATTATACTTATAGGAAAATCACGCTTCATAATGACCTTGTCAGCAACAAACGGACAAATGATTGCAGAAACACCTACAACACTAAGAAGGTTAAAAATATTGGAACCAACGACGTTTGCAATAGAAAGGTCGTATGCACCCTTTAATGATGCGGATATACTTACTGCAGCTTCAGGAAGGCTTGTTCCGATGGAAACTATTGTAAGGCCTATTATAACTGTCGGGATTTTAAGTAGCTTTGCAACGGAAGAGCTACCGTCAACAAACAGGTCTGCACCTTTTATCAGAAAGGCAAAACCTACAACAAGCAAAAACAAATTAAGTACATAATCCATAATAATTCACCTCAAAAAATTTAGTGTTTGCGGTGAAGTCTTTTTTTGCACGTACACCTCCTTTGGGCAGAAAAAGAGACCTCTATCGCAATAATAAATGCAATAAAAGTCTCGCATTACCGAAAAGGTATACAAAAGCGGATATATTTGTATATCGTACTGACGCCGTTGTACCACATCTGTATGATGTGCTAGCTACTCCCTTTTATTAAAAAAGCTTTGTCATATTAAATTTTTAACAGTACATCCAAAGGAATAGGAAAAAGGTTTCAGAATGGAAGCATATTATATGCCCTCAGAATAGTATATGCAACATATACAATATAGATTACAACGCAAACGGCACCCTCAGTGCGATTTGCTTTTTTCCCTGTCATACACACAAGTCCTATAAGTGCACACACACCTATAAGTATCATTGTGTCAATTAATGCTGCAGGCTCGCACCCCAGAGGGTGAACCGTGCCGCTTAAGCCAAGAATAAACAGAATGTTAAATATATTTGAACCCACAACGTTACCGAGGGCAATTTCACTTTCACCCTTTTTAGCGGCAATAATACTTGTTACAAGCTCGGGGAGAGAAGTTCCTATTGCAACAACTGTAAGACCGATAAGCATTTCACTCATACCAAGCTCTTTCGCAAAAAACTTGGCACTTTCTACCGTAAACTGACCGCCTGCTATAATACCTGCAGCACCTAAAAGAATGAAAAGAACACTTTTTGCAGGGGACAAGGTTTTAACCTCTTCTTCCTGCTGTCTGTTTTTAAGGGCAGACATAACGAGAAGCAAAAGATATAAAACGAAAAGCACAAGAAGGATTATTGCCTCCATCCTTGAAAGGGTATTATCGCGGAGCATAAATGCAAGAAGCACCGTAAGTGCCGTACAAACCGGGAAATCCCTTTTCATAATCATACGGTCTATAGCAAACGGACAGATAAGTGCTGACACACCTACAACCACAAGACTGTTAAAGGTATTTGACCCTATTACGTTTGCTATAGAAAGGTCATAGCTTCCGCCAAGCGATGCCGTTACACTTACGGCTGCTTCAGGAAGACTTGTTCCTATGGAAACTATTGTAAGGCCTATAATAACAGACGGTATCTTGAAAATTTTTGCAACAGAAGAGCTGCCGTCAACAAACAGGTCTGCACCCTTTACAAGGAAGAAAAAACCCAGCACAAGTAAAATTCCATAAACTACAAAACTCAAAAAATCACCTCATATAATTATAGCCAAAATAACAAAAAAAAGACTTTTACTGCAAAAAACGCAATAAAAGTCTTGCTATTTAATACAAAGGCGGGTGAAACCACCGTATTGACGCCGATGTAACGGGTTGCCCCGTCAGCTACTCCCTTTTATTAAAGAAATTTTAACATAAGGGAAATAATTTGTCAACAAGTTTTTGCTTAATTTCAGGCTTTATCCACTTGTTTACAACCCTTACCAAGCTTGTAACTTTTTTAACTACTCGTTGACAAAAGTGGGCATTTGATGTTAAAATATTCATGGGAAAATGACTCATTTGATACATGTTTTTTGTGGTTATTAAACATTATATCATATTTAGAGTTCATTTTAGTAGCGTGACAGGAGTTGACATATATGAAAAACGTTCTTTTTATGGGTGATTCAATAACGGATGCAGGGCGTAACCGTAATGCTACGGAAGTGAATATGGCTTTAGGCAGCGGCTATGCGACTATTGCAGCAGCAGATATCGGTTTTCGTAATCCTGGGAAATATGCTTTTTATAACAGAGGAATAGGCGGTCATGGTATAAAGGATATGTATGCCCGTATCCGTGAGGATGTTATTGCAATTAATCCGGATTATATGAGTATCCTTGCAGGTGTCAACGATGCCTGGTTTGACCTTGGCGGAAAGGGACTTCCTGTAATTGACGGAGAAAAGGGAATGGTGCGTTTCGAAAAAACGTATTCAATGTTTGTTGAGGAAATTCTTGATTCACTTCCTGATATAAAAATAATGATTCTTGAACCTTTTACTCTGGATGCGAAAAGATCGCCCTACGGTGAGGAAGGTGCATGGGCGGAAACATATGCTGTTTTTCGTAAAGGCGTAGAAGAAAAAGCTCTTGTTTCGAGAAAAATCGCAGAAAAATATAATCTTCCGTTTGTCGAGCTTCAGGCGAAATTCGATGCAGTTCATGACCCCGAAAATCCTTTGTTGTGGCTGTGGGATGGCGTTCATCCTACCTGTCTTGGTGCACATCTAATTGCACGGGAATGGATAAAAGGATTTGAGTCAATGGTAGCCGGAATATAAATGACATTTTTTGTTTTTAAATAAGCTTTTTGCGGTCTGGACTTTTTTACATCCCCTGAGAACTATCTTTCTCTTCGTATAACTCTGCCGTTCTTTTCCCCTGTATAAACTGCGTTTTCAGCAGTAATAACACCGCCTACGATTACGTAGTTAAGACCTTCTGCCTTTTCCTCGCATTTTACGTAATCCGCTTTGTCAATAATTTTATCTGCGTCAAAAATACAGATATCTGCATCGTAGCCTTCTTTTAAAAGACCTTTTGACTTAAGTCCGTAAACTTCTGCAGGCATAGATGTGATTTTTCTAACCATTTCGGGAAGCGACACCGTACCTTTTTCTCTTACATATTTTCCGAGAACTCTGGGGAATGACGCCACTGCTCTCGGGTGGAATATTTTACCCTTTCCATATCCGACGCCATCTGTTCCTATCATTGCCCTGGGGTGTGCAATTACAGTTTCAACGTCTTCCTCGCACATCATAAAATAACAGCAACGGATTGAGTTTAACGAATCCTTTACAAGGTCTAAAACCGTATCATACACTGTTTTTCTCTGTAACTGTGCAATTTCATTAATATATTTTCCTCTGAATTCACCGTCTATTATAAGTACCCAGTCAAAAACATTATCCTTGCCGAAAGTTCTGATAATATGTTCTGTTATATCCTTACGGTTCTTTTCATCGCCAAGACGTTCAGCAAGCTTTTCGTTTCCACCGGAGAAATATTCCTTTGGAATAAACCTTGCAGAAAGTGTAGTGGATGATGCAGGGTAGGGATATACGTCAACATATGCATTGAAGCCTTCTTTATTTGCTTTATCCACCATGGCAAGTGTTTTCTTTACTTTTCCATGATTTTGCGGATATGCCGCTTTGTGATGGGAAAGTACACACTTTGCACCCGACTGACGCATAACGTAAAGGAACTCCTCCACGGCTTCTTCAAATTCGTCAGCTTCATTACGAAGATGTGCTGCAATTATACCACCGTACTCAGCAACTACCTTTGCAAGCTCTACAAGCTCATAGGTTTCAGCAAAACAGCTTGGCGGGTAAATAAGTCCGAAGGTTACACCAAGTGCACCTGCCTCCATACCTTCCCGGAGAAGTGCTTTCATATCTTCAAGCTCTGCAGGGGTTGGGTTACGGTTGTCAAGCCCCATTGTAGCTGCCCTTAAGTTTCGGTGACCTATAAACATTGCAAGGTTTACACCCTGGGGAAAATTCTCTGTCGCATCAAAAAACGTTCCCGCGGTTCTGAGAACTTCGTCACTTTTTCCCACTCCCGGGATTTCGTAAGGCTCCTTGTGCTTTCCGACAGGTGCAATTGAGCCACCGCACTGACCGCCTATAGCGGTAGTAATACCCTGTTCAACCTTATCAATCATATCGGGAAGACAAAATACATAGCCGTCAGAATGACTGTGCGAATCTATAAAACCGGGTGTTACAGTAAGTCCTGTGGCATCAATAACTTTTTCTCCGTCAAGGTCTTTTTTTATTTCTGCAATTTTTCCATCCTTGATACCGATATCGGAAATATATCCTTCATTTCCCGTTCCGTCAAGAATAAATCCGTTTTTAATTATTAAATCAAACATTTTGAAACCTCGCTTCCAGCTGAAACTGTGTTTTTTAACTTTAATCATTATGCTCTGCCACCAACGAATGGTCAGAACATTTTCAGCATCCCTTTTAAACAAGCTCTTCTGCAAGTGCCTTAATTTCGGAAATATTTGCATCGTTTACCGCAGACTTAATGTGTACTGTATTTTCTGCAAAGGTAATATCCTTTGATTTTTCAAGCATAGCCTTAATATTCTTTTCTGCAACCAAAGCCCAGGTACCGTTTTCTATAATACCTATTTTTCGGTTCTGATAATTACGCTCTGTAAGGTGGTCGATAAATTCTTTCATAAAGGGGAAAATGCCGTTATTGTAAGTTGTTGTTGCCAGAACGATTTTTCCGTATCTGAATGCATCTTCAACTGCTTCGTGCATATCCTCCCGTGCAAGATTTGTCACAACTACCTTATTGCAGCCGCTCTCTTTAAGTTCTTTTTCAAGAAGGCGGACAGCCTTTTCGGTGTTTCCGTAAACAGATGTGTAAAAGATTGCTATACCATCGCTTTCGACACCGTAGGACGACCAGGTGTTATATAAATCAAGATAATAGTCAAGATTTTCTGTAAGAACCGGTCCGTGAAGGGGACAAATTCTGTTTATTCCAAGAGCTGATGCTTTCTTAAGAAGTGCCTGTACCTGCATACCGTATTTACCTACAATACCGAAATAGTAACGGCGTGCTTCACAAGCCCAGGTTTCCTCAGCATCACGTGTGCCGAATTTACCGAAAGCATCGGCAGAAAAAAGTGTTTCTGTTGTGCTTTCATAGCTGAGAACAACTTCGGGCCAATGTACCATAGGTGCAGTAATAAAGGTAAGGCAGTGCTTACCAAGAGAAAGAGTATCCCCCTCTCCCACAACAACCTGCCTGTCAGAAAAATCTGTTCCGAAAAACTGCTTCATCATAACAAAAGATTTCTGGTTTGAAACAATCTTTGCTTCAGGGTACTTGTCCATAAAGCGGTCAATATTTGCAGAATGGTCTGGCTCCATGTGATGCACAACAAGAAAATCGGGAGTTTTTCCATTCAATACATTTTCTATATTTGAAAGCCATTCTTCACCGAAGCTTTTTTCAACAGTGTCAAGAACGGCTGTTTTTTCGTCGCAAATAACGTATGAATTATACGCCATACCTTTTTCCACTTTGTATTGACCTTCAAAAAGCTCAATATTGTAGTCGTTAACACCAACGTGAAAAATATTATCTGTAATTTTCATAATACCATCTCCGTATTTTAATTTGCAGGGGGTGTAGAAATTTTCACACCCCCCAATGTGTAGCCGAATTATTCCTGTGAGAAGCTGTCCTTGCCTACACCGCAAAGAGGACAAACCCAATCTTCGGGAACATCCTCCCATGCTGTGCCTGCAGCTACACCGTTATCGGGATCACCGATTGTTTCGTCATAAACATAACCGCAAACGTCACATACGTACTTCATATTTCCGCCTCCTTTCTATAGTGCGAGTATATGTATTCTATCCTAAATAGAAATCCATTATAAGCATCAGACAAAATCCGACTAAAAGTGCATAGGTTGCACCGCGTTCACTTCCGTGAGAATGTGTTTCCGGAATCATTTCGTCGCTTATAATATAAAGCATTGTACCTCCGGCAAAAGCAAGTGCAAATGGTAAAATCGCATTGGAAATACTTACTGCGAAATAACCGATGAAAGTTCCCACAACCTCCACAAGACCTGTGAGAAGCGCAATTATAAAGGTACGCCTTTTACTCATACCTGCTGCAAGCATCGGGGAGATAATAACCATACCTTCAGGAATGTTCTGAAGTGCAATACCAAGAGCAATGGTTATTGCTTCAGAAGTGTTCCCCGTACCAAAGCCTACACCGGCTGCAATGCCTTCGGGAAGATTGTGTATTCCGATTGCCATTACAAACAAAAGCACCTTGTTAAGCGTTTTATTTTTTCCGTTAGCTGTATCCTGACTGTTTTCTGACATTGAATGGAGGTGGGGAACCATCTTATCAATGAGGTTAAGAATAAAGGCACCACAAAAAATTCCGGAAATTGTCGTAACAACAGGAAATTTTCCCCCGTATTCAATAGCCGGAAGAACTAATCCGAACACTGCAGCACAAAGCATTACCCCTGCTGCAAAGGATAACGTTATGTCTGTGAATTTGTGAGATATTTTTTTAAAAATAAACCCGATAATTGCACCAAAAAGCGTAGCACCGCCAACGCCTAGTGCCGTAAGGAGCACTATTGTCACAAAAATCCTCCCCTTTATATTATAGTGATACGTAGGTAGTATAGCACTTTTTTTATTTTTATGCAAGGGGAAAGGGAAATTTGTTGGCACTATTTACAACAAGGCAAATATATGATAGAATTCGCTTTAAGGAGTTGATTATTTATGAATAAGCACGAAGAGCTTGCAGGAAAATATTTTACAGACGGATATAATTGTGCACAGGCAGTTTTTGCTGCGTTTCACAAGGAAATGGAAATGTCGGAAAGCCAGGCGCTTAAGATGTCATCGGCTTTTGGAGGTGGAATGGGAAGGCTCCGCGAGGTTTGCGGTGCAGTAAGCGGTATGTTTATGGTATTGGGCACACTCTACGGCTATGACGATGCAAAAGCTGATGATGAAAAAAAAGAGCTGTACTCACGTGTACAAGCTCTTGCAAACGAGTTTAAAAATGAATACAAAACTATTATCTGTCGGGAATTACTAGGTGTTGACGGTGCAGAAAAGCCGGAGCCTTCACCAAGAAATCCCGAATATTACGAGAAACGCCCTTGCCTTGCATTTGTAAGAAGTGCAGCAAAGATATTGTCGGAATTTATTGAGGAAAATAAATAATGTATTTAAAAGTGGGGGATAGGAAAAAATCCTTTTGTTCTTTGCGTTCTGGGCGTTTTTAATCCTCCGTATCATCTTTTCAGGAGGAAGAAAAAACGTTCAGAACGGACAAACTGAACCCCGCAGGGGGTTACCCGAAGGCGTATATAGATACGCCGAGAGGTGAAGTTTGTTCGTAGCAAAGGACATAAAATCTGAAATTCGCTTTGCGGATTTCTACAATAGACAATAAAAGTAAAGTTGTTACCGCTTTAATTAAAATGAGGGTAAAAAAATGCTTCTGTTCTTTGCGTTCTGGGCGTTTTTAATCCTCCGTATCATCTTCTGGGAAGGAACTGCGTCTATACCATTCGGGGACAAATTCCGGCGGATACAACGACGGCTGCGATTCAGGCACTTGCATACCGACAAACTGCGGAAGCATATTTTTCGGTACTGCGTAGGTTATGTAACACATACACTGTTCTTCTTGCATAAAATCACCTCATGAAATTATATGCACCAAACTTTCCGATATTACCGGGCAATTGTTAAAATAATAATTGTTGCCTTTTTTAAAAATAAGGTGTATAATTAGGTGAAATTAACGAAAGGTTCTGAATATATATGTTTACAGAAATAAAAAATGATGCCAGACAGGCAGCGATTGAGCTTTGTGAAGCAGCAAAGCTTAAAAAAGGTGATATTTTTGTTGTGGGCTGTTCCTCCAGCGAGGTATGCGGTGAAAAAATAGGCACAGGCTCCAATTTTGAGGTTGGCGGTGCTGTATTTGAAGGAATTTACGAAGTTCTTTCAGAAAAAGGTATCTACCTTGCGGCACAGTGCTGTGAGCATCTTAACCGCAGCCTTGTTATAGAACGTGAATGTATGGACAAATACTTCCTTGAGGAAGTTTCTGCCGTACCTATGCCAAAGGCCGGCGGTTCTTTTGCAACAAACGCTTACAGAGCATATAAAGACCCGGTGCTTGTTGACTATATCCAGGCACATGCAGGCATTGATATAGGCGGTACGCTTATCGGCATGCATCTTAAAAGAGTGTGTGTTCCCGTTCGTCTTTCCGTAAAAAAAATTGGTGAAGCACCCATTATTTGTGCAAAAACCCGCCCCCGTCTCATTGGCGGTGAACGTGCGGTGTACAAAACAGCGGAGGAAGTTGTTCGCTGAGAAAGGTTTCTGATAAAATGGATAAATCGAAAAAAACTCCATCGTTTGTAATGAATGTACTTACAATTATTTTTGCCCAGCTTGCCGTTAAAATTCTGGGATTTGCGTACCGTATGGTTATTACAAACATTGACGGCTTCGGGGATATGGGTAACGGCTACTATAACTTCGGTTATCAGATATATACGTTGCTTCTTTCCATAAGCTCCATAGGTATACCAAGTGCTATATCAAAGCTTGTATCAGAAAAATGTGCCCTTAACGATTTTAAAGGTGCAATGCGTATCTTCCGTATTGCAATGTGGCTGTTTTTCTTTGTAGGGTTGTTTTTCTCTGCAATAATGTTTTTCGGTGCAGAATTTATAGCAACCACTATTCTTGATGCACCGCCATCTGTATATACGTTAAAGGTTCTTTCTCCTGCAATAGTATTTGTTTCTGTATCAAGTGTTATCCGCGGCTTTTTTGCCGGTCAGCAGAATATGAAGGCCACAAATGTCAGCCAGGTGCTTGAACAGTTTTTAAAAAGCGTTTCAACAATCCTTATTGTACTGGCAATCGCAGGGGCAAAGTCTGAATATATGGCAGCAGGTGCAACACTTGCTACGACACTTTCAACTGCACTCAGCCTTGTTTATCTGTTCATTTTCTATATCTCCAACAAAAAGGATATAAAAGAAAAAATTGCTGCAGCCCCCGAAACTTCCACTAAGGGGAGTGCATTTAAAATTGCAAAAATAATTTTGCTTGTTGCTGCACCGATTTCTCTTGGTGCGATAGTTTCATCTCTAAACCGGGTAGTAGATACAGTTACGGTAATCCGCGGACTTAATATTGCCCTGGCAGGGAAATTTGCCACGGCAAAGCTTGTTTCTGACGAAGCGGTACGCCTCAGCGGTATTCTGAGTAAAACTGACGTATTGACTAATCTTCCCCTTGCACTTAATACGGCATTCGCAACAGTACTTGTACCAACAGTTGCCGGTGCACTTGCCGTAAATGACTATGACACCGCAAGAAGTAAAACGTCGTTTTCACTTTTGGTTTCAATTGTAGTCGCACTTCCGTGTACCGTGGGATATATGGTTCTTGCAGACCCCATACTTAAGCTTATTTATCCCAACGCAAGTGAAGGAGCACTTCTTTTTGTTCTTATATCGCCAACAATATTTTTCTCTGCAATGAGCCAGACAATATACGGCTCTCTTCAGGGGATGGGAAAGATATACGTTCCCGCAATCAGCGTAATTGCAGGCGGTATTGTAAAGCTTATTTTAAACCTTATACTTGTACCTATTCCCGCAATAAATATTTACGGGGCACCGATAGGCAGTGTCGTTTATCAGGCCATAGCTTTTCTTATAAGCTTTTATGTTCTGAAAAAGAACCTTCCTATAAAATTCGGAATAGGAAAATTCTTTCTGAAGCCGTTTTTTGCATCTGTTATAATGGGTGGCTGTGCAATTGGTGCACACGCACTGCTTAAGCCTTTTGCAGGAAATGCAATAGCAACTATTTCTGCGATAATCTTTGCCGGTATTGTGTATTTCGCACTTATTTTCATTTTCAGGGTATTTACCGACGAAGAGCTTGCGTCTGTGCCGATTATAGGCAAAATAATAAAAAAATAAATACCAGTTATTTCAAAAAAGAAATTCTTTTTAAACGAAGAATTTCTTTTTTTTTGGAAAAACTAATAGCGAGAGGATGATTAACATGAAATTGAAGCTTAAAATACTTTTTATTATTTTTGCATTTATATCACTGTTTGCCCTTAAATTTTTTATAGCAGGAAGTACGGGAATAAGCAGTGCATCAAAACTTATATAAGGAAGGTTTTCTATGGTTTCCAGAAAAGAGTATTCTAAAATCGTTAAGAGACACGAAGGAAAATCCCCTATTTTAAAAGATACCTTGCGTGCATTTTTTACAGGCGGAGCTATTTGCAGCTTTGGACAGGCACTGAAAAACTTTTTCCTGTGGACAGGACTTAACACAGACCTTGCCGGCACTGCCACAAGCATAACACTTATATTTTTAGCGTCTGTAGCTACGGCACTGGGTTTTTTTGATAAAATAGGAAAATACGCAGGTGCAGGAACGCTTGTTCCCATAACGGGGTTTTCCAATGCTGTTACCTCGCCCGCAATGGAATTTAAAACAGAGGGCATAGTTCCGGGAACTGCCGCCAAAATGTTTGACGTTGCAGGTCCTGTGATAGTTTTTGGAACTACAGCGTCATTTTTAGCAGGACTATTATACTATTTTTTCAGATAGGAGACAAAAAATGCACAACATTGGAAACGGAACAGTTATTTTTGACGAAAAACCGTCTATTCTTTCTTTTGCCGCAGTAACCGGCAAAAAAGAAGGGGAAGGTCCATTCGGACACTGCTTTGACAGTGTAGAGAAAGACGAATACTTCGGGCAAACAAGCTGGGAAAAAGCGGAAAGCGAGCTTTTGAAAAGAAGTGCTTCACTGGCACTCAAAAAAGGAAATTTTAAAAACAGCGACATTGATTTTGTGATTGCCGGTGATTTACTTAATCAGTGTATTTCATCCGGCTACGCTTTAAGAGAACTGAACATTCCGTTTTTTGGCGTATACGGTGCTTGTTCAACTATGGCAGAAAGCCTTGTTCTGGGTTCGCTGATAACAAGCGGTGGTGGGGCAGAAAGAGTTCTTTGCTCTACAAGCAGTCACTTCTGCAGTGCCGAAAAACAATTCCGTACACCCCTTGAATATGGCGGTCAAAGAACCCCTAACTCTCAATGGACAGTAACGGGAAGCGGAAGTGTTGTTGTGGGAAAAAGCGAAACTGCACCTTTTATCCACGCCGTCACCTGCGGAAAAGTAATAGATCTTGGTGTAACCGATATCGGAAATATGGGCGCGGCTATGGCACCTGCCTTTACGGATACATTGATAACACATCTTAGGGCTTTAAACAGAAAACCGTCTGATTATGACCTGATTTTGTCGGGGGACCTTGGAATCATTGGAAAATCTATCGCAAAAGAGCTGTGCGTAAGAGAAGGTGTTGGCGAAATGCCATGCTATGACGATTGCGGTGCTATGATTTTTGATAAAGAAAACCAGGACACCCACGCAGGCGGAAGCGGATGCGGATGTGCAGCATCAATCCTTTGCGGATATGTTCTTCCTGAAATGAAAAAAGGAAATCTGAAAAGAGTTCTTTTTGCTGCAACGGGGGCATTAATGAGCCCCACGGCTACGTTTCAGGGGGAAAGTATTCCTTCCATATCTCACGCAGTAACAATTGAAGCATAATTATAAAAACCTTCCCATACCATTTAAAAAGGGGAGGTTTTTATATGAATAAGAAATGGATTTTTTATATAATAGGGATAATTGTACTTATCCTTCCTCTTGTGCTTTTTTTGCAGCATGTTTTTGCCAAAGACAGCGGAAAAGCCGTTTACATAACATTTGATGACGGCCCTACCCTTAATACGCCTTCTATTGTGGAAACCCTTGATAAGTATAATGCTAAAGCAACCTTTTTTATGCTTGAAGAAAGAATTGTTCTGTATCCTGATTATGTGAAAGAGATTATTCAGAAAGGAAACGCAGTAGGACTTCACGGAATAAGTCATAGCGAAAAAATATATGAAACCGAAACGTCTCCTCTTGAAGAAATGGAGAAAACAAACCTGACCCTTGAAAATTTAACTGGAAAAAAATCCAGACTTGTACGTGTCCCTTTCGGTTCAAGCTATCGCCTGACGGAAACCCAGGCGGAAAAACTTCTGGAAAAAGGATATATCATATGGGACTGGAATGTAGACCCACGCGACAGTGTGGGAAAAATAATACCCGACAAGGTACTGGAAAACCTGAAACGTGACTTAAAAAAATGTAAAACAATACCCGTCATACTTTTTCACGACAGGAAAAGCACTGCAAAGCTTTTACCGTACGTGCTTGACTACCTGACCGAGGAAGGTTTTACTATGCTTCCTATCAGCGAAAAGCAGGAGGCAGTATGTCACCTGCGTTAATCATTCATAATTTATTGCTCTATACAAAAATAAAAATGCCCAGGCAGCAAATGACAAAGGCTGGAAAACTTGGTTTTCCAGCCTTTAATTATTTAACATCAGTTCTCCCTACCAAATAATCTATAGACACATCAAATAAATCCGCTATCTTTATTAGAATTTCAATTTTGGGTTCTCTTGTCATCAGTTCATAATTTTGATATGTCTTTTCAGTTATATCACAATATATTGCAACCTGACATTGGGTATATCCTTTAGCATTCCTGCATGCGCGCAATCTTTGAGAAAGTATCTCTTTCATAATTCATCACCTACAATTGTTCTTGACAAAGTAAGTATAATAAATTATAATTTGAAATATACCAACGATTGTTCGTGTTTTTAGGAGGATATCATGGCTGAATTTTGTTTTGCCTGTTGGAAAAAACTTTTTGATGAAAATGCTCAAAAGGAAAAATATATAATATCTAAATACGATGATTTATGCGAAGGTTGCGGTGAATATAAACCTATCGTAATAATAGAAAAAAAGTATTATTATTTAAGAATATTAAAAAGGTTATTTTTTCCTGTCATATTTATTTTTGTAATCATCTCTATTCCTTTTAGATTAATTTATTACCCACTATTAAGGTATAAATTAAAAAAGAAGCGAGCTCTTTTATCAAAAAAGAAGCGTGCCGCTTCACCCGTGTCGCACCCCCACAAAAGTGCAGACACTGTTTCCTGCGTCTTAATTTGACGCAAATTCCTATAAAGCAAAAAAAGGTATTCGCCGCAGCGAATACCCACATTAATTTCGAATTTCGAACTTCGCATTTCGATTTTTTTCTGTGTCCACACAAATAAATACTTCTTCGCAGTCACAAAATTCATACAGTCTTTCAGGGGCTTTACAAAGAAGCTCCTTTTTTGCTTTAGTGAGCTTTTTAAGCTTTGCTTCAAGCTTTGAGGCCTCGCTTCTTCCGCTGTCGGTTACCCAGACACAAGCAACAGACACAACTGATTTTGCACGGGTGTACTTTGCACCGACGCCGTTTTTATTAATATGCTCCGAAAAACGTCTTTCAAGGTCAGTGGTAATTCCTGTATACAGTGAGTTGTCACTGCACCGCATCATATAGACATAATAGGTCATAATTCAACCCGCTGACTTCTGTACAGACTATGATTGCCCGACATCATAAAGCTTATAGCACATACAAGCAAAAATATGCCAATTCCTTCTCCGCCAAAAACTTCAATCGCAAGAAATGCCGATGCAATGGGACAATTTACACTACTACAAAAAAGAGCAACAAAGCCGATTGCCGCACCAACTGCCGGAGAAATGCCAAGAATACCGCCAACGACACAACCGAAGGTTGATCCTACAAAGAATGCCGGCACAATTTCTCCGCCTTTAAATCCTGCACCCAGTGTAATTGCCGTAAAAAGGATTTTAATAATAAATGCATACCACACGGCATCGCCCTGCATTGCCTTTTCTATAATGTGCATGCCTGCACCGTTGTAATCATTCGTTCTCAGTAAAAGAGTAAAAATTACTATCAGTACACCACCGACAAAAGCCCTTAACCATACATTTCTGAAGGCCACTGTAAGAAGCCTTTTTATTTTCTGCATACCTGTACAGAAAAGTATACCGACAAGTGCACAAAGAAGTGCAAGCACTCCTGCGAGGATATACGTTTTCACGTTAACAGTACCGAAATCCACTGCAAATCTTACGGGACTTATTCCCATACAAAGGGCAATTCCATAAGAAGTAAGAGACGATACTATACAGGGAACCATTGCTCTGTAGTACATTCTTCCTACAGTTGCAACTTCTATAGCAAATACCGCTGCAGTTATCGGTGTCCCGAAAAGAGCAGTAAATACTGCAGACATACCTGCCATAACAATTGTATGTAAATCATCGCTATTAAGTCTCAAACATTTACCAACATTATATCCGATGCTTCCGCCAAGCTGTAATGCAGCACCCTCTCTTCCGGCAGAACCACCAAAAAGGTGTGTAAGCGTTGTGCTTATAAATATAAGAGGAGTAAGAATAAGCGGCACCTTGTCCTCTGTATATACTGCTTCTATAACACGGTTTGTGTCGAGGTTTCCGCTTTTACGAAAAGCATGGTATATAGCCGCAATTATTACCCCAATTACAGGAAGCATAAATATTACATTGGGGTTGCTTTCGCGAAGCTCTGTCACATAGTCAAGCAAAATATGAAAGCTTCCACCGATTATTGCACCGATACTTCCCACAAGTGCTGCCGCCAGAATCCATTTTATAAAGTTGAGAAGGGACAATCCTGCATGTTTGCAGTTAATTTTTATCGAATCCACAGTAATTCCTCCAATTCATAATCCTTGTTGATTTTACCACTCCTCTTTACAAATTTCAAGTCTTGTTTCTATTTTAGAGGGTTTCTTTGAATGTTCTTCTACAGATGATGCAATTTTTGTATTTCATAACAGCTATTGCGATAAGATACCAGAAAACATACGTAAAAGTTAAGGACGCCAATCGGCGTCCTGTTTTGGTTCAAAAGTATTAATTTTGGTTCGGGTGTGCAATATTTAACGCTTACATAACAAAAGGGGATGTAAAAAAAAGTCCAGACCGCAAAAAGGCAATAATAATACGAAATATAGACAGTTTCTAAATCATAGAATTATCTTATTTTGTTGAAAAATCTCATTTTATTCGATTTTTCTTCGTTTTTGTGCCTTTTTG
>JAZPYX010000071.1:0-2435 GCA_045544395.1 Clostridia bacterium
ATTGCTTCAAAGAAAACGTTATATCGCTCATCGAAAATACACATTTGTTCTTACAAAAATTTTCAGAAATTCATTGTAAAGAAATTTTTAATGACCCAGAAACGATAGAGCCAAACATGATTGCTATAAAGGTGTTATATATAAATGGCAATTATGAATATATAAATTATAATGCGCAGCGTAAGTGTTATAAAGATTCACCAAGGTCACACAACGGATATTTCATTCTTGATAAGGAACAATTCGAAGCTTTTATCGGAAAGTACTATACGCAAGAACTCCCCTTTGATTCATCCGATTTGGTTGATGAATCAAACAACTCATAAATGCAGTTCCCATCAAAACAAATCATGCCCTCCTTTGCATTGAACCGAACCGTTAAAAACGGACAATGACAAAAAACACCCTCCTATGGTATAATTAGAAAAACCATAGGAGGGAATTTTTATGCCAAGAGAATATCGCCACATTAAACAGTACGAAAGAGAAATATTAGAATTAAAATCAGAGGGCTTAACGCAACGAGAAATAGGTGAACGGTTAGGTTTTCCCTACGAGAAAATACACACCTTTTTCCACAGATACAATAGAAACCAACGAAAGATGACTGCAGGCGTGCAATTAAAACATCAAGGCAGACCGCACAAAGATGGGACAATATTGCCGCCATCAATTCAGCAATTAAGCAAACTGACACAACTACAATATCAACTTGCAGCTAAAGAACGGCATATTAAGCGTTTGGAAATGGAAAACGAACTAATGCGGGATTTTCTCTCGCTCACAGAAAGGAAGTGAGAACAAGCGTAAAGTATATGGCAATCTATCGTCATAAGGATAAATACTCAATCAGCGAGATGTGTCGGTTCTTCAATGTGTCAAGGAGCGGCTACTACGACTATGTCAAAAGAATGGAGATCCCGGCAAAGGATCTGCCTCTTGCTGATAGAATAAGAGAGTGTCAGGACAAATGCGGAAAGACCTACGGATACCGCCGAGTACACATTTGGTTAGAACGTAACGGTATACATAAAAACCCAAAAACAGTCCTGAGAATCATGAAAAAGTACAATTTGCTATCAGTCATCAGAAGACGCAGATTCTACAAATACGGCGAACATCTACATAAATACAATAACCTTTGGAAGCAGAACTTCAAAGCAGACAGACCAAATCAAAAGTGGGCAACGGATATTTCGTATATACACACGAAACAAGGGGTTCTGTATCTTTCTATCATCCGAGATTTGTATGATAATAGCATAGTTGCATACAAGACCGGAACACAGCAAACGGTTAATCTCGTGTTGGACACCATAAAAGCAGCCAAGCGAAAAGAAAAAGTCACTGCGGAGCTGCAACTCCACAGTGACCAAGGCTTTCAATATACCTCGCACGGATATTTCAAGCTTACTCAATCTTACAACATTACGCCATCAATGTCAAGTAAGGGAAATCCTTATGATAACGCTATGGCGGAAAATTTCTTCTCGATTCTCAAAACCGAGTGCATTTACCGTGCGAAGCTGAAAACCTATGAGGAGGCGCGCCTCCTCATAGGTGAATACATTCGTTTCTACAACAACGAACGTATTCAAACCAAAACAAAACTGACTCCGCTTGAAAAACGAAGTCAGTATGTTGCTTAAAATTTAATATTACCTACCATAGGGGGGCTTTTTGTGCTGTCCGTACAATTTGGGGCACAACACATAGGAGGGCATTTTATTATGTGAGTATGCTTTATTAAACTTTTGAATTTCGCCGAAGCAGAGAATGGATTTGATTAAGGCTTTGATGACTAAAATGATGATATACAAACATTATTGCAAACACACAAACAATCTATCACGGTATCTTAAACGACACAATATACGCCTTTCGTCCGCCCGTCAAATGAATATATATTCATCATAATTCCCGATTATATCGCACTTTTGTATTTTTTAAGCCAAATCAATACCAAACCTCAATAGAGCCAAAAAGGCTTGACGGGATCGCTGTACTTGAATACATTATTATCCGCTTTCCGCTTAACCGAAAAAACGGCAATAAAAAATGCCGGCAAATACAGAGGTTAAGCTATATTTGTCGGCATTTAACCTCGATCCGTAGGATTCAAATACCTATCGTTGCCGGGATGTTTGCTCGTACAAACGTCAGTTATTTACTTTAACCGTAAAACCTACGTACGTCTTGCAAGACGGACAACGAGTCACGGTATCATATTGTGATTGGTTCTGCGGATCGGCGACTACCGAAACAGAAATGATTTCATTTTGTTCAGTACGTTTACACATAAGCTTCCTGGTGCAGCAAGGACATCTGATGTCGTGCATATACGCCATTCAGCCGTTCACCTCCGCGTATCTATTCAGTTGTGAATAGTATTTAATGAAAAAATAAAGCATACAAGTCGGAGGCCAAGCGGTCTT
>JAZPYX010000072.1:0-32182 GCA_045544395.1 Clostridia bacterium
GAAAAAGAGAAAGTAAAAAACGAGGTTCGGATAACTACTGTCACGCTAACCTGTAAATCCCTGTGTACAGGGATTTACAGCTCAGTTTGTCCGTTCTGAAGCATTTTTTCCTATCCCCAAAAAACAGGAGGTGTAAAAAAACGAGTTTTTTTACACCTCCTCTACCTTATGGAAAACCGTATTAATTAATACGCGTGATACTTTGTGCTTTGCGTATACGAAACGAAGGGATTACGGCACACTTTATTTTTATAGTTTGAAATAATCTTTTATTGCCATAAGCGTTTCGTCAGAAATAACGTGTTCTATTTTGCAGGCATCTGTCGCGGCAATTTCATCGCTGACACCAATTTTTGCAAGGAAGTTTGAAAGAACAGTGTGTCGTTCGAAAATTTTGTTTGCGGCTTTTTTTCCATCTTCCGTGAGAGAAAGACAACCATCTTCTGCCATTACCAGATATCCACCATTTTTAAGAAGCCCTACCGCACGGCTTACGCTTGGCTTGGAATACCCCATATATTCAGCAACGTCAATACTTCTTACATGTTTTGATTTTTGCGATAAAACATATATTGTTTCAAGATACATTTCGGCTGATTCCTGAAGATGCACAATCTCACTCCCTTTCGTATTATATTATATCATATCATATAAAAACAAAAGTTTCAAGTAGATAGACAAATAGATTTCTACCATTGCCTGTTCTGTTACCGGAATGATATGGAAAAATGTATAAAATTAAATTATAACTGAAAATGCACGTGAATGATTTGATATGTTTGCAATTTCAGTTTCACCGCCAAATTCCCCGTCTACTGTCCAAGCAACAGGAGATGGGCTTTCAAATATAATTTTAGAAGCCTTAAGTCTTATGATATCCTGAGTTTTGTCAAAGCTTTGAGAAAGAAATGCGGAAATAAGATTTTGATAACCTATGGCGGTCTGAGGTTTTTTGACAAGAAGAATTTCGAAAAGACCGTCATTGAGAGAAATTGCTGTGCCGATTTTAAGATTCATTCCTCCAACCTGAAGGGTATTTGTAACCATTCCAAGAATGAAATCATCTTCTATAACGTTGTTGTCAAAAGTTATTTTCATATTTATGGGCTTTATTCCGGGTAAACTTCTGATTGCTTCGATAATGTATGCTGTGTGTCCGAAAATATTTTTAAATTCCTGTGAAGTATCGTATGATACAGATGTAAATGCCCCGAATGCTGCCACATATGCAAAATATTTATCGTTAAGTTGTCCGGCATCGCAGAAAAACGGCTTCCCTTCAACTGCCATCTTGGCTGCGTGGCGAACATCCAAAGGAAGACCTACAGTGCCGGCAAAGTCATTGGTGCTTCCTGAAGGTAAATATGCAAGCGAGGGACGTAGCGAAGCTTCTATTGTCATAAGTGCACTTACTGCTTCATTAAGCATTCCGTCACCGCCGCATACAGAAAGTATATCGTATGCAACAGCGTGTTTTTTTATATATTCGAAGCCGTCATATTTTGCTTTTGTAGGATACACCGTTACGGAGAAATTGTTAGCTGAATATATGTCGATAATATCGGCAAGGTGGGTTCTTATCTGAGCTTTTCCACTTACAGGATTATAAATAAGAAGAAGCTTTTTTTCCATAATTTCCTGTCCTTTCCAATCTTTGTCTATATCTATATTATACGCCAAATATGAATTAATTCAATAATAAATTTAAATTATTTGTGAAACGTGATAGCTTTTATGGAGTATTTTAAACTTCAAACACACCACAGAGGTATTACCCCGTGGTGTGTTCTTTAGGGCATATAGAAAGTTGAGTTTTTTGCCGCAAGCAAGATTTGTCAGTTTTAAGCTCGGGTAGAACGCGATGGAGGGATAACAGTGAGATTCTTTTTTAGTTTTAGATTATCTTCTTGCTGCATCAACCACCAAGGGGTGACGCTGAATTGATTCATAGTCATGACTTGTTCCGATAAACGTATAGGTATACCACGTTACTCCGTCAAAGTTTATTGTAATCTTGTCTCCACCATCATAAATTATCGTAGCATTACCGTATTCAGGGGCAAAGTATTCGTCACCGTACCAATAGCCGGGAGAATAAAATAACGCGTCATAAGTGTTGTCGCCCATAAATGCCAAATCTTCCAGCTCGTAATCGTAAAATTCTGAGTATGTGGATCCAATCTCCATTTTGTTTGTAACAAATCTTATATAGTCCAAACTACAACCATCATTCCATGGAATTGGACTACAACTGCTCAGGTCAACCCACCATCCGGAAACCCTATCTAAAAATTCAGACTTGGACAATATTCGATTAGGATTTGGGTTTGAAGCCATCTCTGGAATAGAAAGAGAGATTTCCCGCTTGTTATTATCATAAGATACTCCGCCATATGCAGAAAGTGCATCAAAACGTATAATTGTCTGTCCATCTATATTGTAGGTGGGAACATAGTTTCCGTCAAGATATGTAACTATATCAGTGTACAATATTTTACGTTCTGGGATTCCTACCTTTTCTGATGGCACATAGGGTTTTTTATACTCTTTGCTGACATATATCTGCGAGGGATCTCTGCTTATAAAAAGCGAACGGATTGAATTATCATAAAACACTGTAAAACCGTAGTACTGCAAATCTTCTGCCACTATATATGTATATCCGTCAACGTTATATGATGGAATATCATAACCGTTAATAGTTGCGACGATATCTGTGGTAAGAGCATAACCTATCACATCGCCCACATGGTATGCTCCGGTACAGATGGGAAATAAACTTATAATAACAACTGTCATAAATAAAGAAATTACTTTTTTCATTTTTATACCTCCTAGTCATAATACGACTTTATGTTATCAAAATCAAATATATTTGTCAATAGAATCCATTCAACGTGGGGAATGGAAGAAAGTATTATAAAAAGACTTCCGAACCTTTGTCCGGAAGTCTTTAAAAGCTTTATTTAAGTTTATTACTATTTTATCAATATTCAGTGGATCGGTCAAGTCATAGCCTTCATTTTTCTGCAATGAGGGGATAGGGGGTGTTGGAGTGTGATGTTTAGTCACACTTTTTTATGCGCTTTTTTATTTTGCGATTTTGCCATTTGACTGACTTTTGACTAACATTTGACTGAGTATCATGAAATATTATTGACATTTTAAGCCTAAAAATATGTGTGACTTTTACGGTATTGCATAGGGGTTTGCCCTGTGGTTTCTTTAAATACTTTTATGAAGTATGCTGTTGAATTAAAACCTACATGACCGCCAATAAAACTGATATCTAAATTTGAAGTAGTTAGGTAAATTTTTGCCGTTTTTATTCGATGATGGGTAAGATACTGCTGCAAGGTCTTGCCTACATTTTTTTTCATAATCTGGCTAAGGTAATAGGGGTGATAATTAAAATGCTCTGCAATTTCGTTTGGTGTGACAAAGGATAAATTACACTTGGTATGAATATAATCAATAACCTGTAAAACAAGACTGTTATAGCTAAATTGCGGAGATTCCTTCAATAATTCTATTAATGCTAGCTTGAATTTTGCCGAGACAATTACATCGAAAAACGGTTCTCGGTTGAAAAAAATATTTATGCATTGACTGAGAGGGTTAAAAAACTGTGGTGTATTGAAAAGAATAATCGGTTTTTCAAATTCAGCCGGAATTTCAAATTCGAAGTTCACATTTTCATCGTATTCTCCTTCAAGAATGGAGCCGATTGACTTGGTGATGTGTGAATATTTTTTTGTAAGGTCAAAATTGAATACCAGCATCGAAATATCATTATAGTTTTCAAATGTAAAAAAATATTTTGTAGTTGGTGGCAGGTAGATGATTGTGCCGGCAGAAAAATCATATTGAGTATCGTTGATTTTAATTGAGCCGTTTCCTTTCTGTATGTAAAAAAGACGACAGTCGAGACATATTGAGCTTACGCTTTGTCTGAAATAGAACAAAAGCTCTCTGGCAAAGCGCATATGTGGGTTTATCATTTCGAGGGATATCACACTATAGTCTCCTTCCGTTTGTTTTAGATGAGTTGCATACATATTAACATAATCAAAGTAAAAAGACAAGTGCAATATTTGGAAATTTACATTTTTTCATGGAAAAATGATACAGAAATTGTGGCGGATATTTGGATATTTATATTTCTTATGAAGAAATTGATAGAATTATTATGGAGCGCTATGGTATGCTTAAAATGTATTATTAGGATAAAAAGTGTTTTTTGAACTGCACAATAAAAAGGTGCGCTTAAAAAAGAATTGGAGCGTGTTGAGACATTATGAATCTGTTTAATACGGTGAAGTGTGAGGAAACCGGTGTTTCCTCACGCTGGATTGAGAAGTTTATAGATAGTGTTGAAAAAAACAATATTTGCTTACATAGCTGTATGATGATAAAGAATCAAAAAGTAATTTGTGAAGCATATTGGGAACCGGTGAAAAAGAACGAACTTCACAGACTTTATTCTTCGACAAAATCGTTTGTTTCAATAAGCATAGGTCTCTTAATTGATAAAGGTCTTTTATCTTTTGATGATAAAATAATTAAGTTTTTTCCCGATTTGATAGATTCAGAAAAACTTCATCCGTATGTAGCAGAAGCTACCGTACAGGATTTACTGAGAATGTCTACCCCGTACAGTGAATCAACATATGGAGACCCTGATATTTGTGGAAAGGATTGGCTGGCATCATATTTTTATACACCTGCTAATCATCCTTCGGGAACAATTTATAATTATGACAGCTGTGGCTCATACGTTTTAGGTGCTATCGTAAGACGTGTTACAGGTAAGCATTTTTATGAATTTCTGCGTGAAGAAATGCTTGATGAAATGGGCTTTGCAAAAGAGTCACGCTGCATTTTAGGTCCTGATAAAGAATCGTGGGCAGGTTCGGGAATTCTTCTTAGCATGAGAGATTTTGCAAAATTTGCATTGCTTCTTCTTAATAAGGGCAGATGGAACGACAAGCAGATGATTTCCGAGGAATATGTTACTGCGGCAACCACAAGGCAGGTTGATAATAATACCGATGGTGAAAATAACCCGTGGCACTGTGGATATGGATATCAGTTCTGGATATTAAAGGACGAAGCATTTTGTATGCTGGGTGCAGCAAGTCAGCTTGCGGTATGTATACCGAAATATGATTTTATCTTTGTTTGCAATGCGGATACTCAGGGGCGTCACGGTGACGGGTCAAGAAAGATATTTAATATTTTATGGGATGAAATAGTTGACAATTTGAAAAATCAACCCGAGGATGATGCAAATGCGTATGAGAGCCTTGTAAAAAGATGCAGCAATTTGAAGATTGCTCCTGTTCAAGGCAATACAGTAAGTGACATAGTGCGTGAAATAAATGACATTACTTTTAAGATGAATGATAATCCAATGCAAATCAGTGAAATTTCATTGCATCTGGAAAAAGACTGTGGAAGCTTAAGCTATTGTAACAGCAGGGGAAAGAAAACAATTTTATTTGGAATAGGTAAATGTATATGTGATAAATTTCCTGAAAAGCATTTTAACGGTGAGATACTTGGTGAGAGTGCGAACCGGGAATTCCGCAGTGTGAACAGCGGCGCATGGGTAGAGGAAAACAAATTTGTAATACGATGTAATATAATTGATATGTATGTGGGAAATCTTACAATTACACTATGCTTCAATGGTGATGAGATTGCACTTTCCATGTATAAAAATGCACAGTTTTTCCTGAAGGAATACGACGGTTATGCCGGCGGAATTGCGATGAGAAATTATTTTAACTAAATGGAGGTATACTATTGTGAACGATTCGATGAAGAAAACAACTACCGGACCTGTGACAAAAAAGAAAGACTGTCTGGTAAAAATTCTGAAAAATGATTTCAGAAAAAATTGGATGATGTATTTGTTGGTCTTACCGGTTTTAGCTTATTACATAATTTTCTGCTATGTTCCGATGTCAGGGCTTCTGATTTCTTTTCAGAATTACAGACAGGTGCTTGGTAACAGCTTTTGTGAAAATATTTTTTCCAGTGAATGGATAGGCTTTAAGCATTTTACGGACTTTTTCACAGGAACATATTTTACACAAATTCTGTGGAATACGATAAAGATAAGCTTTACAAATATTTTGTTCGGGTTTCCTATGCCGATAATACTTGCATTGCTTATTAATGAGGTGCAGCAAAGGAGTGTAAAAAAAGTCGTTCAGACAGTTACATATCTGCCGCATTTCATATCTCTTGTCGTTATTTGCGGTATGATTCGTACATTTACAAGCAACACAGGTATTATCAGTCAGCTCTTTGCAGCAATAACAGGGACTGAACCTGAAACAATGCTTCTTCAGCCAAAATACTTTCTGCCGATATATGTTGTTTCAGGAATATGGCAGGAGATGGGCTGGGAGTCTATCATTTATTTATCTGCCCTTTCTTCTATCAGTAATGATTTGTATGAAGCGGCAGAAATTGACGGCGCTAACAGATGGAAGCAGACACTTCATGTTACGATTCCCGGGCTTTTACCCATAATTACAATAACTTTAATTCTCAGGCTTGGAAAAGCACTGAATGTGGGATATGAGAAAATTATCTTGCTTTATAATGATTTGACTAAGCCGACAGCTGAAGTTATTTCGTCTTATGTATATCAAAAAGGCTTGATAGACAGAAACTACAGCTTTTCAACTGCGGTTGGCTTGTTCAATTCCGTAGTAAATGTCATTTTCTTAGTAGGTACAAATTACTTATGCAGAAAATTCAGTGAGAACTCATTGTGGTAAATTGTTATATTAAGTAAAGGGGAATTGATATGTCACGTATGAAAATCTCCAAAGGAGAAAAAATATTCCGTTGTATAAATTTAATTATTCTGATTGCTCTGTCAATCGCATGCTTATATCCGCTTTTGTATTGCCTTTGGGCATCACTGAGCGATTCAAATCAGCTTATGGCACACAGAGGGATTTTATGGTATCCGCTTGAATTTACCTTGAATGCATACAAAAAGGTTGTAGAAAATCCAATGGTTTTAATAGGCTTTAAAAACACCTTTATTGTTCTTGCCGGCGGATTATTCTTTAATATGGTCTTAACGGTGTTGGGTGCTTATTTTTTAGCACGAAAGGATATCTACTTTAAAAACTTTGTTTTATTTATTTTTATGGTGACGATGTTCTTTTCGGGCGGACTTATTCCTACATACTTAACTGTTAAATCATTGAATCTGGATAACACGTTGTGGGCAGTTATTTTACCTACTGCGGTAAACACCTATAATATGATTATTCTTCGTACAGGATTTGCTTCTGTTCCATATTCATTGTGTGAAGCTGCAAAGATTGACGGAGCAAATGACCTGAGTATTCTTAAAAATGTTTATTTGCCTCTTACCAAGGCATCGCTTGCGGTGGTTTGCTTGTATTATGCCGTTACACACTGGAACTCATGGTTTAATGCGGCAATCTATCTTAATGACAGACATAAATATCCCATTCAGCTTGTACTTCGTGAAATCCTGATTACAAATGATTTGTCCTCAATGTCATCAGGTGCAAGTCTGGAGGATGTGCAGGGTGTAGGTCTTTCAATACAGTATGCCACAATTATTGTTTCTACGTTGCCAATTCTGGTACTGTATCCGTTTTTGCAGCGTTACTTTGTAACAGGTGTTATGCTTGGCTCGGTAAAAGAATAATTGAAAATATAAATCTAAACAATTAAAAAGGAGGAGAAATTTATGACGACAAAGGTTTTTGCAAAAAGAAAAACAACGGTGCTACTTTGTATGCTGCTTGTTCTTAGTATGCTGGCAGGCTGCAACGGCGAAAAGACGGGAGGGGAAAGTCTTACCTCAGATTTGGAAAAGGGAGAGATTACATATCCTATTGAAACCGATGAAACACTGACAATATGGAAAGCAATAAATGCAGGTGTTGCAAATCAGGTTTCTACGGAGGACGAGCTGCCCTTTACACAGGAGCTTTTTAAGCGTACAGGTATAAAGGCGACGTATGTTCACCCACCGCTTGGGCAGGAGAAAGAGAAATTCAATATTATGCTTGCATCTGGGGAGCTTCCGGATATTGTTGAAAAAACTCTTTCTGACACATCAGAGGGTGTAGACGGACTTATTGACGGCGGTTATGTTCGTGAACTTAGTGAGGATTTCTTAAAGGATTATGCACCGAATTTCTGGAAAGAGATTCAAAATGATAAAGAACTCAAAAAATCGGTTGTATCAAATTCAGGCCGTTATTACGGATTCTCAGCCTTTGCTGAAGAGGAATTTATGATGTCCTTCGTGGGGCTGATTATACGTGACGATTTATTAAAGGATTTCGGTCTCAGTATTCCCGAGACTATTGATGAATGGCACAATGTTTTGACAGTATTCAAGAATAACGGAATTGAAAACCCATTCTCGTTTGCAGGTGCTGACAGCGGTGTGGAAACCGTTTTTGGTACGGCAGGTGCTTTCTCGGGCGCATTTGGAACAAAGATGGATTTCTTTGCCGATAACGGCGTTATAAAATACGGACCGCTTGAAGATGGATATAAAGAATTTTTGCAGACAATGAATCAGTGGTATAAGGAAGGCTTGCTTGATAAAAACTTTGCTTCTGCAAAGGGTGATGAATTAAGCAGCAAGATGTTAAACGGTGAAGCCGGTGCTTCGTTCGGACTTATCGGCTCATCAATCGGAAGATGGCTGTCGGCAAAGACAGATGATGAAAAATTCAGTTTAGCAGCAGCACCATATCCTACACTTAAAAAGGGCGATGTTGCAGAATTTGGCTATAAGGATTCAAAATATTATGAGCCGAAAATGTGGATTTCGGGAACAAGCCGGAAAGCAGAGCTTGCAGCAAGATTCCTTGACTACGGTTATAGCGAAGAAGGGCATATGTTCTATAACTTCGGTACAGAGGGCGAAACATACGAAATGATTGATGGAGTCCCCACTTATACAGATAAAATATTGAAAAATCCCGACGGACTTACATCAAACGAAGCTCTTGTTCGTTTTACCCATGCATCATATACCGGACCTTGCAAAATGAACAAGCACTTCTTTAAACAGCAGTATCCTTATGCAGCACAGCAGGAAGCAGTTGATGTATGGGTAAATACAAATGCACAGGCTCACTACGTAAGTGGTATTACAGCTATGTCGGCAGAGGACAATAGTGCATTTTCAGCTATTATGACCGATATCAAGAGTCTTGTAAATGAAAAAACTACAAAATATATCATGGGTATTGAAAGCCTTGATACATTTGACAGCTTTATCAGCAGACTTAAGGAAATGAAAATTGATGAAGCTATTAAAATTAAGCAGAAGGCATATGATGCATTTAATAATCGCTGACACAATTTTTTAGTAAGGAGGTAGCTATGTGAGTAAAAAAATAATATCATTGCTGCTTATTGCCTTGATGGTCTTATCTGTAATTCCTACTGCTTATGCGACAGAGAGCGCACAGATATACCTTTATTCGCAGTTTGACGGAGAAAAAGAGGGACTTGTTTCATCGCTGACAGGTTGGGAAACGGTGCAGCCTGACGGTAATGAAATCAGAATTGAAAAGAATCCTGAAAGTGAGGGGAAATGCCTTAAAATTGTTCCTATTTACGGCACTCCGGGTGGCCCTTTCATACAGAAGGATAACGACAATTCCATGCCGGAATCCTTTGTGATAGAGGGTAATTTCCGTACAGATGACCACAGTGATTGCAAAATTACACTTGCAATGCGGATAAACAATACTAACACCGCACTCTTCACAATCAATGAATCAAGGCAAATGATTGATGTGAATGGTGAGGTCATTCTAAGTCCTTTCCCCGATGGGAAATTTACGAAAATAGCATTGGCTGTGGACAAGGATAAGTTAAGCTACCAAAGCATTTGGGGATGCACAGCTTTTAGCAATGTACAAGGATATGAAGGAAAACGTAAGCTTCAGTACATATTATCCGTTTATGGATATTATGTACTATGATGAAACCTTATCGGCTGCTGCAGAGGCTGCCGTACGTCCTCTTGACAGTATGTACCGCCATACAGAGATTGTGACTATGCGTAATAGCTGGGATTTATCAAGCGGTAACTTTATAGGACTTCATGGAGGACGCAACAATCAGGGACATCCGCAGCTTGATGCGGGCACATTTGTTCTTGATATGAACGGTAAACGATTTGCACTTGATTTAGGTTCAGGTACATATGAAGAAACAGGTGGTTTGTTCCGTTACCGCTACAGTGCACAGGGACATAATACCTACGTTGTAAATCCTGACAGTAACTACACACAGAATACTTCAGCGTTTACATATATTACACGTTTCGACTCAAACGATTACGAGGGCTACGCAATCGCAGATATTACAGATGCGTATGTAGGCAAGCTTTCCAAATTCAAGCGTGGTATTTTTGCAACAGAAGCCAAGAGTGTATTTTTAGTACAGGATGAATTATCAGCTTCAAAGGCTGCCGAGGCTTACTGGCAGATGCATACAGAGGCTGATATTGAAATCCTTGATGGTGGAAAAGCAGCTATACTTACGCTTGATACAGACAAGGTAATCGTAAGACTGCTTACAGACAATAACGCTGTATTTGAAGTAAGAGAATGTATGCCTTACGACGGTACACCTTACTATCAGGTATCTGATTCAGATGCATTTGCAAAGAAGCTTGTAATTCACCTTGAAAATGTAACAGAAGAAACTGTTGCGGTAGAATTTCAGCATTTCCTTAAAGGTCAGAATGTACCCGAGCAGTATTTTGCCGAGGTAACACCTATGAATGCGTGGAAGCTTGGTGAAATTAAAGAAGAATGGCTTGCACAGAAGCCTGTAGTAAATTCTATCTCGCTTAACGGCGAAGAGGTAGAGACATTCAGTGCTACAAAGAGAAACTACACCGTATCTATGGAGGGTGACGAGGTTTCTGCACTTAATGTTACAGCAACTGCCGATGAAAATACGACAGTTTCTGTAGAATATCCCGAAGAATATCCCGGTGCTGTATTTATCACAGCGGACAACGGGGAAGCGACCAGTACATATTCCGTTTATATTAAGCCCATCTATGACCTTGAAAAGGTGTTGGGTGCAGAAAAGCTTGTTATTACAGGTGTAGAGGCAAGTGCCGAGCCCGAGCTTGATAACAGCAAGGAAAATGCAATCGACGGAAATCTTGAAACACGCTGGTCTGCACAAGGTTCAGGACAGTATATTCAGTTTAAGCTTAGTGAGGAAAAAGAGGTTTCATATGTAAGCCTTGCTTTCTTCAAGGGCGATGCCAGAATATCCTATTTTGATGTTTATACAAGTATGGACGGCGACAACTGGAAAAAGGTTTACACAGGCGAAAGCAGCGGCAGCACACTGGATATGGAAACATACAAGCTGGAAACTGTGAATAAGGCAAATTATGTTCGTATTGTAGGTCAGGGCACCTCAGCATCAAAAGAGGGCTGGAACAGTATTACGGAATTTTCTGCCTACGGAAACTAAAAAAGCAGAAGTCCTTAATATATACAATCAATATTTTGATTAACTTTAAGGAGGTTAAGTATGAAAAACATATTAACAAAACTTTTATTAATGGTAACAGTATTAAGTATGGTGGTATCACTTGCAGTTGTGCCTGCGTCAGCAGCAACAACAACAATTTTGCTGTCAGAATTGACAACAGATGGAACGACAGGTGAAATTGTATCAGGTATTACAATGTTGGTTAAAGAAACTGATACACTGTCATCTGCATATTATGAGTCGGGTGATGAATATTTCACACTTCAGACACAGTCTACTTTTACTAATACAAGTGAAGCAGGTGCTTGGGCTCAGTTCGATTTCAGTGAAATATCTACTACCTTTGAACTTCAGGCTAAAGTAGGATTTGATGCACAAACAGCAGAAATTTCATGGAGACCTTATGGTTACAACACATCAAGAGGCACATATAGACGTGATAAGGCAGTATACTTTAAAGACGGAAAAGTATATTCGGGAAATACGCAGGTATTAACATATGACACATCAAAAACGTATGACTTGATTATTCGTTATCAAACTGCTACAAACGACAGTGCCAGCGATGCAGTAATTATGATTTCTCTTTCTGATGGGTCAAATGTATCAAGCTGGACAGGAACACCCAATCTGCATTTATCAAAAATAAAAGGAAGTGGATTTGTAGTTAATAAACCCAGTAGCGGTTTTAATAAGCTTAAGATTTATGACGGGGCGACTGTTTCAAGCTTAGCAGGAATTCCTTACTTCGGAAATGAAATCGAGGGAATAGATTTTTCAGACTATGAACTCGGAACACAAAGTTGGGGTAACGGAGCGGAAGTTCCCGGAACTTCAACAAAACACTATACAAATACCGGAAATGTAACAAGTATTGTAAATGAGAGCGAAGGTGCTTTTGACGGAAAATCAATGAAGTTTGCTAATGGATCAAACGGTTCTTCACAGCTTCGTACGTCTTTTAGCGGTGATGGTCCGGTGAGATTTGAGTTTAAATTTAAAGCCGACAGTTTCGGTTCCAATAGTACCACTTTTACAGGTGCGAACGGAAGCATCATAATGACTCTGACTAAGAACGGTGCTTTATTCCTTGGTAATTCGCAGAGCGGTTTAAATGAACTTGAAACAGGAACATGGTATATGGTAAGAGGATACCATAATCCCGGTGATATATCATCTGCTACAGATGATTATGCATACCTTGAGTTATGCACTACCGATGGTAAGGTGACTCATAAAAAGAGTGGCGTTCTCGAAGGTGCAGGAACAGCAAGTAAAGGATACACAACAATCTTTACACCTGTAACTGCAACTATCTACATAGATGATTTTTATATCAGTGAAGCATCTGCACTTGCTCCGTCGACAAGCGAAAGCTTCGCAGTTACTTCAATGAGTCCTTCTTATGACAATAGTATGCCCGTTTATCATAATGCACAGCTTACACTTACAAAAGCTGCTGATATAGCAGATTTTTCTGCAGACAATATCTATATCTGTAAGGACGGAACAAGAATTGATGCAACAGGATTTTCATGGAATACAGATAATACTGTTCTTTCAATTCCCGTAAATGCAACAGGTCATTACCGCATTTGCGTATTTGGCTTAAAGGATACAGCCGGTACTGCGATTGCAAACCCCTATATGGAATTTGACGTAACATCACCAAAGGTAGTATTTACACCATCAGGCAGTGAAGTAACAGCAACCTTTAAAGCAAAGAGCAGCGATATAGCAAATAAGAATAGTGCAGTAATGGTACTTGCAGGTTATACAGGCGGAAAGCTTGTAGCTGCACCTGTTATTGACAGCAAGAGTGTTTCAGACGAGGTAACAACCCTTAGTGCAACACTTACAGGCGGAAATGATTTAGCAGATGTACGTGTATTTATATTGGAAAGTCTTGGAAGTTTAGTTCCCCTTACACAGACAACTAATTACAGATAAGGCATAACAACACAGCAAATGGAGGTGCTATTATGAAAAACAGAAGAATGATATGCATGCTTCTGATTATCTGCCTTTGTATAGGCGGCTTTATGCCCTGTGCAATGGCAGACACAACCTCTTTACTAGAATCAAATTTTGACGGTTATACGTCCGGAGTGGGCACAGCCCCCTCCGGATGGACTCCGAGTTCAACGGACCAATCAGGCTATGTCACTCAATACGAATACGGCAGTGCTGCCACAGACAGGGGCCGCAGTGTGAAATTCACTCAGTACAGCACGTATAATCAGGCAAAGCTTAATTCGATTTCTCTTTCTACACCATCAGGACCGTTTGCATTTGAAATTAGTGTAAAGAGAAATGCATTATTGTCAACATTTAATATATCGTTAAGAGCACAAAGCGGAACAGGCAGCGCCCATGAAATTGTGCTTGATGCAAACGGAAGCATAAAATTCAGGGGAGATTCTATTGTAGGTGCAGGCTGGTACGAGGCAAACAAGTGGGTTGACGTAAAGTTTGTGGTGATGCCTGAAACATCGAAGTATACCGTTGTGGTACATCAGGGCGATAAGTACGCAGCAAAAACGGGTAACTTGTCTAATGTGCCTAGTTTAAGAGATATACAGATATATTTCCCCGGTATGGCAGGAGCGGCAAGCACTCCTTATGCTGATGGAAATACTGTATATCTTGACGATATAAAGCTTTATACCTGTGACGCACTTGTAATTCCTGCAAGCGCAGGAAGCATGGGTGATTTTGCACAGACTGATTCTTCTCCGAGAAACGGTCAGGCAAATGTACAAACAGATTCAAAGGTTAATATATGGTTTAACGAAGAAGTAATAAATACCGATATGACAGATGTGTGGTACATAAACGGTGAAAGCATTGATGCAGGCAGAGTTACTCTTTCTACCGACGCAAAATGTGCGACTGTGGATTTGAACGGACTTTTATCACTTGACACAGCATACACATTATCATACAGCGGCATTACAAATGCGGATATGGAATCACTTTCAGGAGCGGTAGCCTTTACTACTGCCAAGAACAAATATTCCCTTGCAGAAGTAAATCCTGTATTTGATGATGAAACCGATACTTATTCCCTTAACCTTGGGGGAAAGAGCAATAACGGCGAAAATCAGAATATTAAAGCTGTATTTACTTTCCACGATGCATCAGGCACTCTCAAGGGCGTACAGATAGAGGATATTTCACTTGCATCAAGCTGGGCAGAAGCTCCTGTAACAGTAAATGTTCCCATCGGTACAGCTTTGGGAGAGGTATATTTTTGGGACAGCTTGGAAGATATGAATGTTATGGAAGAAAAGAAAGCTCTTATGGGAGAAAGCACTGCCGCAGCAGAATACAGTGGAAGTAAAGAGCTTGATTATTCCATAGATTACGCACAGAGCAAGCTCAGCTTAAGCGGAAAGGGTGCAGTCGGCAAGGTTTCAATAATAGTGTTAAAGCCAAGCCATAGCTCAACCGAGCTTTCGGGAACAAATGATGAGGCAGAGGCGGCTATTGATTACATAACACAGAGTGATTGTACAGAGAACGGCACATTTTCTGTTTCCCATGTTCTGGGAGGCGGAGAGGGCGAGTACACAGTGCTTGTAAACCGCCACGACGGGAATGGTGCAGAGGAACATACAGGCTTTATTTTCTATATGACGCAGGAAAGCATTAACAGTGCAGTCGAAAGCTTTAATGATGATGCTGCGGATTATGCTACACTTATTCCCAATACGGCAAGAGCTTTTAATATGGATTTAAGCCATTATAATTCGCTTGTAAATCCCACGCTTAAGGGGAAGGAAAAGGTTCATGCCGCAGTTAAGGCTGCAAGACCTTATACATTACCTTCACAAATCCGTACAGTTGTTGAGAAAAACTCGGTGCTTCACGCAATAAATGAAGCAGAAAGTGAAACAGCACTTCATAATTTGTTATGGAACAATGTTGCTGTTTTGGAAATAGACAAGGCTTCGTTATATTCAACATACGTTTACTACAAGGATAGAATTACGGATTCTCTTGACAGTAAGCTTTTTAAAGCGGATTATGCAACCCCCGAACTTCTTACAGAAGCATTTAACGATAACACCATCCTTTGTGCAATAGCGGCAGGCGAGCTGTATACAGAGGTAAAAACAGTTATGGAAAGCAGCTTTGAATATTTAGGATGGGATTTAACGCAATATAATCTCTTGAATGAGAGCAAGAGCGTTTTTTCAAGCATAAAAGGACAAAGCTACGATACTGTTGAGCTGCTCCATACTGCATTTGACGAAGCTGTAGAAAAGCAGCGTAACGCAGAGCTTGAAAAGAAAGAACCCTCCAACAGCGGTGGCGGCGGAGGCGGTGGCGGCGGAAAGACCATCACAATTAAAGACCCCGAAAAGCTCGAGCAGGAGGAAGAGCCTGAACTTCCAAAAGAAGAGGAAACACAGGAAAGCGAAATTAAATTTACTGATACAGCTACTCATCCATGGGCAGAGGAAGCAGTAAACGCACTTGCAAAGGCAGGTATTTTAAACGGCAGAGAGGAAGGTAAATTTTATCCTGCTGACGCACTCAAAAGAGAGGAAATGGTAAAGTGCCTTGTGTGCGCATTTGATGATGTGCTTTCATCTGACGGAGAAGCGGCACAATTTACAGATACAGACAAAAATGCGTGGTATATGTCTTATATTGAAAAGGCATATAAAAACGGAATTGTAAACGGAACAGGGGAAAACAGCTTTGGCATCGGTACACAAATCAGCCGTCAGGATTTAGCGGTTATGTGTGTGCGTGCGGCACAAAAGGCAGGAATTCAGTTTTCTTTGGAAACAGAGCCTGACTTTTCAGATGCACAGACGATTGCCCCGTATGCACAGGAGGCTGTTTCCATGCTCTACAATGCAGGGATTATGATAGGGGACGAAAACCGTGCGTTCCGTCCTTCTGCTATGGCAACACGTGCAGAGGCTGCAAAAATTCTTTATATGATTTTACAGAAGGGAATGATGATATGAAAAAATGTAGTGCTTTTTCAGCAATGCTTTTAGCTTGTATTATGCTCTTTTCTGTAAGCGAGGCGGCATTGGCGGCTTCCTGCGAACCCAGAGATATGGTGATGGCTCTTAATATAATGGATGCCCCTGACAATCAGTCGATTGTGTCAAGAGGAGAGTTTGCACAGTATTTATCGAGAATTATCGGTGAAGAACACATAGATGCAGCTACGGATGTGTTCTCGGATTTAAGCCCCGGAGACCCGTACTATGCAGAAGTAAGCCTGATGCACTCATACGGAATTTTAAACGGTGATGAAAACGGAAACGTTTACGCACAAAGGCCTATTACTTTTAACGAAGCTGTAAAGATGCTTATGTGCCTGCTTGGTTACGGTGAATACGCACAGAAAATCGGCGGATATCCTAACGGATATCTTGAAGCAGCAAGGGAGAGCAAGCTCTTTAAGGGTGTTACCATGCGTGGAAACGGATGGCTTGAAGAGGAAGAGGCGGCAAAGCTTATCTATAATGCTCTTTCTGTTCCGATTCTGACTACGGACAGTATAGGAACAGACGGCTCAATTACATATAATAATCAGCACTCCGAAAGGCTTCTTTCCTTATACAGAGGCTTAAAACGAGGTGAGGGTGTTGTGACAGCGGTTTGCGGTATTGACGGCGTAGAGGGAGAAAACGTAGACGAAAGAATACTGTATATAAATGGTGTTGCATATCAGGTGAAGGAGCAACAAAGCGGACTGCTTGGCTACTATGTTGAATTTTACTATGATGATGACAATAATATAGCCGTTATACTTCCTGTTAAAAACAGTGAGGTTACAAAGATTCCGATAAAATCTGTGCAGAGTGTAGCATCAGCGGGAATTGTATATTCTGATGATAAAATCGGTCGTGGAACTGTCAAAATTGAAGATGACGGCGAGATTTATTATAACAACGCAATACTCAATTCATTGTATGACATGGACCTTTCCGATAAGGAAGGATATATTACCGTAATAGACCATAACCGTGATTCACAGGCTGAATACATTTTTATCAATGCGTATTACGATATTTTGGTAGGTGCTGTTGATACAAAAGAAAAGGAAATTTATGACCTTTACGAGTATGACAATAAGTTTCGTGTTATAAATCTTGACGAGGATGAAAACCTTGTAACAATAACCAACGATTTCGGAACGCAGATGGCTTTTGAGGATATTTTGCCAAAACAGCTGTTTACAGTTTCCGAAAGCCTCGATAAAAAAACTGTATATTTGCACTACAACGAGGAAGAGATTGAGGGAAAAATTGAAGCAATAATAGCTGATGACAGTATTCCAAAGGTTATAATAAACGGTATTGAATATGAAACCAGCAAATATTTTAATGATAATTTTGATGTTAAGGTTTCATATACGGGAAGATTTTTACTTAACCAATTCGGACAGATTGCGGCGGCATTTCCGAAAAACGACATACAGTTTGGTTACATAACGGCAGGCGGAAAAAAAGGTGCGATAACGTCGGAATATCAGCTTAAAATTCTTACCGAGGACAATGAATTTAAGATTTTCACCATAGCTGAAAAGGTTGACTTAAATGATACAGGGAAAAAAGGTAAGGCAGAGGAGCTTTACAATGCCCTTTGTCAAGGCGGCACAGAAGTAGTGCCTCAGCTTATACGTTATAAAACCAATGCTGACGGCGATATTAACTATACAGAAATTTCCGACACCCGTACAGGTGATTATCTTAATATGTTTTGTAATCTCAGCAGTGCAGCATATGTATCAGCATCAAAAATATTCGGTGGGAAAATCACGGCGAATTCTTCTACAAGGCTGTTTGTAGTGCCAAAGACGGGAACTTCAATGGAGGACGAGGATTACCGTGTTCTACCGGCAACGGAGTATTTACAAAGAAGTACAAACTACGATGCATTGGCATACAGAACAAATACAAGCTCGCACTATGCAGAGGCATTGGTATTGCCTATTGATTTGGAACAAATGGCATTTACCAACCATTCGCCGATAGCTGTATTTGATAAGCTTATTTACACAAAGGATGAATACGGAAATTATCAGCCCTGTATGACTGTATATGTAGGTACATCTAAAAGAATTGTACCTGTGCAGGACGAAAGTGTATTAAAAAACATCAAGGACGAGGAGGAGGCCTCCCATACACTTAAAAGGGGAGATATTATCCGTTATCAGACAACTCTTCGTGGAAATGCAGCTTCTGTTACACTGCTTTACAACAGAAGCACACAGCTTCCCGTAGGTTCACAAACAAGCGGCAGCTGGAATTCATCTTTTCATTATAACAGTGGATATGCCTATGATATTGCAGACGGTAATTTGTGGCTGTATGCATCAAAGCCAACAGGAGAGGTAGCTATTTCAGACTTGAATTCTTATGTGCTGTCGAATATAATAGTATATGACAGCGTACTGGACGAGCTGCGACTTGGCGGAATAAATGATATTATGGATTACACCCATACAGGTGCACCATCAAAGGTCTTTATTTTCAGCAAGGATTCTGAAACTAATTTGATTTTTACAGTGAAGTGATGAACATGAACAAATTAATTAATTCATTTTGCAGTGAAAGGGAATACCCCGAGGCTGCAATCAAGGTGTTAAACGACAGCTGGGAACAGATTTTATCTGTTCCCAATGCTGTAAATGAATGGAGCAGAGCATCAAAAATGCTTACAGAGGGTAAAGGTGATGCCGCAGAGCAGATAAAGGTTTTGGACACAGTATCAGAACTTACAAGGGTAGAGAGAAAAACTCTGCATCTGTTATTTTACGTATGCCATACCGGATATTTAAAAACGTGCTACGAAAAGGCAGGGATTGATTTATCTGTATACGAGGAAACCGTTGCGGATTTAAAATGCAAAATGTATGAATGTTATGATTTATACGGGGTATGGGGCTGCCGTGTATCGGGGTGGCTTGACGGGTTCTTCTGCATGCGTAAATTTGCACTTGGAAGAATGCAGTATGAAATAAGGATATGTGATGAAGATGCACGTCTTGAATGCGGGAAGGAAATAAAAGAAGGTGAAAAGGTGCTTGTAATGCATATTCCTGTATCAGATGTGCCTTTTTCAAAGGAAAACCGCATTGATTCATACAAAAGAGCACATGAATTTTTCAAAAATCAGTTTTCGGGCGGTGTTATTCCGTTTCGTGCCACGACATGGCTGCTTTATCCCGAAAATGAAAAAATACTTTCACCTAAAAGTAATACAATCTCATTTATGCATGAATTCAGCATAGTTAAAACAGGGATATATCCTAATCATGAAGAATTATGGCGAATATTCGGAAAACCGTTTGACGGAGATGTATCCTCACTTAAAAGAGATACGTCGATTCAGCGTGCATATGCTGATTGGGTATCAAATGGGAATCCGACAGGCTACGGCGTCGGCTATTTCCTTTATGACGGAACAAGCTTTATGAAATAAGCAAAACAGACAGAAAGGGTGCTGTTTATATGTTTTGGAAAATTGTTAAAATCGGTGACTGCATTGTAACGGATTTTGCAGCATCGGAATTAAAAAAATATATGAATATGATGGATTCGGATAATGAGTATGTAATTATGTCTTTTAAAGAATATGATTCATCATTATCTGATGCTTTATGGATTGGAGAAAGCGAAAAATTCCCGTTGCCAAATGTTAAAGATAGAAATTTTGACGACGGGATATCTATAAATGTACACGGACAATCAGGCTATATTACAGGTACAAATCCACGCAGTGTACTTATTGCTGCATACAGATTTTTAAGAAAGCTTGGGTGTGCATTTGTGCGTCCGGGAAGTGATGGCGAGATAATTCCGCCCCGCAGCCTTAAAAATGTTGATGTTCGTGTTTTTGAAGCCGCTTCTTACAGACACAGAGGTATATGTATTGAGGGTGCGGTAAGTGCAGAGCATGTACTGCGCAATATTGAATGGATGCCAAAGGTTGGAATGAATGCGTTTTTCAATCAGTTTCAAGTGCCGTTTACTTTTTATGACAGATGGTACAGCCACCGTCATAACCCTGTATATAAGGCAGAGAAATTTTCGTTTAAGGATGCAGAAGGTATTATGAATACCTCTATTGACGAGATTAAAAGACGGGGGCTTATGTATCAGGCGGCAGGACACGGATGGACGTGTGAGCCTTTCGGAATTGAAGGCTCAGGCTGGGATGTTAAGGAATATATTGTCCCTGAAGAAACAAAACCTTATCTTGCCCTTGTGAACGGAAAGAGGGAGCTGTGGGGCGGAGTGCCGCTCAATACAAATCTTTGCTATTCGGCAGATTTTGTAAAAGATACTATGGCAAATTATGTGGCAGATTACTGCACAAAATATCCGCAGGTGGATGTTCTTCATATATGGCTTGCCGATGATTCCAACAATCATTGCGAATGTGAAAACTGTATGGATAAGATGCCTGCTGATTTGTATGTGGATTTGCTCAATCGCATAGATGAAGAACTTACGCAAAAAGGGATTGATACAAAAATAGTTTTCCTCATTTATTATGAACTGCTTTGGGAGCCTGTTGAATCACAGCTTAAAAATCCTGACAGATTCATTTTGATGTTTGCACCTATTACAAGGACATACACGGATTCTTTGGCAGATGCCGAGCCGTTTGACATGAAAGAGCTTAAGCCTTACGTAAGAAACAAGGCAATATTTCCGAAAAATGTATCTGAAAATCTTGCAAGGCTTTTTAAATGGCAGAAGCATTTTAGCGGAGATTCATTTGTTTTTGATTATCATTATATGTGGGACCATTTCCTTGACCCGGGTTATTTTGAAATGGCAAAAATACTGTTTAAGGATATGAAGCATCTTGATAAATACAGTCTTAACGGAATGATAAGCTGTCAGAATCAGAGGGTCTTTTTCCCAACCGGTCTTGGTATGGTAGCTATGGCAGAAGCATTGTGGAATAAGGAAACAGAATTTGAAGATATAGCCAAAAAATACTTTGATGATGCTTTTGGAAATGACGGAGAGTCTGTTAAGGAGTATCTTTCTGTAATATCCGGGCTATTTAACCCGCCTTATCTGCGTGGAGAATGTGAGGTTATAAGCGAAGTTTCTTCTCATAAGTATGCACAGGTGGCTGTGGTTGTAAATGAGTTCAGGAGCAAAGTCAACGAACATCTTGAGAAAGAAAATCTTCCTGATGCGCAGAAGAAGAGCTGGGAGTATCTTATAGAGCATGGTGAGCTTTGCATATTACTGTCAAAGGTGTTTGAAAATACCTCACGTGGTGATTTTGAAAATGCAGACAAGGCATTTGAGAGTGCTCTGGATTATGCAAGAAATAACGAAGCAAAGCTTCACAATGTTTTTGATGTATGCTTGTTCTTTGAAACCTTTGATAAAACAATGAAGCTTTTAAAGGAAAAGGCAAAAAAGTAAATTTCTGAAAGGAGAGCAGGAGACTATGAAAATAGGTATGACATCTCTTACCTTTAGAAATGAAGAAATACAAACAGTGTTTGAATATGCACGCAGGGCAAATATTGAGGGAATAGAATGGGGAGTATGTGACAAGCATATAAGGTATGGTGATGTAGAGCGGCTTTCGCTTGTAAAGGAGCTATCGAAGGAGAATAGTATTGAAATATTTTCACTCGGCTCGTATTGCGATATGACTGATTTTGAAGATTGCGAAAAAACTCTTGAAACAGCACATATGCTTAATGCTCCAATTATACGGCTGTGGGCAGGGAAGAAAGGAAATCGGGAGTGCGATAAGGAATATTACAGCAGGATTGTTGAAAATTCAAAGAAAATGGCTGTGAAAGCAGAAAAACTTGCTATATCGCTTTGCTTTGAATATCATCATAACACGCTTACAGATGATGCTGATGCGGCGATAAGGCTTATAAAGGGAATAAACAGGTATAATGTAGGCTTGTATTGGCAACCTCAATGGAGATTAAGCTACGAGGAAAATGCTGCGGCAGTTAAAAAAGTGATACCGTATGTTACAAAAAATATTCATTTGAATAATTATTCGGCAGAAAATGGATATGGTTTACTTTGTGATATTGAAAAGCAACTGCGTGGGTATTTTGCAGAAATAAAGCACTCTGATTTTAATTTTCTGATTGAATTTGTAAAAGATGCATCAGTGGATTCTCTTATATCAGACGCACAAACCATACGCAGAGTTTTGGGAAAATAATTTGTAATGAGGGATATATATGATTAAATTAGGAATAGTCGGTGCAGGAGCAATAGGAAAAGGTCACAAAAGAGCAATTATGAATAATAAAGAATGTGTAATAGCGGCAATTTGTGATGTGGTGGAAGAAAAGGCACAGGAGCTTGCCGAGGGAACAGGGGCAAGGGTTTATACAGATTATAAAGAGATGCAGAAAAGTGAAGAACTTGACGGTGTTATTTTGAATCTTCCTCATTTCTTACATAAGGAAGTAACGGTATATTTCCTTGAAAAAGGTATTCCGACACTTATTGAAAAGCCAATGGCAAACAGCACCGAAGAATGCGATGCTATGATTGAGGCATCAGAAAAATACAATACTCCGCTTGGAGTAGGTCACGTACAAAGATATTTTAAGTGTCATAAATATTTGCGTGATTTAATAAAAAGCAATAAGCTTGGAAAACTTTGCTCAATAACGGAAACAAGAAATGTAAACTATTTTCCGAACAGACCGAAATGGTTTTTGGATAAAAAGCTTTCAGGTGGCGGTATATTGATGAACTATGGTGCACATACACTTGACAAGCTGTTTTATATTACGGGGTTGTCCATAGAGAAAGTAGCCGCAAACGGAAATAATTTTTTAACTGATGATTCTATAGAGGCGGCGGCACAGGTTCTCGTTAAGTTTTCCGATGGTTGTAGTGCAATATTAAATTATAGCGGATATCATACCCCTACACAATACGAAACCTATTTCTATTTTACAGATGGTGCTGTAAAAATAGAAAATTGCAGAACTCTATGGGTGGCTAAGGGAGCAAATCCTTTAGAAGAAGTAGAACTTCCCGGTGAAGATGATATTATGGGAGAACAACTTACGGAGTTTTTGAAAATGATTGTAGGAAAAGAAAGCGAAATAGCAACTCCGCAATACAGCAGAGAAGTAATAGAGGTGCTCGAAAGAGCGTTTAGTAATATCAGTATCAGAGAATGAATATGTCAAAAATATCTTTTATAGTAGGAATAACGGCAGTTATATTTTATTTTTTGGGGTACCTTCAAAGTAAGAGAAGCCGTATTATATTGTTTAACGTTACGGCAAGGATATTGTACATTGTGCAATATGTACTATTGGGTGCTTATGAAGGTGCATTGCTTGATGTTGCCGGAGCAGTATCATCACTTTTAGCGCAAAGAAAAGAAATCACCTTTGTAAGAAAGCACAGTAGAGTATTTTTTATCGGGATAAATCTTGTAATTATTTGTTCAGGTTTTGCTGTATACAAAAATGTTTTCAGTTTACTTCCTGTAATTGGTGTTTTGCTTCACACAGGAGCATTTTGGATTGAAGATGAGAAAAGAATACGGCAGATATCATTTTTAGGATCGCCATTTTGGCTGGTTTATAATATTGTCAGCAGGGCATATGGCTCTTGTGTAGGAGATGTCATGTCTATGATTTCTATAGGAATATCTATAATTAGATATGATATACATAAAAGTAAAGTTTTTTAGGGAGCAAGGGCTTGTTAAAGTTAAGAAGTTAATGTGTGGGGAATTATGTTACATGTTAAATTCTAAAATTTCAAATATATATTATACCCATGATATGCTATATAAGAATATTCCGACTTAATCGGTTCATAGAAAAAGCGAGGGGGTATAATATGAAATTCAAAAAGAAAAATGCACTCAAAAGGAGTAAGCTTAAATGTGGGCAGAGCTGATAGAAAAAATAAAAAAGAATGAATAAATAAAAAAATATCCTCCAAAGGAAGATTATCCTTGGAGGATATTTTTTAAAAATTGGTTAAATTAATTCATCAACATCAAGAACTTCCCAATCTTCCGGTGGATTGCCAAGGTCGATTACATCCATAACCTGCCCTCCTTTAAGAGCGGATTGATGTGCTGTAAGTCCGGGAATGTTATATCTTGCTGCATTCCAGATGTGAGTGGGTGAGAGCTTGCCTGTGTCGTATGCACGGCAGAAATCATCAATAAGGAAATGATGTGTTCCGTTATGTCTGTTATCAATACCTTCAAACTCTTTTGGCACTCTGTGAAGTGGCTGAATAGGTGAGGATTCCGTGAAGCCCATTCCGTTCGCTACTTTGTGGATAGCCTGCTCATAATCAGAATTCAAAAGATTATAAACAGACTCCGGCTGAAGCTCTTTAGTGACATCTTTCATAATAACTTTTCCGGGATTTTCTGCATCCCAATGAGAAAGACTGTGCCTTGCAACAGAGAACTCATATCCGCCGTCTGTTCCATAGAACTGAGAAATATATGTTTCGGGGCAGAACCAGCCTACACATCTGTTTTCGCTGATCCTTGCAATACCACCGTTTGAAAGTTCAAGAAGCATAGTGGTGTTGGCAAACGGATTATTATAATAATTCTGCCCGTCTGTTCCATAAATATCTGTTCTGGGGCTTTCTTTAAATCCGAATGCAACAACTTTTTTAGCATATACACCAGGCATAGTGCTGAGTATCATAGAAGTGGAGTGAGTCGGATAGAACATAGGAGGTACACCTGCAAATTTCTTCCAGTCATCGCCACCACTGCTACGGAAACTCTGCTCCATATTTCTGATATCGTGGTTATAGTGAGCCTCACCGTAGGTGAATTTACCAAATGTTCCTTTCTTAAATTCTCTACGGCAGAAAATTGCAGGCGCTCTATAATAGCCTGTTTCGCCCATTGAATATGTAAGTCTTGTCTTTTCTACGAGTTCTTTTATCTCAATAATTTCATCAATATCTGTTGTACAGGGAACGGCGCTGTAAACGTGCTTTCCTGCCTTAAGTGCTGAAATTACCATTTTTCCGTGCAATGTTCTTTGTGTAAAGATTGCAACGGAGTTGATTTTATCGGATGCAAGTGCTTCCTCAAAACTATTAATAATTTTTACACCAAATTTTTTGGAAAATGCTTCTGCACGTTCACTTTTTAAGTCACATACATATACTTCTTCAACTGAAGGGTGTGCTTTAAAAAGCGGCACGAAATACAGACTGAATCTTCCACATCCTATAACGGCAATTCTAATTTTTTCTTTACTCATACAAAAACTCCTCCTTATTTATTTTCTGTAAATTTCCACTCTTTTTCTCGTTTCAGGGTTTCGAACTGCTTGGTATCTAATTTCCAATCCTCGCCATTTCTGAATTTCTTTTTAAATGTTTTGGAAAGCAGACCTTTTTCTTCAAGATGCATATAACACGCTCTGTCACACGCTCTTCCGCAGATTGATGTGCGGTAAAAATGCTTTGCAGGAGGATAGAAATAAATGTTATCAAGTATTTCCTTTGCCTCTTCACTGTCAAATGCGGCATCACCCTTTATTATATCAAGTCTGTTTTCAAAATTCATAAACGCATCCGGCGGCATAAACGGGTTTTTGCTTCCATTCGCTCCGTTGTAGTAAACTGCGCATCTCCAGAGGTCTACCTCACCCTCGTCACTGATTGCGTGACCGGGACACGCCTTTATACACTCTCCGCAATTGTCGCACAGGTTATGTGTTTCCTTGGGAGTTTCCTCAATCTCGGCATCTGTAAGTACGAAGCAGTATCTTATAAAAGGGCCGCATTCCTTATTTATAATTCTGCCGCCTACGCCTTTTTCACCAATTCCGCAGATTACGGCTGTTTCTTCAAAGTTAAGCTGATTTTCAGCCGTTATCCCCCTGAATATATCAGTATAGTCAACTTCGGGATTTGTACTGTTTTCCTCTTTCATAATTGTCTGGTGACGTCTTTGAGGGAGTGCAATATAGTCTTCTTTTTCAATTACAGACGCAACCTGAAGCATTGCAAATGGCATAACAGTCTCTTCTAAGTTTTCAACTCCCATTGTTGTATACTGATAATATACCGTTCCTTCTTCAACACCGCGGTACATTCCACGAAGCACACGGAAGCCAAGACCGATAACAGTCTTTACTTCGGGGAAAATTTTAAACAGTGCACTATCCTTTGGAAATTTATCAGCCGATGTGAAGGTTACAACATCAGCATCGTATTTCTTTGCACATTCTATAACTCTATTTCTCATACCGATTCCCCCTTTAAATGCTTTCTGCATGCAAGTTCGCATTTCTTCCCGCAAAGACACGGAACATAACCAAAATGCGTTTCGGGAAGGAAACGAAGATACGGATAAAGCTCTTTTGCACTTTCACTGTCAAATTTCTTTTCACCGTTTAATATTGCATCTCTCTCAGGATGGCCTTTTAAGAAATCATCCTTCATAAAGGGGTTTGATTTATGTGCACCTCTGTAATAAACACTGCACTGCCACGAATCTACACCGTCATTTGATATTGCATTTCCCGGGCACGCCTTAAGACATTCTCCGCAGCCGTCACAAAGCTCACCCTCAAAGGGAGCATCACATTCAAGCGGTGCATCTGTAACAATATATACAAAACGGAGATATGTGCCATATTCGGGTGTTATAACCTTTCCGTGCAGACCTACACTTCCAAGACCGCACACTCTTGCCGCTTTGTTAGTATCAATGATAACATCAGGGGCAGGCTTACCCTCTGCAACCGGACTCGCATTTACAAGCTCATATGTGCCTTTAACTTCTGGATTTGTGGTTTTATCACCCTTTATCCTCATTCCGGGAACATTTCTCTGAAGACAAGCATCATATCCGTTGTCCTCAATCATATTACCAAGCTTTAAAAGGAATATTTCCGCAAAGGTTTCATCGATATATTTCACACCTAAGCTTGTATATGTATAGAACTGACTTTCCGATTCCATGGTTTTATAAAATCCTTTTGGGATAGGAAGCGCACAGCCTATTATGCATTTTGCATTGGGAAGTATACTAAGGGGATTTCTCTGTATATCATCACCCTCAAAATACTTAATATCTCCAATGCCGCACAATACTGCACCAAGCTCTTTTGCTTTATCTTTTATTATTTTTGCAGTAAGCATCAAAGTTCCATCCTTTCTGTTTGTTCGGGCAATAAATCCTTGTTCTCTACTACCATTAACATTGCATCCTCGCTTACTTCAAGGTAATGCCATGTGCCTTTATGAACACAGTAAATTTTGCCCTTTTCAAGATTTATATTTATGCGTTCTCCATTTTCCATAGTATGTAAAATTGCATTTCCGTTTATAAGTGTAAAAACTTCGTCTGTAGTAAGATGGCGGTTCATATGATTAAAGCCTTCTTTTGAATAACCCTTAGCATAAGTAATTGTTGCAATTCGCCATGAGTCAGACTTAAAAACGGAATTAAAACCTTTAAGATTAATATCTATAACCTCTGTCATCTGTCCATCCTCCATGCTTTTTCTGTGCGAAGCGGCTTTTCGAATCTGCCTTCCATACATCCGCCCTTTTTCTCAAGCACTGATACACACGCTCTGATACATCCGCCACACTTTGCCATATTATATCCAACCCAGCTGGGGAAATACTTTTCAAGAGCTGTGTAAACCTTCATAACCTCTTTTTCATTTGCATCGTTTGTAATGCCTTCAAGCAGATCAAGGCTTCCGTTTTCATTTTTATCGAATACTTCCTTGGGAACAAAGGGATTGTAGTATCTACCGCCGTGGGTATAGAATGCATAGCACCGCCACATATCTATGTCGCCCCATTCAAGCTTTTTGCCTGCCAAATCAACTGTAACTGTCTTTCCTGAGTTGATTGCAGGAATACATCCTCCGGGACATTCCCTTACACAGGCACCGCATTTTCTGCAGAGTGGCTTTCCGTTATACATTTCGTCATATTCGTCAAATTCAGCATCCGTGAAAATAAATGCTACACGCTGAAGCGGTCCAAACTCAGGTGTTAAAAGCATCTTGCTCCAACCGATTTCGCCAAGTCCGCAGGCAACTGCTGCAATACGGAACTGAAACTGCAGGTCAGGCGGAACCTTACCCTCAGAAACCTCACGGGTAAACTGAACACTTCTGTGATGTGCCGTCTTTCCTTTTGCGTGTTTGCTTACCTCAATCTGTTCTTCTGGTGAAAGAGTGTTTCCCGGGCTTCCGTCCATATCTGACACAACACCTCTCGCACCTGTATTACGGTAAACAACAGCTTCATAACCTTCATCCTCAATAACTCTTCCTACATGATGAAGAACGGCAGGTGCAAAGATTTCATTGATACCGCCATATGCCATTGACGGATACTGATAGAACTGTGTTCCCTCTTCAATACCGCGCTGAACACCACGGGGTATTCTGAACACAAATCCGATTATACTTTTCACACCGGGGAAGAGGTATCGTGGATCCATTTCCTTAGGTGCTCCTTCGAAACGGGACATTGGTGCTATGCCACACGCATCGGCACCGGCTTCGAGAGCTGCTTTTTTAATGATTTCGCTCTTTAACATAATTAACCTCCTTATGCTTTATGGACATCTTGCAATGTTTTGTGCCCACAAGCATGCTCCGCAGGTAGGCATCTCATTAAACATACAATCTGTTATATTTTCTAATCTGTCATCACAGCCGTCGCACAATGTGCAATCGGGGAATTCAAAATTTTTAACCTTTTCTCGGAATTCTCTGTACTTTTTACTATTCCAGATTTCTTCCAAACTGTTTTTAGAAAGATTTCCAAAACTATACGCTGTTACTTTTCTTTTTTCTTCAAACAAGTATGTATACGAACTATGAAGAAGCTGCATACACGGTGAAACATCTCCGTTCCACTTAACAAAACATTTTTCTTCCTCGATAAATGGGCAATAATTCTTGTGCAGTGTATCATCTTCGCTAAAAATTGTGTTTAAGCTGCACATACCCTTGACAGGAGCAGACGGTATTGCTCCACTGATATTAACTTCATCTGCATGGAATTTTTCGGTAAATTCATATATCTTGTCTGTACAGGCATTTTCAATAACAAATGTAAAACCTAATTTGCACTTATCCTTTCGTATACTGTTAAAATACTCAATGTTTCTAAGTATCTCAGCGGAAGAATTTGCACTTTCGATATGTGCTTCATCACAGGAAACCCAAAGAGTGTTAAGACCTGCTCCGATAAGCTCAGCACTCGTCTTTTCATCCAGAAGTGTTCCGTTTGTCAATATTTCTGCTTTCTTACCCGATGATGAAATCTGATTTACGATTTCCACTGTTTTTTTATGAAGAAGCGGCTCCCCCATACCTGCAAGCATTACCGATTGAAGCTCATTACTTTTATTTAGGTACGTATAAACATTTTGGAGAACTTCATCCGACATCATCCCTTGCTTTTCGTCAAACCAATTATTACGAAAACACGTTCTGCAGTTAAGGTTACATATGGATGTTGGTTCAAGATAAAGCTTTTTCATCATTCTAAAAACGCAATGTCTGTATCAAGCTTTCTAAGCTTCAGTGTGTTGCCGTTTTCTACAATGTAGGGGTAAATATTGTGTGCAGGCTCCAGAAGCTCTAATATGTTTCCGCTGTATGAGCCTCTTATATAGCTTTCAAGAATACGAATAGGCCTTGGGTTTACTCGTGTTGCAAGCTTTGCCGCTTTAAAATATGGCTCATACTTATGAATATCCTCTGGTCTGACAAAATTTGTGTTTTCTATAAGTGCTGTGTAATTTTCCTCTTTTTTCAAAAACTCTTTGCAAATTCCCTGAAAATCATATGCATTATCCATTTTTGAAATTTCGTTTTCGTGGGCAACCAGATTATCGTGAAAATTGTGAGCACTACAGTTGTTAAGACAACCGCTATTTGCAAGAAGATACAGTTCCTTTCCATTTTCTTCACACCAGCTATGCAGTTTTTCTATTGCATCAAAATCACGGTTAAGCTCACGCTTCATATAGAAACTGTCGAAATAATCTGCAATATATTTCATTCCTTCAGTGCTGCCGATTTCCATATTAACAGATGCCCTGATATGAAGATTTTCAAAGTTGTTTTTTATGAATTTAGCAATAAGCGGGGAAGTGGTAGTTACAGATTTTAAGCCGTAGCAATTTTTTATATAATCAATGGTATCTCCTATCTTATTAAAGAACTCCCTTGATTGACTATCCGCTCCGTAGCAGTTTGCATTAAATAGCAGATTAAGCTCTATGCCGGCATTTGAAAGCTTCTTTAAATCTTCCATCTGCTTACTCTGCGCTTCCCACGGAAGCATATCGGCACGTTTTATTTGATTATTTCTGCCGTTTGGAAAATCTCCCCACGAAAAATATACCTCATGTATTTGAGATTTGTGTTCAATTATTTTATTTAGGAACGCTGTATTATCGCTTAGCTGATAACCTATGGAAAATTTCATGCAAACACCTACTTTGTATATTGACAATATCAAATTTTGATGTTAAAATGTATTAAAAAAGTGAGAAAAAATATAAAAAAACAAAGAAAAGAGAATTTATATGGATTTGTCACAATTAAACCCGCATATCAGATATGCACGGTTTCATTATACCCATTTAGAGAAAAAAAGGGAGCTTAGTGTCTGTTATGATTGCAGATTGTTTTTTGTGGAAAATGCGGAAGGGTATGTTGTTGCAAATGGGATTAAATATAAAATTTCAAATGGAACAGTGATCTATTTTCCACCCCAAACGAAATACTATTTTCGCTTTTTAAATGATGAAGATTTCAGAATAATTGTAATGGATTTTGATTTGGTAAGTGATTATTCTTATTTAAAATCTTCGCTTGGTACAGCTACAGAAAAAGACTTTTTGCAGGAAAAGGTGCTTAAATACTCTGTACACGAATTACTTTCTGAGCCGATTGTTAAAAATCTTCCTCAAATACGTACTTCACTTACACAGTGCACTGAAAAATTTTTGCATAAAGATAGTTTCTACAGGGAAAGCTCATCAGCACTTCTTAAACTGTGTCTGCTCGAACTTATACGTAATAATTCTCAAAAAAGCAGTTATTCCAAACTATGTGAAAAAGTTTTGAATTATATATATGAGAATTGTGCATCACAAGAACTGACAAATACTGTTATAGCCGAAAAATTTAACTACCATCCGTATTATTTAAATCATATTGTTAAGGAAGAAACAGGGAAGTCACTTCATCAGCATTTGATGGACACAAGGTTGAATATAGCAAAGAACTATCTTCTCACAACACCATATAGCATTGAACAGATTTCCTGGAAATCAGGGTTTGCGACAACAAGCTATTTTATAAAATGCTTCAGGGACGCTATAGGTATGACACCTAAAAAATACAGACAGATTAGATTTCATACGGAGATTTGAGACTTTCCCCTCAGATATGATTGCAAATTAATAATAACATCAAGCAATATTTGACCTATACCAAAACCTATACGAACTCAATACGCCCTGAACTTGTTAAATTTGTGCTGTATCGGCTTGTCGGTCTTGCAAGGCGTCAGCCTTGCCTCGCCCTGCCGCACCAATCCGGCATCAAATTTTCCGTCGTACAGGGTCG
>JAZPYX010000073.1:0-55020 GCA_045544395.1 Clostridia bacterium
CCCGTCATTGGCATTTGATGATCTTGACATTACAAAGTGGTATCACTTCGACACCGACTATGTAATCGAAAATGGAATCTTTAAGGGAACAACGGAAACAACCTTTGAACCTGACTCTGCACAGACAAGAGCAATGATGGTTACGGTTCTCTACCGTGCAGAGGGCGAGCCTGCTGTAAATCGCAGTATTCCTTTTGCAGATGTTGATATGGGAGCATATTATGCGAATGCAGTTATCTGGGGACAGAAGAACGGAATCATCAAAGGTTATTCCGAAACAGAGTTCGGTCCCGATGATAAGATTACCCGTGAACAGATTGCGGCAATTATGCACAGATACGCTCAGTATAAGGGCTATGATGTCAGCGTAGGAGAAAACACAAACATCCTCTCTTATGACGATTTTGACAGCATTTCCGAGTACGCAATAGCAGCAATGCAATACGCAGTAGGCAGCGGCTTGATGAAAGGCAAATCAGCTTCAACACTCAATCCGTTAGATAATGCTACAAGAGCAGAAATCGCAGCAATCCTTCATAGATTTATTGAAGCTAATAAGTAAATAGCTCAAAACTTACAAGGGCATACCGCTGATAATAAGGGGTATGCCCTAATTTTATAATGTGATATTTAGTTCTTATTTTCCACGGATATGCTGTCTCCATTCTTAAAGAAAAGCATATCTTTTGTAAGCGGAGGGATGATTCGTATTATCAAAGAAGCTAAAGCAGCGGAAAATATTGATTTCAAACATCCAGATAATTTGAAAGCCTTGATAGGCCATACAAGACATTCCACTCAGGGAAGCGAGAAAAGGAACTACAACAACCATCCGTTTTACGGAAAAACCACAAACGTAAGATTCGCCCTTGCCCATAACGGAGTACTTTATAACGATGATGAACTTAAAAAGAAGTACAAGCTTCCCAAGACAAAAATCGAGACAGACTCATATATAGCAGTACAACTTATAGAGAGTCAGAAAAGAGTAAGCTTTGAGAGTATCAGGTATATGGCAGAAAAGGTAGAGGGAAGCGTCAGCTTTTCAATTCTCGATGACAGAAATAACCTCTACCTTGTAAAAGGTGATTCTCCACTATCTATTCTTCATTTCCCTGAATTAAAGCTTTATGTATATGCAAGCAACGACGAAATACGGAATGATTGTGTGCATAATAAAAAAAGAAAGAATTGAATTCTGTAAAAATTCAAAAATGTCAAAATTGAAATACTTTTGAGCAATATCAGTATTGAAATAAAAATTCTTGTTGTTATAATAGAATAGTAAAGTGGGATTCATATTAGGATTAACATATGGTTTGGGAGGAAATAGGATGGAAAAGTGGGCACGAATTAAATATATGCCGTGTATACCGCTTGGTGAAGACGGAAAAATTGTAACAGGCAGCCGTGAACATATTGAGATTTCTAAAAAGGCAGCAAATGAGGGTATGGTGCTCTTAAAAAATGACGGAGTGCTACCACTTAAAAAAGGAGCAAAAATATCAATATTTGGTAAAGCTCAGATTGATTATGTAAAAGGCGGTGGCGGAAGCGGAGATGTATGTTCAAAATATATCCGCAACATATATGATGGGTTTAAAATCAAGGAAGAACAAGGCAAAGTTGAAATTTTCCATAAAGTATCTCAGTTTTATATTGACGATATAAACCGTCAGCAGAATGAAAACCCATCACTTGAACTGAATTCAGGATTCTTTAAAGAACCTGAAATTTCTGCTGAACTTGTAAAAGAAGCAGCTTCTTATTCTGATACTGCTTTTGTTGTAGTGTGCCGTTTTTCTGCGGAAGGGAGAGACAGAAAAAACGCGAAAGGTGATTATTGCCTTAGTGATACGGAAGAAAATCTCGTAAACCTTGTAACTTCTGAGTTTAAAAATGTTGTAATATTACTTAATATCGGCGGGACTATGGACTCAAGTTGGTTTTTTGATAATGATAAAATTGGTGGTGCTCTTGTTGCGTGGAACGCAGGAATGGAAGGCGGTCTTGCAATTGCTGAGACAGTTTGCGGAGATTCCAATCCTTCGGGTAAACTTACAGATACGTTCGCAAAATGTTTTGACGACTATCCTGCAAGCAAGAATTTTTATGAGTCAAGTCTTTATCTTAAAAACTATGAGGATATCTATATCGGATATCGCTATTTTGAAACAATTCCCGGAATGAAAGAAAGAGTTAATTATCCTTTTGGTTTTGGGCTTTCATATACTGAATTTGAAATTAGTGATGTAAAAGCAGAGGAAAAAGGCGGACAAATTGTCGTATCGTGTGAAGTAACGAATAGCGGCACAGTTGCCGGAAAAGAAGTTGTACAGGTTTATTATAGTGCACCACAAGGACAACTGGGCAAAAGTGCACGGGAGCTTGCCGGCTTTAAAAAGACAAAACTGTTAAATCCCGGAGAAACAGAAGAAGTTACAATTAGCTTTGAAATTTCTTCTATGGCAAGCTATGATGACGAAGGCAAGTGCCAAAAATCTGCTTATGTTCTTGAAGGCGGAAATTATGAATTTTACATAGGCAATTCTGTCAGACATACACAAAAGGCAGAATTTGTATATGTTGTAGAGGAAGATGTAAGAGTTATTCAGCAACTTGAAGAAAGGTTGGCACCGCTTAGACTTAACAGACGTATGCGTGCTGACGGAAGTTTTGATGAATTCGATTATCGAGAAGAGACTGAAATTAAAAAGACTTTACCAAAAGCAATCGAGAGAAATCCGAAAGGTGAAAGAATTACTCTTGATATGGTTGACCGTGGAGAAAAGACTCTTGATGAATTTATAGCACAGCTTGATGCTGAATATTTGTCACGATTTCTTGGCGGAAAACGCAGTGTCGGTGTTGGTAACGTCGGAGGTATGGGTGGCGATGTAACAACCGGTGATGCAATGGGTATAACAAATATCGGTGTTGATGAGTATGGTGTTCCCTGTGCTATGGCTTGTGATGGTCCTGCAGGGGTAAGGATAAATAAAAAATGCGGAGTATATACTACCGCCTTCCCTTGTTCTACAATGATTGCGTGTACATGGAATCAGGATATTGCAGAGGAAATAGGAAGGTGTGGTGCCCTCGAATCAAAAGAGAATAACTTTTTCATCTGGCTCACACCGGCACTTAACATCCACCGCAGTCCTCTTTGCGGACGAAATTTTGAATATATGTCAGAAGACCCGCTTGTTTCCGGTAAAATTGCTGCGGCTATGGTGCGTGGTATTCAGTCAGTTGGAGTTGCGGCTACGCCTAAACACTTCGCTTGTAACAATAAAGAAGAAAACCGTAGCGGATGTGACTTTGTGGTGTCAGAAAGAGCTTTGAGAGAAATTTATCTCAAGGGGTTTGAAATCTGTGTAAAAGAGTCATCTCCAAAAATAATAATGACAGCATTTAACAAAATTAACGGACATCATTGTAGTGCGAATTATGAGCTGCTTACAGAAATTCTTCGTAATGAATGGGGATTTGATGGACTTGTAGTAACAGACTGGCACCCTGCTACCAGCCAGATGAGTGAGATTTATGCAGGTAACGACGTTCGTATGCCGTCAGGGTATCACGAACCGATTTATTACCCTCTCAGATTCGGGGTAGAAGATGCTTATGCTGTTGTTCAACAGAGCGCCAAAAGGCTTTTGAAGTTGCTTCTTGAATTTGAATAAATTGAATATGAGTTAAAATCTATCCAAAAACCCTGTTTTACAGCAAAAAATGGCTACAAACTGCAGTTTGTAGCCATTTTTTGCTGTTTGGTAATTAATGAGTGTGAAACCATATTAGTGTTTCGTAGGTGATTGACCCAGGAAAAGTGGCACACTTCTTAGTGGACGAGATGATTGCCGGTCCTTTCCAATTTTACTTTTTTATAAAAATTCGGAGTACAGCCAAAATAGGTTTTAAAATTTTTTATAAAATACGCCGGAGATGAAAATCCTGTTTCTGAAGAAATTTCAGTAATAGTCTTATTTGTTGTAAGAATAAGCTTTGCGGCTTTGTTGATTCTTACCAGATTCAGATATTGCACAAAAGAAAGATTCAGTGCTTTTTTAAAAATTCTGCAGAAATGCGATTTATCAAAATTCAATAACTGACTTATGTGGGTGAGGGATATGTCATCTGCGTAGTTTTCGTTTATATAGCTTATAGCAGGAATAATCTTTTTAATGTACTTTTGATTAAGGATGCTTTGAGGATTTTTGATTATATCATTTCTGTATAAAATACCATGGATATTAAGCACTGCAGATTTTATGAATGTTTCGTAAGAATTTTCACGAATTGTATATTCTTTGATGATTTTTTCGAAACATTCAATTATTTCGTTGTTCAAGTCAGTGCCTGCAGGAAAAACATGCGTCATATCATTTTGATTTGTCGATTGCGCCAAAATGTCATGAAGTGCAGAGTCTTTACCGAAAGTCAATTCTGACTGCAACAAAAAAACAAAAGTGTCTTTTTCAGTTTTTGTTTTATGCGGACATCTTGAATTAATTAGAATTATGTCTCCGGAGTTCAGATGACATTCATTCTCGGCAGTATAAACGATGATATTTCCTTCAATACAGTACAAAAATTCAAGTGCATTGTGAAGATGCCAGTCACACTCCTGTGTGTAGAGAGCTGTTGCAGGATTATGAATAACAATTTCGGAGTTTTCAAATTCTGATTGTAATACTTCTATTTCCATAAAAAATCCTCCTGAGAAAAAACATTCCTAACAATAGCATTATATATGTTAAAGGTTCGAAAATCAATAGTTTATTTTTACCATGCCTAAAAATCAATATTGTTATACTTTCTGCATAAAAAAATAATTACTAACGACATATAATTTGTTAAAATATTATATATGAAAAAATGTATTTGGTAAGTGAAACCGTATTTAAGAAAAGGCAATAAAGCTGCTTGGATTATAAAATAATAAACAGGACGCAGGGAGACAAACAATGGAACAGAACTATGATTTCAGAAAAAGGCTTTTGGAGGTACATGAAAAAGATATCCGTGATATGAAAAAATGTGCTTCAGAGAATGAATATATGCTTCCTGATAAAGTCGTTATCAGCATAAACGGAAGTTATACTGATGTTACGGAAACAGCAGTATCTGATTTTATAGAATTTTTGCAAAAATCGATGCATATTTCATCAAGGCTTTCTTACAACGAAGAATCTGCAGATATTACTGTTTCTCTTGCTAAAGACGCAGGTGTTGATTTAGAGGAAACTGCATCATACAAGGGCTTTATGATTGAAACGGATAAGGAAGGAATTTCAATATACGGCTATGATGAGCGAGGCATAGGTCAGGCACTGTACTACATAGAAACTCTTACGACCTTTGAAAAAGCACCGTTGCTTAAACTTGGAACGATTAAGAAAAAACCGATGTTTGCCCCAAGAATGGTTCATTCAGCATACGGCCTTGATGAATATCCCGATGAATATCTTCGTCGTATAGCTCACGAGGGACGTGACGTTATTCTTGTTTTTACAAAGGGCGTGAATGAAACTCCTCATGGGTATGTTAATTTTAATCTTCTGATAGACAGGGCAAGAAGGTTTGGACTTGATGTATATGCTTACAGTTACCTTAAAAGTGATATGAGCCCTGAAGCTCCGGAAGCAGAGGCTTTTTATGATAATACATACGGAAAACTGTTTCGCGAATGTCCGGGACTTGCAGGCGTAACGCTTGTTGGTGAATCCGTAGAATTTCCGAGTAAAGATCCGCATGTTGCACCGGGAAAATACTATGAAACTGTAGTTGACGGTATCCCTGTCGGAAAGCCAAGCTCAGGATGGTATCCGTGTTATGACTATCCTATATGGCTGGAACTTCTTAAAAAGACTATACGCAAATACAATAAAAATGCAGACATTGTATTCTGGACATATAACTGGGGTTATCAGGGTGAAGAGGAAAGAGTAAAGCTAATTGAATCTTTGCCTACAGATATCTCACTTCAGGCAACTTTCGAGATGTTTGAGCCAATATTTTACGAAAATTCAGAAGGCAGATGTGCCGACTATACGTTATCTTTTGAAGGTCCGGGAAAATACTTTGAAAGTGAAGCAAAGGCTGCAAAGGAAAAAGGCATCCGCCTTTATTCTATGACAAATACAGGCGGACTAACATGGGATATTGGTGTTATTCCTTATGAGCCGATGCCGTATCAGTGGATTCGCCGTTATAAGGCAATGATAGAAGCTAACAGAAACTGGGGATTATGCGGACTGATGGAAAGTCATCATTTCGGATTTACCCCGTCCTTTATAAGTAAGCTTTCAAATCTTGCTTTTCTGGAACCTCTTGAACCGATGGAAGACCTTCTTAAAAAGATACTTGTTTCTGAATTCGGGGAGGAAAACTACAGAAATGTTGATGAAGCACTGAAACTTTGGAGCGATGCTATAAGAACTTATGTTCCGAGTAATGAAAATCAGTACGGTCCTTTCAGAGTCGGTCCGTCATTCCCGTTTTGCCTGGCTTCGGAGGTAAAAGTTCCGTCATCGCCCGATGCAATGTTCGGAAACCGTATTCTTACTACTGTAAATTTCAGTACTTTTGCCGGTGTGCAAAAAGGATTCCCGTATTCTTTGAGACTGCGTGATGAGAATAAGTCGCTGGAATCCATGCTTGAATATATGGAAACGGGAGTAGCCCTTATTGAAAAAGCTCCTGTAATGAATGAAAAATTATCTGTTCTTCTTAACCTTGGCAGATTTATTGTGAATACGGTTAAGACCGGAATTAATGCCAAAAACTGGCATCTTCTTAAAATGAAACTTTTCTGTGCAGAAACCACGCAGGAAACTGAAGAAATTCTTGATGGTATGGAAAATATACTTAAGCAGGAATGTGAAAATGCAAAAGACACAATTCCACTTGTTGAAAAAGATTCCCGTCTTGGATGGGAACCGTCAATGCTTTATATGACGGATAAATGGCATATTGAGTGGAAACTGCGTCACGCAGAATACACATTCAGCGAAATCGGCAAATACAGAGAGTCACTTGTTTCTGTTTTAAAGTAGTTTGAAAGAACTTTGGTAAATGACCTAAGGGGGATATTAATATGCAGATTAAACATATAAACGAGAACATTACCCGTATCTTCGAACAGAATAACAGTATGCTTTCACGTTACGGGATTTTGAATGATGCAGCAGCTGTAGCGGTGAATTATGACGCTGATACGGCAGTATTTGATGCGGGAAAAAGAAAAATAGAAGTTAGCTTCTCAAAAAAAGGGAACGGATTTGAAATCTGCATACCGCTTTCTGAAAAAGAGCGAATTTTTGGTGGTGGCGACCAGACAAGAGAAAGAATTATGCACAGAGGTCATTCGATAACTATGGGTGTTGTAAATATCCTGGGTTACGGACCGCTTCCCGTTATGTTCAGTACAGACGGTTGGGGAATTATGATTAACTGCACATATACCCATACTTTTGATATTGGTGAAACGGACCCCTCCTGTATGGTAATCAGTGCACCGAAAGGAACTCTTGATTTTTATATTTTCTGTGGAAAAAATATGCAGGAGCTTATGTATCACTATACGGCAGTAAGTGGCAGACCTATGGTCTTACCGAAATTTGCATATGGTTTTCTCTTTGTTGAGAATGAAGATTGTGATGCACGCAATCTTTTATGGGATACAAAAACCTTCCGCGAGCGTGACATTCCCTGTGATATGATGGGACTTGAACCTTCGTGGATGTCTAAAAGATATGATTACAGCACCGAAAAGTGTTGGAATAAAGAAAAATTCGAATTTCCCAGTTGGCTTCCTGCTAATCAGAGTGGGGAAAGAACTTTCTTTTATCCTCTCAGAGAAATGGGTATGAATTTGAGCCTTTGGCTTTGCTGTAATTACGATTTATTCTACAAGGAAGAAGAAAACTGTAAAAATACAGACAAGGACTACAAGATGGATGAGTCAATTATTGCCCCTATTATTGACGAACATTTTGCCGCAGGCAGGAAACTTATGGATTCTGTAACCAAGGCGGAGGAACCGTGGTTTGAGCATTTGAAGAAATTTGTTGATAATGGTGCAGCGGCGTTTAAAATGGACGGTGCCGACCAGGTGCTGTTCTTCCCGGACAGACTTTGGGGCGGACGTTTTAATGATGATGAAGTACATAATGTGTATCCGGTAATTCTTGCAAAACAGATGAATAATGGTTTCAGAGAATATACAGGCAGACGTCCTTTCATTTACTCGGCAGGTGCATTTGCAGGCATGCAGCAATATGCAGCTACTTGGACAGGTGATACAGGCGGAGATGCATCAACAATGATTGGTATTTTCAATTATTGTATGGCGTGTCACACAAATGTTTCGTGCGACCTTGAAGTAACTACTCCGGATAAGCTTCATTATGGATTTTTACTTCCGTATGCACAATTCCTTTGTTGGGCACAGTGGCAGTACCCGTGGTTTCTTGATAAGGATAAGGAGGATATGATTCGCTCATATTCAAAGCTTCGTTCGTCTTTGTTCCCGTATATTTACACTATGGCACATAAGGCATCAAAGACGGGCTTTCCGATACTCAGACCGCTTCCGCTTGTTTATGAAGATACTGACCGTTTCGATGATGTCCGCAACATGTATATGCTTGGTGATAATCTTCTCGTGGGCGTATTTGATATGCATCTTGATTTGCCTGAAGGCGTATGGGTAGATTACTTTACCGGTAAAGAGTATTCAGGTGTTGTAGATTATGAAATTCCTGAAGGAAAAGGCGGTGCGCTCTTTGTGCGTAAGGGATCGGTGATTTTCACTATGCAACCGCAGAATTATCTGCTTGAAAAAGAGCACGATTACGAGATTTTGGTTTATCCCGGTGCTGACTGCAGCGGTTCCATGGTAGAGGATGACGGATGGACATTTGATTACGAGGATGGAAAAATTGCTACAACAACCGCATACATCAAGAACAGTGCAGAAGATAGTTTTGATTTTGTGCTTGAACAGCGCAAGGGTGAGTATAGCGGAAGAATAAATAACGGCCATGACAGGATTAATAACTCTATACCAAAAGTACAGGGTATGATGCCTGTAAGAGATATAACTGTTAAAATTTTCAGTGCAGAGCCTAAGGAAATCTTGATTAACGGGGAAAAACAGTCCTTTAGCTTTGATGGAAGATGTGCATCGTTTGTGGTTTCTTCGGAGGCACACGAAAAAGAGACTTTGACCTATACAGTTAGGATGTGAGTGAAATGTTCGAAAATATACGTATTGAGAATGAAGAACGTTTTTCTGCAGGAGAAAGGCTTACTGCAGAAGATGTTACTAATGCACTTGACCATTCAATTGAGATGCTCAAAAAAAGTCTTCCGCGCTTTATCGGAAGGTTTCCCGAACCGGCACACGGGCAGGTTCCCGGAACCGTAAACGGCAGGTCTGTAAACAGATATATCAGTGTCGATGCCCCCGGATGGATAAGCGGTATGTGGACTGGACTTTACTGGCTCATTTACGAGCTGACCGGCGATAACGAATTCAGAAAAGCGGCAGAATCACAAGTCGAAATTTTTGAGAAAAATGCAAAAGATAACATAGGGCTTGATGACCATGACACCGGTTTTAAATACACACCTTCGTGTGTTGCAGCCTACAAACTTACCGGAAATGAAAAAGCAAAGGAAGCGGCACTTCGTGCGGCGGATATACTAATGGAGCATTTTTGCCCTGTAAATAAATTCCTTATCCGTGTAGGAAAGCGCAGACCGGGTGAGCCGGAGGAGTGGTACAGAACGCTTGTTGACAGTATGATGAATCTGCCTTTGTTTTTCTGGGCGCATAGGGAAACAGGAAATAAGGAATATTACGATGCTGCAGTAGCACATTATAACACAACACTTAAGTACCTTATTCGTGAAGACGGTTCATCATCTCATCACTATCAGTTTGATGCGAAATCGCTTGAGCCTGTCGGTGAAGTGACATGGCAGGGAAACAGAAATGAATCCTGCTGGGCAAGAGGTCACAGCTGGCTTGTATATGGATATCCACTTGCTTATGGATATACCGGGGATGAAAAAATACTTGATATTCACAGAGGCGTTACATATTACTTCTTAAATCATCTTCCGTCCGACTTTGTTCCTTACTGGGATTTCGATTTTACAACCGGAAGTTTGGAGCCCCGTGATAGTTCTGCTTCAGCAATAGCAACATCAGGTCTTTTGAAAATGTGTAAACATCTTCCGGATGCATCAGCGGATAAAAAGCTGTTTTCGGACGCTGCCGATAAAATGCTTAAAGCACTTATTGTGCTTTGTGCGAACAAATCGGGTGACGGAGATGGTCTGCTTCGTCATTCCGTCAGCTCAAAGCCGCATTGTTCGGCAGTAGATACATCACTTCCTTATGCAGACTTCTTTTATGTGGAATCGATGCTTCGCTGGCTGAAGCCTGAGTGGGAGTCACCTTGTTGGTAAAAATTAAATTAAAATATATGCTACAAAATAGCAAAAGGGGTGAGAGTAACGAGTATAAACGTATGCAAAAGTATAGAATTAAACAAAAATATAAGATAAAGGAGAATCTATTATGAAAACGAAGATGAAAAAAATTACAGCCATGGCACTGGTAATTGCTCTTGCTTTTTCAATGGCAGTTTTTTGCGGTGGTTGTAAGAAAAAAGAAAAGCATGACCCAAAAGTGATAACTTACTGGTCAATTCTTGACGGAAACACATCGCAGACAGCTACAACTCTTGCAGAAACAGCGTTTGCAAAAAAACTTATGGAAGAAGTTGACTGCGAAATCCAGTTCATACATCCTGCAGCAGGACAAGGCGTTGAAAAATTCACTCTTATGCTGGCTTCCGGCGATTTGCCTGATATAATTGAAGCCAACTGGGATGTTCTTTATCCCGGAGGTAGAGAAAAAGCATTATCAGACGGCCTTATTCAGCCCATCAATCTTGATACAGATGCACCGAATCTTAATGCATATCTGGATGCACATCCGGACATAGACAGACTTGTAACTACTGAAAGCGGTGAATACATCGGTTTCCCGTTCATTCGCGGTGATGCATATCTTCAGACATACTGCGGTCCCATCGTTCGACAGGACTGGCTTGATGATCTCAGCTTGTCAGTTCCTGAAACTATTGATGAATGGACAGAGATGCTTCGTGCATTCAAAACACAGAAGAACGCGGCAGCACCATTCAGCACACAGTTAACAAATCTGAATACATACGGACTTTTCTCAGGAGCATACGGCACATACTATGATTTATATGTAGAAGACGGAAAAGTAGTTTACGGCCCGCTTGAGGATAGCTATAAAGATTATCTTACAAAGATGAATGAATGGTACAAGGAAGGATTGCTTGATCCTGAATTAGTAACTGTAGATGGCAGTGTTTTGCAGGGAAATATTCTTAACGGTGTTACAGGTGCAACTGCGGGAAGCGCCGGCGGAAATCTTGGCAAATGGATCGCAGCAGCTCCCGATGAAAAATTCAACCTTACAGGCGTGAAGTATCCTGTGCTCAATAAGGGCGACCAGATTAAGTTCGGTCAGTATGATATGGCTGTAAACGGAAGCTTTGCGGCAATTTCAAGAGACTGTAACAATTATGAACTTTGTGCGAAACTTCTGGATTACGGATATTCTGAAGAGGGACATATGCTCTTCAACTTCGGTATAGAGGGAGAAAGTTATACTATGATTGATGGCTACCCGACCTATACAGAAGACATAACAAAGAATAAAGACGGTTTATCAATGGCTGCAAGTATGGCTCGTTATTGCAGAAGCCATAATACAGGTGCATTTGTTCAGGATAAACGTTATATGGAACAGTATTCACAGACTCCTCAGCAGAAGGATGCTCTTAATATATGGCTTCAGACTGATGCGAAAAACCATATTCTTCCTCCTATGACACTTACAAGTGAGCAGGAAATAGAAATGACATCTATAGAAGAGTCACTTGCTACCTACAGAGACCAGATGCAGATGAAGTTCATTACAGGCGAATTACCTTTGAGTAAATATGATGAATTCCGCAATGGTCTTAAAGAAAGAGGCGTTGATAAATACGTAAAATATCACCAGGAAGCTTACGACAGATTTATCAAAAAATAATGTAAATACAGGTTCCTATCTTTCTTAAAAGGAGTAATGTCGTATGAAACGAAACGACAGGGCGAAATCCGGCTTCAAGGAAAGCTTGCGTAAGGACTTGAAAAAGAATTATAAGATGTATATGCTGCTGATACCTGTTATTGCTTATTATCTTATCTTTTGTTACAAGCCTATGTATGGTGCCTTGATTGCCTTCCAGGAATACAGCCCTTTTAAAGGAATGTCACAAAGCCCATGGGTTGGCTTCACACATTTTCAATCATTGTTTAAAAACCCAGATTTCTTCAACATACTCAGAAATACATTAACAATCAGTATATCCTCATTGCTCATTGTGTTTCCTTCAGCTATAGTGCTCGCACTGCTGTTTAATGAGTTAAGGGCGAAAAAATTAAAAACAGTTGCTCAGACACTGTCATATCTGCCACACTTTATATCAGCAGTAGTTGTGTGTGGTATGGTTAAAGGCTTTGTCAGTCGTGGAGGATTTATTCTTCAACTTGTGACGGCATTAGGAGGACCTGATACCAGTCTTCTGTCGTTCCCTGAATATTTTGTCCCTATATATATAGGAACTGAAATGTGGCAGACGGTCGGATGGAGTTCTATAATCTATCTTGCGGCATTGTCCGGAGTTGATGAGAGCTTATACGAGGCAGCAGAAATTGACGGTGCCGGCAAGTGGAAGCAGGTATGGCATATAACGATACCCGGAATTATGCCGACAATCATTATTATGCTGATACTTGCAGTTGGTGGATTGCTTAGTGTCGGACACGAGAAGATACTTCTTCTTTACAATCCTAACATTTACGAGACCGCAGACGTTATCAATAGCTATGTTTACCGTATTGGATTAACGAAAATGAGCTGGTCATATTCGTCTGCAGTTGGTCTTCTGAATTCGGCAGTAAACTTTTTGCTCGTTATTGTTACTAATATGCTGTCACGTAAATATACAGAGACATCTTTGTGGTAAGGAGGGTGAGCAATGAAAAATAAAATTAAAAGAAGTGTCGGTGAAAGAGTATTTAATGTATTCAATATAATTTTTATGATTTTCATAAGCTTTGTTATGCTTTATCCTCTTTGGCACGTATTATGTGCATCGATTTCAGATGCACGACAGCTTAGTTCACATACGGGATTGCTTTTATTCCCGGATGGATTTTCGCTGACGGCATATAAGCTGATGACTAAAAACCCTATGATTTTAAAGAGCTTTGGAAACACATTTTGCATTTTGTTTTTAGGTCTTGCGGTTAATATGTCACTTACAATTCTTGGTGCATATGTTCTTTCCAGAAAAAATCTTATGCTTAACCGTCCATTGACCCTGCTGATTATATTCACAATGTATTTTTCCGGCGGATTAATTCCCCAATATCTGAATGTCAAATCACTGGGCCTGGAAAATTCATTCTTTGCAGTTATACTTCCGGGTGCGATAAGCACATATAACCTAATTGTGCTGAGAACCGGATTTGCTTCCGTCCCGCAGAGTCTGGAGGAGGCTGCGAAAATTGACGGTGCCTCAAACTTGAGAATTTTATGGCAGATTATATTGCCTCTTTCAAAAGCAACACTTGCAGTTATTTGCCTTTACTATGCGGTAGGACATTGGAATGCATGGTTTAACGCAATGCTTTATCTCACAGACAGAGAGAAGTTCCCGCTTCAGTTGATTTTGCGTGAAATTATTGTAAATAGCGATACGAGCACAATGGTTAATGAAGCCACGACCGGAACCGGAGATGCTTCTTTTGTGCAAGATACTGTAAAGCATGCGGTGACGGTTGTTTCGGTTGTACCTATTGTATGTGTTTATCCGTTCCTGCAGAGACACTTTGCAAAGGGTGTTATGATTGGTGCAGTAAAAGGATAATACAACAAATGCAATTTAATCTATTTAATAAAAATACTTAGGAAAGGAGTGAAAAATTGTGAACCGTAAAACTAAACTTATCAGTATGGTGCTAGTGATAGCCTTGATGGTGTCTGTCATTCCTGCGTTTGCGGCAGAAGACGGCATAGTAGTCGAAACGGCAACAGACCCTGTCGGCACAGTATATTTCGAAGAAAACTTTGAAGGCTTTGCCGTCGGAGCAGAAAGCCTTACCGGATATGGCGGTGGCGCAAAGGGAAATATCTGGAATATCCGCGAGGAAGAAAACGGGAATAAATACTGGGCAATGGAAATAACAACCGATGTTGATATGCATCTTGATAAAACATTCTCAACTCCGCCTGCAGGACACCTTATTCTCGAAGGTAAATTCCTGTTTGAAGACTACGGTGCAACGGATAAATCCATTAAGGCAAGGTCAGCATCAGGCTCTGAATCGCTTCTTTGTAAGTTCACGTCTGACGGATCGCTTGTGTTATATGACGGAACGGTTGTTGCGGGATATATCACCGGAAAATGGTATACGCTTTCAATATCCATTGATACTATATCAAAAACGATGGACGTATATTTTAACGGAAAAAAGCGTGCTTCGGAATATCCTTTGCCTAATTCATCCTTTGACGGCATTTCTATGCTGAGATATCATATGATGACTCCGGGCGGAAACACAACCTGGAGAATGGATGATCTCAAGCTGTATCAGTCTGAAAAGCCACTTACATCGGCAGATTTTGCAGCACTGAAAAAAGTGCAGTCGGAGGAATCGACTAATTCAGGTTCAGAAACGCAGGGAGATATGACAGATGATATTGTCCGTAACTTTATGCAGGACGCAGTTGCACTTTATATGGAGAAACCCAATACATATATAAACGGTGCAAAAAGTTATATTACCCCTGCTAGGGATGTTACGCCGGTTTATGTTGACGGTGAGGCAATGATTCCTTTACGTTTTTTCTCAGACAGCATTGGTGCTTCGCTTTTGTGGAACAATGAAGAAAGAAAGAGCGTTATAACAAAAGGCAGCACCGTTGTTGAAGCGAAAATAAATTCAAGTCAGCTTTTGGTTAACGGAAATCCGTTGGGACTTTCCGTTCCGGTTTCAAATATTGGCGGGTACAGCTTTGTGCCGGCGGCAGAAATATGTGAAGCCTTTGGATATCATCTGTTTTTTGACGAAGCGGAGCTTATGATTTACAGCGAAAAGGAGCTGAATCTCTCGTGGGATAAGGACCTTGATTTGCTGAACAAAATTCATGAAGCCTTTGGTTATGATGATATAACAGGGGAAGAGTATATTGCGGCAGTCGAGGCAAAATTCGGCGAAAATTCACATCCCAGACTTCTTATGACTGAAGAAAGATTTGAATGGATTCGTCAGGAACTTGCGAAAGGGGATAACTGTGATAAGGTTATTTCAAGAGTGTGTGCGCAGATCAAGGGTAATGCAGACGGATTCTTGAAAACCACCCCTTTAAAGTATGAACTGCGTGACGGAGTTCGTCTTTTGTATGTGTCAGCTGATGTTGAAACACGTGTTATGAATCTCGCAATGGCATATAATATTTTCGGAGATGAAAGGTATGCTGTCCGTGCAAGACAGGAAATGCTTGCAGCGGCAAACTTCAAGGATTGGCATCCGTGGCATTTCCTTGATACAGGTAATATGACAGCAGCTCTTGCATTTGGCTACGATTGGCTTTATAACTGGCTTGACGAAGGTGATAAGGAGCTCATCAGAAATGCAATGATGGAACACGGCTTCACACATATTCTTAATGACTTTGACGGGAAGACAACCCGTAGTTCGACAGATACTCTTATGACGCGTTCTTATGCGTGGAGTGAACCGAATAATGTAAATAACTGGCGATTTGTCGGTGGCGGCGGTGTTGGTGTAGGTGCACTTGCAACGATAGACGATTTTGAGGGTACAGATCGTGAAAAGGTAGGAAGAGTTATTACTGAAGTACTTGAGCACGTTCGTCCTACAATCGGAATGTTTGCTCCCGAGGGCGGTTACGCTGAAGGTATCGGATACTGGGGATACACAAATACTTACTATGGTTATCTTATAGGCTCACTTATTTCGGCAACAGGTGATGACTACGGATATACAAAGGCTCCCGGTCTTCGTGGAACTGTACCGTTCGTTCTGGCAATGAACGGCTCTGTAAGTACATTTAACTATCACGATACCGGAAGAGGCAAGGCAGGTGCAAATAGTCATACACTTTTCTGGGCAAAAAATTACAACGAACCCGGATGGGCACAGCCCAGAGTTCAGACAATAATCAGAAACGGTGGAGATTTCCACGACCTTCTGTATTATGAGCCTGAGTTTGGAGTTGCTGACCGCAGTTCGCTGGAAAATGATACCCTGATTAAAAATACAGGCGTATTCAGTGCAAGAAGCGGATTTTCTTCCGATGATATCTGGGTTGGATTCCACGTGGATAACCCGCTTCCCAATGCAAAACACGGACATAATGACGTAGGAATGTTTGTGCTTGATGCTATGGGAGAGAACTTCTTCCTTGATTTAGGTGCGGAAGATTATAATATCAATCCTTATCAAAGTGCTTACAGAATCAGAGCGGAAGGTCATAATACTTTTGTAATTAACCCCAACAAGGATTGGGACCAGCGATACGGTGCATTTGCAAGCTTTGATAAATGGGAAATGAAGCCACGTGGTTCCTATGCAACAGCTGACCTTACTGATGTTTATGCTGACTATGTCAACAGTGCGTGGCGTGGAGTGAAGCTTGACAATTATCGTAGAACTGTAACCGTTCAGGATGAAATTGAAATGAAGGAGCCTTCAGAGTTTTACTGGTTTGCACATACTGAAGCGGAAATTGAAATTTCCGAAGACGGAAAAATTGCATACCTTGATAAAAACGGCAAGGTTCTGAAAGCAGAAATTACAAGCGGAGACGGTGCAAAGTTCTCGGTTATGGAGGCAAAGCCACTTCCCACATCACCTGTAGTTGAAGGGGCAGACCCCAATGAAAACATCCGTAAGCTTGCAATCTATATTCCGAAATGTAAGGATATTAAGCTTTCAGTTGTATTTAACTGCTGTGACAGTGACGGAGATACCCCGGATTTCAACCGTGAATTTGTTCCTATCAGTGAATGGACAATTCCGGATGGGGAAAATAATGCACCGCTTGCAACAGTTAATGCTATTATGATTGACGGAAAGCCCCTTGAAGGCTTTGACCCGAGTATCAATAGCTACGAGGTGCTTCTTGAAAGAAGTAACAGCGTAGAAAGTCCTGTAGTAACGGCTGTGGCTGACGGAGAAATCCGTATCAGTCAGGCAATCGGAAGAAGCGGAACGGCAGTTGTTTCCGCACTCCCGGGAGGAGAGCTTCAGAAAAATAACTACACCATAAAGTTTAACGACCCGATGGTGGTTGGTGACTATTTACCCGAGGGTGATACGGTGCAGCTTATTCCCACTTCTGTAAGAGCGAGTGATGTGCCTCAGCCCGAAAATCCGCCTGAATCATCTATGGATGGAGAACTTGGCACACGTTGGTCGTGTACAGGTGAATGCTGGATTGAGTATGACCTTGGTTCAGTAAAAACTCTTGATGCAGTTTCTCTGGCACTTTGGAAATCCAAGGAGAGAACCTCTCAGATTTCTATTGAAATCAGCGAGAATGGTATAAACTGGACCAAAGTGTTTGAGGGCGACTCAACACCGAGCGATGATTATGAAACCCACGTTCTGGGCGGACAGAAGGCACGTTATGTTCGTATGAACGGCTTCGGCTTTGACGGAGTTGTATCTAACTGGACATCTCTTCTGGAATTTAAAATTTACGGAAAGTAAACGACAACTTTGTAAAGCATATTTTAAGGAAAACTAATTTTAATTAAAATATATTTAAAGGAGGTTACTCTTATGAGTAAATTATGTAAACTAATTTCTCTTTCAATGGCACTCGTTTTCTTATTTGCATTAGGCATACCGCAGGTATATGCAGCTCCAAGTAATATTAACGACTTTGCACAAACCTGTACTTTTGATGATTTTGATGTATCTAAATTGTCTGCAGTCAACACAAGTGACTCTGCCACAGTTACAGTTGAGACTGTGGACGGAGATAATGCTGTAAAGGTAGATTGTACAGGCGCAGTGTATCCGTGGTTTTATATGTATTCAGGTGCTGCAACGGTAGGTAATTTGAGCTTCAAGTTCGATTTTAAAACAGAGAGCACTAATATGACATTTGGTTTGAGAGCTAGATTTGCTGATAAATCAGAACCCATTTTGTTAGGATTAGACCACGGCAGTGTTGACTGTCTTGGCAATGAAGCTGTGTTTACATATAGTAAGAATATATGGTACAATGTTGAAGTATATATTGATAATCGTGCAGGAAAGGCTTTGTTAAGGTTTAAAGAGGATAGTTCTGCAACATGGTCTGAAAAGTGGATAGATGATGCTGGCTCATTTATTTCTAATATGAATAGTAATACAGGTTTTATAGGTCTTTATATGAAGACAATAAAGACTTATGGTAGTACGGATGCTGCATGGTATATTGACAATTACTCGCACACTGTAAGTTCTGCTGGGTTTAAGAACCTGAACACATATTTTGGTGGCTATGCTGAAACAGCTACATTCAGCGAGTCTGAGGATGTAAATCACTATGTATTTATTGCAAATGCACAGACTCCTACTCTTGCAGTTGATCCTGAAGATGCAGAAAATAAAGTTCTTAATATTTATGATGCTGAAAAGGGTTACCCCTGGGTTGGTCCCTATGCAGAGGGAACAGGTGCTTCCGATACTCTTCAGATGACTTTTGACTTTTATGATGCAAACGGAAACAATGCATATGAATTTGTAAAGCTTCTTCTTGCAAATAACAGTCAGCCTTTTGCAGTTCAGTTCAAAAACGGTAAACTCCTCGCAGGTCTTGACGAAATGCCTATTTACGACGATAACGGTGAAGTGTTAAGCTATGATGCAAACAAGTGGTATACAATCACAATTAAAATGAACTGGCAGACGAACTATCTTCAGATTGGTTTTAAGGAAAAGGGTGCCGCAGATTACAGATGGGCTACAAATCCCTTCTATGCTGATTTTGTAAGAATTACTTCTGACAATGTAAATCTTAGTCAGATAAGAATCGGTTACTCAAGAGTATTTACAAATGATGTAAGCTTCTATATTGATAACTATTCTCACACAACTGCTGAAGATGCAGTTGCAATAGCAAGTGATGTAACAATGGCAATGCTTCCCAAGGCTTTAACAACAAAGGTGGGAGATGTTACTACAGTTACAGGTGTTGAAAGCTATGCTATGACTCTTAGCGGAGAAGAAAAGACAGTAACACTTCTTGTAGCACTCTACGATGAACTTGGCAGAATTACAGATGTTAAGCTTTCAGAAGTTACATGCAGCGATGCTATAGGTACTCCCGTTACAGTAGATCTTACCGGTGAAACTTTCGCATCCTGGAGAGGCTTTGTAATTGGTGCAATGGAAGACCTTTGTCCTTTGGATATAGTCGAATCAGCTAAGTGGTAATCTATAACGGTTTGTGTTTTCGATATGCGTCTGAAAAAGGCGCATATCAAAAGCATTTAAAGAAGGAGGGACTCCTTGTGAAGAAAATGAAAAAAATAATTTCGCTTGTTTTGATAGCGGTATTTATTCTCTCTATGTCGGGAATTTCAGTATATGCGGCAGCAGATTTCGGATGGTTTGCTACATATAATGAAATTTATGATTTTGAAGGAACTGAAGACGACCCCGTCACATTCGGACAGAACGGAACAAAGGTGTATGTTGCAAACGAAAGCAGTACCGATCCGTCAAAGACAAGTACCATTGGTCTTGAAGAAGTGGACGGAAACCACTTTGTTAAAATAACTAAAGCTGCCGGTGAATATCCGTGGTTTGCTCTTTATAACGGTTCAGGTGCAGGTACAGGTGACATTGCATTAAAGCTTGATTTTTATGCGTATAGTTCTACTTCAAAAGTCAGAATCAATGCATACTATGGTACTTCAAGTACTGTTCTTGCAACCTTTGACTTTGGCAGCTTACTTGGTCCGGGTGGTGTTTCCACAGGAATAAGCTATTCGCCTGAAACATGGTATAATTTTGAGCTTTATACAGAAAAAGCAACAGATAGTGTTAAACTCAGAATTAAGAGTGCAGATTCAAATGAATGGAAACATAAGTGGGTAACAGTTGAAGGTCTTTTTGACGGACAAGAAGAGCTCGAGCTTACCCAGTTAAGAATAGATACACAGTACAGCGGAGCATACTCTGTAGGTATTGACAACTATTCTCATAATCTGAACCTTACTGAATCTATAAATGACCCCACAGCAAGAGAGGGCGATTTCGGAAAGTTTGACACTTATAATGAGCCTTATGATTTTGAAGGGTCACTTGATTACCCCGTGACATTCGGTCAGAACGGAACAAAGGTGTATGTAGCAAACGAAAGCAGTACCGATCCGTCAAAGACAAGCACCATCGGTCTTGAAGAAGTAGACGGAAACCACTTTGTTAAAATAACTAAATCGGCAAACGAATATCCGTGGTTTGCTCTTTACAACGGTACAGGTGCAGGTACAGGTGACCTTGCATTAAAGTTTGACTTTTATGCATACAGCTCCACTTCAAAAGTCAGAATTAATGCATACTATGGTTCTTCAAGTGATGTACTTGCTACCTTTGACTTTGGCAGCTTACTTGGTCCGGGTGGTGTTTCCACAGGAATAAGCTATTCGCCTGAAACATGGTATAATTTTGAGCTTTATACAGAAAAAGCAACAGATAGCGTTAAACTCAGAATTAAGAGTGCAGATTCAGATGAATGGAAACATAAGTGGGTAACAGTTGAAGGTCTTTTTGACGGACAAGAAGAGCTTGAACTTACCCAGTTAAGAATAGATACACAGTACAGCGGAGCATACTCTGTAGGTATTGACAACTATTCTCATAATCTGAACCTTACTGAATCTATCAATGACCCCGCAGCAAGAGAGGGCGATTTCGGAAAGTTTGATACTTACAATGAGCCTTATGATTTTGAAGGTTCGCTTGACTACCCTGTTACATTCGGTCAGAACGGAACAAAGGTGTATGTTGCAAACGAAAGCAGTACCAATCCGTCAATGACAAGTACCATTGGTCTTGAAGAAGTAGACGGAAACAGCTTTGTAAAAATAACTAAGGCAGCAAACGAATATCCGTGGTTTGCTCTTTACAACGGTTCAGGTGCAGGCAAAGGTGACCTTGCATTAAAGTTTGATTTTTATGCGTATAGCTCTACTTCAAAAGTCAGAATCAATGCGTACTACGGTTCTTCAAGTGCCGTTCTTGCTATCTTTGACTTTGGTAGCTTGCTTGGACCCGGCTCTGCATCATCAGGAATAAGCTATTCGCCTGAAACATGGTATAATTTCGAGCTTTACACAGAAAAGGCAACAGATAGCGTTAAGCTCAGACTTAAGAGTGCTGACTCAACTGAATGGCAGGAAAAATGGATAACACAAAAAGGTCTTTTTGATGGAAAAGAAGACGTTGAGCTTAGCCAGTTGAGAATAGATACACAGTACAGCGGTGCATATTCTGTAGGTATTGACAACTATTCTCATAATGTTAACACAACCGAAAAGGTTAACAAAAGACAGGAAGCATTCACTCGTTATGAAATTACAAGTACTTTTGACGAATGTCCTCTTGTAAGCGATTATGTATTTGAAGCAAACAATACAAACGGCAGTGCAGCCAAGATAACAGAAGATCCTCTTGATGCAAACAACAAGGTTCTTAATTTGCATAATGCAGGCACTGAAGCAGGTGGTGGCGCTCTCTGGACAGGTACATTTATGGGCAGTGATGGTTCCGATACACTGAAAATGGAATTTGACTTCAACGATGCAAACGGTGTAGCAGCAAGCGAATTTGTGCGTATCGTTATAGATGGAGTAAGTAAGCAACCGCTGGTTCTTGTTTTCCAGGAAGGAGCTCTCAGAATATCAAATGACAGAAGCATTCTTGTGAGTGATGCAGACGGAAGCGACCTTTCTTACAAAGAAGACTTATGGTACACAGTTTCTGTTGAAGCAAACTGGCACACAAACTACCTTAGAGTAGGTCTTAAGGAAAAGGGTGCAGAAAGCTTTACATATTCAACAATGCCGCTTTTCACAGAATTTATTTCTGTTACAGAGGCAGGCAAAAAGCTTAATCAGATAAGAATCGGTTATATCAGTTCTGCTTCTGAAGGCTCAGATTTTTACATTGATAACTATTCTCATACTACATCAGATGCAGTAGCTGAAACAGACGATGTAATTTTAGCTATCAAACCCAAGGCTGTTAAGACAGATGACGTTGTCACCGGTATTGCAAGCTATATTGCAACACAAAGCGGCAAAGAAGAGAAGGTTAACCTTGTAGTAGCTCTTTACGATGAAAGCAGCAGTCTGACAAAAATTCTTGTTAGTGAGGAAAAAACATCCTCAACAGTAGGTAATTCTATTAGTGTTGATTTAACAGATGAAATCTTTACAACGTGGCGTGCATTCGTCTGGGATGCAAAAAAAGGTCTCAGTCCTGTCAATATAGTAGAAAGTGACCTTTGGTAAAAAACAATATGTCTGACAATCCCGGACATAAGTCCGGGATTGCAGATGAAAAAGAAGCGTGCCGCTTCACCCACGTCGCGCACCTGCAAATGTCGAACATAGCTTCACGCGAATAAAATTACGCAAATTCCTATACGGTAAAAAAGGAGGGGCAATATGCAGAAAAAAAAGAATACTGTTTTTATGAAAATGATAAGCTTCTGTCTTGCAATTCTGTTGTTGCCCGTGACATCCTTCTCGGCAGAAAATCCGGCATATAAGCTTTTTGATAGCTACGAAAACGTTAACGGGTTTGAAAACGGTGCATTGGATGATTTACTTTCCGTTCAGAATGCAACAGACGGCAGTACTGTAAGTTTTACAGAAGACCCACACTCAGGCGGCAATCATGGGCAGACAATACAGCTTCGCGGAACAAAAGGCGGAGGATATTCGTACGTTATGCCCTATTACGGGGGTAGTGTTAAGGCTAACCCTCTTAAAATCGGATTTGATTTTTATGCCGATGCGGAAAATGTATCGGGTGAAGATATAGGCATCACACTCGTGATAGAAGGTGTGTATGCAAAGGCACTGGCTCTTTCTGATGGCAAGGTGTATCATAATGATAAGCAACTGGAAGAATTAAGTTATATTGACAAAACATGGTATAATATAGAACTTCAGATGGACTGGAATGCACGTTATGTGCAGATACGGATGAAAAAAGCAGATGAAACCGATTGGAAAAAAGTAATTATTACAGATACTTCGTGCTTTTCTTCATTAACAAACGATTCCGAATTGTATCAGATTCGTATAGGATACCGCAAGCTGCCCTCATCAGGCAGTGCAGACTTTTACATTGACAATTACTATCACAAGCGTGATATTCAGATAAAACCTCCGAAGTACACATATTTTGACGGATTCAGTCAGGTGTGTGATTTTGACGATGCAAACTTCGATATAAAGGACTATGTGTTTCCGGTAAATGAAACAGGAAATTCTTATGCAAGTATAGATAACTTTCCGCAGGGCGGTACAAACCGTGCATTGCATCTTCATCACGGGGGAGACAACTCTGACGGCATGGTGTATTTTATGCCATATTATAAGGCTTCAGGTGCGGCACATCCGCTGTTTATGAGCTTTGACTTTTATGCTGCGGATTCTCTGGAACTGTTTGTCAGACTGGTTCTTACAAACGGACAACCCTTAATTTTTACCTTCAAAAACGGAACAGTGAACTACGGATTAAAAGGCTCTCGCACGCCTGCAACGGCAGTAAACGGTGAAAAAGTTACCTACAGCGAGGATGCGTGGTATAGTGTACGCATAGGTGTGAACTGGGACACTAACCATATTAATATGCTTATTAAAAAAACAGACGAGGAAGTCTGGACAGAGATTGATATGCAGAACATGGAAGAGCTTCAGGCATATAGTGCTGAAAACGATTCTTTGTCTCAGATTCGTATAGGATACTATGTAAACCCGGGAAAGCCTTCAGATGTATACATTGATAACTATATGCACAGAATCGGTGGCCCCGGTGCGACTGAAATTACAGGTGTATATGCAGGGAAACCACATGCATTTGTTGAAGGAAAACAGACACAAATAGGAAACAGTACGGAGATTGTTCCGTATTATAACAACGATGTGCTTATGGTGCCGGCAGATTTTTTTGCGAACAGCATTGGCGCAAAATTCAGTTCCGACGGAAGCAAGGTAAATATCAGCAAAGAGGCAAAAACGGTTTCCGTGGATGTAAACACAAACAAAATTACCGCAGACGAAGAAGAAAAGTACCTGACCGCATCTGTACAAATAAAGGATAATACTGTTTTTCTTCCTCTTTGCGACTTGTGTGAAAACTTTGGGTATGACCTTTTTACGGATTCATCAGGACTTGCTTTTTACACTTGCGGCAGAGAGCCTCTGTCTTGGGAAAGTGACAAAAAGGAAATTCTTGAACTGACAGAAAGCTTTATCTACGATGATGTGTCCGGTGAAGAAATCGTGCAGATGATTAAAATGCAAAATACCGCGAGAGGAGATAATCATCCAAGATTGCTGATGACAGAGGAGCGCTTTGCTGAAATCCGAGCAGAAATGGCAAAGCCTCAGAATGAGCGCGATCCTGCAATTACAAAAATATATACAAAGGTTAAAGCTGCTGCAGATTCTTATCTTACACTTATCCCACCTGAGTATAAGCTTAACGGCGTCCGTTTGATTGACACGGCAGGAGAGTATGAATCACGCATTATGTGTCTTGCTATGATGTATAATCTTGTCAAAGATGCAAATGTGGCACTGGCAAATAAATATGCTGAGGCTGCACGCAGTACTATGCTGGCAGCGGCAAGCTTTTCAGACTGGAACCCTTATCATTTTTTGGATGTTTCAATTATGTCAACAGGTCTTGCCTTCGGATATGACTGGCTTTATGACTGGATGGTAAAAAAGGGTCATACGGACGAGCTGGAAATAATAAGGCAGGCAATTGTAGAAAAGGCATTTGTGCCGGTTATGAATGACTATAACGGAGTTTCGTACCATACAAGTAAATATACAAACAACGGTTCTGCGAGAAGCTATTTGTGGAACGCAGAAAAAAATGTTAATAACTGGCGTTTTGTAGTAAGCGGTGGTCTCGGTATTTCCGCACTGGCAACAGCAGACGAACTTGATGGTGAAAGTCTTCTTATGGCAGAGACTGTTCTTTCAAGGTCACTGACAGACATAAGACCGGCAATCAGTCTTTTTGCACCAAACGGTGCTTATAGCGAGGGACTGGGATACTGGGGCTTTGCAAATCAGTATTATCAGTATGAGCTTTACTCATTAAAAACTGCAACGGGCACAGATTTTGGATATTCCGACGCACCGGGCCTCAGAAAAACTGCGGCGTTTCTGCTTGCAACAACCGGTGCTGTAAGCAACTTCAACTATCACGATTCAGGTCGCACAACGGCAAGCGTTCCCGCACAGATTATGGCGTGGGCAAAGCATTTTGACAATCCTTCTGATGCACAGTTCAGAAGAAAGCTTATACTTGAATCACAATGCAGTGTTCAGGATTTTCTGTATTACGACATGAGCTTTGCTGCATCGCAAGAATCCGAGCCTGAAAATGATGCACTGTTTAAAGAAATCGGTGTATTTACCACAAGAAGCGGATTTGAAACAGATGATATATGGGTAGGATTTCACGCAGATGATCCTATTCCGGGATCATCTCACGCCCATAATGATTCGGGTAGCTTTGTTCTTGATGCCTCAGGGCAGAATTTCTTCCTTGATTTAGGTCCGGATGATTACAATCTTGAAAAATATTCCGGTGGAATTTACAGAACAAGAGCTGAAGGGCACAATACATTTGTTATAAATCCGAAAGCGGAAAAGTACTCAGACGGCACTGTGAATTTCTATGACCAGTGCTACGGTGCTGAAGCAACCATAGATCAGTGCATTATGAAGGAACGCGGTGCTTTTGCAATAAGCAATCTGTCAGATGTTTATACCGCGGATGTAATAAGTGCTTGGCGTGGTGTGAAACTTGACGATGACAGAAGTACGGTCACAGTACAGGATGAAATAGTTATGCGTGAGCCTTCTGATTACTATTGGTTTGCACATACGGAGGCAGAAATAGATATTGATGAAAATAATCCGAAAAAAGCTGTTTTGACTCTTAACGGGACAAAGCTTTATGCACAAATAGTAACAGAAAACGAAACGGATGATGTTTGCTTTTCAGTAATGGATGCAGTTCCTTTTGAAACCTCTCCCAAGGTGGAAGGACAGAATCCCAATGAAGGTATTAAAAAGCTTACTATTCATCTTGAAAACTGCGAAAGTGTAAATATGGCTGTGGTTTTTAGCGAATATAATAACGAAAGTAACTTATCATATTCTTTTACCCCGTTAGAAGAATGGTCTATTCCCGATGGAGAGATCCCCAAAAATGATATACAGGCAACTATGCCGATGTTGAATGGTACAGTAGTTTCAACCGACATTACAGGAAAAAATCCGATAGGAAAGACGGCAGTTTTAATTGTTGCACTGTATGATGGTGATAATTTTAAAACAGCGTTGTGTGAAAAAATTACTGTTTCGAAAAAAGAAGAAGAACTTTATATCGACCTTAAGGATGTTAAGGAATCCTATACACATATTAAAGCATATGTTTGGGATGAACAATGTTCGCCGATTCAGAAATAGTGCAAGGATGTCTTTCAATAAAGATTTAATTTTGGTTATAGATATTGAGGAGGTAGCTCATGAGTAGAAAAAGAATAATTTCTCTGATATTGACCGCAACGGTGCTTTTACTTCAGTTGTGCAGTGCGATACCTGCCCATGCTGAAGGAGAAGCGTACACCGCTTTTGGTAATTATACAACTACGACCACATTTGATGGGTTGAATGTAGGTACTGATATATTTGCAGCAAATACAACTGCAACAAGTACTGTTGCTATTACCGAAGAAGATAGTAACAGCTTTCTCAAAATTACAAAAGCAGCAGGACAGTATCCGTGGTTTGCAATGTATATGAATGGTAATGATGCAGGAACCGGTGATCTTACTGTAAAGTTTGATTTTTATGCTTACAGTACATCTTCAAAAGTCAGAATTAATGCTTATATAGGTGGTTCAAGTAAAATTCTTGCTACCCTTGATTTTGGTGCAGTAAAAGCCTTTGCTGCAGGTGCTACAGGTCTGACATATTCACCCGAGAAATGGTATAATTTTGAGCTTTCCACCGAAAAGTCTTCAGATACAGTGAAAATCAGAATAAAAGAAGCTGGAGAATCCGAATGGGGAGAAGCGACAGTAACTTCAGACGGAATGTTTGATGGTGCTGAAAATGCTGCTTTGACACAGCTCAGAATAGATACACAATTTTCAGGAGCCTATGCGATTGGCATAGATAATTATTCTCATTCTATAGTCGGAGATGTAGAGGAACCTGATCCCGACGAACCCGATCCCGACGAACCCAATCCTGATGAACCTGATCCTGACGAACCCAATCCTGATGAACCCAATTCAAATAGTCCGTACACTCCCGACACTCCGGTACTACCACCGACAAAGACTTTGTATTCAGCGTGGAGTGGGTTTGCTGAAACAGATTATTTTGAATCAGGAAGTATAGAACAGCATGTAACTGTGGCGAATGAAACAAACGGTTCAGATGTAAGTTTTGCTCCCGATCCGACAAATTCTGAAAATCAAGTAATGAAACTGCACTTTGGTGGAAGCGGTGGCGGTTCTGTTTTTGCCATGCCTTATGTGGCATCGGATGCAAAGGGACCGGCTTTAATAAAGTTTGATTTTTACGCGGAACAGGAATCATGTGTTGGTATAAGATTTCTGTGGGGTTCAACAAATATAGAAGTTTTAAGACTTGATAACGGTATAGTTTATCGCAAAAATGCTTCTCCGTTTCAATGTAATGGAAAAAACATAACATACAGCTATAAAACCTGGTATAACGTAGAGTTAGGAATTAACTGGGAACGTAATTATATGGAATTGCGTATGAGAAAAATCGGAGAAACAGAATGGAAATCTGCCTTTGTTGGAGATGTTTCCGATTTTGAATCATTAACATCGTCATCAACGCTTACGCAGATTAGAATAGGTTATCACAAATTAGACACTGCAGAAAAAGATTTCTATATAGATAATTATTCCCATATTACAGAAGAAAATGTAAGACCACCGTATGCAGTGGCATCTGTTAAAAGTGGATTTGAAAACTCTGCATATCTTGACGAAACAATTGAAATGGAATACACCGCTTCTCTAGAGGCTGATGTTGCATCGAATGCAAAGGTAGAAGTTTCAACTGAAGGAAACATCGTGGAAACTCCGTTTACTCTTTCAAAAAACTCAAACGTGCTTTCTCTCAAGTTTTCAGACCTGAAGCCTGCAACCACTTATGATATAAAGGTTTCAGAGGTTGTCGCAGCCGGTATGAAAGCAGATGATGTTGTATATAGATTCACTACTGCACCGGTGTATATGGAAGCAATGAAGCCTCAAATAGATGCCACAAAGATTACTTCGCATATCAAAAGCTATTATGAGGGAGAAAAGCCGGCAAGATTGTATGTCACTTTTTATAAAAATGGAATTTTAAAAGATGTGCGCGTACTTACAGAGTATGTAAGTGGTCGCGAAGGAGAAAATGTTGAGTACAGTATAGAAGGTATTCAGACAGATTATGATTCTTTAAGAGTGTATATCTGGAATGATTTTTCTTCGCAGGTTCCTTATTGTCAGGCAGGTGGCACCTTTAACGGAGATATAACAGAGCCTACGGGAATAACACTTGTAGATTCTGCTGTTGTCGATACGACTGCAAAAACTCTTACAATTACAGGTACTGTTCCGCAGAATTCTGGTGATAGCATCACTATTGAGGTTCTCAGTGAAAATGCCGTGTGGAGTTTGGAAAATGCTGAACCCGGGAAAGTTTGTGTATCTGAATATGATTTTGCAGAATATGACAGCATCCTTAATTACCTTACTTTCTTTGAACAGATTGACGGAGTTTCAGGTAAATCCTACAAAATTGTTGTAAAGGATTATCAGCGTACTGATGAACCAGAAATTCGCGTTCGTGTGGGAAACAGTGAAATATACTATCATAGTCCGGCTTTGATGGAAGCGGTAAATTCAGCAACTACTGCCGGTGAACTTGAACAGGCTGTAATGGGTCTTGAATTTGTTGCTGATAAAGTTATGATATATTACTCCATGCTTGCAGAAGAAGAAAAAGCTGTTTTCTGGGAGGAGTATTTGAAATTCAGAATTTCTCAGCCCGGAGGTGTATTTGCATCCCAGATCGATGTGCTTGAAAATTTTGACGACTTTGTTTTACTTACTAAAATAAAGCAAACAGAAAACACTGAAGAGCTTGAAGCGGCAATCGCTGCTTGCGAGGATTACGGTCTCAACGAAAGTAATTCATACGATTTATATTTAGGAAAAGGCACATTTTCTGAAGATGAGTTGAACGAAAATCAGAAAATGGCCTTGATTGAAGCTGTTTTTGCACAGAGAAGCAATTACAAAACCTTAACTGAATTTGTTGAAGATTTTCTTGATAAAACTGTTTTATATGCTTGCTATGAAAGCGGAAGCAAGTATCTTTTAAATTCAGTTTTAACAAACTCGGACAGAATTGACAAAGACCAGCTTGGTAAATTTACAGAACTTAACGCAGATGCAAAGCTCAGTGTATGTGTTGATATAATTCGTCAGAATAAACTTTTTGAAAGTATAGATGCTCTTTCTTTGGCTGTTTCAAAAGCGTCAGACCGTTCAGAAACAGATGGAGGAAGCGGTGGAGCCGGTGGCGGTGGTGGCGGCAGCCTCGGTGGAACGAAAAACGACAAAGAAGGAAAGCCTGCGGGATCAATAGTCACAGAGGAGCAAATCTCAGAAAGTGTAAAATTCACTGATTTGCAGGATGTTCAGTGGGCGGAAGAAGCAATCTATGCTCTCAGAGATATGGGCGTTGTTTCAGGAAGAAATGCTACAACGTTTGATCCTCTTACATCAGTTTCAAGAGAAGAATTTGTAAAAATGCTTGTCCTTGCAACAAATTGTTATGACAGCACTGCTACAGTAAACTTTAACGATGTAAATTCATCGCAGTGGTTCTATACATATATTGCAAGTGCTGTAAAACAAGGTCTTGTAGAAGGAATCGGAAATGATTTGTTCGGCGTAGGAAATTCAATCACACGTCAGGATATGGCACTTATCCTTGCCAGAGCGGATGGCGCAGATATAAAGGAAAACATACATTGTGGCTTTGCGGATGACGCTTCTGCAGCAGAATATGCAAGGGGTGCAATAAAGTATGTCAAAGATAATGGAATAATGAACGGTGTAGGAAACGAGCTTTTTAATCCCAACGGAAATGTAACACGTGCTCAGGCCGCAAAGGCAATATATGAGTTTATCAGAAGGAGGTAAATGAATATGAAAAGAATATTAGCTTTTTTGCTGAGCTTTATATTAGCTATGTCAATATTCTCCTTCGGAGTATGTGCTCAGAAAACAGACGAAAATAAAAATATTAATATAGCAGTAAATGTAGGACTTTTATCCGCTTCTGCGTTTGAACGAAGTGATGAATTGATAACAAGAGGAGAATTTATAGATGCTTTGATGAAACTGATTGGCGCAGCTTCTTCAAGTGATTCCGTACCGCTTTCTGATGTTGCACCAAAAAGCATATATTACAGTAGCATCTGTGCAGCATATGAACTCGGATATATCAATGGATATAGTGACGGAACCTTCAGAGAAAATGAACCAATAATGCAGAATGATGCTGTTCGTCTGCTTGTGACTGTAGTTGGCTTTGGTGATCTTATAAAGAGCGGTATGCCTGTTTCTGCTGCCGCAAGACGTGCAGATATATGCAATTTTTCAGAGTCGGCTGTTTATAATGGAATAACTGTCAGAGAAGCAGCGGAGCTTCTTATAAATACGGGAAATGCCCTGACTGTTGATGTCAGGAATATCGGAGCAGGCGGACTTGATTACAGCTTTAGCAGCACTACGGTTCTTGAAAAGTACAGAGGTATCCATAGATTAACAGGCATTGTGACTGCGAATGAATTTACTTATCTTAATGAAAAAAATGCTACTTCCGAAGGAATGGTTATTGTAGGTGGACTTACTCTCAAGGCAGGAGGATCGGATGTTAAAGAACTTCTTGGTTACAATGCTGTAATTTATTATACCGGGGAGAAAGATTCGGACGGTGGAACGGTAATAAGTGCAACTGAAGAAAAAAACAGAGTTTTAGAAGTCAATGCTGATGAAGTAGTAGAGTATATTGGCGGCGAATTAAAATATATGAAATCCGGTGAAAAAACAATATCTGTTAAATTTCCCATTGCTGAGGTTGATGTAATTTTCAACAACAGACTTAATATGAATCCCGTGAAAGAGGATTTTGATATTGAAAGCGGCAACATTGTCCTTATTGACAACAATAATGACGGCAAATATGATGTTGTGAAAATTTTGTCATATGAAACCTTCGTCGTGGATTCTGTTAATAAAACAAGCGGAAAAGCATACGGAAAATGGGGCGGTGGAGTGATAGATTTTGCCGCAGATAAGAATATATCTTTTGTTTCAGAACTTGGAGACAGAATGGATGTTCTTGAACTTGCTGAATGGGATGTTTTGTCTGTTGCCGAAAGTAAAGACAAGGAAGTTATGTCTGTTATTTATAATGTGGGTATAGTTGAAGGTGAGATTTCATCTTATTCGATAGAAGATGATGAGTACGTTCTTGTAATTGAAGGTAAGGAGTATAAGACCTCCGGATTTTTTGCAGAAAATCAGGGATATGAAGTTAAAACCGGGTTGAAAGGGCTTTATTATCTTGATGCTGACGGACGCATCTGTGCAGCAAATTTCTCTTCTGCATCAAAGCATAACTTTGGTTATGTTATGGCAACTGCACCGAAGAATACAATGCGCAGTGAAATAGAGATAAAGCTTATGAATGAAAAGTCAGAAAAGATTGTTACGAAGTTTGCAAAAAGAATGATTTTTAACGGAAAATCTGTGAAGACTGAAAACTACGAAGTAGCTTCTGTGCTTTCTGATTTGTCACCTCAGCTTGTCATATATGGAACCGACAATGACGGATTAATTAATTACCTTGATACTGCATATACAGAAAATGATGGCGTGATAACAGACCTTTCTGATGATGAAAACTATCAGAACAGCCTTTGTATGTATTATGACGGATTTTCTACGGGAACAAAGCTTCAGTACAGATACAATACAAAGGTGTTCGGTGCGAAAATTGCGGCATCAAACAATACTTTGATTTTTGAAATTCCTGCAGGTGATTCTGAAGAAGAAAATGACTATTGGGTTTACAGCCTTTCTGAGTATATCGAAGAAAATGCTCAGAAATGTATGCAAGCATATAAAACAAATTCTGATTCATTGACCGCAGAAGTACTTCTTATTCGCAAGGAAGAAACTTCTGCAAACACAGTTCCTAACGGGGTAGGAATTTCTGTTGTCGAAAAGGTGAAAAAGGTACTTGATGAGAATGGAAATTATTCTTATCAGCTTACTGTGTACACGGGAAAGAAAAAAATGGAATATATGACGCTTAATGATGAACTTGTTGAAAACTACACACTGAATGGCGAGCCATATTCTATTAAAGCAGGTGACATTATACAGTTTGTAGTAGACATCAGAGGTAAAATATCAAACTGCAATCTGGTTTATTCAATGTCTAAAGACAGTATGAACGGTGCTAATCCAAGTACATCAACATTCCTGAGTAGATTCCGTGTGCAGAGAGCCTTTGTTTACAGAAAGTACAAGAATAATTTCCTTACGACAACTACAGAGCTTGTTCCAGGAACAATATACCGTGAGTCAGAACTCGAAACACTTGAAATGAGGACACTTGATAACTATGCTGTACTTTGGTACGATGAAGAAAACAAGACAGTTTCAGTTGTAGGACAGAACAATCTTGTGGCATTTGTCAACAGCGGATATTCAGAAGCGAGCAAGGTTGTTATTTATGACCGCGACGGTGACGGAAAAACATTAGTTATATATGAATAAATTTCATAACTGATAAAAAAGGAAGTAATAAAATGATTAATTTATTGACGGAAAAATTTAAGACAGTAAGCGAAATGGCAAGTGTAGCATATTGTGGCAATACAGTTAAGCTTTTATCTGAAAGCAAGGCGTTTTCACAAAAGTTCTATGGAGATCAGAAGGTTTACACATATCTTCTGGAAACAGATTTTAAGGCAGAGGATTATTTTGTAATGGTTTATTCTGCTCAGGGCCTCAGACGCCAATATGTAAACAGACTTCCTCTTTTATATGCAATAGGAGAGGATGGCGAAGAGACGATCTTATGTTTCGATGATGTAATTCTTGATAATAGAGAACATATGGTTGCAGTTAAAACAGCAGGTAAAAACTATAAAGGAATAAAGATTGAATATTCAATCGACAGAAGAAAAGAAGCGCACCTTACAATTAAGGAAATGTATGTGTGCAGAGAAAATGAGCTTCCTTTTGCTTGCAGCAAGGGTGAAACAGAAACTTCAAAAGACTTTAAAACTGTAGATTTATCTCAGTATTATAACGGAGAATTTTCATACAGTGAAAATGATAGCATAGTTGACGGCGGTCGCTTCTTTGAAGAAGAGAATGTTTCCCTTTACGAAATCCCTTTTAGAGTGAAAACGGAAGGAAACAATATGATTGTACCGCCTCCTGCTCCGAGTGAAAACGATGATGTAATTGATAACTTCGGAGTTCCTGTAGTAAGAAAACTCTGTAGACCTATAAGCCGTGACAGTGTAGTTGAAATTCCCGTTTCTACAAATGCAAATGAAATATACTTCATTATGTCTTTATCGGGAAAACGCCATCAGAGATGGGGCTTTGCCCAGGACGGAACAGTTCTCGGAAATATAACGGGCGAGGTTTATATGCCTCTGCTTGTTGAAGATACAGTTGGCTTTATAGCAGAGGTTGTGTATGAGAATGGAGAAAGAGATACGCATCTCCCTCTTAACTTATCTCTTGGTAGACATGGTATTTCAGGCGACATCAGCGTATATGGAATTCCTGCAAACGGCGAAAAAATTGAAAAGATAATTTTTCATAACCGTCTGCTTGATACAGACATATTGCTTGCAGCTCTTACTCTCAATGAAACAGGAGAGAGGCTCCATCCCGAAATGCTTATTCCTGAAAAAGAAGAAAAGATTGAGCATACTGTCGGAAAGGAAAAGGGAATAGAAATAAACGGCAATATTCTTTCAGTTAAAAACTGCGCTCTTACAATGAAAATTGATATTTCAAACGGGATGAAGCTCCTTGAAATGAAAAATGACTTTATAAAGGAGTTCACAGTTCAAGAAAGCGATTTGCTCCGACTCAGATACGGTGATGATTACGATAGTGATTTTGAACTTTTGTCAAAAGATTCAGACGGAAAAAGTGCACAGCTACTTTATAAAAAAGGTGGTCTTTATATCACTATAGATGCTGCTTTAGGCGAAAATAATGATGTAAGATGGCAACTGAAAGCTGAAAACCGCGGGAATGTAAATGAAAAATGTGGTATTGTTTTCCCGTGTGTTACAGGAATGAATCATTCTTCATGGGAAGATAACTGGTATTTTGTACCGAAGTACCAGAATATTCTTAGCAATGAAACTGTATTCATTTATGAGGAATCATCACCTAACTTCCCGATGCAGTTTATGGATGTTTTCAGTCCTAAAGCACAGGGCGGTCTCAGCCTTACGACAGAGGAAAGAAATGTAATAACAAGAAAATACGGCTTCGAGAAAAACGAACGCGGTATGGAATTTTATGTGGAATATCCTGAAATGTACGGAGAAATCAAGCCCGGAGAGGAATTCATCGGTTCTCCCACTGTGATTACAGCCCACGAGGGTGACTGGAGAAAATCCTTTGAAATCTATAAAAATTGGCTTGATAGCTGGTATGAACCCTATAACTGTCAGGATAAAGACTGGTACAGAAGATGCTTCTGGTTGTTTACGGAATACTGTGACTTTATAGTAGAAGAAAAACCTATCAGAAAGCTTCCTTTGTGGAACGATCCCGAAACCAAAGAGCTTAATTTTGAAAAAGTGCTGGCAGAAGAACTTGAACTCTTTGGCTGTTACCCCGATATACTTCATTTGTGGGCATCCTGGACTTATGATATTGTGGATGGTGTCAGATACAATGCATGGGGGAACTGGGGCGATGAAGACTATGAGGTATATGGTGGCAGAGAAAAGCTCAAAGATGCTTTGCATAAGATAAAGAATGAAAAGGATATAAATATTTCGTTATATTTCCATCCGACACTTCTTTCTACAAAGTATAAGCATCTTGCACATTACCTTGAAGACCATAAGGCGATAAATGATATTGGTGATACAATTAAATGCGGTCCTTATGCTTATCGTATGTGCCATGCAAGCGAGGATTGGAGAAAATATGCAATCAGCGTTTATCCGAGAGTTTATAAGGAACTTGGAATTCCGCTTATGTATATTGATGAATTCAGCCTTCGTTGCGAAAACCGCTGTTATGCTGATAATCACGGCCATTCAATTCCGTCAAACCTTTTAAAGACTGACTTTGACTTTATTACAGAGCTTAAACACGAAATGCCTCCGGAAGTTGTATTGTACGGAGAATATGCCGCAGTAGATATTTATGCAAAATACATAGACTGTAACATTTCTTATTATCTTACAGATAACGTAATCGACATGATTGAATTTTCGTGGAAGGGTGGAGATGGTGATGACCGCTTAAGTCGCATCTATCCCAATATGTATAAATTTGCATTCCCGAAAATCGTTCAGCTTGCACTGCCTTCAGGTATGCGCCACTTAAGCTGGCATCCTCAGAAGTTCATTTTCTTTAACGGTGATGCAGTGTATGACTCAATGTGGGATTGTGAAGAATCTGTTGGACAGAAGTTTAATATCGATTCGTTCAAATTAAAGAAAAAGTATGCAGACTGCTTTGCGTCAGATACTCCTGAAGGCTTTGTTGACACATTGTCTCCTGCAATCTGTGCAAACTGCTTCCCCGGTAATGGAAGAACAATTTACACAATATATAACCGTGCTTATTCTACATACCGCGGTAAAATTCTTAAGGTTAAGCACATTGATGGCGCAAAATATTATGATGCGTGGAACGAAAAAGAGCTTAAGGTTGAAATAAAAGACGGATATGCGGAAATTTATTTAACAGTTGATGCACAGGAAATGGGCTGCATACTTATTACAGAATAATTAAACTGAAAGTGAGTAAAAAAATGAGTGAAAAACATTTTATAAATTATGCACATAGGGGAGCAAGTGAGTATACGCCAGAAAATACTTTCCTTGCCTTCTATACGGGGATATATATGGGTGCAAACGGAATTGAAACAGACGTCCAGAAAACAAAAGACGGAGTTTTGGTTTTATTCCATGACGATTCTCTTGAAAGAGTTATGGGTCAAAGCGGAGCAATTTCGGATTACACATATTCTCAACTGTGTGAATTTAATGTAAAAAACGGAGATTTAACCGATAAAATAGTCACACTTGATGAATTTATTGAAAAATTCGCTTTTCGGGATATAACCTTCGCAATTGAACTGAAATATTCGGGATATGAAAAAGAAGTTTCAGATATCCTTGTTAAACACAATGTTGTCGAAAAGTGTATTGTAACATCTTTTCGTATTGAATGTCTTGAAAATATTAAAGATGTTAACGCAGATATAAAGACGGGGTATTTGGCTTTTGATGACAGCGATGAAACCTTTATCAGAATGAAAAATGCACATGTGTACGAATACTGTCCTAATGCAGAATTGATTACGAGTGAAAAGGTTGAGAAATGGCATAAAGACGGCTTTAATGTGCGCGCATGGGGAGTCATTAACGAAGAACTTATGAAAAATGCATATGATGCCGGTGCTGACGGAATGACCGTAAATTTCCCAGATAAGTTAAACAACTATATTAATAAGTAATATAAAAAAAGGGTGAAATTATGATTAAAGGATTTAAAATGAAGCTTTTCCCTGGACAGGAAGAAGAATATGAAAGACGTCACAATCTTCTCTGGCCTGAAATGAAAGATATGATTCACGAATACGGTGGTAAGAACTACACTATTTTCCTTGATAAAGAAACTCTTACACTTTTTGGGTACATTGAAATTGAAAGTGAAGAAAAATGGACAAGGAGTGCTGATACGGAAGTCTGCAGAAAATGGTGGGATTATATGGCTGATATTATGGAAACAAATCCCGATAACAGCCCCGTAAGTATTGATTTAAAGAATGTATTCCATCTTGATTAACGGGGACAGTTAGTATACGTTTTAATGAAACAAAAGAAATCTATGCAAAATAAGGTGTAGATGCAGAAAAGGTAATTGAAGCAGTACACTCCCCTTTCCATGCCCTGCTGGCAGGGAGATGACGTAATCGGGTTCGACAGTATCGGTGAGCTTACAGGGGGTATTCAGACCACAGGTAACTACCCCTGAAGAGCAACTTCTCCTGAAGAATTAATGGCTGATATTGATAAGGCAGACTGTGATGCCCTTAAACCCAAACATTTTAAAGCCTGGATGGATTTTGCAAAGGAAAGAGGAATCCCCTGTGTAATGAATATCTGGATTCCCGATGGTTACAAGGATATTCCTGCAGGCAGACTTGGACCAAGAGAAAGATTCAAGAAATCCCTTGACGAAATTCTTTCAATTCCTTACGACAAAGTGCGTCATACAAAATTAAATGTTTTTATAAATAATTTATAGGAATGACTCTATCACTATCTTTTAGTGTGACGAGTTTATCATACATACAAATAATTCCACCTGAACCACGCTTAACACCAGGAATTTTATCAATAAGATCAAAAGCGTACATATCTTTTTTTTGTGGATCAGCATGCTTTTTCATTTCTAACGGATACAATGTTCCGTTTTCTTCAATAACTAAATCAATTTCATTCATATCTTTATCTCTATAAAAATATATAGGGGGTTCAATAATGCCTTTGTTATAATAACTCTTAATAATTTCGGAAATTACAAAACTTTCAAAAAAAGCTCCTGCCATAGCACCGGATTTAAGCACATCCGGAGAATTCCATTTGGTAAGATAAGCAGCAAGTCCAGTATCTAAGAAATATAATTTGGGCGTTTTAATTGCCCGTTTTGTTATATTGTTAGAATAGGGCTTAAGCAAATATACTATGTTTGATGCAACAAGAATAGAAAGCCATCTTTCTGCGGTTGGCTGGCTAATACCCACATCACGTGCAAGAGATGATAAATTTACAAGCTGGCCTGTTGTGGCGGCTGCAGCGGTCATAAAGCGGGTGAATTTCACAATATCACCAACTTCGGATAATTCCCGAACATCTCTTTCAATATATGTTCTTACATATGCCCCATAAAACATCTGCCAATCAAAATCAGTATTTTCTGAAAGCTCTGGCATAGAACCTCTGTGAATTATAGACCAAATATCATCATAAGATATGTCTGCAAGTTCCTTTTTTCGTTCATCAAAGTATGCATCTGTAGGTAGGAACGGAGTGTTATTATTTATACCATATTTTTCGCGAAGTGAAAAGCCGAGAAGAGTTACAAGTCCAATTCTTCCGGATAGTGATTCGCTGACACCCTTCATCATTTGAAATTGTTGTGAACCACACATAAAAAATTGACCCTTTTTCTGATTTTGATCTATAATCATTTTTATTTGTGAAAACAACCCAGGGGCTTTTTGGATTTCGTCAATAAACACAGGAGGGGGATTATCCTTAAAGAATGTACCACTTTCTTCTTGAGCACTTACTAGCATTATCATATCATCCAAGGTTGCATAGTTTATGTTTTGGGTAATTTCTTTGAGCATAGTAGTTTTTCCTACCTGTCTTGGTCCTGCCACCAGAATTGCTCCAAACATCTTTGAAAGTTGCTGAACAGTAGATTCTGCATGTCTTTTTATATACTTCATAACAAAAACCCTTTCGGCTAATTTAATATTCGATATTATTATAGCCTGAAATCCCAAAAAAATCAAGACTTTTCTATTATTTTATATAAAACTTACATGAGAAAATCCCTTGTTTTTGGCTTAATAATGGGAATTATAAAGGTTTTTGCCGGTAAATGGATATTTTGCATTTGTTTGTCAAAAGTTTGTCACCTCATAGGGTTTTCCAGCAAATCTTCAATGTTACATCCGAGAACTCTTGAAATTTTATATAATGTATGCCCCTGAGCTTTATCAATATCATTAACCTTTTGCTCATACATTTGAATAGAGCGAAGCTTTACTCCGGAAAGTTTTGCAAGTTCTGATTGGGAAATTCCACGGTTTTCACGAATCCTTTTAAGCTTGGTTTCAAGAATTGTTTGGGTATAGAATTTCTCCATAGAATCAATAAACTGACTTATATCCATTTCATGATAAACAGAATACATATTGATAATCTGCGAAAGATGAATACGTTCAAAAATATCTTTAAATCTGCGACCTGAAAACCATTGATATTCTGCCAATGCCCAACCTGCCCAGTATTCAGGAGAACGGTCTTCGCTGAAATTTGCATCAAGTCAAATGCTTTCTGTGATACCAAAACAGTTTGTTCACCAAGTTTACCAAGCTTTAATGCTTTTGTCTTGTATCACAAACAGAAACAGCTATTTAAAGACAGACACTGCTGCAACATTTATGCGTAACAAAAGGGATTACATGGGAATTGACCAGTTGTTACCTGCATACAATGTACAAATGGGAATATGTGATGAGTATGTTGCTGTTATGGATGTACAGCAGTTCACATCTGATATGGATTGCTTTATCTCTCTTATGGAAAAAATTCATCGAACATACATATTCTATCCCGAATATCCGGTTGCTGATGCAGGGTATGGAAGCTACAACAACTATCCTTTCTGTCACCGGATTGGTATAGGAAAATATATGAAATTTTTGGGCTTTATTTCGTGTGCCTAAAAAAACGAAGATTTCTTTTATTATATAATGTCACATCTGCCGCAAGCAGCCCTTTTTTCCTCTTAAGGGAAGACTCTATTTTTATTCTCTGCCTGTAGTTGACCGACTTTTTCGTCAGTCTGAGATTTTCTCCACTGAGAAAATCATCCATCATTTCGCGTTTCAAATCTATTAATTTTTCTGATTGCGTTAATATGCTGATGATTACACTGTCAACACTACTTTACCTATGTTTTCACCTCTTTCAAGGATTTCCAGTGCTTCGTTTGCTTTTTCAAGGGGCAGGGTTTTATAAATAGACGGCTTTAATTTTCCGCTTTCAATTTTTGGCCATACCTTTTCTGTAATTTCGGAAAGAAGCTGCGTCTTTTCCTCTGTGCTGCGTTTGCGGAGCATACTTCCCACAGAAAAACCCCCTTAGAATAGTCTTGAAACATTTTTGTTATTTCAAGTGTCTACTCTAAGGGGATTATATCATTAACACTGCTTGTTTTTCTGTATGGTAAATTATATAATTTATCGCGAGAAAATTAAATTATTATACTGTTACTGTCTGTTTTTCGTTTGTGGCATCTACTGATTTTCTTGCCTTAATATCCTTTGCAAAAATAACTTTGAAAACAGTTCTTACAATCGGTTGAATAAAGAAAAGCTGTGTGAAGAAAGCAAATGGGAAATTGTAACACATAAGTTTGAGCCACTCGGCAAGAAGGGTCCACATATTAAAGCCTGCAGAATAGTTGTAATACAGAAAAGCGGCAATAAAGCTCATCGCAGGACACATAATACCGACTGTTGCACAGATAATTGCTGTTTCAAACAGTACAGGGTGCGTTTCTTGCGGATTGAAATTTTTGCAAGCAAGTTTAAAAGATAGTGGAGACCCTAAAATGTTTTCAAGCAAATATGCTAACACGAATTCAATAAGTACAACAGCCCTTATCGGCACAGGCGTTCCAAAAATGGAAACGCCACCCATTTTGTTGATGGCTGCTAAAACTCCTGTTTCGCCTGTAAGCTGCATAAACATATTTCCGTGAATGACATACAGACTGTAAAACACATAGGCGTGAACGGTTATCACAACGGTTATAAATGCGAAAACCATTCTTTGAAATTGATTTCTTGGCATAATAAAAACTCCTTTTGACACAAAAAAAACACACGCTCACAAACTTTGTACCGTAATCAGATTTACGCACAAAATGTGCAACATGTGTCGTTTTCGTTCTATATTTATTTTACTGAATTATAGCATATTTTTTGCTGATTTTCAAGAGTAAAAAGGAAATTATATTTTCTTTTTATCACAACGATGTAAAAACCAACTAATCATTCAGTTTGCTAAGCTCCTTAATTACCATAGTATCCGTGAGCAAATCCACATATTGAAAGGTATAATTTCGTTCAATTCCGTCTTCTTTTAATCTTGCTGTAAATATATTAGGATAAACCGCAGTAATAACAGCAGGAACATTGGTAAGACGTTTTCCGTCTCTTCTGTTAGACAGCTCGATATGCACATTTGGATTGGTTTTAAATAAATGCACAATCTGTGATTTAATAAGTGATAAAGGTGTAGTCATATTCTTACATTCCTATTCTGAATTTTTATAGCCGTCTGCTGTCAGCAGACGGCTATGTTTTTAGTTGAAGTATTCAGCGACATCAGCCTTGTCGTTGTACTGCTTACGAACATGGACAAGGATTGCACCGTCCTGTTGCTCAGCTTCTTCAACAATCTGAAATCTTGTTTTGTTTTTTACCAAAGATGCCTTATACTTTTCAACTTCTTCCTTGTTTAAAGCTAACTTCTTTTCAATTGAAAGATAAGAGTCATCTTTCTGCTGGAATACTAATGTTTGAAGAATGCAAGCTGCCTGAACTCTTTTCACGTCGAACACCTCCTTCACACAATGCCTACGGCAGTAGCAACAGTGCGTAAATTACGGTGAGACGACAAGCGAAACTTATAGTTTGTAAAACCGATATGCCGATAGATTTTACAGGCTATATGTACGCTCACACGATGATTAAATCACATATAAATTATAGCATATTTTAGTTGGAATTTCAAGGAATTTAGTTTGTAAAAATTTGATTTTTTTGAGCTTTAATTGACTTATTTCAGATGAATTACGGGGGTGAAATATTTATAAAAGAATAGCTTTAGTCAGTACATACCGTCAACACTACCTTGCCTACGTTTTCACCTTTTTCAAGGATTGCAAGTGCTTCGTTTGCTTCTTCCAAAGAAAGAACTTTATATATAGACGGCTTCATTTCACCTTTTTCAATTTTTGGCCATACTTTTTCTGTGATTTCAGCAAGAAGAAGTGCCTTTTCTTCGCTTGTACGTTTACGGAGCATACTTCCCACAAGATGCAAGCCTTTGGTAAGCAGGGGACGAAGCATAATATTCGTTTCTGTTCCGGCGAGGGTTGATATTACTACCCAATATCCGCCTTCTGCCATATAGGGGAGGGATTTACCGAGAGTTTCACCGCACAGGCAGTCCATTGACATATTAACGGGGTGTCCGTCTGCTTCTTCCTGCTTTAAAATTTCAGAAACATCCTGATTGGTTGAATTGATGATAACATCCGCACCAAGAGGTTTTATTTTCTCTGCAATTTCATCAGACAATACCGATGTAATAACCCTTGCACCGAAAGCCTTTGCCATAGGAATTGCCACGCTTGCAAGTCCAGATGCACCGGCAGGGATAAATGCCGTCTGTCCCTCTTTAAGATGACCTTCCCAGAAAAGGTTAAGGTAGCTTGTTGCATAAGCTTCCGGGAGGGTGGCTGCTTCTTCAAATGTCAGATTTTCAGGCATGGGCATAACCATTCCCTCTGGCACACAGATGTACTCTGCATAACCTCCACCGCCAAGGAGGGCACACACCTTATCACCAATATTGAATCTGCCTTTTTCTTTGGCTGCATCTCCAATGGAATCTACCACACCTGCTACTTCAAGACCGGGCCACTGTGGCCAACCTTTCGGGGAAGGGTAGGTGCCTTTTTTCTGCAGTAAATCGGCTCTGTTAATGCCGATTGCTTTTGTTTTTATACGTAATTCGTCGGCCTTGACTTCGGGCATTTCAACCTCAGTAAGTACAAGCTTTTCGTTTTCTACAAGCATTGCTTTCATATCAGTCAGTTCCTTTCATAGATAATGTTCTTCCGCCATCGCAGACATAAGTCTGTCCCGTGATAAATCTTGCCTTGTCTGAAACGAGGAATTCTACAAGGTCTGCAATATCTGTCGCAAGACATTTTTCACCGAGAAGATTTGTTTCATAGGTTCTGTGGTAGTCGCTATCCCCGCCGGGACGCTGAACAATGCCCGGTGCAACTGAATTTACGTTGATTTTGTGTGGACCAAGCTCTTTTGCAAGTGATTTTGTAAGGGACATCACACCGCCCTTTGATGCGGCATAGTCGCTGCAATTTGCAAGACCGTTTATGCCGACTGCAGAGGCAAAGTTGATGATTTTTCCACCTTCGCCCTGCTTTATCATAACACGTGCGGCAGCTCTGCTTGCCCAGAAAGCACCGTAAAGATTAACCTTGAGAACGGTATCGATAACGTGATCCTCCTGCTCTACAAGGGGGACGTATCTGCCACCTTCCGCAATTCTTGCACTACCGCCTGCAACGTGTACCATAATGTCAAGACGACCAAAATCTGAAACGATTTTTTCTACCGTTTCGTCAACGTTTTTTGAATCCGTAACGTCAAAAACATAACCTTTTGCGATTCCGCCATCATCTTCAATCCTTTTTACTGTGCTTGCAGTGGTGGTTTCATTAATGTCGCAAACGGCTACTTTAATTCCCTGACGTGCAAGGGTAGCGGCAACCTCACCACCGACATATCCGCCTGCACCTGTAATAAATGCTACTTTGTTTTTCATATTAATAAACTCCTTTATTATAAGTAATATTCTCAAACCACTTTTCTCATATTGTCAATTATTCTACGTACAGTTTTAAGGTCAAGCTGTTCCATTGTACTGCTTTCGTTATAGCGGTCAACGCAGAAAATTATCTGTCCGCCAAGTATGGGGTTAATTATTCTTGAAAGACTGCCTGCCCTTCCGTTTGCGTGATAGCTGACAGGAGTCTTAACCTCTTTTTTCAGAAGTGACATTGCTTTAAAGCTTTCAATAAGCTCATCCTCGTTTGTTGCTGCAGTAACTATTTTTATAATATCAGGACTACGTTTTTCTAAAAACAGAGCAAGCTCAACAACCTGCTGACAATTCATTGGTATACCGGGGTGACAGGAAAGAAGCACTTCGCTTCCCATTGAATGAATTTTTTCGATAAATTCGCATTGCTTTGAAATAATTCCTTCATCGGTAACGATTTCTTTTGGATTGTTTTTTGTAAAGGAATATTTATTCTCACCGCAAAAGCCGTCTTTTGATGGGAGATGGAACGTATATCCCTGCATATCAACACCTGCTGCACCTGCACGCACTGCACGGAAGAAGCTTTCGGCTCTTTCTTCCTCGGTAAAACCTGCGGGGGACCAGTCACAGCGACTGTTATAGTTAAGTGCAAGAACAGGAAGATTTACCGACCCGATGATTATCCTCAGATAATCATCGGACGTGTCCTCAAGGCAGGACATATGTAAGTCAATCATATCCGCACCGTCATACGTACAGTTCTTCATTTCTGCGATTGCGGAATTTGTTTTGTATTCACGGATAACACCTGCAAGGGCGGGTGCATTTAATTCTGAAAGTTTTTTCATAAAATCACCTCATAACAGAATTTTAATGCAGTTATTGCAGAAAGACAATGTCAAATATGTTGTTTTTATCAAATTTGATACTTAAATATTGACAAAAATTCTTAAATAAGCTAAAATTAAAAGGAATAAAAGAGGTGAGAATAAATGAATATTTTATCTGATTTGATTATAACTAAAATTTATTCAGTAATGGATATATATACGGAAAAGGGAATAAAGGGAAAACGGATAAACCGTGAAAGATGGGGAATTATCATTAAGTACGAGGGGGAGACGGTATACACATCAAAAGGTGTGTGTTATATTTCCAACATAAATAATATTGCGGTTTTGCCCAAAGGCTGCTCTTACGAGTGGCAGTGTACCGATGCGGGGCATTTCAAGGTAATTGAGTTTGAAAGTGAAACGGAGTATGACGGCATTTCTACCATTCCGGTTAAGGACAGTGAAAAGATTTTAAATCTTTTCAAAAAGATGGAATATATGTATACCGCAAAAACTGCACACTACAAGCTTGAAAATATCCGTGATGCATATTCTGTATTGCTTATACTGACACAAGCTGTAAAAAACAAATATCAACCGTCGGAGAAGTACGAAAAAATCAGCCCGGCTGTGGAATATATTGCGAAATACTATAACACAAACATAACAAACGAAAAGCTTGCAAGCCTTACTGGACTTTCCGAAGTATATTTCAGAAAACTGTTTACCGAGCATTTCGGCACATCCCCAATTGCGTATGTTCATGAGCTCAGAATAAAAAAAGCCAAGGAAATGCTCGAAAGCGACTACGGAAGTATTTCCGACATCGCCGAGTCCCTTGGCTATCAGAATATTTACGATTTTTCAAGAGTGTTTAAGAAGTATACGGGAATTCCTCCGTCAAAATATTAATTACCACAAATTTTGATTGCTTACAGATACGGCAGCTGCACCGCAGGAAACAACCTCTCTTATTTCTTCTTCTGTTTCGATAAGACCGCCTGCTACAATAGGCATATCAAGCTCCAGACGAAGTTTTTTTATAACCTTTGCAACTGTTCCAGGCATTATTTCTATCATATCTGATTTTGATGATTTAGCAGAATCAACCGTAGTGCTTACAGAATGAGAATCAACTATAAAGAATCTTTGAACGGTAAACATTTTATGCTTTTTTGCAAGCTTTATGATGTTTGTACGGGTGCTGATAATTCCATCAACCCCCTGTTCTTTTGAAAAAATAATACCGTATTCATCTTTACCTATTCCTTCAGCAAGGTCGAGGTGTATGAAAAACTTTTTCCCTGCATTGTGAACCATCTGTGCTTGCTCTCTGATATCTGTAATATTAGGTGCAAGCATAAATATTATACTGACATCGGAAGTTGTAGCTTTTTTTAATTCATCATAGCTTCTTACTGCGGCAATTACTCTGGATTTTTCCATATAAACACTCCTAGTCTGATTATGTCAGCAGACGGTTTTTGTTGCAATAAGTCTGCTTCCGAATATATCATCCATTATAACATCTCCTGCGGAAATTGGCAATACCGGGGTGATGTTATTTATTATTTTCATTGCATCAAAAATCTTATCCTTCGGGATAGGATTTTCTGTTTTTACAGAAATTATTTCACCACTGCTGCACCTGAGGGTAGTTGTAATTGTACGGGTAGGGTTTGTACATTCGTTTTCAGCATACACCTTACCTCTTGGACAGGTATTGCCACATACGCTTAAAACCTTCCCGTTTTCAATTTCTGCCGTAAGACTGCATCCTATAGGGCATACTATACACGTAAGTTCTCTTTTCATTATAAAGCCTCCTCAATGCTGAACGTAAGATGCGATATATCTGAAAGCATATCTTTTGTAAGCTTTATGCTTTCCATTTCTCCGGGGGCAAGCTTAGGTTTTTTTACAGAACGTATAAGCTTGTTTTCACTGTGTACATTGATTTTAGCATTTCTGAAAACATCTGAAACTCTGAAGTATACAGTGACATCTTTATTCTCCGTAATTATCTGAGGAACTGTATATCTGACCTTACCGTCGGTTTTTATGCTTATAGAGATTTTTTCACTTGCCTCGCCTTTAATATAAGAAGCAGCACTTTTTCCGGCACTTTCGGCTTCTTCAGATACATAATCTACAAGGTCGTGGACATGCAGAACATTTCCGCAGGCAAATATTCCTTCCACAGATGTTTGTCTGTTCTGGTCAACAAGTGCACCGTTTGTAATAGCGTCAATTTTGATATCTGCACCTTTTGTAAGCTCATTTTCCGGAATAAGACCCACAGAAAGCAAAAGAGTATCGCAGGGAATATACTTTGAAGTTTCCCTGATAGGTTTACGGTTGTTATCAACCTTTGCTACAGTAACGCCTTCAACACGCTTTGTTCCGTGAATTTCTGTTACAGTAGTTCCAAGATAAAGGGGAATATCAAAATCATTCAGGCACTGCTCAATGTTTCGTGCCAGACCACCGGAATACGGCATAAGCTCACAGACTGCGTGAACTTTTGCCCCCTCAAGCGTCATACGTCTTGCCATAATAAGTCCTATATCGCCTGAACCTAAAATTACAACATTTTTTCCGGGCATATATCCTTCAAGATTAACAAGCTTCTGTGCTGTGCCGGCACTGTAAATTCCTGCAGGGCGACTTCCGGGAATATTAAGTGCTCCCTTTGACCTTTCACGGCACCCCATCGCAAGAATAATTGCCTTTGCTTCTATTGTGAAAATTCCGTCCTCACTATTTGTTGCAGTAATTATTTTTGCAGGAGAAACATCAAGCACCATAGTATTAAGCTTATAGGGAATATGAAGCTCTTTAACCCGGCTTTCATACTTAAGGGCATATTCAGGGCCTGTAAGCTCTTCACCAAACTTATGTAAACCAAATCCATTGTGAATACATTGTCCAAGAATTCCCCCAAGGGCATTATCTCTTTCAATAATAAGAATGTCCCGGATGCCTTCCTCGTAAGCAGCTATTGCGGCACTCATGCCGGCAGGGCCGCCACCGATTATAACAAGTTCTTTCTGCACTTAAAACGCCTCCTTTGTTCTTCCGAAAATGAGATTACTATCTTTACCTTGTTTTGTAACTTCCTCGGGAGTTATACCCAGCTCTTTAGACAGAAGCCCTATTATGTAGGGTGTACAGAAACCACCCTGGCATCGTCCCATCTGTGCTCTTGTACGGCGTTTCACACCGTCAAGGTCGAGGGGAACCGGATTTGTACGAATTGCCTGAAGAATTTCACCTTCAGTAACACTTTCGCAGCGGCAGACGATTTTGCCGAACGAAGGGTCTTTTTTTATTATAGCATTTTTTTCTGTGTTAGTTAATTCCCGAAATGCGTGCATACTCTTTCGCACGGGATTAAAATCTTTCTTTTCTGTCAGCTTGAGCCCGTTTTCTGAAAGCATATTCTTTATCATAACAGCTATTGCCGGGGAAGCAGAAAGACCGGGTGATTCTATTCCTGCAACGTTTATAAAGCCTTCCTTTGGTGAATTTATTATGAAATCTCCAGTGCTTCCGACTGCGCGCAATCCTGCAAATGAAGTGATTGCCTTGTTAAATGGAATACCATCAATGTTTTCTCCGGCTTCCTTTATTATATGAGAAAAACCTTCGGCAGTTGTAGCTTTGTCAGCTTTGTCAGATATATTCACAGAAGTGGGGCCTAGTAAAAGGTTTCCGTCTACTGTAGGAGAAACAAGGATTCCTTTGCCCATTTTTGACGGTGTACGGAATACAGTATGGGATATGATGTTTCCACATTCTTTATCAAGGAGAATGTATTCGCCGCGTCTGGGTGTAACTGTAAAGGAATTATCACCTGCAAGGTTTGCAACTTCTTCTGAAAAGACACCTGCAGCATTTATTACAAAACGTGCAGCAACTGTTTCATTGTCGGATGAAATTAAATAGCCTTTTTCATTTAAAGCAATTTTTTCTACGCAGAAATTTCTTTTTAATTCTGCACCGTTATCCATAGCATTACCTATTGCTGCAACCGTAAGTTCATAAGGGCATACGATGGCTCCTGTGGGAGCATACAGAGCACATTGTACATTGTCTGAAATATTAGGCTCAAGCTTTTTAATTTCACTTTTTTCAAGTATTCTGAGGTTTTCTACTCCGTTTGCTCTTCCTCTTTCAAATAATTCTTTGATAGTTTCGCGGTCTTCTTCGTTAAAACCGATTACAAGCGAGCCGTTTTGCTTATATTTAACGCCAAGCTCTTTTGTTATTGCAGGCATCATTTTTGAACCTTCAACATTAAGTTTAGCTTTCAGGCTTCCTTCTTTTGCATCAAATCCTGCATGAACAATAGCAGAATTTGCTTTCGTTGCACCGGCTGCAACATCATTTTCTTTTTCCAATAAGACTGTTTTTAGTTCATATTTTGAAAGTTCTCTTGCAATCATTCCACCGATTACACCTGCACCGATAATGGCTACATCGTACATTTTTTAATCATTCCTTTCTGAAAAAATAAAAAAAGACGCACCAAAACAAACCTATGTTTGTTCTGATACGTCTCCAAATCTCTGTATCGAAGTTATTTTAACATAAAATAACTGTGTTGTCAATAAGTTTACTTAAGAATGCCCAGCACCTCGTAAAATTTACCGCCTGCAAGGAAGTAATCTTTAATTTTCTGACCGAAACCGTTTGACGGTGTTTTCTCTGCAAGATTTTCGGGGGTTGTATCCCACCCAAGGGTGTATCTTAAAATTGCAGGAGATTCGTTCTTGTAAACTTCTTCAAAGAATTCCTGAAATTTTATTATATTGCTTTCAGGCTTGAGGAACTGATTTACAGTCTTATCAAGAAGCCATGTGTGGGTAAGGAAGCACTTGTAATCAAATTCGGGGAAATATTTCTTAAGAAATTCTTTCGCCATTTTGAACGATTCTGCACATGCCTCTTTTGTAAGGGGATCACCCTCGGGAATATGGATTTCAATAACCTTGTCACCCTCTTTTAAATTGTGTGAGGGTACATCATGCTCTGCAGTTGACATGCAGAACTGAAGTCTGCCAAGACGAAAAATCTTCATATCCACATGGCGGTTAAGCCAGATTAATTCGCCAAGATAAAGCTCCCCCTTAAGCTTTGTCCATGTGTTTGTCCACGTTACAAAGTCACGGAGAGTGTCAACCACGATTTCTTCGGGAATACCCATTTTACGGCAATTTTCAGCTTGTGCCTCACACATATAAAGACATGCAAGAAGATTTTTCTTTCCGTCAGTACAGTCAATGTCGTATGTATCTATTTTTGTGTCAGAGGGTATTTCAATTTCATTTAATGCTTTATAAAACTCTTCATCATATTCCTTGGGGAAGGAAAGTGTCTTATACCATTTTTCAATTATAGCTATTGTGCTCATAAAATAGCTCCTTTCGGGAAGTCAGTTAAATTCTAGCATACAGCACACAAAAAATCAATAAAAAACATATATTTGATACTTTATTTTTCGTATACCGTGTGATAGAATAAAATTGGGGAGGGGTGTCGGTATGAAAATTTTTTATAAATTAACTGTATTAATAACAGTAATATCAATGCTGCTTTTATACATACCTTCTGCGTTGGCAGAGGGAACTGCCCTTACGGCAGAGGACGTGGTAAACAAGCTTAATTATGAGCTTTTTACCGATGAAATTTATTATGCTGTTACAGGGAATGTTGACCTTTCAGCGTCAGAAATCCTTGAGGATAGCGGTGTCAGCCTGTCATGGAAAAGCTCCGACTCTTCTGTAATGGATGAAAACGGCAAAGTTTACCGTGACAAATACCGTGACAAAGCTGTTACAATGACTGCTACAGCAAATGACGGCACAAATACTGCAACAAAGGATTTCAGCTTTGTAGTTCTTTGTGAACAGGCGGAAATTTTCTATAAGGAAAACTTTGACTATGATGTCCCCGACGGCACGCTCCTTACAGATTTTGCACCACACGCTTCGGCAAGTGATGGAAATTCGCTTACTGACAGAAGCCCTACGGGATGGTCTTTTTCATCTACGGGAGAGGCAAAGATGCAGTCGTTTATGTATTCCGATGAAAGTAACAACCACTACATCGGTAGCTACAGAAATATGAATACAGGCGGTGCATACTACACAAGATACGTGTTCTACCAGAAGCCCTACGGCGAAGTTGTATGGGAGGGTGACGTTAAGTTCGACCGTGAAAAATTGCCTCAGGTGCACTCTATTGAGCTTTTTGGTTTGCTCAGGGAAGAAAGCGGCTATCAGTACAGAGGGATGATTGTTGATTTTGATATAAGAGCTAATGCCAATGGAGACGTATATATAGGTGCCGGCCGATATGAGGGTACAACAGCAAAAAAACCGACCTATAGAGTTGATTCTCTCAAAAAAAATGACTGGTCAAGAGTGAAAATTGTTATGAACACCTGGGAAATGGAGTGGAAGGTGTACATTAACGGGGACCTTATTGTGGATAATGTTCCGTTTTATACCAAAAACAGAGCAGGTCTTTTGCCTTTTGAATGCGTGTGTGTAAGGGACTTTCAGATTGGTAACTACCGCCTTTATGAGCCGGGCAGCGTTTTTTATCTTGATAACATTTCCCTTCGCAGATGTACAGACAACTACACAGAAAATGCTGTTGCATACGAAATTCTTGATAAAGTAACCCTCGACCTTCTTACCAACGAGGGCGAGGTTGTGGCAAATCCCTTAGACCTTTCGCTTGGAGAGCTTTCAGAAGAAATTGAGGCAAGCGGCTTTACCCCTGTGTGGACAACAAGTGATGAAACGGTGATAAAAATTGACGGCGACACTGCAACTCCCATTCCGGCAGATGTAGATAAAACCGCAACACTCACTGTTGAGTTGGGTGGCGCAAAAAAATCCTTTGACTTCACAGTTCCTGTAGGGGAGAGGTATTTTGCGGTGAACGATGCGTATAAATTCCTCTCCTTTGAGTGCTTCTCCGATGAGCCGTGGAATGCAGTTACAAAGGATATTGACCTTTCAACAGAGGGTATAGGTGAAAGCATATCCCTTGAAGGTCTTACCCTTGATATTTCTGTAGATAATCCTGATGTAATTGCCCCCGACGGCACTGTTAACCGCGGTGCAAGTGACAGAGAAGCCGTAATATCCGTTAAAATTACAGACGAATACGGCTACTCAAGAACAAAGAAAATGAAGGCGATTGTCCTCGGAACAGGTAAGGAGGTTTTCTATTCGGAGAATTTCCGTTATCCGGAGTATCTGGGTGCAGACTTTACTAATATTGCAGGCTGGACCAATGCAATCGGTGGAGAAAGTCAGCTTGTTACAACAATTGAAGAGGAAAACAACAACTACTGTATTCAGGCATACCGTGAAACATCAAATTCTAACGATACAAACTTTGCAAAACATACAATCAATAAAGAATGTACCACATCCTTTATTGTGAATTCGAGAATAAAGCTTGTCGATAATAACGATTACGGTCCCCTTAATCCAAGCGGTATCTTTGTTTATGAAATTTACGGTAAATTTAACATAGACGGAAAAGAGACTAATTCAAAGCTTGCAGAAATCCGTTTCGGTCACGATACGGGTAAGATAAATTTTGCTAAGAAAAATGGAACTCCGTTTAACACAGCTACTATTCCTGCACCGAACACCTGGTTTGATATGACCCTTGTGTTTGATATATGGAATCAGGGAATTGACCTATATGTTGACGGGGTAAAGCAAAACAACGATAAAATTCCCTTCTTTAATAAGGGGATAGAGGGATATTCTACTGAAAACTTTAAGACAATTTCTTATTTTAGATTCAATGCATACCGCGGTAGAGAAAAGCTGGGTATAAAGGTTGATGACATAAGCTTTATCGGTACAAGAACGGTTGACAGCACGGTATCTCTTTACGAAACGGATGCCATTACAGGGGAAAAGAATGAGCTTGAATCTACACGATTTATAAACTACTATCCCGATAATACCATTGAAGCGGAAGTTTATGTGTCAAACGGTACTGATAAGGAAAAGACGGTTGATGTTCTTATGTGCGTTTTTGACGATGGAAAGCTTATTGACATCAGAAAATCAGATGAATCTCTGACACTTTCCCCCGGAGAAACCAAATTCAGTACATTTACCGACCTTTCCTGGAAAATAGATCAGGATAAACTATCCATAAAAAGCTTTGTGTGGGAAAAGGGGGCAAAGCCTTCAACAGGCTTTTATGAGACTGATGCTAAAGTAAAATATTCCTACAAACCGACTATAATTGAAGCAACAGACACAGACCGTGAAATCAAGTTTATTACTCTTTTCGGTGACACAATCTATAAGCTTTATTTCAGCGGACGCAGCTGGTCAGCTGACAGTACAAAGCTGTACTTCCACGCAAAAGACAATATGGATATTTATGAATATAATTTTGTGACTGATGAAATCCGATTTGTGGCAAAAAGCAACAATTTCTATGGATTTACAACAGTTCCGTCAAAGAATGTTCTTCTTTATACAAGTCCTGACAAGAGAATAGTAGAAATGAATATTGACACCTATGAAAAGCGTGTTATAGCAGATTTTCCGGAAAAAGCGAAGAGTGGGGGAAGTCTTCTGACGGTCACAAATGACGGCAGATATCTTTGCCTTGGATGGGCAGAGGATAAAGCCAACTTCGAGGGAGATCCAAACCTTTACTACAAGCGTTTCCCTGTGCTTGACCTTGAAACAGGTATATGGGAGGATGACACAAACCACTATTATGCATTCCCTGATATTGCACCTTGCAACACCTTTATGAATCCTGTGTACAAGAATCTGATTCTCTTTTTCCACGCAAACACGGGCACACGTGACAGAATATGGATGATTGACACCGAAACGGATGAGTGTAAAAACCTTTACGTGCAGAAAAACTACTCTCAGACAATGGCAGGCGAATCCGTATCTCACGAAACATGGACCTGGGACGGTGAAAGAATTGCTATGGCGGTAAACGACCTTGGTCAGAGAATGATAGGTGCAAACGGTGCCATTTCCATTAATAAATACGGCAAGGACAGACGTGTAATGAACCGTGAATACGGATATCTTCATATGGGAGTAAGTCCCGTTTCTGACCGATGGATGGTTTGTGATACAGGCTATAACGGAATTAATACACAGATTATCCTTATTGACGGATATACGGGACAGGCACATAAGCTTGCAACTGTAAATCAGAATAACCGCGACAGTATTGCACACGGGCATCCATCGTTTTCAACAGACGGCAAGAGAGTTTATTTCGGTATGTATAATGAAGATTATACCACCGCAGGTCTTGGAATAATTGATGTGTCAGATATTATTGACAACGCCCCGGACCGCGAGATAATTCCGCTTTCAGACAATTGTCAGACGGAAAGCGTAGACGGTTTCCCGTACTCATTAAAGAAAATAACCGAAAACGGAGAGATGGTTTATGAAACAGAGGCGGGAAAGCATATAAATGTTAACTACCTTGGGGAAGAAAATCCCTTTACATCAGTAACAGTAGAGCTTGAGTATTATGCAGAGGATGCTGAAGCAGTTATCGAATACTATGAATGGCACGATTATACTGAGGATACCGTTGCGTCCTTTGAAACAAAAACTGTCAATATTCCTTTGGAAAACGGTGGATGGAAAACTGCAAAGGTTACGATTGATGGTATTAATCTTGAAGGTTACGCAGACCTTAGCGGTGATTTTACATTAAGAGTGAAAAGCGGAAAACTGAAAGTTAAATCAATAAAAGTAATTTAAAACACAAAAAGGAGGTGTAAAAAAACGAGCTTTTTTACACCTCCTGTTTTTTGGGGATAGGAAAAAATGCTTCAGAACGGACAAACTGAGCTGTAAATCCCTGTACACAGGGATTTACAGGTTACCCGAAGGCGTACGATGGTACGTCG
>JAZPYX010000074.1:0-3535 GCA_045544395.1 Clostridia bacterium
ATTACTGTATGTAAGACCGTCTCCGAATTCATACACAGGAGTGCCTTTGAAAAATTTATAAGTCCTGTTTTCCATACTGTAATCTGTAAATTCAGGAAGGTCAGAAAGACTTTCGTAGAAAGTTATGGGAAGTCTGCCCGACAGTGTTTTTTTACCATTTTATCATACCTAAACTTATTTTTTTATTAAGCCATTATTCCCTTTGCACTGTCTTTATCAACATAGAGGATAAAATCCTTATGTTCCTTAAGAAGTGTTGCAGGAACAATATTTGTTGTTTGTGTAGCTTTTACTGTCTTTTCAACCGCTTCCGCTTTTACGGCGTAAGGTACGCAAGAAACAATTCTTTCACACTGCATAATTTGATAGCAAGTCATAGAAACTGCCTGTTTGGGAACATCGTCAATGGTCTTAAACCATCCCTCACCCATCTGCTGCTTTTTGCATCTGTCGTCAAGGTTAACGATGATGTAAGCTTCCTTTGTATCAAAATCTGCCGGCGGGTCGTTGAATGCAATGTGACCGTTTTCGCCAATACCGATAAGTCCAATATCAATGGGTGACTTCCTGATTTCTTCTGCAAGGCGTGCAATGCATTCCTTTTTGCCGTCCACAAAATGCACTGCCTTAAGTTTTCCTACCTTATCTACAAAGCGCTCCTGAAGGTATTTTCTAAAGCTTGCAACGTGTGTTATGGGTAGGTCTACATACTCATCAAGATGGAACATTTCAACATATTCCCATTTAATGTCCTTTTCTTCTACAAGAGCCTCAATTGTGTCAAACTGTGACGCTCCTGTTGACAGAACTATTCTTGCACTGCCTTTTTCTGCGATGCAATCTCTCAAGACCTGAGCAACGTACTTTGCCGCACTCTTGCCGAGAGCCTTACTGTCTTTGCAAATTCTGATTTCCATTGTTTTCATCCTTTCAATTCTTTATAAAATTCATCTAATCTTACCTGACGATTTTCTTTCATTGATAAATTTGCTGCCATACCAATACCAATGGACATCATTCCTGCTCTGAGGTCTGCCATCTGCCCTAACGGGTCAGGCTCTGTCTTATCACGGAAAAGTCTGTCACGAAGCTTATCGTCTGCACCACCATGACCGACTGATGTTTCATTAGGAACATCTATTGTTATTTCTTCGTCAAGACGGTTGAAAATTTTGATTTGATGCTCAGCCTGAACATCAAATCCCAAACTATTTTTATACTTTGTAGAAACCTCTATTCTCCCGTCTGTACCATTAAGGTTAAGTCGCATTCCTTCATAGGGAGAATGTGCCGTAAGAGAGTAACTCATAACCGCACCGCCTGAATACAATACGTTTACACTGAGACTATCCTCTATATCAATCTCCTTTGAGAACACACATCTGTCACGGTAATATCTGTCTGCATCTTCGCAATCAAGGAAGATGTCTTTCAGAAAATCATCTTTTTCAATATCACGATAAAATTCACATTTTTCTTTGTATTGGCAGGTAAGACACCTCTCGCCCCTTTCCTCTCTCACCGGACCGTAAAAACGACGTGTGCCAAATGCATTTACAGCAATGGGGTCCTCTTCTAAATACCAGTTTGCAAGATCAAAATGATGTGTTGACTTGTGTACCAAAAGCGACCCGGAATTTTCGCGCTGCCTGTGCCAACGTCTGAAATAATCTGCACCGTGACTTGTATCAAGCATCCACTCATAGTGCAGACTGAGAATTTTTCCAATAATGCCCGTAGAAATAATTTCCTTGACACGTCTGTAAAAAGGATGGAAACGAAGGTTAAAAGTCACAATAACGTCTTTTCCTGTTTCTTCCTGAACTTTTTTAATTTCAAGTGCTTTTTCAAAAGTTGTTGTAAGCGGTTTTTCCACAATCACATCGCACCCTGCACGCATAGCTTTAATTGCATAATAATCGTGATCACAGTCTTTTGGTGTTATTATAACGGTATCGGGTTTTACAATCTCAAGCATTTTGTCAAAATCATCAAACACCAAAATATCTCTTCCTGTATATTTGCTGACAAGAGCTGCACGCTTAGGGTTCATATCATAAACCCCGCAAAGCTCTGCACAATCGCTGTATTTTTTTACAATTGGTTCTGCATAAGTATCAATACCTCTTGTACCTGTGCCAACTTGCACATATTTTTTCATTTGCTTCATCCTGCCTTTCTGATTGTTGTTGACACTTTTATTATATTGTGATATTATTCCTTTGTAAAGCAACATAATTATGTTTTTCAGTACATTTTTTTAATCTATATTGTATTATTTTCAGCTTTAATATAGTATATTCGGGATTTTTTTATACTATATAGGACAAAATTACACAGGAGGCAACGATGGATATAACTACTTTCAAACTTGAAGAATTAAATATACGTCCGCAGAATATATACTTATACGTTCCGCCTGTTGTATGGAAAGGCGACTCTGTCGGACATATCGGAGAAAACGACCTTTTTTTCTGGGTTCTTGAAGGAGAATGTTTTCTAAGAATCGACTCGCAAAGTTACATTATTCGCCCTGGACAGCTCGCATTTTTGCCAAAAGGAAAGCTCCGTGCGTATACACACGCATCAAAACGTTTTTCAATGTATGAAATGAGCTTTTCCGCAGATGCAAATGGAATTAATCTGATGAAGGTGTTAGGACTTACAGAAGATAACTTTGTTGTAAGCATTTCTGACCGCGACACTATGAGTGCACTTTTTGAAAGTTCGCACAGAAAAGAGCTTTTCAAAAATCCTATTTATGATGTTTCATGGTGCTCAAATATTCTGAGCATAATCTGTATGTACGCAGAAGAACATCGAAGAATTACTCCGGGAAAAAACAGTGTTTTCAAAAAAGCACTTGAGTATATGTCAGAAAACCTGAACCGTTCTGTCTGCATCGAAGAGCTTGCTTCTCTTTGTTATATGCAGCCTACCTATTTTGTAAAAAAATTCCACGATGCTTTAGGGATGCCTCCCCTTGCCTACTTTAACCGTATGAGAATTTACAAAGCGATGGGACTTCTTGCAGGAACAAAACTTTCAATAGAAGATGTTGCACGTGAAGTTGGGATTTCAGATACATCATATTTCACCAGAATGTTCAAAAAGCACTGCAACCTCACTCCAACTGAATACAGAATTGAATTTAACAACTAATTTCTTTTATATTGAATCAACACACAAAGGGGCGGTTCTATTTGTTAGAAACGTCCCTTGCGTTTTATGTGTTGTTTTCTTCATTAGAACTCTATCGTTACTTTCTCTCCCGCTTTTATAAACACTTTCTTGAAATCGCAAAGGCTCTTATGGGGAATATATTCAAACTTAAGAACTGAATAATTCACATCATACTCGCCGTTATTTTTAAGGATAACGGTGTTTTCATCTGTCCAATTTTCAGTAATATTACTGTATGTAAGACCGTCTCCGAATTCATACACAGGAGTGCCTTTGAAAAATTTATAAGTCCTGTTTTCCATACTGTAATCTGTAAATTCAGGAAGGTCAGAAAGACTTTCGTAGAAAGTTA
>JAZPYX010000075.1:0-105293 GCA_045544395.1 Clostridia bacterium
ACCAAAACCTATACGAACTCAATACGCCCTGAACTTGTTAAATTTGTGCTGTATCGGCTTGTCGGTCTTGCAAGGCGTCAGCCTTGCCTCGCCCTGCCGCACCAATCCGGCATCAAATTTTCCGTCGTACAGGGTCGAAGAATAAAATCATAAAGTGGGTCATCAAGTTTATACAATCCTTTTTCCCATAGCTGCAGAGCAGCAAGTGTTGTCGCAATTCTCGAGCATGAATATATATAAGAATTTATCGGGAGTCATTTTTTCTTTCTTTTCAATATCACTGTATACTCAAAAACACTCTTTCCGTTCTTATATATGACTATCGCATTACCCGGAATTCTCCACCCTGTAAGATAATCCATAAATTCCTTCATAGGTTCAAAATTCATATAACATTATCCTTTCTCTTACTGTGACAGAGGGGTGTAAAAAAACTAAGTTTTTTTACACCCCTCTGCTGCTTTATCCCCTCAAACAGATCAGTATTCTTTATAGAGGTTTACTGTTCTTTATAATATTGCTCTTATACTCAGTCGGCAAGCAACCCGTGTATTTTTTAAATACCTTATAAAAATACGGGAGCGACTTATAACCTACGCTTTCACATAGTACCTCTACTTTAATATTTATATCTTCTGCTATCATATTCACTGCTTTTTTTATACGAATTTTCGTAAGATAATCAATAAAATTTTCACCTGTTCGTTTTTTAAAGTAGTTGCTGAAGTATATAGGTGAAAGAGCTACATGTGCTGCAACTTTTTCAAGAGTGATATCCTGTGCATAATTTTCGTTCATGAAGGCGATTGCACTGTCAATAACTTTTTTGTGCATATCTTCAAAAGTATAAGAAGGTGTTCTTGTCTCCGAAGGCATATCTCTGTCTGTGCCCATTAGTTCCTTCCTTTTATCAAGCTTTATCTTCAACCTTTGAATTACTTTCTTAAATTCGCCAAAATTTACAGGTTTAGTTATATATTCAGTCACTCCATATTGCATTGCCTCACGTGCATATTCAAAATCACGGTATGCACTTACAAGAGCAACTGTTACCATCGGATACTTTTCAGTGCAAATTCTGGCTATGTCAATACCTGTCATTCCAGGCATTTTAATATCCGAAATAACTAAATCAACATCATTATTTTCGATATAAGAAACTGCCTCTTCCGCCGTATCAAAAACGCCAACCGCTTCCATTTTGTATTCACCGTAGTCAAGCAATTTACTCAGCTGCTTTGCAGCAAAAATTTCATCGTCAACAACAATAAATTTATACACCCAACCACCTCTGTTTTTCAGCTTTGTCTTATCTCAGGTCAATTTTCAACAGTATCTGCAATAAAATTGTTCTCCTCCTCTAAAATTGAGGCAAGGTTGTCAAGCATTCCTCTGTTTCTTTCTTTGTCAACCGACAGTGCATCTCCTATAATTATAACACCGGTTTCATCCCAAAAAACCTGTTTATTCATATGCTCCGAGATTATCCTTATGGGGACAAGTATTCTTCCGTTTTCAATCACAGGCTGCTGCATAAGAGTATACTCAGTCCCGTTATCGAGAAATGTAGCTTTATCAGGGCTAAACTCCAATGTTTTTCCCGGACTAACTATTTTTGCTGTGCGGGTATCATTATCCCAGGAAACCTCTGCACCTAGATTTTCTGAAATGAACCGAAGCGGAACAAGCGTAGTCGAATTATAAATCACAGGAACAGCGTCATCAATTCTATACAGCGCACACTTACGATACGCTGCATTTGAACCAACCTTCAGAAGTAAAGCGGCAGGACTTGTATTAAACAGCGTTGTTATCGCATTATAGCGTACATCAAGCGGAACCATCTTTATAGCACTGACATATACTTCTCCGCTATCAGCGAACATTCTGAAGGAGGAGCCTGTGTTGCTGTGTTCAAGCACCCCAATTTCCTTCCAGCCGGCAGCGCCTTTTGAAAAAGAAATATCGGCAGTAAGCTCCTGTGTTTCTGAACCAAAAATAACCTGTGCCTTTTCAGCGCCATGTTCCGTAAGCGTAATCCAGTAATAAAATCTGTAGGGACCTGCAGCAGGTCCTATTAATCTCCATGCTGCATAATCACCGGGCTTTGCCTGTGCAAAAAGTGCCGGCTTTTCGCCATAGCCGTATTCTCCCTTTGACCATTCTCTGTTTGTCTGAAACTCTGCACTTTCTGTTGTGTATATAATATCATTGGCAGCAAACGCAGACTGAGATATCAACACACATACAGCGATTAAAACCAATATAGTTTTTTTCATAACGATATCCCCTTTATCTGTAATCATTAATTACAACTATCTGTCTGGCATAGCTATTATAACACATTGTGAGAACTCTTGAACAACTATCTCCCGCATCTTCATAACTGTAGACATCGTTTATAGAGGCATTTCTTACAGTTACTTCTCCGCCGGGATGGTATTCTACAAGTGTTTTAGTGGATATTTTACTAAAATCAAACTTATCCTGTATATATACACCGGAATATGTCATGTCTCCTGATATAACCTCATCAGGAACTGCAGGAACTCCACCCTCAACATATTCTGTTGCAGACAAATTCTGCGTAGTAAGCCATAAATATGTTGAAGCTTTGTCCCTTACATACGAAAAGCTTGTTCTAAGTCCGCTGTGATAATTTTTATGTGCACTACTACCCAAGCCGTTAGATTTTAAGACAAAGGGATTTCCGTTCGTAAGTGATGCACCGCTGGTACTGTCAAAGAGTTTATGAGTCTTTGACTCATAGTCAACAAGCGATGAATCGATAAAGTATTTTCCTTTCATTCCCGGAATATAGCCCTTGCTGCTTCCACCGTCAGGGTGCTCCATATCAGGGTCAAATACAAGCCTTACAGAATAAGCCTCGTCTGTCATAGGCTTCTTTTTATAATATATTATATCTCCCTTTTCAAGAGCCTTTGTAGCTGTTCCGGCAGGATTTTGAGCTATATCAAACATTGTGCATACCCTGCCGTTTGTGTCGGTTTGGTCATAATATGAATAAAGCTCTGTTTCACTATCGCCGTACTTAAGCTTAAGGACACGTATTTCCTCTCCGTTTTCGTCCCAAGTTTCATAAATTTTTGTTACAACAGACATACGGTCACCCTGTGTCCATCCCATATTAAAGCCTTCCTCTGAAAGTGTAAGCACCACTGCAGATGCATATAAGCTTTTAGGAGTATCCGCAAAGGCTTCAAGTGCGTATCCATCATTATCCTCAAAAATACTCATGCTTATAATCTGGTATTTATCATAATCTCTTCTGTTCTGAGGTATATTGAAAATTAAAGTTGCATCATTAAGATAAAATTCATGTGCGAAAGTGTTCGTTCCGCCTCTCCAACCGTAGAGAGCTTTATTTGCTTCAGTGATTTTCTTTATGGGATACAGCTTGCCCGAAAGGTTATTATCACGGGTCATTGCAAGATCAATTCTTGTAATAAGCTTTTCATTTTCCTCACTAAGCTGATATTTTACCAAACCTTCATATCCGCTAAGGAGTGCCTCTGCCTCTTCTGCATCACATTTATTCTTTTCGCCTTGCGAATCATATATAATCACGTTTTCTGACAGGTCAACAGTCAATACTTCATCTTTTGAGCTATAGATAAGAGCCTGTACAGGTGAAAATGCTCCTTTGCGCCCGGTGGCAATCAGATAGCCTAATGTAAGACCTTCTTCTTTAGTTGCCTCTTCAAGCCAGATGACAGCACCAAAATTATTAATATAAGCATTTACAGCAGTACCTATTTTAATATCTGCCGCTGTAGATGCATTATGCAAATCAGCACAAACATCAAATTCTTGCTCGTTATCAATGGTTATCTTTCCGTCATCATTAACAGAGGTAATCTTTCCGCTGACAACAGTTTCACTTAGCATGATTCGGTTAAAATTACCATTTGTCGCTACAGAAAGGATTGAACCCTGTCTTATCATATCCGTTGTGGTTTTCTGCTCTGTAGAGTCAAATATTTCTGTGTAGAAATCTTCCGAAGTATCAACTATCTTAACGGCAGAATTAAGTTTGTTATAAAAAGTCATATTAGACTCACTGATGTCAGTAACATATACAGGTGCATAATCCCATATAAGAATACAGCTAAGTGTTGAACCGATTTCAACAATTTCAATATTTCCGAATTCAATATCAAATACTTCCTCTGTATATGTAGGCATCGCAATACCGTTGTATATTATTTTTGCACCTGCAGGAATATTATAACTTCTTTTTGAGCCTCCGTTTTCCCCATATCTTATAACCGAGTTTGAATATGATGCAAGCTCGTCAGCCGTAATGTTTGTTATTTCGTTTCTGTCGGTCAAACGAACATAAACAACGCATGAAGTATCCTCATCGTAAAAAGCCTCTGCTTCTTTTCCTAAAAAATCTGTATACAGATTGTCAGCTTCGCTTTTATAAACAACATTATCAATCTCAAAATATCCTTTGCCAAGGTCCTGAGAGTGTGTAAGAGAGGATACTGAGCTTGCGGTTACAATACCTTCGATTATATGAATACCAAATAATTTTTTCAGCATTGTATCGCCATATTGTACAGTATATTCGCTTGTATACTCATCTCCATCCTTGCTGATAGCCGTTGTTTCCATAACCTCGCAGCGTAGAACATTTTCGACAAGTGTTGCCAGATCCGCACCCTTCATATTATCGCTATACTTAAGCGAAATATCATCTGTAATATCAATTTCTCCGCCAACAAGCATATATCCGTTTAGCCATCCGCCTTTAACATCTGCACGCACTTTGTATCCAAGCACGTCAACCATAGCTTTTATTGCTTCTCCAAATTTAACTGCACGGTCAGGCTCAAATGAAGTAGCTGACACTCCCTTTAAATAACCAAGCTCGACTGCATATTTAATGTAGCTGTAATGCTCATGCTCAGGTGCTACATCTTCAAACAGATTATCCCCCGTTTTACCAATGATATTTTCGGCATCATCACCATAAAAATATTCACTCCATGTAGCACTCGCCGCTTCATTTTCATATCCAAGCATTGATAAAAGAACTCTTGCAAATTCACCACGTGTTATTTCGTTTTCTGCCCAACCTGCGGCAACATCATCTTCATCCACTATATCCAAGGCTTTTAAAAGGTCAATTGAGGCGTTGTATTCTATTTCTGTATCTGTAGCAGCATTTACTAAATTAACAGAAGCAATAGCAGAAAATATAACCGATAAAGCAATCAACACACTTATTAATTTTCTCATCTGTTGCTCCCCCTTTCAAGAACTCGCATCAACATCACTGCTGCCTCTGCACGAGAACAGGTTTTGTTTGGATAAAAAGCTCCGTCCTCCATTCCCTTTATTATGCCCAGTTTCTTCATTGAAGAAACTGCATCTTTTGCATATTCAGAAACGCTATCTGCATCCGTAAAATCCACAGTGCCTGTTGCTTTTTCAAGCTTAAGTGCTCTGAAAATCATAACTGCGCAATCCTCACGGCTGATACTTTCACCCACGCCGAAGGTATTGTCCGCTCTTCCCGTTATAATTCCGCTTTCAGCACCTGCCGCTATCCATCCGCTATACCATTTATCGTTATCAACATCACTAAATTCAGCACTTGTAGTGAGCTGTGCTATATTAAGCGAAGACAAAAGCATTTTAAGAAATTCTTCACGTGTAACAGAACGCATAGGTTCAAATCTACCATTTCCAACACCGTTTACAATGCCTTTTTCAGAAAGCGTATTTACAGCCTCCTCTGCCCATTGTGCCTGTGCCATATCACTAAAGGTTGAATTTGTTTTTTCTGCTGATTCTTCCGGCGGAGCTGTTACACTCATTGAGGATTTAATTCCGCCTCCGCCTCCTCCGCCACCGTTTCCGCCGTCAGCATCTCCGCCTTCTTTTGGTGTAGAAAGTGCGTCAAGGCTGCTTTGAAATGCAGTTATTGAAGATACTTTTCCATTTGTTATTAGTGTAGAGGCAACATTTGACTTGTCCGTCGGAGAAAGGGCATCATATAGCTGTGTGTTTATACCCACAACAGAGGTATAATCATCATTCGCCAATAATCCTTCAATATGTCCATACCCACTAACATTTGCGGCATATACTGCGTTTAAAAAGCAGCTGTCCGCAAAAGCTTCTTCAAAAGCGGTAATTGAAGTGATATTCTTTGATTTAACATCATTTATTACATTTTTCTTTCCTTGTGCTGAAATTGAATTTTCAAACAGTGGATTCATTTTCTTTATATTATTGTAATCCTTTAATTGTGCATCAATGAAATTGTCGGAGCTGTCAAATACAATCGAACTATTTCCTGCATTTAGCACTGCAATAGCTGAAGCTACTCTGATATGCTTTGCAAGAGCGGCAATATCGCCAGTAAAGGGTTTTAATGTTTCATGAGAAATTTTTGCAACGCTGAGCTGCGGAGCCTGCATATATGCAGCACTGTCAATATTTAATATACCGTAGTAATCATACAACTTCTCCCTCAAAACTTCATCATCTGTTCCCTGCGCCGCCGTCTTTACTGCTTCAAGGTATAAAAGTTCCGTTGTCTCATTCGCAAAATAGAATTCTCCATAATCAGAATCCTCGCCTGCCCAGATATAAACCTTGTAATTACCAACTTTGCCGTTTTCCTTATCAAAGCTTATATCATATGTATACTTGCCGTCTGCATCAGCATTTATTTCCAATACATCAGCAATATTTAGCGGCTGCGAAAAATCTGCAACATTTTCCTCAGTAAACAGTAATGCAAGATTAACCTTCATTTCTGCCTTATCAGCCCCCAGCTTCCCTTCAACATGAATCTTTGTCTTATCTTCACTTAAAACAGGTCTTTCTATCATTTCAGCACTTGCTGAAACGTTAAGACATGAAAACATAAGAACAATAGATAATATAATACAATATATGTTCTTCATATCACACCTCATTTCCAGAAGTTAAAATTGTAATTTCCGAATCGCTGTCATTATATACACCGACATAGCCCTTAGTCTTTCCGGCAAAGCTATCAGTACAATTCATTACCTTTTCGCCGTTAAGCTTGATGGTAAATTCTTCACCTGTACTTGTTGTTTTTGTAGAAATTTCAACCTTTACAGGCTTTGTCATATCAATATCTCGGTCTGCTATATACAAATACTGGAGCATACCGTTTTTACGCTTAACAAGCATTTGCTTTCCGTTTTTAAATATAAGAGCATAGCCGTTACCGCCATCAAGAACATTCACTTCATTTTCCTGACGGAATGTTATTGCCTTTGTTCCCGAAGCACTCATTTGAGTCTCAAGAGAAATTATTTCTCCGGAAGAAATTTCCTGCGTTGAAACAGCGGTTTTTGAACTTATCATGTAGCCTTTTTCAGTCTTTTCTGTTTCGGACATTGACTCAAATATTGCGTTAATGTCGGCATATTTTACGCCTGTTGTTCCACTGCCTTCTGTTCCTAAAAGCCCCTCAGGAACCGACGCAGCGGCACTCAAATATCCAAACCATGTATCCTCAACCTTAGACGCCGCATTTCCGCCATTGTACATGGAGAAATAGAAGTCTTTGAACACAGGTTTTTCTTTGTCTATATAATCAAAAACAGTTACTCCGTCCACAGTAAAGATAAGTCTGACAGCAGCACCTAAATCAATTACTCCGAACTGACATTCGTTATCTTCGCCCAACTTAAAATATGAATTATAAACCACTGACAAGAATTCTGACGGTGCATTATGATAGCGCTGCAGCTCCAGCTGTGTATCCTTCATAACGACCAGATATCCCATTCTTTCAAAGCTGTAAACAGGCTGTCCGGGATTTGCATGTATTCCTATACCTACATAGTTGGTTGAAAACATATTGGTATTGAAGCACAATATTTCAGCCTTGGGTGCACACTCCTTTTTGTAGCTTATAACCTTAAGCTTTTCGGGTGAAGAATGAATCAGCTTTCCATCTTCAATTTTAATAGTGCCTTCTCCAACCCAGTCCTTCTTGTTTTCGAGCATATAATCAATATTTCTGTAGCCTATCTTCATTGTGCTCATTACTTCATCCGTGACAGCATCAAGCTCAATCTCGGCACTATCAAGCGTTTCCTGATATCCCTCTTCAATAAGCAATGCTTCCTGAGCAGCTCTAAGCGGTTTTTCCAGTTTTGCCTTGCTTCCCGGGGCGAATTGACCGGGCTTGTCACCCTCGACAATCATATCATAAAGTCTTTGTGCCCTGTCAGTAAGGGTTTGAAGGTTTTCCTTATGCAGTATGGAATATTTAGCACTTGTAAAATATCTCGGACCGCCTGAATTAACTTTGGTCAGTTTAAACTGACGGGATTCACTGAATGCTACTACCTTCCAGTAGTAACCGATAAGACCGCTTACAATTTCATCGGTAATGTAATAAGTGTCCCGCACTTCCTTTTCAATCAGGATATCTTTAAATTCAGCATCCCGTGCAACTGTCAGAATATATCCGTCAGCCCCTCTGCACGCCTCCCAGCTGAAAACAACGCCTTCATTGCGGACATTTTCCACATTATTACGAGGTGCAATCAACCTAAAATCAGATAGCTCTTGTGTTAATGAAGTTCTATACTCATTAAGGTCTAATCCTATATTATCAAAATTAATTTCACCCAGAACAGGACTTGTTTTTAGAATTGGACTATCCGGAAGAATTGTATAGTCTTCGTTTTCAGCGTCCTTGAATATCGCTCCTGCTTCCTGCGCAGTTTTTACTTCATAGTTATTCTCAAAGCTTCTCGCATACTCTATAAAGGATTTTGCAACATTTGCACCCAAAAGCTCATTTGTATTGTTGATGAGCAAATTGTTAGAATAGATGTTTCCTACAGGGGCATGCAGCTCACCATCAAGTGTTTCGGCCATTCCCGGGTATTTTGTCCAAGGCTTCTGATCATAAGGAACCTGAGTGAGGCTATAGTAGTAGGTACCGCCCGGACTTGTCCTGTCAAGCGACCAGGTTTCACCTCTGGCATCAAGCTTGGAAATATCCTTACTGTCCATAATAATATTTCCCTCTACAAAGTTATCTCTGCCTCCACCTACGATTATACCCTGATTTATATCACGAAGGACATTATTTCTGATGGTTGTTCCACAGAAACAGTCATCAAGATATATTCCTGCAGCAAAATATCTTGTGTCTCCACGGTTATTCTGAACTCGATGGAAATAGTTATTTTCTATTACATTTCCTCGTTCTGCCCAGCTTCCGCCAGCATATATAGCTCCTGAGTCGGCAGTTTCCTTAACTACGTTAAAAATCTCATTATTTCTGATTGTATGGTCGTTACCGTCAAAGTGAACTGCTGTATGCGGTGACTGGTGCATTATGCTATTTTCCACGTGGCTTCCTACGCCTAAAAGGTCTACAGCATATGAATATGTGCGTTTTACTGTCCCCCAATCATAAAATTCACAGTTGACCGCTTTGTTCTCTGCCGGGGTTAAAGACAAACGTTCTCCGCCATTAAACTCTATGCAAGTACCTCCTATATGTACGAAGTTACACGTATCTACAAGAATATAGCTGCAATTTTCCGTTTTGATACATTCTGTACCTACATTTTCAAAATCACAGCCTGTAAAAGTAAGATTATTGCTGTTCTTTATTTCAAAAATACTTTTACAGGTATCACCAAAATACATATTTTCAAAATTTACATAGGATAATCCATCGACTATAAAATATGGCTTATCAAAAACAGCAAGCTTTAAATCTGCACCCTTCATTGAATACGGAGGATAATAATACAGCAGAAGATTTTCCCTGTCTATATAATACTCCCCCGGGCTGTCAAGCTCTTCCAAAAGGTTGATAATTTGCCAATATCCGGTCTCTTTTATATTATACGAATCTTTAATATCAATCGTTTTTGTAGCAATATCAATACTTTGAATTTTAAGTCTTTCATGAGCATACTCAAAGCTCAGATATCCGCTTATCATGGGTTCAGGTGCAGTTAACCATCTTGCAGAGCGCTCTTCATTATGCACAAATGCACGTTTTTCTATTCCTGATACAACATCGGCATATTCGTTTCGTCCGTTCGGCCACTGAGCAAGTGTCTGCTCGTTTCCGTTTAGATAGAGTGTTGCATTAACTGTTATGTTATCGCTACCAAACCCTTTTTGCGGTAAATATTCATGGATATTATCTATACCACAGCTTTTAAGATTTAGCACCCCGGCATTCTTTCTTCCCTCAGGCAGCATTACTTTAAGGACTTCCTTATCTGTTACCTTAACAAAACCTTCTGCGTCAAGCTGCTTATATCCGACAAATTTAACTTGCTCGTTATTATATGCCCTATAAGTAATCACAGCCTCTTCTGTTCCTGAATCTTTTGCCGTAAAATTTACAGTTTCCGAAGCAAAGTACTCGCCTCCACGAAAATTCACCGTAATTGGAACACCCGGAAACTCTTGCTTTAAACTCTGTACACGTTCTCGTGCTCCGTCCAATGTTGCCAGCGGTGCCTCTATTGTTCCAGAAGCAGAATTATCACCATCTGTCGCAACATATATTTCTATCAGCTCCGGCGTTTCAAAAGCACCTGCACATATCCCAAAAGATAGCAGAAATATAATTATCAAGCTGATTATTCTATTCATAATAATCTATCCTTTCGAGAAAATTTTACGGAGTAACTCAAAATGTTTTTACGTCACCCAATCGTCTTGAAGCTGTAAAGCCGTTCCATACATATATACTTACAGAATAACCTGTCGCATCAGTAATACTTGGGTCAAAAGTATGCGTAAAGTCAACCGGTATTGTGCTTGTATTTCCGGACTGTACATATACATCGCACGCTGCTCCCTGTGCATTCCTGAGAACTGCTATTGCAGTATAAGGCTGCACATTTTCATTTTCTGCGATTTGTGACACAAAAGATATCTTACCCTCTGACAAAGCAGCGGAATAATCAGAAACCTCTACGGTGTACGGAACAAGGAATTCAATCTCCTCTGCCTTTTTCATCAATATAGATGTATCACCTGCAGTTATAAGACCATTAACCGAGACAATATATGTTTCTCCGTTAATAAGAGGCTCTGTGGGAGTAATGGTAATTCTTCCTCCGGCAGTTTCAACGTAATCAATATCGTAAAGATTGCTGTCTACTTTTCTTTTCACACTACTGCCCTTTATATAAAGCTTAATATTATCTTTATTAATGCTTTCTTCACTAAGAGGAGTTGCAACGTCGATGACAATGCTATCGGAAGCACTTACATCTGAAGCACCATTTGCCGGTACAGAAGCACTGATTGTTGGTGCTGTTTCATAAACAATCTCAATATCATCTACCCAATAATCCACAATAGTCCCTGCAGGTCTGTCAGTTGTCATATAAGTGTTGACAGCTAATCCAATCGCATTATACTTCTCCCGAGGTGTGCCAACACTATAGGAGCCAACCTGATACCAATCCGTCTGGCCGTCAAGCTTTCTGAATACTTCAACATTACCTTCACAAGTAAAATTGAATTTTAACTCTGTAAATGTACCTGCTGCTTCTTTTCGTTCAGCTTGTGACATAATCTGCGGAGAGCCGCTAAGTCCGGAGGCTGTAAACTTTTCCTTTCCATATATAAGCGAGGTGGACAACATACTAGTAACATCCCCGTTTGTGATACTACTCATTGCAGGGAAAAACGAAACCGAATCATTTATGTCATACTCGCTTTCCATTATTTTCAAGCTCAAAGTAAAGCTCTGTTTATCGGGGAAAATATCTGTACCCAAACCAAGTGCGAATGGAACAGCTCTGTTTTGCGAGCTTTGTTTTATCGCTCTTACCCGAAGAGCTTTGTTTTCACCTATACTTTCTACAGAAAGTGAAAGGTCATTTTTCCATAAAGCTCCGCCTGTAGTACGGTTACTTTCATAAAGTGTAAACGTAGGAACGCTTGATAGCGGCGTACCGGCATCATATCCCTCAAAGTCCTCTGTTATAGTTTTAATAGCATTATATGGTGGGGTGTTAAAAGTAAAGTTATAATCAAATTCTGATGAAGGCTTACAATACTCAAATTTTCCTTCGTTAATAGAACTATCAATTTCTGCTGTATATTCTTTTCCGTATCTGAGGTTTGAAAAGATAATTTTTTCACCCGATACTGTCATAGTGTAGTCTTCATCTTTTGTCTGAAGGGTGTTTCCGCAATAAAGCTTAACCGCACTTTCCGCAGATGCCGCATCAATGGTCGCATTAAATGTAATTGATGCAGTATCTGCACTTACTCCTTCCTCAGGAAGGGCACGAACTACCTCAAGCTCTTTCTGGTAAAGCTTTAAATCATATAAGTTATACGTTGTTACATCATCAGTACCTTCTGCTGACGCAGTAAAAATCAATTTTTCTATCGCCTCTATATATGTCCATGTGCTTCCACTACCGGTGAGTACATTTCCCTTTTGTATAAATTCTTCTTCTCCGGGAAGCCTTCTAAGAACAGTAACAGTACTTCTTCCGTTATTATTTATATCTATTACAAAACGAAAATCTATCCTTTGTCCAATATAGCTTTCCCGTTCCTCTTGAGTAAGTACGATTAACTCCGTGTTACGGCCATTGAACACCAGATTCCCATCTGCATTACTTGCGAGCAGTTTTGTTGTAAGACCACCGTTTACATAACTGCTTGCCTTTTTACCCGCTCCTACTATTGCAGGAAATCCGTCTAAAGCTCTGATAGTACCATTTTCACTAAATCCAAAAGAAATCTCAATATTACCGTTTTCGGTAAGAATGGTATCCGACGGAGTAAATGTTACACTGTCGGTTTCAGCTTCATCAACACGTGAAAACTCCATCACTGCACAATTTTGATTACTTTTCACCGAAACCGTAGAACTGTCTGATACAGACACTGTATATTTTTCAGAGTCAGTCTGAGTCAAATCTGTTTCAGCCTCCATTTGTGTGCAATCAACTGTAAAGCCAAAATATGCTGTTCCCGCAAGAGGAGCTAATGCAACAGCGGCACTCAACACTCCAACAGCCAATTTTTTCAAAAAATTATTCATAAGTACCCTCCTGTAATCATTTATACAAACCACCATTATAATTATAACATAGCGAATATTTTCAAACAATTCTCAATATAAAGCTATTTTTTCTTTATTTCAAGATACGCATTTCACTTAACGGAAGTAAAGGAAGTCCATAATAATTGTATATACAATGCTTTGGGTTGTTTATAAAATTATAACGAACCTTGCTACAATCTTTTTCAGCAATGATTATACTTTCTCCGCAGACTTCAAAAGGAGCATTACGCCATTTACCATCATGGCTCTTTACCTCAAATCCGCTCTTTGCAGATTTATCTGTAAGGCGTAATCTTCCATATGTATTTTCAGCGGTTAATACAATATGACCATCCTCATATTGTGCTTTTGAAATAAAAGGAGCTTTCCACTTTATTTCATATCCATAAACCTCGCGTAAAGCACACGCTGCCAATCTTACTCCTATCGAATGCTTGTCGTTGGGATGAATATCATCACTGTCACCTCTGTCAATACCTGTAACCATATATACATTGTTCATACTATCTGCAATTTTCTGCTGTGCACAGCGCATATATGCCCATTTTCTTCCATTGCTGCCACCTATCCAGTTACCTCCAAAACGAGCGAGCTGTACAGTGATTATAGGTAGTTCAGGTGATTTTAATTCATCTCTCAACATTTTTGCAAATACCTGAAAAGCTTTTTTATATATCTTGGAAGCTCGTTTTCCTCCGGCATCAGCCTCTCCCTGATACCAAAGTACACCGCATGCAGAAAATGGTAAAACCTCTTTCAGCATTAAATCATACTCTGTCCCCGCAGGTTTTAAACTGCCTATTCCCATTCTCTTTAATTCAGGTTTATTAAAATCCTCTATTGTTTCCGCCATGTACGGTACAAGGACAGGTTCTTTCTTGATAAGATATTGCGGTATCCATTGTAAAATACTTGTGGCACCCCGGTTACAATCGATAATACCTATGGGGACTTTAAGTATATTTTCGATATATGATGCAAAAACCGCCCCCACTGCAGAAAAATATGGGGCGTATTCACCAGATAGTTCTTCCCATTTTAATGACACTTTCTTTTTTTGTTCCGTATCATAAAACACCTTTGATGTGTCTTCCTTTTTTCTTGGAGCTATAAAAAAGCGAATATCTGCACTCATAAACTGTGTTTCAAGCATACCGTTTGCAGCACGTTCAAGACCTACATTCATATTAGATTGTCCGAGAGCAAACCATACTTCACCATAAGCAACATTACTGAAAACCAATTCATTTTCAGCACTCTGTACTTTCATTGTCAATCCTTTTGCCGCAGCATGAGGAGGAAGGTATAAATCAAATTTTCCGTTCTTTACCTCTGTTTTTACTTTAATATCGTCTATTGCAGCCTCAACATACTCGCCATCTGTACATTCACCCCAAAGATGTATATTACAGTCACGCTGCAATACCATATAATCTGAAAATATTGGCGGCATTTTAAGAATTTTTTCCACTCAATTTCACCTCTGCAAACATATGTACCAACTTTTCCGGTTGCTGACTATGAAACAATGAAAGAGGATATCTTCTTTTCGGCAGCAAAGAATCAGTCAGAACAATCTCAATAAGAAAGCCTTTTGCATCAGGGTCAATTCCCATATCTTCAAAAGTTAATTCAAAACACTTTTGTCCACGTTTTATAAAATTCTTTATCAATTTATCTGTTTTTGGTTGATTTTTAAATACCATTGTAATCTCTGCCGGACAACGTAGCTGAGGGGCAGAAACATATCCGTCTTTTCTCTTAATAAGAGCAGGCGCCATACCAAAATCTGTTTCCTCACAAGAAAAAGCAACAGTACCTTCTTCTTCTTTGTAGAGATTTGCAGTATACACAGTCAGGTCATAAAACTCTGTAATTCCACTAAACTTAATTCCATTTTCACTTCTACACGCCTTAAGCTTTCCATAATTCTCACCATAGAAATCATAAAAATCCAAGCCGGAATTTTCATTAATAGATAAAATCCACGAAAGTTTTAAAAGTAGCGGAGATTTTAGTACAATGTGACTGTCTGACTCAAGCGTAAAAGCATATTTCCCGGGCTGCAGCACTGCATTTTCCTCTAATATCTGTACTTCTCCTGCCTTAAGTTCAATATGGTGGGCTTCAAATAGGGCTGAGTTTATCGGTGAAACTTTGAGTCCTACATTCGTTGAGCAAGTGTTTTCTCCAATATTTTTGATTTTTACCTTAATCTTACCTTCATATAGTCCATCAGCACGGCATTTAAACTCATCAGCACAAATTTGAGCCTCAACCATCTCTTTTATTGAATCAGCCGCTTGTGCTTCAACATGTACATTTTCCACATAATCGTAGATGTCAATTCCTAAAGCAGAAGGAGTCTGTGCAGTTTTTCCGTCAATCGAAATATTACGAAGAGTTACATTCTTTATTGCCGCATTTTCAGAATATCCCTCAAGTCTTGAATTTTCAGGTGGAAACTGTGGATTTTTATTGAAAGAAATATTCTCAAACCTTATGTTTTCAATACCACCCTTTACAGTATCGGTATTCCACTTAGAATCAGTTATTCTCACATCAAAAATCTGTGCACCGGGTGCATCCTCAACACGTATATTTTCAAACACCACATCCCGTATCACAGCTCTGTCACCATGATGAATCCCCATTATCGGGTACCCTGTCATACTGTGAATTACATCTATATCAGAAAAAGATATGTTATATACTTTTTCTGCACGCATCTCTACCCCTATCTCCATCGGACGTGCAAAATCATTCCATAAAACACAGTTTATAAATGAAATATCATGTACATCTCCTGTGTCAAATCCCTTTACAACCAAAGAATCGTCCCAAACACGTGTAAAACAGTTCTTAACAGTTACATATCTGCTTCCACAAATATCAATTCCGTCAGAATTACCCCTTGAACCAATAATTTTAACATTATTGATTAAAACATTTTCACAATTATGACAAGAAAGCGACCATCTGCAACTATCTAATACAGTGATATCGTAAATAGTAACATCTTTGCAGTTTACAATTTCTACACAGCGTGAAAAACACTCATCACATTCTCCCTTAGTAAAAGGTCTTTCATTTATAGAGCCAAGTCCGGCAAGAATTACTCCTTTACTGTCAGCAATCTCAAGTTTACCTGTTATATTAACGCCCTCGTCTATTATAACAGCGATATTATCTTCACTTATACGGCAGCATCCTATATATTCAGATTTTGAAAATCGTATTATTTTCACATCATCTGGAATTTCATCTCTTTTTGGATTTACAAATACTGCAAGAGGATTCTCACATGAGCCGTTAATTTCCGCTATAAAATTACATGGTTTATCAATGTTAATGCTTATACTATGCAAATCATAACTGCAATTTATCTTTTTGCTTTCAGGTCTTATTTTAACACTGCTGATTTCTTTTTCTGACTTAATATCTATGATACATTCTTCATTAGAAACCACATTTGCAAATTCCATATATGAAAATTCATTATACGGCGGTGGACACACTCTGTCACGCATAACTTCAACGCTATTACCATTACAGCAAACACTGTAATTCATTTAATCATCTCCGTTCAAAATTAAACTTAATATCAAGCAGAGCTTCACTGCCATTTTTAATAATTGAAATTCTTTTATATCTGTGTCCTTCATACTCCGGCAGCTCAGTTATCGATGCCGTACAATCTTCCGGCAGTGCTATACGTGAAATTGCTTTTTCTCCCATTACAGTAACACAATCTTCCTTAACCATTACATTAAGCGGTGTTATCAGTGAAAAATCAACCTTATCCCCTTTCTTAAGTGAATAATTATCACGTACAACAAGCTCAGAAGGGGTTTGTGAAATAAGCTCACGTGTATAATAATTGAAAAATCCGTCCCATGCAGGAAGCACATCTGTTTTTGAATAAAACTCTGTATCATTACCTTCTGCATCAGGAATTATACTTTCTTTAATTTTACACTGCTCGACTATTTCACCCTCCACCACAGGCATAAGTAAGCTGTGCCATTTTCCACTCCACATCGAACCGCCTATATTATGACCGTAATTACCAATTCCAGGGTCAGCAAATATTGTTTCACCTGCATATTGGACAACAAAGCTACCTTTATCAAGATGCTGATGTGAGCTACCCTTTTTTGCTCCCCATACAAGAATTTTGATATAATCGTTATCTATCTTTCTTACAGACGACACAACTCCGCAATGCGGCAAATTTATGAAGCTACGCAACTCTTTAGGTGGAGTTTTCTCAATATCACATTCTATAAGAAGTGTAAAAATGTCAGTGTTGAAACCGCCTTCCCTTTCCCACGCTCTCCTGAAAAGCGTTATCCAATGAGTACCGGGCATCATAGCTGCCAGTGTTGCATATCTTGTTGCAGATACACATGCATGTGCATCACATATAGGAATATAATCCATAGATTCATCAAGCGAAAGCAATGCCTCAACATAATCTGCTGTATTGAGAAATTTTTTCGGTAATGACTTTTTATAGTCCAAACCATGAGCCTTTGCGTATTTATATACAGACATACCGCAATAATGCGATATAGATATAAAATAGCCTATTCCTTCTTCATATCCGCCATCAGGAAGAATTATGGAATCAATACTGCCAAGAAGTTCCTCAAAGGCAAGCTTTCCATAAGGCACTGCTGCAGGCATATATTTTTCAATAATGCTGTATGCAGGAAGCCTTCCGTTACTGAACCACGCAAGCTGATTCATTTTAAAAATATTTTCACCTTCACCGGAGTACTTCCAAACAACCATATTTATTCGTCCAAGACCTTCTTCAGCAAGTCTTTTCGCCAGGAATTGTATAGCCCTTTCCTCTAAAAGCTCACCGCAGAGCTCCATTACAATCGCAATATCGCTGCAAGCAATAGATGGTGCAAAGCCCTTATGCTCGAACATCATACCACGTGCATCACATATAAAGGCTTCTACCCAATTTTCGCAGCATGCTATTGTAAGAATATATCTGAGTGCTTTTTCACAGAGCTTTCTGTCTTTACACAAAATTCCTGCGAGAGCTATCGTTTGCGCATTTCCCAAAAGCGAATTTTCCCAATACTGCTTTGGTGTAAACCTTTTGTTGTTGTTAAGAAATTTTTCACAGAAACCTTCAGGCTCAGGAAAGTTTACTGCTGTTTCCTTTAATTCCGAAAGCTTACCTGGCTCAATTTGCTTTCTTAATATTTCTATACTCTCATCAGTTGTAAACATATTATATTTCAGCTTATATGTAGGGTTATAGTCTTGATCCTTTATATAACCTGTCCACTTTTCTGAAGGCGGAGTTTTTCTTTTTGAAAGCTCATTTAAAAAATTTTTATCACGCATCATCAACCATGAGAATTTGCCGTTTATATCTTTGCTTGTAAAAATGTATATCTCAACACTGTAAAGCTTTTCTCCTTCAAAGGCAACACTAAACTCCTCTTTGTATGGATTTCCGCTGTTCGCAAAATTCTTTTTAAATTCACCTTTATTTGTTTTTACAGTCATAGAGAGGTCTGCTCCGTCTGGCAATGTGCATTCAAGCACAAGACTGTTATAGTTTTCACAATCAATATTGTATGTACGGCTCATTTTTAAGCTTTCGCCTGCAAGTATCGTGTAGTTGAAACCATTCCATAATCTTCTTATACGAAAACCTTGTCCCTCAATAGGTGAAACAGTTTCATAAACTGATGATGGATTTTCTATTTCGGAATAATGCTTGGCATTTTCTATATTCCATTCTTTAAGCTGCATAAAGCATTTATCCCAAAACGGTTCAATAACCAGTTCCGCCTCATTTATTGGTATCATTTCAAACATCTCCCGTAAATTTTTTATTTATTTTCTGTATTCAAACAGAATAAACCACTTTAATTTTATTATATATTTGCTAATTTACAGTTACAATTCTCATTATTAACTTTTGTATTCTGTTTCTTTAGAAACTGACTTTACAGGTTAAAATCCCTCTCTGAAGCAAATAGCTGTTTTGCCGTTCAGAGAGGGATTTCATTCTTTTTGTTTATATTCTTCTTATTTTTCAGGGCAATTTGCTACCTTTTCTTTCATTCGGTTAAGTCTAAAGAAAAAGGTTCTGTAAAACAGACACAAATCAAATACATTATGAAGTTTATGCTCGTTATTTCTTATATAATTCATTATATTTTCAAAGGAATTGTCTGCATTTTCAAAGTCTCCCTGAGAAGTGTACTCAAAAACTTTTGCCAACAATTTACAATATTCACCATGTTCTATGAGATATTCCCAGCTTTTTCTTTGTGAAGAAAGAAGTTCGTCTTTATTAAGCTGCTCCTCTATTTGTGATTTAAACTCATTAACTACATCTGGGATACGTGCATATTTTTGTGCAGTTCCTTCGTTGACTATCTCACATTCCACACGCAAATAAGGTGGAGTAAACAGTTCTGATAATTCACTAAGATATTCCATAACTGTTTTTCCCTCCGGTCCAAATGCATCAGCGTAGTATTTCTCAGCTACTTCTTCAAAAGTGAGTTCTTTATTCCACAAAGCTTCTGCCATCGCTACCATACCCAATCCTGTAGGGAAAAACACACGTTGATTCTGACAGCTTATCATTCCGTTAATATTATATTTATCAAGATGCTTCATATCTTTAAACAGTATTTTTGCCATTTGAAAATATCCCGGGTCAAGAAAATGGTCCCACATAAAATGATAATCATAAATGAAAGAATCACCTTTAAAATGCTCCTGCCATTTGAAAAGTCTTGCTAAATTTTCAGATACGTTTTTAGGGAATTGTGCTTTGTTCTTAACATACGGTGCAAGCTTTTCCATATCAAAGGCTTCTGCATCTGCCAAAGAATGTGTATATGTTCTCGTAATTGGGGCAAACATCAGAATAAATCTTTCGGGATTCTTTAATTCTGTCTCAACAGGCTCCCAAATCAAATCCAAATATATAAGAAATACTATTTTTGTATCAATTTTTCTCTCTGTAAGAATTTCATCAATACGGTTTAACAATTCTATGTATAAATCAGCAGGCCGCCTGTTTATGCATTTTTCACATTCGCAATGATTGTTATTCTCATCGGCAAGCCAGACATGAAGCACATCGACTTGCGGATATTTTATACAGTAGTCAGCTACAGCATTTGCCATAGTTTCCTTTACATAATCCGATGAATAGCAAAGATTTGTATTAAGCGGCACACCGCCCCATAACTCTCTCTTTCCGTTTACAAGAGCAAGACATTCTTTTGTTTTTTCAGGAATATGCTCTTTTTCCTCCCATTCAGAACCCTCCAAGCCAAAAGGTTCACATGTCCAGCCATGCCCTGTTGCATGATACATAAGCCCACGTTTCTTAATCTCATCGATAGATGCATTCATAATTCCCTCTGCATCCTTAAGCGAAAAAGGTTCCTTTTCATATACAGGATTATAATGGTGACTATACCAACGGTCATAAAACGTAAATGGAATCTGAAATTGATTAAAAAATGCATTCATACCTATTTTGGGCATCCACTCAATATTTCTGAGCACATGTTCTGCACTGACCGCACCTTCGATACACACTCCTCTATGCCTGTAAGAAGCCGCCTCAAAAACAGAAACATCCACACTTTCAAGACTGCGATTTGGGATTACTTCACCGTCTTTTCCCGGTCTGATGAAAGCACACCCCAGTTCCCTTAAAAATCTGTATACTGCAATGAGCACACTACGTGGATTTGTCCCTGTAATATAACCTGACTTACCGTGTACTTCTATAGAAACTCCATCATCAAAGCTCTTGTCTTTAACTTCAGGGAGTGGAAATTTCTCGCTCTGTCCAATCCATAAAGCATCAGATAATGATGGGTCAAACTCTTTAAAGGACATGATAATATATTCATTATCCGGTTCAATCATATTCATGTATTTTTTCAATTCTGACACTGCAAAATCTGTCACACTGCACGTTCCTAATTTTACAAGTTTCCAATTCACCACATTACATCCTCTCTTTGTTTTATTTCATAATAATATCATATTTTACATTATATATTCCACTGACTTTTTAAAGCAATTCTCTTTATTAACTTTCATCTTCTTTTTTTTTAGAAATTAACAAAAACAAACTGCATTATATCGGAGGTTTCTCTGCTTTTCCAACATAATGTAGTTTGTTTTTAATATAACGCTTTTGCTGTTTATTTACCAGAAAATTTCCATGCCTTTTTCTTTTACAGCCAACGCTTCAAGAAAAAAGTAATCTCCGTAAATCAAATACAAATCAGCTCCGTTACCTCCACGAACAAGACCATTTATGTCTTCATTTGTCTCAAAGTAGTTTTCCTTAAGTGTTGTAATAGTTTTTTTAAGGTACTCCTCAAAACGGCTATTTTTACGAAATCTGCTGTATAACTGTATGCCGCAGCACACAATGGATGCCGCAGATGTGTCAACTTTCTTTTCTACGCCTTCCGGAAGTCTAAAATCCCAAACCGGTATACCATCAGAATTGCATTCTTTAATAAAGCTTTCCGTTATTTTTTTAAACAAGTTCAGATATTCTTCATTCTTTGTATATTTGTAAGCTATCGCAAGGCCGTAAATCATCCATGAAGTACCTCTTGCCCAATGGCTTTCCACGCTGTAACCGCAGTCATTGTCGGGTTTCATTGGCTTTCCCGTCTTGGTGTCAAATCGATACGCATGATAAACAGAATAATCTTGGCGTACTAAATACTTAATAGATGTATCAATATGACATTTTGCAATTTCCTTATAAAAAGGATGTCCTGTAACCTCACTGGCCCAGAAAAGAAGCGGTAGATTCATCATACAGTCAATTATCATAAGTCCGTCACTTCCGCTAAAAAAGGTATCCTTGGCAAAGTCTGAGTCAACATATTCGGGGATTACTCCGTCCATTCTTCCCCATGCCTTTATATATTGACCATTTGGAACATAACGCATAGCAAGACAATTTGCCGCATCTATTCCTATTTCCTTCATCTTTTCGTCTCCCGTTATTTTATATAACATAACTGCATACAACGAGTACACAAAGCCTAAATCATGCATTGTTTCATAACGGTACTTATTAACCTTGTCATAGAATTCATCCTGCAGCGAATACAGCCATTTTAAATATATGTCATTCTCTGTCAGAATATATGATATTCCGGCAAGGCCTGTATAAAAGCCCTGTAGCCATGAAAATATGTGTTTGAGCTCTCTTGGCTTCCCTTCGAAATATTTTCCGGTCTTACTTGCAGGATATTCCATCGCAAAGGGCCCAATTTTCTCAATATTTTTTTTAATTTTTTTCACTGAAACATCAAATATTTTCTCGTTTGATACCACGGCTCAATCTTCCTTTCCGTTTTGATACAATATCATTATCCAAGAAGTCTCTTCGCATTATTACAAAGAATGTCTTCAATATCACTATCCTTAAGTTCTAGCTCTTGTGCAACCCTTTTCATTGCACGCAGCTGCTCGTATATCATTAGTGTTACATCTTTTTCGTCGGTTTCACGCATATGAGGCTCTCCATCTACGCTACCGTAAAGTCCTCTTGGAACTACATTGTAGTAAACACCGTTTTCAACAATTCTGTACATCCGCATAGCCGCAATGGGTAAATCAGAACCAAATATAAGCTTTTTCGTACCCACAGCTTCAATACATGCCTTTATAGCATCATCACACAAATTTGCAGTAAAATCAAAATATGTATTCCTGCCTTTTCCGATTATATCAAATGCATTTCCGATATCTTCTTTTGAATAAGCTCTCCCGATATGTGCTATTATTAGCTTGACATTCGGATATTTTTCTTCAATTTCCCTTATTTGAGCAATATTAACCTTATCCCTAAGGCGGCCATCACGTGGAATATGAAGCATAACTATCCAACCATTTTTATCGGCAGCCTTTAAATGCTCGTGAGGCAGAAAATCAAAAATCCTGACCTCGTTTGACGGCAAATACACAGGGCAATTACTTAAGTATGGCTTTAACCCTAAAAAGCCGCCATTCTTTACCCTTTCTTCAAGCGCATCAGCATGCATATCATACGAGGTTCTATATAATGTCGGAAAATTATTTTTCTTTCCTTCATCACAAACATAGTCATTTACCTTATCAATGTTACAAAGACATTCACCAAATACAAGAGGTGTAACCTTTTGTTTTGGGAACAGCTTGATATAAAATTCCAAAAGCTCCTCGGCAGTAAGCTCATCATATACAAGATCTGTCCATGTTGAACCGCCATTATGTGCTCCCCATGTTCCGAAAGAAAGCTTATTTATATGAGTGTGAAAGTCAAAAAACTCATCAGGCAAAAAATTTTTCAATTCATTTTCATAAACCTGACGGTCGTAGTCAGTTAAAGTGAAATTCAGCATATTACTTTACTCCTCCCGTTACAGATGGCATTTGCCTCTGCCTCATCCTTGTAAAGTCTTGTTCCTATACCTGCAAGCATTGCCGCACCTACTGCGCCTGCATGTTCTCCGTGAAGTACTCTTACTCTGATACCGCATATATCCTCTATTAACCTGTGATAGAGTCTGCTTGCCGACGGTCCGCCTACCATTACGGCTGTCTTAGTTTCAATTCCCATTTTTTTAATAAGATCAAGCTTTTCTTTTAAAAGCCTTACCGTTTCCTCCATAATAGCTCTTGCTATGCTTTCTTTTTTAAATGATAATATCTTATCATCATCAGGCACATCATAGAGGTTTATTATAAGTCCCTCTGCACCTGATACAGATTTTTCTGCAAGCTCCTCAAGTATCCGATATGCTTTTTGCGTATTGTCAATATATCTATCCACATACAGTTTTATACGTTCTGCAACAGATGAAACCGACACCATTGTTCCCCAACATCCGCCTTTTGCACTTAAGAAAGGGTCAATCAGAACCCCTGCCTCTGTCGCTTTTTCTCTGTCCTTTACAGGGCAGAAGCCCACCCATGATGTTCCACAAGAAAGGAGTATTTCTCCCTCATCAAACACGCCTACACCTCTTGCGGCTGACGGGTGGTCAAAACTTCCGAGGATAACCTCGGTATTTTCCGAAAGCCCGCATTTTGCCAATGCTTCCTTTTTTACTCTTCCGAGGCTTTTTCCGCAATCCATAATGGGCGGAACCTGACTTTTTGTAATTCCCAGTTTGTCAAGTAATTCGGGAATATACTCACACGTATTCTGGTCTATAAGATAAAACGGCGTTCCTGCTGATGTGCTTATTCCCCATTTTCCCGTAAGACGATAATAAAGATACTCCGTACTCATACAAACCTTTCCGCAGTTTTCTATTTTTTCGGGAGCATGTTTTTTTAAATAGCAAAGCAGTGCTAATGGAAAGCCCGTATAGGAAAAAGGCCAGCCAATCTGTCTGTAAAATGCGTTTAAATCCATTTCTCCCAATATTTCCTTAGCCTCTGTAGTTACCCTGCTGTCCTGCCAGTTAAATATAGGGGTAGCAGGCTTCATATTTTTATTAAGCACAAGAAGGTTTCCACTGGCAGAGGATGCACATATTCCCTTAACTACGCCATTTGCATTTTGTGCAAGCTCCTTTATTACCCCAAAACACACGTTTATGAATTTATTAGCATCTATCTCTACATTACCGTTATCTGTCTTTTTATAATCAAATGCTCCATGTGCTGTTTTAGTTATTTTTCCTTTCTCCGTCATCAGTACGCCTTTAACGGAAGATGTTCCTATATCTAAGCCTATAAGGTAATTCATAATGTACTCCCTTTTTATATCACAACAGTTTTAAGTGAAAGAAGATCAGCAAAATACTCTGCCTGTTCCACAGTTGCTCCGTACACAAACATGCTGTGATGAGTTGCACCGTTTTTGCTGAGTTTTTCAAGGAACTCTGCCGTTGAACTACTGTTGTCAGGTTTCATCCATCCACGAACAGTTAAAGGGAAGTTATCCTCTTTTACAGAAACCATCTCGGCAGATGCTATAAGCATTTTATAATCATTCTTATCACGGCTGATATTTATGTATACACCCTTGCCACCCTTCATTCGTGCGTAGCCTGCATAAGGCATTATTCCCTTTACATATGCCGATCCTGTGCGTGTTATACGTGGTTTACAGTCTGCTATGCGGTAGTTGATTTCACCCATATGACTCATAAATACATTGTTGTTCTTCCAGTCGGGGCAGAATATTTCCACAAAGTTTGTTTCGGGGTAAGATGCAAGAAATGCTCCTGTAAATGCTGCTGTAAGAGCATCTCCTTCGCCTGCATAGCCTATTCCTTTTTCCATCTGCTTACAGCACTCTGTAAAAGGCATTGTTCCTGCACCTTCAACATTCAGGAAATTTACGGAAAATGCATTATAGCCTCTTTCTTCCAAGCATTTTCTTAACCCAAGGCAACAAGAAACAAATTCTTTATATTCTTCCATATCAACGCTGTCATCAAAATCGTACTTTTCTTTTTCGAGTGCGATTTCTGCTGACACTTCTTCTTTTGTGACTGTCTTTCTTACTTTCTCAAGTGCTTTCGGTTCAATTATTTCCACAGTTATACCGAAGCGCTCTTTAAGCTCCTTTGGTTCTACGGCAAAATCTCCCATTCCGTCAAATCCTCCGCCGACTAAACCAACCTTCATTTCAGCGAGTTCTTTTGCCGCTACTGCTGCACGGACAAATCCGCACACACGGTCTATACAGTCAGATTCAAGATAGTGACCTGCCGCTATAGCATAGGGCTTACCGTAACGTGTAAGCATGCTACATAAATCCATTACGCCGTGTATACCGTGATTCCACATCAGCTCACCGTCACCTTCTTCTGGCTTAAAGGTAAGAGATGGTGTAGAGTCAAAAACTATTATGGGGAGCTTAGTTTTTGTGAGTGCTTCAATAGCTTCAAGAGAGGGCGAATATGCCGCATGCCAGGTTACAATGGCATCAACCTCCGCTTTTTCAAAGATTTCGACAGCTTTGTCAAATTCAGGCTTTATACGGCAAATGTCGGTTGTTATAACCTCTACGCCTTTTTTTATAAACAGGCTTGCTGCTGTATCATAAAAATTCTGTAAAGCAGTGCGATCAACACCAATATCATCATAAAGCTTAATATACAATGGTAAGAATCCTATTTTCATATGTATATCCCCCTTATGCTAATTTCAGCAAACCTTCTTCTATTTTTTCTAAAATCACATCAAGTACTATATCATCAGTAATAACCGGTGGCTTTAACAACACAGCCGGCGGACAATCGGGTTTGTAAAGCTGTGCACTGATGTCCACGCACATCTCATTCATAATCTTTGTAAATTCCGCTGCTTTCTCAACACTTTTAAAATGTATTGACGAAAGATGTCCGAGTCCTTCAGGCGGTGGAAGTAAATCAGGATATTTTTCTGTTAGTTCACGAATTCCCTGCTCTATTTTATCTCCCATTTCGGCAATTTCTTTGACGTTTGCCGAAGAAAATTCCATTGTAATGAGGTATGCCAGACTTGCAAGCTCTTCCTGTCCGTTTGTAACCAACGCACCAAACTGATTTAAGCTGTCAGCCTGTGCAGTTGTGATGATCTTGCTTGCAGGATATTCTCCGCCGGGAAAACCTTTGCCTATTACCGCAAAATCAGGATGAAGGTCATATTTTCTGAACAGAAACATTCCATCATACCACATACATGACTGAATTTCATCAACCAGTGTGAATGTGTCTGTTTCACGACACAACTTATGAGCCTCCTGTAAAAATTCCTTTTCGAGCTTAATACCGGCATAGTTCATAAGAATAATTTCATGCAAAAATCCTGCTGTCTTATATTTGCCTTCATTATATTTTGCTATTTTTGCTTTAAAGTCCGCAATATCATTTTTCTTTACCGTTACAACACGATAAAGTTCATTTGCTTCTATTTTTTCATAAAGCTCCGGCCACATTCCCCTGAAGGTCTGTGCAACAACTGTAGTTCCGTGATAGTTTGCGCCCTTACCTTCTTTATTGTCCTCCATGACTAAAAACACAGGGATTTTACCGCTGTACACAGGTGCTTCAAAGCTTGAGTCGAGCTTATAGAAACGTGTAAGCATCATTTTTATTCCGGCTTCTACCGCAAGGCTTCCTGTTTCAAGATTAATAACTCTGTTTAACACCTGTGGTTTTTTTGAAGCTAAAATTTCGTCAATCTGAGCTTCGTTATCTGTTCCGTTTGCAGCGGCCACTATACGCCTTTCTGCAAGTCGTGTAATATAACCTCTGGTGTTATTGTGTGTCGCATTTAAAATTCCAAGCTTGCGTGCATTATTGATAAGCTTATACCCCGGAAAATTATGACCGAGAGACGCATGATAATGCTCGCTTTTTGCAATAAGATATGCCTTTCCATCTTCCCCGATACGTGTACAGCCAAGTCCACCTATTGGTGCCATATATGAATGTGCCGCATTTGCAAAAGAATCAGTTGGGGCCCCTTTTTCATTATTACAAAATCCATCAAGAAGGGTTTCTCCTGTTCGTTTTGCAAGGTCATCCATTTTTTTAATATAACTCTCGGGGAAAAAGTCTACTTGTTCATTTATCAAATAATCTGCTTCTTCCTCTTCCATTCCGTTAATTGTAACCGCAACCGACTTAACGGCATACATATATTCCTCGCCTAAAAGGTCTTTTAATGACCGTTTAATATTTTTTAGCATATAAATCGATCCTTTCTTATCACGCAAGTGGCTTTACTGTTTTTTCTTTTTCGGAGCAAAGCGCAGCTGTGTGCAGCTTATGTGATATTATTGTTTCCTCCGGTGTAAAGCAGCTAAATTCCACTTCCTTACCAGCAATTTCATAAATAAACGCTGCCCACATCTGTAAAATGGCATCAGCAAATCCAAATTCAAATATAGCACCTGTCGCAGTTTTAAACAAAGGCTTGTGTCCTACGTTCAGTCTTGCCCATGCCTGTTCAGAGCCTATGCTCTCTGTAAAGTAAAATGCATTCGGGTCAGATGTCGAAAACTTTACCGACATATCCATACCGTATACTTCCAAATACCAATCGTCTGTTGCTCCGGGTTGCATTCTTTTCATTTCGAAAGTAATCGGGAATTTGTTGCCGCTACCGTCTTTTGTGTCACAAACTAAAGTTGCATTATCCCATGTTTCGCATTTTGCCATACCACCTTTTCCGTCAGGACGTTCAGTGATATATTTAGAAAGCTTTGCGTACACATTTTCAGGAATCCAACCGAGTCTGAAAGGAACATGCTGCGTATGTATTCCCAAATCGCCCATACAACCATACTCGCCGTTAAGCTCTTTTATACGTTTCCAGTTAATTGGCTTTTGCGGATTCATATCGCTAGAGTGGCAAAAGCCTGAACGCACTTCCAGTATTCTTCCTGTTTTCCCTTTTTTTACATAATCAATAAGCATCTGACAAGCAGGATAAAATGGAAATTCGCTTGCGCAACGAACTACACTTTCAGGGTGGCTAGCTATTGCCTCTACAATTTTTTTATTCTGTTCCATATCCATTCCGAAAGGTTTTTCTCCCATAAAGTGCTTTCCTGATTCTATTATATCCACATATATCTGACCGTGCAACACGTGCGGAACCGCACAGTAAACAGCATCAATTTCATCGTTCTTTAAAAGCTCGTGATAATCAGTGTATGTATACTTAATCGTCGAAACTCTGTCTTTAAACCATGTCAGAGCCGCTTCATTTGTATCACAAATTGCTATAATTTCAGGTTTGGCACACATATCTTCAAGATGCGACCACCTTCCTACGGCTCCCACAAACTCCTTACCCATCAGACCGCATCCAATAATTCCAAATTTTACTGTTTTCAACACTTTCACCCCATTAATTATCTTTATGAATATATCATATTCCTGTTCCGTCACCTTGAGAAAATGCGGCTTTTCGGTATCCGCCATCTTCACTTTCACACTCTGCCTTCCAAAGCTCCTTTACATGGTCATAAACACCTAATTCAATTACCGGTGTTCCTTTTGAAAACGTGGGAAGAAGCATATCCCCTGCGACTTTAGCATCTGTACAAGCTGTATCATTTCTCCATTTTTCTCTCTCATCTTTATTGCGAAGATTAGGAATCTCTTTCAATGCTCCAGCGTCCAAAATTGAACGGTATGCAAACATTCCAGGCAAAAACATATCGAGAGCCTCATAAACATCTATAGTGTCTGCTTCCGGATTTCCTTTAATTTTTTCAACAAAGTGATACATTGAATAAAAATCTGAACCTCCGTGTCCAAATCCTTCAACCTTATCCTCATAACCATGTGTCGGACTATAACACTCAAGTTTTTCTTCTCCGTACTCCCCTGAAAACTCATCGCAGTTAACATAAATTTTATGAATATGACCGTCTTTTGCATCTTCTCTGCCGCATTCCATTCTTCCCTTAGAACCATACATACTGTACCAAATAGAATCCTTATATAAATCTCCGTGTATACTCTTGATAATTCCGCCATTTTCAAGAGTCACCATCTCAATTCCAAACTGTCCGCCTTTGGCTCCTGTACGCAATCTTCTTTCGTTTTTTGTGCCTTCAAAGCCTATAACAGAAACAGGACGAAGCTTTGTGCAATGAATAATAGGTCCTAACGAATGAGTACAGTAGAAAGTAGAATACATATTATTTCTCCAATGTTCTTCTTCTCCGTATGTAATGCTTGGCCATATGGGCTCACAATTATGGATGTATTCACATTCCCCATATTCAAATTCGCCTATTTTCCCTTGTTCATAAAGTTTCTTCATTTCGTAGGGAGCGGGCATATAACAGTAATTTTCACCATACGCATAGATTTTTCCTGTTTCCTCAACTGCCTCCACAAGCTCCACAGCCTCTTTCATAGTCTGAACAGGAAGCACCTCTGAAAAAACATGTTTTCCCATTTTCATAGCCTTTATGGCAAATGGAGCATGCTCATTTGCATAGTTTGCAAGCACTACTGCATCCATATCATGCTTTATAAAATCTTCAAAATTATCATAGAATGTAATATTCATTCCCTCTGCTGCCTTACGCTGAGTCTCTATTGCATCCTCGGATTTATCACATATAGCAACAATTTCAGCATTATCCGCACGTTTACAGTAATTAATCATACTTGTTCCCCGATATGCTCCAAGTACACCTATCTTTATTTTACTCATTATTCCCTCTCCTTTTTTACTTTCTTTTTCTTATAACCTTAGCCGGATTTCCTACAGCAACCGAATATGAAGGTACGGGCTTAACAACTACTGAGCCTGCCCCAATTACAGCACCCTCTCCAATATCTCCCGAATACATAATACAAACACCCATTCCAATGTACGCATCTCTGCCTATAATAACTTTTTTTGAATGTCCCCCTTGAGTTATAATATTCTTATCAGGATCATCAAAAATATGAGAATAAGGGGTGAGGGTTATATTCTGAGCCATAAGTACATGATCTCCAATTTCTAATCCTTCATGACCAAAAAGAGTTGTTCCTGTTCCAATATAGACATCATTTTCAATATGTATGTAGCCGCCTTCATGTTCAGTATCTAAATATACTCTGTCCTTGATTATGCTATTGTTTCCTATAACAATTTCAGTATCATCACGAGCAATTAAAGCTGCATTGTCGTTAATTTTAACATTGTCTCCTAGAGAAATATTTTGGGGATTAACTATTTTTACACCGCAACCTATTTTTACGTTTTCTCCCATATTTTTCATTTTTGTTCTATAGTACTCTGTTCTGACCTTTTCAGCATAATCTGAAGGGTCATTCATAATAACGCTTTTATAAAAACTTTCCAGTTCTTGCGCATTCATTTTTTTATATGCATCTTCAAAATAGTTCATATTTATCTCTCCTCTCCGCCATAATAATAGCATAATTAATTTATCTTTCCAATGGAAATTTTCCACATGTTAACGCAAAATAGTTTGATTTTTCTTGAATCATACAAATTATTATGCTATACTTCAAAAAGAGGTGCTAAACATGAAAAATATATGCCATTTCATTCCATACCATAAGGATTATCATTCTATACATACTATTCACTTTGTTTTAGAAAACAAACATCGACAATTTACTTCACTGAAATCTGATTCTGTATATAAAATGCATTATGTTGTAAAGGGCACAGGGTTTCTTCATACTTTTGGAAAAATTCACGCTTTGTCTGAAGGGGATATTTTTTTCACCTTTCCTGCTATGCCTTTTTGTATCGAATCTGAAAATAATTTTTCATATATGTACATAAGTTTTGTAGGTTCTCGTGGTAATATGATTATGGAAAAACTTAAAATTTCTCCTAAAAATTTTATTTTTACTGATTGTAATGACGTTTATAAATTTTGGAGAGACGGTCTTGACACTATAAATGAACTGACAGATTTAATCAGTGAAAGTATATTACTTTATACATTTTCTTTTCTTGGAAAAAAACTGCTTGTTGAAAGAAACGCAGATATGATAGTAAACAATGTTGCTTTAACCATTAAAAAATATATTGATGACCATTTTACCGACAATAGCCTATCGCTAAAAAAAATCAGTAAAGAAATATCATATAATCAAAAATATATTTCATCGATTTTTAAAAAATATTTTGGAATAGGAATCAGCGAATATTTGAATACTGTACGCATACAACACTCCTGTACTTTAATGCAACAAGGTATCACAAGCATTTACGATATTGCTACTTTTTGCGGTTATTCAGATTCTCAATATTTTTCAAAGGTATTCAGGAAAAAAATGTCAATGTCACCACGTGCATATATTCAAGAAAATACAAATATCCAAAAAAATAGAGAATGGCTCAAAGCCTAAGCTTTAAGCCATTCTCTTTGGTGCTCGAGACCGGGTCGAACCGGTACGCCTTTATGGGGCACGGGATTTTAAGAAAGCCTACCCGTTGATTACACTACATTATCTAAAATTAACAAAAGCCTGCTATTCCCCATTATTTAGGGATATGGCAGGCGTTCCGTTTGTAATTTTGTTTTAATTCCTTATATTATCAAAAACGAATTTATTTCGATTTTGGTGGAAATTTGGTGGAAATTTTTCAACTGCTTATACTAAGCCATACATCCTTCCAATACTGCTTTGATAAAATCTTGTTTATCTATTTTCCCGTTAAGAAACTCCAAACAAGAAACCTTTTGCTTTTCTGTCACATCATAGCCTTCCATTTCAACAGATGCAACGGCACTGTTGAAGGCTTCTTTATATACATCTTGCTGAAGCATAAAATCACCCTTTCATATTCAATATTATATCCGCTTTTAATAAATATTGCAATAGAAAACTTATAAAAGATTTAAACCAGCAACCATATAGCCTCTTTGTATTCTGTTATATTACAGGATCAGACTTATTCCACCTGAAATTACCCCATACTCCATTAATATCATTATAAAAAATAAATGTTTGTGGGTATTTTTGAGAAATTTGCATCAATTCATTCATTTGACGTATATTTATAACAGTCATTATCATACTTTTATGTTCATCTGTATACATACCCCTACATGGAACAATAGTTGCTCCGTGCTTCAGTTCATTCAATATATCTTTTTTCAAATTATATGGGTCATCAGTTATTATTGTAACTTTTACTGCATTTCTTGTTGATTTCATCACTGATGCCATAGCAATATTAAAAATCATCATATGTAATATCGCCATCATTACACTTTCAAGATTTCCGTATACAAAAAATGATATACCGCTGATAAAGTAGCATATTAGCGATATTAAATTTTCAACATTAAGATACGGCTTCTTTTTTTGTATCATACAGGCAATTATATCAATACCTCCGGCAGAACCTCCGATTTTTATCATTGTTCCTGTTCGTATTCCATGTAATATTCCCGAAACTATTACTGCAATCCACACATTATATTGTGTAACATATTCGTACATATTAATTTTATCTGCCGCAATAAGCATTAAAGAAGAGGTCACATTGAAAAGCAGTGTATATATCACATATTTTTTACTTAATACAAACCATGCAATAATCAAAAGCGGTATATTTATAAGCATCGACGTATATCCCATACTTATTCCTGTTATTTCCTGTACCATTGATGCAATTCCATCAATCCCTACTGCTGCAAAGCCGGCAGGATAAATAAAAGTGTGCAAACCTATAGCAGATAACACCGAAGCAAATATAATTATACAAAAATCACGCAGATATTCTATTTTCTTCATCTTTTCACCCTTTTAACTACATATTTCATCATCTGAAAGCATAAATTTTCTCCATAAAAAAATTGATGGTATTCCTAAAGCAACAGTAGACACACACACAATAAGCCATACATATGTAACAGCAGTCCATCCAAATCTTTCCGCTATGATACCATATCCGCCATTGCCTATAACTATCCCCAAGCACACAAATGCGTTTATAATTCCGCTCACCGTAGCGCTGTATCCATATTTATCAAAGGCTGAAGCTATACGCACACTGATGTTAGTCATTGCATATGTAACAGTAGTTGATATAATCAGAAGAATAAATACACTCCATAAAGGAATATTGCCTATAAAAACCATAAGCATGCATATCGGCAGACATATTATAAAATATAATACCTGTACAGTAACGGGACTTTTCACATTCCTAAATATATATACAATAAAAAACAACCCTGTAATATTACATATATAAATAATTGCATTTTGCATACTTGCCCACACAGCAGAAACTCCATATATTTCTATCATCATTGTAGGAACCCATGACTTAACCCCATTATCAAGCATGGCTTGTGCAATACCAAAAAACATAATCAAAAATAATCCGCTTGAAAAAAACAAAGGTAAAAATTTTTTCTGCGGTATGCCTCTCACTTTCAATTTTAAAGTATCTGCTTTCTCTGTCATAAGAATTTTTTCTGTACGTTTTTGAACAAACTTCCAAAAAGCAAGCGATACCAGCAGAAATATTACATTCATTAAGAATACGCCGCACCAGCCTAATGCTTCAAGCACTATGGCAACAAGAACATAGCTTAAAATTCCTCCTGCTCCCAAAGCGAGTGTAATATATACACCTGCTTTTTCTCTGTGCTTCGGAATTAAGATACCTGTTACAATTCTCGCACCAACAGGCCATACGCCAAACTGTATAAGCCCTGTAATACCCCACAAAAAAAGAACTGCTGCAAAACTGTTTGTAAAAGCTAATAATAGGTTTGTTACAACAGACCCAAGCACACAAATGCTCATTATTTTGTATGGAGAAAACCGGTCTACAATATTACCGCCTAAAACCTGACTTATTCCATACATCAGGTAGAAAGCTGCTGAAATTATTCCTGCATTTGATTTTGTGAAAATCCCCTCTTTTACTACAAATGCAATAGATGCCACATAGTTTGTTTTAGTCAAACAAACAACCATATATACGAGCCAGCAAGCTGCAAACAACAGCTTACTGGCTTTTTCCTTTTCCATTTCACAATTTGTCAAAAAATCACCTTAGTTCGTATTAATTCTTTTACATATTTGAACCGCTATAGCTCTATGCAGTTGCCGCTTAGTCTGGCTCTTTCGGCTGCAAATACTGCCCTATGGGATTTGAAAATATACTTGTCCTTAACTTTTTTATTTTCTATTGCATTTGCAAAATGCTCAATCAGTCCTCCGTCTCCTCCGCAATGCTTTGTTCCATCGTTGGTAATATCAAAATGCTCCTCACTCATATCAATAAATTTTTTCAAAACAAGTTTTCCGGTTTCCATACAGCCGCCAATCTCGCCTTTTGTTCCCATTATTTTTATAGTGCGAGTGTTATCTCTTGAAAAGGCAGATACTGTAAATACGGCTTTAGCACCATTTTTAAACTCTAATCCAACCACTTGATGGTCACACACATTATTATCACATTTATATATGCATCTTCCATATGGATTGATTTTTAACGCTTCAATTATATCTTCATTTGAAAACCCACATTCAAATTTATGAACAAAATATCGGGCTTCTCCTTGGGTATAAAGCTTCACGGCATTATACTGGCATGTACTCTCGAACTTGCATCCGTCTGTACAACGCAATGGCACGTTTCCGGGAGCATTTTCTTTTTTAAAAAACTGATTACCGCCATATGAAGATACTTTCTTACAGTCAGAATCAATCAAATACAGCATTAAATCAAAATCATGACATGACTTTGCAACAATTAACGGAGAGGATGTTTTGTCATTATTCCATGGTCCCCGTACATAACTGTGAGCATGATGCCAAAAGCCCTCATTTTCATTTAACTGCATTGTTACGATATCTCCTATTATACCCTCTTGTAAAATTGTCTTAATTTTCTTTATAAAAGGCGTATACCTGAGGACAAATCCGGTCATAAAAACTTTATCGTAATCTGAAACAAGCTTTTCAATCGCATCAATTTCGGTTTCTGTTGTTGCAATAGGTTTTTCAAGCAGAATATGATACCCACATTCAACAGCAAGCTTTGTAGGCTCTAAGTGCATTTTATCCTGTGTGCAAATAATAACACAATCGGCGAGTCTGCCCTTTGAAAATAAATCCTTATAGCTATTAAAGCACATATCATCAGTTATGGCATAAGTTTTCTTAAATTTAATTCGTTTGTCTTCATCCGGCTCAGCCACACCGACAATTTTCATTATACCCGTTTTTTGTATGTATGGTGCATAGCAGTCTTTCCCTCTTCCTCCTGCACCGACTATAATACAAGTTTTCATAATTTTTTCGCCTCTTTTTTACTCCTTAGATGTCTTTAATTCAAATTCATATGCTCCCGGTGCAAAAGTTCTGTTTATATCATTAATAACAACAGTTGCTTCTTTGGGAATTTTAACGCTTAGACTATTTCCTTTTCTTTCAACTTTAATATCCTCATGCTCAACAATAAATTCATTTACACAATCAAGCAATACCGGAGCTATCATCAATCCTGTATCCGTGTATCTGATTCCACCTATATATCTGTACATCCAGTTATCAACCTCACTGAACATATGATGATTTTGGGATGAACTCATTATCCAATCCTCACACAAAGTGGTACAGCCACTGTTAATCCAATATGCATAGCTCGGGCACTCGGGATTAGTAATCATTTTATATAAAACATCAATGTAACCATTCTCTGAAAGAGCGCTGAATACATATTTCATCCCAAAAATCCCGCTTGTGGTTTTATAGCCATTCTTTTTAATAAGCTCTGCAAGCTCCTTTGCCATTGGCTTAATTTCATCACTTTCCAAAAGCCCCTGATAAATTGCACATGCATAAAAAGTCTGATACTGTCTAAGCTCCGTATCAAAAAGAAATTTTTCACGCCACGCTCTCTTGACACAATCTGCCTTTTCCTCCCAGTATAAAGAATCTTTGCCTAATACTGATGCAATTTTCGCCATAGTTTTACAATCGTAATAGAGATATGCTGTGTCAAGAACACACGTGGGACACATGAAGCTTTCATCAGGCGGACACCAGTCACCTAAGCCAAAATCAGCAATATAATCAGTGCTCATGCGTTCAAAATACTGCATATATCTGACCATATTATTCCACATTTTCTCCATTACATCAGCTTTGCCCGTGTATTTATATATATTCCACGGAATAATTATAAGTGCGCTGTCCCAACCGGGACCGCTTCCCCAGTTGTAACCAAAACCCGCAGTAGGAATAATTCCGGGAAGCTGACCGTTTGGTCTTTGAGCATCCTTAAAATCATCAAGCCATTTATTATATGCCTCATACATATCGAAATTAAGCATCGCCTGATCGTTTGACAACAGTGCATCACCTGTCCAACCGTTCTGCTCTCTATGTGGGCAATCGGTTGGAATACCGTGATAATTTGTCAGTGTAGCTCTTACAGATGCGGCATGTATTTTATTAAGCATCTCATCATTGCAGTTAAATGTTCCTATTGTTTTAAGGTCTGTATGCACCACTTCTGCAACAATCGAAAAATCCGCAGGTGCATTTTTGACCTCTGCAAATCTGAATCCGTGATAACAAAAAGAAGGACTAAAGGTTTCCTTTTCACGTCCGCTGCAAATAAAAACATCTTCGTGTTTCAGCGGCTTATTCTCTCTTATACAAAAGCCCTTAATCTGATTACGGCTTCTTTCTTCAAAGGTTTCAAAATAACCTATACGTATTTCCTGACCTTTTGCTCCTGTTACTGTTATTTTCACCCAACCGCTTGTATTTTCACCAAAATCATATATATTGTCCGCAATAAGTTTAGCTTCCAATCTACGGATTACTCTTATTGGCGGCATATTCGTTGTCTGAAGTATTCCTCCCGGTTCGTGAGCAATAATACAACTATCCCATTTGCTGTCATCAAAGTCCGGCAAATCATAATTTATCTGTCTCAAATTTGCATCGCACACTTCACCTTGACGCATATGATTATAGACAACACTTCCCATAGTGCCTTTCCAGCTTGTATCTGTTTTAACAACCTGAGTTTCTCCCGTCATATACGTAATGATAAGTTTTAATGCGAGCTTGGGGTGATCCTTCCAGGGTGCCATCATATCATTCCATATGTTCATTGTGTCATTATAAAATCCATTTCCAACATGAACGCCAATGGCATTGTCACCTGTGTGTAAAAGTGCGGTTACATCATACTCTCTGTATATAACTCTTTTGTCATATTGGGTATATGGTGTAGATAAAACTTCATCGGTAACATTTTTTCCATTTATTGTACAAACACCCAATCCAAGTGCACAGACAGAAAGCTGTGCACTTTTAATATTTTCTTCGGCTTTAAAATTTTTTCGCATATACAAGCTCGAGTTCATATTTGTAAATTCAGTATACATTGCCAGAGGCAATGATGGCAATGTTATCCACTTAGTGCTATTCATAGTTTTGTCTCCTACATTAATCAGAATGGAAATAATTGATTTTTTAGTTCTTCAGTAAGAGGCTCACCATATTCACAAAGCTCAAAAGCCTCTGCATATCTGATTTTGCTTCCTTTTTCTGCTCCGTATCTTTCTATTAATTTATTTCTGAAACGTGCAGCAGTTCTGGCAAATCTGACAGCATATCCACGTTTTGCCGCCATGATTTCCTCATCTGTTGTATCAGCCGTTATTTCCATACCTTTAAGCCATTTAAAGCGTTCTTTTTCGTCTGTAGGAACTATTTCCCCTGCTTCTTCGGCATAAGGAAGCCATTCATATACCTGTGAAACATTTAAATTGGCGATTGCAAGCTTTGTTTCAATCTCATCATCCATATCAATAACTATATCAGGACGAAAAACAGGATTTTTAAATCCATCCTCATTATACATAATAACGGGCATTTTCTTCATCGCAGGCACGTCTGCACACTCATGCGGAACAATTAGCAAATAAGACGCATCCTGAACGAGCTGTCCTGCTGCCCTGTGGTCTGCATGATAATCATTAGGACGATGTGTAATTATCAAATCAGGTGAAAATTTACGAATATAGCGCACTAATTTTCTGCGTGTTTCTAAATCTGCTACAAGAGAGCAATCATCAATATCCCACACATCATATTGAATATTAAGAAGCTCCGCAACTGCCGCTGATTCTCCCGCACGTCTTTTTACAGTTTCCCCCGGAGTCATAATGTGATGTCCTCCGCAGCCGTTACACATAGAAAGAAACCGCACCTCGTATCCCATTTTTACGTATTTATCCGCTAATCCCCCACATCTGAATTCATTATCATCCTGATGTGCACCAATCATTAATATTTTCATTTTAAAACTCGCCTTTCTTCAAATCACTTTGAGCATACTTTGTCTATTACACCCTGTAAAAACTTTCTGGATTCTCTGATATCTTTTATCTGCTGCTCTCCCTCTATTTCACGTTCGATAGTTATGTATCCGTCATATCCCAGGGCATACAGTCCTGACAATACAGCTTCAAAATCAACCTTTCCTTGTCCCATAGGAGTTTCTCCACCGGTATTTTTTCCGTTTGTAGGATATTTTCCATCCTTGGCATGAACGCCCATAACTCTTGTTCCTATAGTATCTAATGCATCTACGGGATTTGACTTACCATAGGATATCAGATTTGCTGTATCAAAGTTCACACCAAGATTATCAGTTCCTATTTCTTCAAAGCAACGGAGCATCGTTGTCGGAGTTTCCTGACCTGTTTCAAACAAAAGATTTTGACCATTTGCCTGAAGATGCTTCGCCACGATGCGTATAGCATCACACAAGGGTTTAAATTCGGGATCGTGAGGATTTTCCGGAATAAATCCCATATGAGTTATAACATTAGTTACCCCTAATTTTTTTGCAAAATCTGCTCCGTCACAAAGATTTTTTACACGCATATCACGATACTTACGAGGTACAAGCCCCAGTGTCAGAGGACCGTCATAAAAATCCCAGACCTGCGGACCTTCCCAACCACACCAAAAAGCCGATACGGTAATATTTTTTTCTTCAAGCAACTGCTTCAGAAGTGTTGCATTTTCCTCCGTCCATACAGATGGTGTCCATGAAATTATCTGGCAATTATCAAAATTTTCTTTTATCATCATTTCAATTTTGCCTTTTATTTCTTCCATAGATTCAAATGTTACACATACACCTATTTTCATAGCTATTCTCCTTTAAAACCATTTTATTTCGCACAAAACTCTACAAATTCACCGTTTTTATCCGAGCTTTCTATAAGTGCATTCACAAGCTTTACTGATAATGCAGAATCCTCGGGACTGTTTGTAATGTTTTCTTTATTGTTTTCAATGCAATCAATAAAGTATTCAATTTCTGCCTGATAGGAATCCACAGCAGGAAGCTCAGGTGAAAATGCTTCTCCTCCACGAGGATAGACCGTAACATCATCACCTATGCGTTTTACGGTTGCATTTTCAAAAGCTACTGTAAATCCTGATTCAAATTCAGTACCCTCTCTCGACCAATCGCCTATTGCAAGCAATGAAAAATCGTCATACATAAGGCGTGAATGTGCAATATCTTTTTGTGAATATATATCAGAGGTAGAGCAAGATACGCTCTTGGGCTCTCCAAAAGTATAGCGAATAAAATCAATATCATGAATATGCATATCAAGTATCACACCGCTTGAACGCTTGTAATCCATAAACCAGTTATCCCAGCCCCATACAGGCGGCATACTTGCACGGCTGAAAACACCGCTTTTAATTTTTCCGTATGTATTATTATTGACAAGCTCTTTCAGATAAAGATATGCGGGACCGAATCTACAGCATTGGGCAATCATAAGCTTTTTGCCTACACGATTTGCGGTTTCACACATTTTCTTACAAAGCTCATAATTAAGACTCATTGGCTTTTCACAAAGCACATGCTTTCCCATTTCAAGTGCTCCTATAGAAATTTCCGCATGAAGATAAGTAGGAACACAAATGTCAACCATATCAAGCTCTTCGTTTTCAAGCATCCGGCGCCAATCTGTATACTTCTTCACGTCAGCACCTAAAGAAACCTCTGCACCGCCGATATTAATTTCCATTTTTTCATCAAAGCGGTCAGGACATATATCACATACCGCAACCAATTTTGATATTCCTTTTGCCTCTAACTCCAAATGCGGCTTCAAATGTGCCGACTGTGCAATTCCGCCAAAGCCTATTATTCCGATTTTAATCATTAAAATTACCTCCTGTCATATTCTCCTTAAAATTTTGTCCATTGCCTCAGAATTATTTTCTAATAAATCAATATCATTTTCCTTGCTTGGGAATACCTCTGCTGTTACCCAATCATCATACCCGATACGCTTAAATGCGTTCATTACTGCATCATAATCCACTATGCCGTCAAGAATGTTTACTTCTTTATGTACACCGTCAATAATGCCCACATCCTTAAAATGCACCTTTGCAATGCGCTTTCCCAAAATATCTATCCAATGGTCAGGATAGCCGTTCTTTATAACGTTTCCTACATCAAAATACTGCTTAACCTTAGGACTGTTAACCTTATCTATGAAATCACGCATTTCCAAAGGTGAAAGAAGCAGTTTATTTCCCACATTCTCAATAGCTAAATTCACATCGTATTCCTCTGCATATTTTGAAAGCTTGCATATAGATTCAAATGAACGCTCATACGCAACATCGTAAGGAACAATTTCTCCACCCGGGAATATGCTTTCAACCATACCGGGGAGTGCCAGTATTGTATCACAGCCGAGATAGGAAGCAATTTCAAGCTGTTTAATGATAATGTCCTCTGCCTTTTTTCTGATGTCAGGATTTGCCGATGTTATAGAATATTCCCAGCAAATATCACACACAAGGCTGTAAAAAGAAATTCCATATTCCTCTGCCTTTAAGCACAGTGCGGTCATTTCCTCTTTTGTTGAGTCAAAACGGACAGGTCCGTCATATCCTATCGCCATTTCTATTCCGTCATATCCGCATTCTTTTGCAAGCGGAAAGCATACATCCGGCGTTCTGTCGCCAAAAGCCCATAAACTTATACCTTTTTTCATCAAGCTGACTCCTTACTTTAATTTTAAATTTACTTTCAGTACACAGCCAAAGCCAACAACACACAATACCCTTTAGTGTTGTTGGTTCCGGCTGTTTTTAGTTATACAATAATTGTTGGCTTTTCACCGCTTAAAATTTCCTTTGCATTGCGTACAAAGTCCTCACACGCAAGGTTTCTGGAACGTGAAATAGTTTTAGGGCATGCAAATCCAATTTCATACATCCAAATCCCACAAAATCCTACACCTTGCAAAGCCGACACTACCTCCTGCCAATCTACTTTTCCTTCTCCCGGAAGCCAATGCCGTTCCTCTGCAAAATCGTAATCTGAAACATGTATCGTTAAAAGCCTGTCGCCTATTTTTTGTATAAAATCAGAGAGATTTTCTCCAAACAAATGATTGGTGTCAAAGCATACTCTGAGTCTTGAATCAACATCTGTCAGCTCCAATATCTCATCAGAATTTCTGCCTATGCAATGACTTGTTAGGTTTTCAACTGCAATAGCTGCGCCGTTTTTTCCGGCAATGTCTGCAAGTTCAAAAAGACTTTCTTTAGCAGTTTCTTTCTTTTCATAACGCTCATTCTCTAAAACAGGTGAACCGCTTGGATGCACAACAAATTTATCAATACCGATATCCGAAGCCCTTTTTATCAGCTCCGAAAAATACTCAACCGTTTTTTTGCATAAATTTTTGTTTGCAATATCAACCTCGTCAAATGGATAATAAGGAAGATGATATGACCATAGCTTAATACCATATTTTTGTGCAATGGTTAAAAGCTCTTTATAATCAATCTTCATATAATCCTCTGAATTAGGTGAAATTTCAGCAGCAGTCATTCCCGCATTCTTATATTTTGAAAACAGCTCTTCAAAATTAATTTTTCCACAGGTTGACAAACCTATTTCATACATAAATTCCACTGTCCTTATACTTAGTTTTGCTTAAATATTATAATTTCCTGTGCCTGAAGATAATTGGCACGAACAAAAACGTATTGAGAGGAATATATATCGTCCAATGCAGCCGTATAAACACTCTTTTCCTCTAAATCGTAAACATACACCTTTGCATTCTTTGTGTAAATCACACCTTTTTTTGTACCATAATCAAGCAGGATTATGCTTTTTGCACTGTCAACATTTTTCACTAAGCCTGAGAAGAATGTTGCATAAGCATATGGCTCATTCGTAATGGTTTTCTGCTCAAATCCGCCTGATGCATCAAATCTTTTTGACAATTTGGAGATTTCTCCGTTCTGATCCACCATAAACTGCACGATATCTCCCTTTACTACTCCGCCTGCCTCACTCAGTACATCTGCTGAGGTCAGCGGCAAAGCAACTCTCTCACTGCCGTAATATACCCATATCGCATCACGCAATTCGCCGTCTGCAACACGTTTCATTCCTGTCCCGTCTATTACAGCCAGCTGACTTCTTTCAGCGACTTCTTTTGTGCCTTCTTCAATAACACATGCCTCTGCCGTTCCGTTGCGTGTTATATTGTAGACATCAACCAGAGTATATGCCTTATCATGCACAAGATTTGAATTGTTACCGATATAATAATCCGTTAATTCATCAGGAATTTCCTGACCGTATTCATCTAACTCTACAGATGGAATAAAGAAAATTTTTGTATCTGATGATACCACAAAGTTATCTTCAAAGCTTGATGGACCGGAACGGTATTTTATATTCTGAAAGCTTCTTGCCTTTCTGAATATACCCTCATCAATCATACTCAGTTCTTCATCACTCCAGATATCCTCTTCATCAATTATTTGCGCTGTATAAATTCTGCTGATGTCTCCGTCTGAATTAACGCAATATTGTATTAACGTTCCTATCATATTTTCCAAAACATATGATTTACTGCCTGTCAGCTCTGTTGCCTTTATACTGCTGCTGTCTATATTCACCTTATCACGCATCTCTAACTCAACCCAGCGATTATTTTCAGTGAAAATCTGCATTACGGGTTTTTTACTTATCCCCTTAGCTTCTCCAACTGCCCTGACATAGCCAAAAACCATATCTTCATTCTCATCAACGGCACGCACGACATTAAATGCATCAAGATAGAAAATACCGTTTGCGCTTAAATTTAATCTTTTATAAAGCTTATTTTCTATCCTGTATTCGTTTTCGTTTATCGTCACATATTCCTCGTCTTTTGCTGATAATTCACCTTTCACAGTATTTGATGAAGCTATGACTTTTTTATAAGCCTTTTTATTTCCAAAGGATTGTGCAAATAAAACTATATCTTTTTTCTTTAAAGCTTCAAAGGAAATACTTTTTCCGTTCTTAATTATGTCAAAGGAATACTTATCATCGCTTATGTCAAGTTCAAGCTTTGTTTCTCCGTCTGTTCCTACGATTACACAATCCTTTGCTGAAATTTCCGCAATTTGCATAGCCGTGTAATCTGTAACAACCGCAACCTCATATTCGCCGTCAAGGTCGTTGTCTATCAAACGAAGCTCTCCGCATTTTACATCGGGTTCATCAAGCTCCCCTGCTTTTTTTTCATTAATAAGCAGCTCCTTTTTTATAGGCGTCTGTTCAAAGTTATATACAAAAAATGCATTTCTTTTAAGCTCAATTTTCTTTGCTTTCTCTTTTTCACCGTAACAAATGGTAAATTGCGAGCCATCCTCTGACACGTCAGATACATTCCAAAGCTCTACTGTCAGAATTTTGTTTTTATTTTCTGCCTCTCCGATATATACTAATTCACGGTTATGGGAGTCTTTCTTATAATATAACTCAACATAGCAGCCTAAAAGCGTACCGCAATCGGCAGTACCCACAGCATATCTTTCGCCATCTATCACAATGGTTTCATCCGTTGCAGTCTTCTTTGCAAAAATCGAGGTATTTGTGTCCTCCTGAAGAATTCCTGCTTTATACTCATACCCAAAAGCTTCTGTCAGCAGTGTAGCATTTTCATAGGTTTCATAATGAATCTGTCCGTCATTTTTTGTAGATACTGATTCAATTTGTAAAAGCTTTGTTTCAAGTGCTTTTACAAGAACTCTGAAATATTCATTTAATGCCACGCTTTCGCTTCCTTTAGGCATAAGCTTAAGCTGCGCTGAAACTGCCATATAGCCTGACGGCCAGCCTCCTTTTTTTATGCACAGCTGGGAATATCCTGTTATACAGCACAAAACCTTTGCAACCTCCATAGGGGTTGCATATTCATAAACCCGTGCATTTCCACCGGACAATACTCCCGTCTGATAACCCAAAAGAGCTTCTTTGTAATATTCATTTGTATTATCAATATCTGTAAAAGGATTTTCGCCGTTATCCGATACTGATTGTATATCATTCCCCGTTGCCCTCATAGCAAGACGTATCATAGTACCTCTTGTAAGCAGTACCTCTGCTGCCAGCTTGTCCGATTCTTTGACAATGCCGAATGCCTCCAGCATTTCATAATCTGTGCCGCTTAAGGCAGATTCCTTTATCGCTGCCTTAACACCGTCAGACGGCAAAGAAATCAAAACAAGTATAAACATCAATATTGCTGACAGATTTCTTTTTATAGACTTTATCATAATCCACCTCCTATGAAAGCATCTCGTAAATTATCTTAATTGCCTGTGCCCTTGTTGCAAACATTTTAGGTCCGAAGCTACCGTCACCCATTCCGTTAATAATTCCGGCAGAATAAAGCGCCTTTACTGCGTCACGGGCATATTCTGAGATTTCATCAGCGTCAGAAGCTTCAAAATCATTTGCATTATCGGATAAATCCTTTTTCGCACGGTAAATCATCACAGCCATGTCCTGTCTTGTAATATTGGCATTTCCGTCAAAATTTCCACTGCTGTTGCCGTTTGCAATTCCACTGCTCTGTGCTGCCGCAGCATAAGGATAAAACCAGTCGTTTTCAGAAACATCATTAAAGCTGCACTGTGCACCTTGCGGTATCTGTAAGGCAACTGTAAGCATTTTTAAGAATTCTGCTCGTGTTACATTTTTTTCAGGATTTAAATTTCCTTTTTCATCACCTGATATAATGCCCTTTTCTTTCAGGCTTTCTGACGCTTCCCATACCCATGAAGCACTGTCTAAATCAGGAAATGAGGATATCTTCTGTCCGTTCGTCTGTGTTTTTTCTTCCTCTTCTATAAAGGGTGTACCAATCGTAACACTGACCGACGGAGAGCTTGACGGTCTTCCGCCGCCTCCACCGCCGCCTCCGCCGCCACCGTCTCCGTCTGTTGACGGCTCCTGTTGCTCGGGAGCTGTGTAATCCTCTATTAAATCAGAAAAAGATTTTCTGAAATCTGCAAGCGTATCAATATCCTTTTCCACAAGAGCATTATTGAATGCTCCCTTTTCGTCAGAGGACAACGCTTTATAGCTTTCGTAATCTGCCTTATCGTCTGCTGTTACAAACAGAATATATGAATAATCATTGTACATCTGTTCAAACTTATCCCAGGAAGAGACCTTAATTGTTGACTCAACCGTATACCCATCTTTTAAAATTGTCTCAACCTTATCCACACCGCTTATAGGAATTTGCTCTGACAGAATTTTTACAAGGCTGTCTGTAATAAGCGATGCTTCTATGTTAAGCTTTTGTGCACCTTCTGCTATCAGGTAGCTGTACAAAGTGTCGCCTGCACCGTTAATAGATGCCTTGACACTTTCCTTTCCGCTATCGCTCAGATAATATTTTTCAGCAAGCTGACTGTTACTAAGCGTTTTACCCGTAACCGAAACAGCATATTTTCCGTCAATGTCATTATGCTTTACAGAATATGTGAATTTTCCCTCTGAATCAGTAAAAACAGGTATATGCATAAACTCAGCATCGTCACGCATAAAGCTAAGCTCAAGCATTCTTATTCCCGGCTTATTCACTTTTCCTGCTGCAACAATCTTTTCACCCGAAACAATTTCCTTATCTAAGCTGATACCTACAGAATCGTTCCATACGCAGGCGGAATTTGTCAAGGTCTCAAAATTGTACCGGGCAAAACCATCAGATAACGCTTTTTCGTTTTCATCAGCAACGTATGCAGCTATCGATACAGTATCTGTCAGCACAGCAGTATCAGTAACCTCATCAATGGTTACCCCACCGTCTGTCGGGGCTGCAACCTCCAATTCGGTTATATTCTTTAAAAGCATTTCACCGTTAGAGTTATACTGTATCACTATAAGCTTAACGGTTTTAGCTTCTTCAAGCGGATTTAAAATTTCCGCACTTACCAATGCCGCCCCGTTTGTGCCCTCAATTACGGGAACATTTGCAACAAGCTGTTTTTTTACTGTTTTAAAAGTAACAGTCTCATCGATATCGAGTGTTTTTCCACGCCAGTCTGTAACCTCTCCGCAAAATTCCAGTGTATAATCTGTTTCAAAGTCAAGCGGCGTATCAAAGCTTACCGATACTACATTGTCAATTACGTCTGCTCTAAAATCAGCAGCAGGTGTAATCGTTATAAGGCTTGTAACGTCGGTTACTATATTTGAATTAAACTCAAAATCAATGCTTCTGTTTGAAACAGGAAAGCTTTGTGTATCTATTTCAAATAATTCAGAGTAAAATTCAACCTCTGACTCTTTGTAATAGCCTAAATTATCAACATACATAAAATCTTCTGCCGTGCCCTTTTTATAAAACAAGCCAAATGACAATGCATAATAAGCGTCCTGCTTCATTTCTACATCTTCTGCCAAAAGACTTCCGTTCAGATATATAGTATAAGTTGCATTTACAAAATCAGCGTAAATATTAAACGAATAATTTGTGTCCGGCTGATAGTCAAAGGATTGTCCGTCAGCTAATTTCATCTTTCCGCCCGTAGTAAACTCAACCCAGTGTTCAGAGGGTCTTGAATCTAAAGCTTTATGAACAATAGACGTTATGTATACACTGGTATAATCACCCAGTTCAATATCAATGCAAAAATTCACCGTTTGCATTTTGGTAAGCGGCACTCCTGTCAAAAGCTTGTCAGAATAATCACTGTTGACAAGTGAATACTGTGTGCGAAAATAGTTGTCAGTTGAGGTATTGCTTGCGGTAAGCATTGTTAATTTTGCTCTGCCGTTTGTTATTTCGGGAGCAGTTCTGTCGCCGCCTGTACCATAACCAAGATTTGTGGAAATCGTCGCAGCTGTAAAATCAGAAAAGAAAACCTCGTCCAAATATCCGTCATGCTTGGCTGCAAATGCACCGCATATTGTATTTAAAATCAGAGCCGCCAGAATTACCGGCAAAATCACTATCTGTTTTTTCATGTTCACTCATCCTTTCCGGCTCTATGAATTATTTCATATGCACTCTGCGTAAGAATACGCAGAGTGCATATTTTTAACGTTTATTCAAGGGGCAATTTCTCTGTTGCGGGTACTAACGTGTCATATCCTGACCAAACCATATAGTATCTGTCTACATTATCATCTGTATCATAGCCTATGCTTACAAGGTCATAATCCTCTGTTCCCATCACCGCTGAATTTACGTTTACAAGCTTATTTGTTGTGCTGTCATATTCAGCAATAATAAGTCTTTCTCCGCTGTATGCAGTAGCTGTTGAAAGTGCAGCTGTACCTGTATAAAAGCTCCAGTCATCAATCTCCATAGTGCATTTTTCACTATTATTTGAGTAAATCACACGATACGCAAGTCCATATACAAAATCTTCAGGAATTACACCGTTTTCCGTAAGTGTAGTTACATTTCCTGACTCATCTATCATATATGCCTTATATTTATGATTCACATAATCAAATTCCAGAACAAAATCATACCACATACCGGGAATATATTTAACATCGCTTACAGTCGAATACACAGTAGCTGTTGACAAATACTGAATTTCACCAGATGATGTAAATTTAAGAAAATTCTTATTTGTTCTTGTATTTTTTCCGGTTAAACGCAGTACATCAATGGCAAAGTTACTGTAATTGGGAACATATAGGGATGCATTCAAAACTACTTTCTGGTATTTTGCAAGCTCCGCAGTGTCTGACAATATTGCATTCCAATTATCTGTTGCCTGTTCGGGATTAACTATTGTATTGGCAGAACCTACCGATTGGTTTGATACAATAGATCCATCTGTTTTAAAATTACTGAACTTGATAACCTTACCATGATTTGCGGAATTCTTAGTTGCTGTACTTATTTCAGAAATGGCAGTTGAACTTCTGTTCCAATTACTGCTATTAACAAAATCTTCCTGTTCTATAAGATTTTTTCCAACAAATATATCATTTGAAGTATTTTTTGCAACATCTTCCTTTGTCATAGTAACATAGTTCAGTCGGGTTAAGCCGTTCTCCTGTTCTGTCTTGAAAAATCCAGCCTGTTCCTTATAGCCTTTGAGCGCTAATTCTAAATTGTCAACAGCTACCTGTGCCTCAGTATCTGTTTCTCTTAAAGCAAGGCCTGCCGCAACAATATGTGCACCTCTGTTTGCAAAAAGCGGAAGTGCAATATTAGCTTTCATTAAATCTCCGTTCTTTTTTACATAATAGTTATTTGCTGTAAAATCAACACCGATTTCAAAGGAATACCATGTATTCTTTGCATATTCAACTGTTGTGCCGTCTTTTAAAATAATTTTTCCATCTGAAGTAAAGTCTATCAGGGAAGTATATACACTTTTATTTGCCGCACTCTGTCCTGCAAGCTGAATGCTTGCGTCTGCCATATCATAAAAACAGGTATCAAGCTTTATAACTGCATTCTTTGCCTGCTTCAAGTTATCTCCTGTAAGCAGCGCAGTTGAATACTTAGGATTAACCAAGGTATTTGCAGTCATCAATGAAGAAGCGGTATATGTAGTACCCTCCTCACTTTCCTTGCTGTTTACAACGGCTACCTTTCCGTGTGTTGATGCAGCAATAGTATCATCAGCACTGTAAACATATCCGTTTGTTGTGTATGCTGTACCGATTCCACTGTCAAAGCCGTCGCTTATAAGTGTTGCTGTAATCTCATCTGAGAAAATTTTTGGCACAGAATATCTCATATTATCTACGTAAATACTTCCGTCATTTGTGTTTTTTGGAACATACATACGGAAATTCAATGCAGCATTTGTAGAGTTGTTGGAAGTGGGAAGTGTAATATTTTCATTTGCAAGAACAGTTTCTCCTGTCTCTTCATTTATTACATATCCGCTATATTTCAGCTCATCAAAATTAAGATACATCACTACATTATACCAGGTATTTAATTCATATTCAAAATTGCTTGTACCGTTTCCAAGCTGTGCCTTTCCGCTTTCTTCAAAAGTCAACAGAGAAGGAGAAGTTCTCGGATTTGTATAAGAAGTGTACTGAATTACTCCTTTCATTTTTGCGCCAAGACAAACATCTATCTCTATTTTTACATTATTAAGTAATGCTGCCGTTTCTGCATCCGGTGTAGGTGTAGCAGTATTGGAAACATAGTCAGGATCTATGGCTTTCCACATAAATCCCATAATGGAATCATAATTTGAATTCTTTGTTATCTGTGCAACCAAGCCGTGTCCGTCATCTTCGAGAGGAGAATCAACTACAGCTGCTTTTGCATTTGAAGAGTAATCATACAAAACATTATCAGCAGAAGTAAAGTCAAACCCTGTTCCAAGTCCGTCAAAATTGCCTTCTGCAATAACGTAATCGTATGCCTTTACGCTGATACCATCATCTGCCGATGCTCCTATTGCACCAACTGTGGAAAAAACCATTACCATGGACATGAGAATACCAAAAAATCTTTTCATATTTTTCTTCCTTTCCAAATTATAATTATTTTATTCTATGTTTTATATTAATGGGCGTCATAGCCTCAAACCCGTTCCAGAACATATAATAAACCTTATCTGTCTGATTGAAATATGTATCAACCCCATAAAACCATAAACCCTCCGTCTGATTTTTGCACATATTAACTTCCTTGAAAACGCCGTTTTCATCATATACTGCAACAATCAGAACTGCACTGTTTTTATCTTCTATATGACATACACTGATTTTATTTTCAGTTTCACGCAGAACACAAAAACGCTTGTTGCCTTCTTCATTCACTGAATAGTAATAAAGATTATCCACCTCAACCGCCGCTTCCTCCTGCGTATCTAAAAGGTGTATGCCACATGAAAGTACATAACGTGCTGATGTGCTTATTGGAATATCAAAGCCGAGAGGTGTTCCGTTTACGCATGCATCATAGGTAAATTTTTCAAGGTCAATATAGAACCTGAACGAATACCAAACTTTGGTTGTATATGCAAATTTCTTTCCGTTAAACAGGCTGTAATATCCATCCTTATTAAAGGTAATGAGCTGAACCGCTTTGCGTGTTTCCACACTTTCATGACCGACAAACTGGATTTGTGCCTTTGTCATATTACGTAAGCAAACATCAATGTCAAAAACTATTTTCTTCATTTCGTCCATTTGCTTTTCCGGAAGAAGTGAAGTCTGAAAATTACTGTTTACAATACTGTAATTTCCCCTTAACAGCGAATCTGTAAGAGCTTCGTCCTCCGTACAGTTATAGACAACTGCAACATTTTTATGTTCGTTCTCATTGACAGTTGCCGGCTCCACCTTTACTACGCCCTTAGTGGAATGATTTACATCAATCCCCACACCCTCATCGTAAGAAGATGAAAATACATTATCTGTAAACGTTAACTGTCTGTTATCGTATACGGGAATACTGTGACGAAAGTTATCTGCATATATAATTCCATTCCCCGCAAGGTTAATTTTAAATTCACTGCCCGCTGTAAGACTTTCTCCATTTTTAACGTGGCAATCACAACAAACAATCTCCCCGTTCTGATAGAGTGTTACACACCCTTTATCGAAGCTTACATATATTGTATATCTGACGGCTTCACTGATTGGATAGTCAAATGTCGTTCCGCACTCAAGAGCAGCAGTTTTATTTTCATTAAAGCTTATAATCGGTATGTGTATATCATTGTATGTAAAGCTTATTTCTGCACATACTGCCTCATTAAAAAACAGTTCAAATTCATATTTTGCTCTGTTTTGTGACAGATACTCATAGCTTGCCGGCACGGCATCGGTTTTATAAGTAAAAGCCGATGCCTCACTTATAACGGCACGTGTGTTTTCTCCATCACTTTCAGTCTGAATGCTTCCCCATAAGGACGCTGAAAATTCTTCATTTTCAAAATCATCATAAGAAACCACTTTCCCGAAGCCATCTGATACATATGTATTGACGGCATTGACATTCATATTAAAAGCTGTCAGTATAAGCATTATTAAAAAACATACAACTCTCTTCACTGCATACACACTCACTTTCTGAATGTTGCAGTGAGAGTTTCTCCCTCTGTCCGGGTAAAGTCAAGAGTTAATGTAGCCTTGTTATTACCCTCTGATACCGTAATATAGGAATTATTGGGATTGTTTTTTATCTGCTGTGCATTAGTTCCTATTCCTTCTGTTACTTCCGCATCGCAGTCGGTTAATGTCAGGTCACGTTCAATAATAATAGTTGCAATTTTTGATTTTTGTGTAGGGTCGGAAGCTGCTATCTTATATTCATTTTCTGTTTCCTTTACAATAACAACCATCGGCTCACTTACACTGATATCGCCGTATGAGCCTGCCTCCCAGAATACTATTGCTGTAATTCCCAGAGTTTTTTCCTTGACCACGTGCAGCTTTTCTGTACATTCCAAAATCTCAATATCGGGATTTTTGCTGTACTGTGCAGTTTCCTCTGCCGTTTTTTGTGGAAGCATCACATAAGAATACGTTTCATTTTCAGGCTTCAATCCATGTTCAAGCCATAATTCAAAGAATGTTGATGCTTTGTTTTCCTTATTGATTACAGCATTTCCACCCTTTGGCAGATAATATCCGCCAAAGCATTCCAGATGAATCCATGAGGGATTTTGTATTTTTTTATTTATTTCGGCTTCTTTTTCCAGCATTACACCATCAACGATAATGTCCTCGGTGCCGTAAATGATGCCCTCCTGTGTTGCTCCAAGAAGCACCATTTTTCCGTCTGCACGAGGTGCGTAAACCTCGACTTCCGTAATGGAATTCCAAGAGCTGTTTGTTCTGCCTGCACCTACGAATTTCACGTATTTAGCAGTTTTTCCTCCGCAGTCATATGCTTCCAGTAAGTCAGTAGTACCGCTTGCCTTTCCTGAAAATACTGTTTCCCAGTTTTGACCGTCAACAGACAGCTGCAAATCAAAAATCGCTTGTTTTCCGCCTGTACCGCCGTAATTTGCAATTCCCACATATCCTACAGGAAGTGCTTGTTCAAGCTCCAACATTAGCCAACCGTCTGAGGTAGCTTCATACGACCACCTTGTGTCATAGCTTCCGTCTATAACATTTTCAGGAATGTTACCATCATCGCCTGCCGCAGTTGCTTTTATAACTGTATACCTCTTTGTTTCTGAATTTTCATCATCTGTAACGATAAGCTTTTCGCTTAATGTACGGTTGTCTATGTATGTATTTACCTCGTATTCGTTTGTTGAATCAATATCTGAGCCTACTGCAACTACTTCATCATCAAACATAAAGTACGACTTTTTAGCGGTAAGGTCTGAGAATATCTGTGGAAGTCCTCCGCCATAGCCTGCATCCACCTTATCATCTATTTCTTCAAAATGATATGCTTCAAAATCCATTGCAGCGGCTATATATTCCCCGTCAAGCTCTGCTCCGCCTACAAAGTCACGTGGAGTAAGATAATCCACACTAATACTTGCAGGCTCTCTTTCTCTTACATCCTCAGTTGTTCCGGGTAATCTGTGCATATTTGCATTATTCCAGAAGCCCGTACCAAATTCATCTCTTATTCCGTCGGTCTTATCGGTATATACATAAAGTCCACCGTCTCCCTGATACCAGCCTGACATATTAACGTGGTTAATACTTTCATATGCGCCTATTCTTTCAGAGCTCATAGATACAAATGCTGATGTTCCGTTTCTTTGCCATGCGGCTATATCTCCCTTATAGCGCATATGCGCTCTCTGATATTCCTCCGGCTCCGGCAGAGTTTCATCATTCATTATTTCAACAAGCCTGTTTGCAAAATAAACTGTACCAAGATATTTACATACTGCTGAAAGTGATTCCTCTGTAACGCTTCGCTTGATAAACATTTTAAATGCCATATCATCATCTTCACTGAAGCATCCGATTGAACCTATTGCTGCTTTTATCGCTCCACGCCCGTAATTAACACCAAATCCCGGAGAACGTCCGCAGTTTCTGAAAAACATTACTCCGTTATGTACAATCGGCATAAAGGTGTTATACACCCAAAGCGCCTGATTGTATTTTTGTGCACTTGTAATTTCAAACTTTGTTCCTGCAAGAATTGTTGCAACCTCTACAAAGCGGTCACTTAAAATACCTGTGCCATACATTCCGTCAAGTGGATAACATTCGTGGCAGATATATGTGAAGTCCTTCTGCGGTCCCTCAACATTTTCAAGCGTCAGAAGTCTGTCGAAATCAACTAAGCATTCTACCATTAAATCGACATTATCTCTGAGTGCTGCCGATAAGGTTACAACATAGCATCTTGTCTGTGCTGCAACTGCATTTTTGTCATATCGCATTACCGACCTGATATAATCAAATGGTGCAATATATTTATTAATATCACTTTGCAGCATTTCCTCCTCCATAACCATCAAGGTTTCAAGAAGAGGTCTCGGGACTCCGATATACCAGCTCCACCAGTTATATTGAAATACATCTCTCCAGCCGTTATTTCCAATCTCGTCCTCGCCGTAGTAGAGGTCGTAAAGCCTTTCTATAGCATAAAATATTGCCGCTTTAAGCTGAGGATTCTTATAAAGTGATGTTCCATAGGTTCCATATGCCTTCGCCATATTCCACATCATGTCATATTGCGTTTCCATTTGCAAGGTTGTTTCAACCACAGTATTTCCGAAAAGAACCGGTGCGTCATCGTTTGTATTCATTGAGTTCCATGCGCTTTTACCTGCTTTATCAATGGAATCAATGAGGCTTTTTATATTTTCATCCTCCAGATTATTGGTTTCGTCTCCTACAAGGAAATAACGCCAATTCTTTCTAAGATTAACAAAATCATGCTCAGTCACATTTGAAGCATCAAGATTGCTTGTGCTAAGAACGTAACCCCCGACTTTTTCCAGACCTTCATTTTCAGAGAATACATCTATGTGTTTTTGTTCACCTATCACCGTCATCATACCAAAGGTTTGTGCTTTCATACCGAAAGCCTCCGCCATAGGTATTACAGGAGTATAGAACGTATCTTCCTCCATATACGGGGCAATTTTAAACTCATCATTTACTTGTTCTGCTTTAAGCTCTATTGTTTTCCCGTTTAAGGATACAGACCACTCACTTCCTTCACCTGAAATTTTTGCACCGAAAGCTGTGCTCCACATTTGAACGGGTGTCATCACGCATTCATTCTTAACAGTTGTATTTAAAAGGTTTTCTCCGATTTTCTTTACCTGACCGTCTGCAAATACATTTCCTGTGAAATTATAAATTCCTACCCCGCCTGATATTGCACTCTGAAACTGTGCAATATCAAGAGCCGTATAGCTTATGGAGGATGTAGCATCCTGTGTTGATTCGTCCGGTGCCAACACCGCAGTAATACTATCGAAATAAATTTCTGTCTGTGCATTGGGTGAAGATGCTGTAAACTGCAAATATGTAATCTTTGACCAATCAGCACTATTGATTATTCCAAAGGAGCTTTTTTCAATTTCAAATACTCTCCACCCTGTCCAGTCAATAGTGATGGGATATCGAAAATAACTGGTTCCGGTGCTTTGCTGAGGTTCACTATAAACCGCCATTACCACAGTCTGATTTGTAGCAACCGCCGAGTATATAGGAAGCAACACAGTTCCATAATCCGACCAATCTCCCGGAACGGTATTAAAACGTATGCTTGTAGTTTTTGTATGATTCTCCCACTTTGTTGTATACACAGCACTTCTTGTTACCTTTGTACTTGGTACGCCTGACGTTGCAACAATTGTATTGAGCGAATTCATATCAACAATGGTCTGCACTGTGTCAACAGTTCCCTGCCAGCCGTCCCATACTTGTGCAAATGTCAAATTACTTGTTGTAAGAAACGTCACAATTATCAGTAGGGACAGGCACATTTTTATAGTCTTTTTCATCTGATTCGCCTCTTTTCCAATCAAAAATAATTCTTACAAGTTATTCTTTTATGCGTATATATTCCTGTAGTCTTTATCACATAATTTTCGAAGTGCTTCAAGATAGTAAAAATCCGCATAAATTAACGAGCTGTTTACATTCAGATTAATCGGTTTAAACCCCGTTGCACCTGTAAGGATAGGCTCACCCTCTGATTTATAATTTTTGTACATATCAACGAGAATTGACCTTGCTGCTTCAAGGTACTTGTCTTTTTCGTCAACGTAGTTTGCCAGTGTTACTATACCGCTTGCCGCACAAGCTCCTGCGCTGGTATCCGGTGTAAATCCATCCTCTGCCGGTGCACAAAAATCCCACGAAGGAGTTTTTGCACCGCATCGCTTAATAAAATTATCAGCACATTTCTTTGCTGCTTCAAGATATTTTTTATCACCCGTATTTTCATACATTCTGGTAAATCCGTAAATCGCCCAGGACTGCCCTCTCGACCATTGGCTGTCAGGGCTGTATCCCTGACCTCCCAAAAACTCCACGAATTCACCTGTTTTAGAATTAAAATTACACAGATGATGTGATGTGCCGTCTTTGCGGATAAGACTGTTAAGCACTTTATCAGCGTGTGCAACGGCAAAATGAACAAAGCGCATATCTCCTGTTTGCTTTGACGCCCAGAACAACAGCCTTAAATTCATCATATTGTCTATAATTGTTTTGCATATTAAGTCGCCGTTCCACGATGCCATTGCACCCCATTTAAGATTAAATCTGCCTGCAAGAAGTGTTGCCGCATGAAGAGCACGTGTTTTTGAGCGTTCGCTGCCTGTTAAATTATAGCTTGCAACAGCACTGTCGCCCCACATAAATCCAACATCATGATTCAGTCCGTCAAAAACTTCAAAAGCCCTGTCAAGCTTACACTCACACTCCTGGGCAATATTGCGAAACAAATTTTCGCCTGTAATATCATACATCTGCCACATCATTCCGGGCCAATATCCGTTTGTCCAGAAAGTAATATCTTCCTCCATATTATCCCATTTGCCGTCATTTACGCTGTGCGGGAAGCTACTTCCTACAGTCGGAGCAACTTTTTTAAGCTTTTCAATAATTTCTTCGTAGATTTGCTCAAGTGTCATATTGCCTCTCCCTTCATTGAGTATTTCTCTGATATAAAACCGGCAAGCTCGGAAAATAAAATCAGATGATGATTATATATCTCATCGTAGCTAAAGCCTCTTCCGATTTCTCCGTTATCAATAAGTCCCTGATTTGATTCATATGTTACACATGGCTCGCCGCACACCTGATGCATTGCCGATGCAAGATTAAAGGACGCCGGACACTGTGAGTTTTCACCGCAGTCCTTTGTCATGCGTGCGTTGTATTCAAGGCCTCTTTCATCACATTTTTCCTTTATTCTTCTTTCCGCTTCGCAAACAATTTCTTTTGCTTTTCCTGATGAGTACGCAGTATTTAAAATAACATTTCTACAGTTTGCGCCCCCATGTAAAAGCACTGAAAAATCAGGTGCATATTCTTCACATACCCAAAGTAGTTTTTCTGTTTCCACCGACTTTTTTCCGAAGAAGTCATCGTGCATAAGATTGATTCCGTTATCATTGTAGTAACCGCCAAGATAGTCTACAAAATCCCTGATAGGATGTATCTTTTTACATTCAGGCCAACCGCAGAGAGTTCCGTCCTTCCATGTTCCTTGATTATAGTACCTTAAATCATTAAAGCTTTTACCTACAAAGCTGTTAAAAGGTATATGCGCTCTTCCGTCGGGATTAAGGCACGGAATAATCAGAAGCGTAACACTTTTCATAATCTCTTCAAGCTCATTATGCTCGTTCCCGGCATAATCTCTTCCGGTTTCCATAATCTGAATCAAATTTAAAAGAGCAGCCGTTCCCTCAAATTCTCCGCCGTGAACAGTTCCTACTAAGAGGAGTACAGGACGGTAATCCTTTTTTGTTTTGTCTGCAAAACAGCTTATATCTCTTGCCCCTAAAGCACTGCTTAAATTTGCACTGCGTGATAAATCATTTTTTTCTCCGTAGCGTAAAAGATAAATTTCACGTCCCCCGGGAGACTTACAGAGAACTTCTGATATTGCTTTCCTTGCTGATTTCACACAATTTTCCACATCTGAAAGCGTAGTTTTATAATATTCAGGAATTGATATGCTCAATGCTGTTTCCTCCTTATCCCTTAACTGCACCAATCATTACACCCTTTACAAAATATTTTTGTAAAAATGGGTACACACACAAAATCGGGACAGTAGAAACAACAATAGTAGCGTATTTCACATTTTCCGCATATGCCTGCATAGCATCAGACTGACTTGCTGCAATAGATGCTGTATCATTCTGAATCAGTATCTCTCTAAGCACAAGCTGTAACGGGAACAAGTCACGGTCGCTCAAATAAATAAGTGCACTGAAATAGTTGTTCCATATTGCAACCATATAATAAAGAGCGATTACGGCAATAATCGGTTTTGCAAGCGGTACCATTATTTTAAACAATATGAGATAATCATTCGCTCCATCTATCTTTGCCGCTTCTTCAAGCTCATATGGCATGCTTTTAAAATAGCTTATTGCAATGATAAGATTATAGGTCGAAACAGCTCCGGGCAATATCATTGCAAAACGGGTATCAAGAAGCCCCAGACTTTTTACGACCATATAAAGAGGTATCAACCCACCTGAAAAATACATAGTGAAAAGTATCAATAACATAATTGTATTTTTTCCGGGAAGTCCCTTTCTTGTAAGTGCAAATGCCGCTGTTATTGTAAGTGCAAGGCTCAAAAAGCCTCCTGCTGCTACATAAAATATGGTATTGGCATACCCTGACCAAATTTGACCGCTTTTAAGCACCTCCAGATAACTGTGCAATCCTACGCCTTTCGGATAGAAAACCAATCCATTACTGCTGTAAATCTCAACCGGATCACTTATTGATGCAACCAAAACATAATAGCATGGATAAAGAGTGATAATAACAATTAAAGCCATTAATATGTAGTTTGCTGCGTCAAATATTTTCTCGCCTATGCCCTTTTTATATTTAACTCCCATAATAATTCTTCACCTTTCCCAGTAATAAATTTTTTACCACAAACCATTTCCGCTTATTTTCTTGCTTACATAGTTTGAACTAAACAATAATATACAATTTATTACTGAATTAAACAAACCCACAGCAGTAGAATAGCTGTAATCACCCTCTGCAAGTCCTCGTCTGTAAACGTAGGTTGAGATTACGTCTGCCGTTTCATAAATTGTCGGATTATACAAAAGTATTATCTTCTCATATCCCAGGCTCAGCATCTGACCAATTCGCATTATAAGCATAATCGTAATTGTGGGAGCAATTCCCGGAAGTGTAATATGAAGCAGCTGATTAAATCTTCCTGCGCCGTCAATTTCTGCCGCCTCATAAAGCTGTGCATCCACAGATGCAAGTGCTGATATATAAATGATACTTTCCCATCCAAGCTTCTGCCAGATATCCGATAAAACATATATTGGATAGAAATAACCTGCCTCCAGCATAAATGCTATTTTTTCCAACCCGAAGTATCCTCGTATAGCATTTATAAAACCTTGGCTTGAAACAAAAGTGAGTATCATACTTGAAATAACAACCGTTGAAATAAAATGCGGCATATATGTAATTGTCTGAACTGTTCGTTTATAGTGCTGATTTTTTATTTCATTTAACAGCAATGCAAAAATAATAGGTGCAGGAAAGCCAAAAATTAATCCATAAATATTAATAGACAAAGTATTTCTCAAAAGCTGCCAAAACTTATAATTTGTTAAAAAATCAATAAAATTCTTCATTCCAACAAACTTGCTGCCCAAAATACCTTTTGTTATTGAGAAATCCTGAAATGCAATCAGAGTTCCAAATATCGGCACATAGCAAAACACAAGATAGAAAATAAGCGTAGGAAGCAAAATAATATATATATGTCTATATTTATATACATTTGACAAAATCTTCGCCAAACCGCTTTGTTGCTTCAGCGTTTTTTCTCTGTCTAACATTAGATTTCCCCCTCGTAATTATCTTGCACAATAACGCTTATATGCATCATTATAAATCTTTAATATATCATTAAAGCCCATCTTTATCATTTTTTCACGAATATCCTTCATCGTATCAACGGACTGTTTTCCTACAACAATTTTTGTTATGTTTTCAGAAAAATATGTTTTTATCTGCGACATAACCTGAGAAACCTCATCTGCTTCTTCTGCTGTAAATGTAAGCGGCGGAAGAATTCCATCTGTCTGAGCACTTTCCTCCCATACAACGATTGCATTTCTTCCCCATTCACTTAAGGTTTGTTCATAATATCTCCAATCCTGAAGAGTCGGGAAAACAGACTCGTATGTGCCTAAATTTAATGCGCACATGGACATTCTGTCCTTTCCGTCAGGATTGTTCAAAACGTAATCCGTGATTTTAGGATAGTCATCAACCCAGGTAAAAGTTTCACCCTCTTTACCGAAGTTCATAATTTCTATACCATCTTCACCATAAAACTCATCAAGCCACTTCAAGCTTCCTGATGGATTTTTATTTGCTGTAGTTACAGCAACAGCTCTTCCGGTTACACTATTACCATAATCAGATACATAACTGGGATGATCTCCATACGGGCCTGTCAAATGCGGTATACCTTCAACCTTTCTTGTACCATCATTCATATTGTTATAATACAAAGTAGGCTGATAGGAATATACAAAGCCGGAGGTGTTATTCATCATTTTAGAATCCATTTTACTTCTGTCATTAAGCAGAAAGTCAATATCAATCAAACCTTCTTTATACAGTTTACTTATGTATTCCAAAGCCTCAGTAAATCTGTCCTCCATTGCACCGTGAGTAACCTTACCATTGCTTACGTAAAAATCATAATGTGTTCCAAACGGCCAGCAAAGATTTCCAACACCATAGGCAGTTGCCTCAAAGCCCACTCCCGTCATTGGTATTTCATCTGCTTTTCCATTACCATTGGGATCTTGTGTTTTAAACGCTTTTAAGACATTGTAAAGCTCTTCAGTTGTTTCAGGAATTTCTAACCCCAGCTTGTCAAGCCAGTCACGTCTTATCTGCGGTCCTAAAAATACATTAAGCTGCTTATCCTTTCTGATAAATGGAATGTAATAAATCTCTCCACCGTCATCAGTATACTGTTTCTTTGTATCAGGATTCTCAGCATTATACTTTGAAAGATTCGGCATATTTTCTTCAATCAACTTACCTAACGGATAAATCAACTCATCATCCGCATACATTTTTGCTCCACCTGTTACATTCTGCCAATCATATACGATCATATCAGGAAGATTTCCTGATGCAATCATAAGATTAAACTTTTCATCAGCAGTTCCTGATGCCGGATGTGTCCATTCAACATGACAACCTGTTCTTTCTTCCATTATTTTAAATGCAAGCAGGTCATTGTTATCTTTGGCACCCGCTTTACTTGCATAACCTCCAAATGTGCAGAAAATAGAAAGTTTTTCAGGAATTTCCCCTTCTGCCACTTTTGTAACAGTCTGCTTATCTTTTCCACACCCTGCCATACAAGTTACGCAAATAATAGTCGCAAGAAATAAACACAACTTTTTCTTCATAAAAATACCTCCTCAATAAAATTGTTCTGTCGTTTCCGCATTTCAAACTTAGCACACAATACAGTTAGCTGTCAATCTGCTTTTTTTGACCTATATACTTTTTTTGACTTTTAGGCATTTAACAAAAAAAGGTTGTATGCAAACCAAAAATTTTATGTTATAATTACGAATATAAACAATCCTAACAAAAAGGAGTTATGAATTATGCACCCGCCTCAGAAAAGTTTTAAAAGAACATTCAGAACATATCTGACTGCTACTATATTGCCGATTACAATTATTGCCTTTCTCTTCATTAATTTATTTTGCAATCAGCTTGAGGAGGAAACAAAAAAATTAAATTACGAAATAGTAAATCAAAATATTAGCACTGTCGATACTATTGTAATGAGTCTTCCATCTCTTTCCGTTCAGGTAAGCAAAAACGAAAATGTCCTTGATTTAATAACACGAATAAAATCAGATCGGGAAGTTTCTTCGTTTACCCTTTGGAACATCAAGCAAAATTTAAATAAAATTGCGGTAAATTCACCTATTGAAAATATTGGTATATATTCCCCGAAAATAGATACATTTATTGACAAATCAAAGATAAATAATTTCAACGAATTTTTTCAAAGCCGGTTTGATGAAACTCAAATAAGTGCTGATGATTTTCGTACCCTATTAAATAATGCAAAGTCTAAAGCCTGTTTCATCAAATGCTTTGATAAAGAAAATAACCGGGATGCCATATTGTACATGTACCCACTTGACATCACAAAAAAACATACCGGCTTTGTTTTCTATGCAATATTAAATTCCAATCACCTTTTAGAAAAGGTACGTGCCGCAGGCACAGACGAAAGTAAGTCATTTGCAGTTTTAAATACCGAGAACAACATAATACTAAAAACAGATAACTTTGACCTTGAAATAGAATCGAAGTATTTTTCTAAAGATTATCAGGAGATTTCACAAAGCAATGATACTGTATTATACATAAAATCAAACCAAACCCCTTTAAAATATGTTTATGTATATTATGACCATAGTCTGAATGGAAACGTTAATACCTTCTCGGTCATATTTACACTGCTTTTATTGGGGGCCGTATTAGCAAGCATGCTCCTGACAAAGCTCAGTACTCATAAGGTGTTTGCAAAGCTTTTAGATGAAAATGAACATCTTCATACTAATATGAATAAGAATATCGAAGAAATACAAAAACAAAAACTGTTAAACTACATTTATAACGTAAAAACAAACAATGAATTTGAGCATATAACAAGCAGATATGGTACAGGGTTTAACAGCAGTTCATTCTCTATTTTATGTGTAGCACCCCTTATAAATAATTCTGAAGCAATAAAGTATAACGAGAATATTATTAATGAAATTTCCAGAATTATAAAAAATTCAAACATCGAATTTTCCAAAATTTCTACTAATGATTGCTTTATATTTATTTTAGGCTGCGAAAAAGATAAGCTTAAGAACATTACAGCAGAAATTGAAAATAACTTTATAAGGTCTAATCCCGATTTTACTGCAATAGGCATCGGAGATGCAGTTGATGATATAGAAAAGCTTTGGAAATCCTATGACGAAGCAATGCAGGCTTTACGTTATGCGCTTGCTATTGTTGATGAAAAAATTATATTCTATTCAGATGTAAAATCCTTTGAAAGCAATAAAATATACTATACGAAAGAAAAGGAAGCCTCCCTTATCCAAAACATACGAACGGGTGCTGTTGATAAGGTGAATGAACTTCTTAATGAGCTTTATCAAATTAATTTTACAGAGCGTCATTTAAAAAGCAGTGCGCTTTTCCGCTTTATTTCACGTCTTGCTCTTACAGTACATGATGTTTCTGAAGAAATTTTTTCCTCCCAGGCAGAGCTTGATAAATACGAGCGTATAACAAACAATATTTTAAACAACAAAAACCCGGACGAAGCATTTGCTATAATTCGTGAGACTTGTATTGCATTATCCAAAGAAGTGAAAAAAGATACTTCAACAACAGACTTTACGGAAAAAGCAGTAGAATTTATAAAAAGCAACTATATGCTTTATGACCTTTCTTTGGATAAGCTTGCAGATCATATGAATATGAACTATTACTACACCAGCAGGCTTTTTAAAGAAGCAATCGGATGTAACTTTGCAGCATACCTTACTGCCATACGAATGCAAAAAGCTAAGGAACTGCTTGAAAGCACTGATTTATCTGTTAAGCAGATTGCATCAAAAGTAGGTTTTTATGAATCCAACTCTTTTATTCGTGCATTTAAAAAATACTACCATGCTACTCCCGGCAACCTGACAAAGTCTGATTCATAAAGAGTTTTCGGGCGATAAATTTGCATACCTCTTATATTTCAAATAATGCAGATATAAAAAGCAAATTCCCACAGGAGGAATTTGCTTTTTGTTATGTGTAGCTATATTTTTATGCTAATCAAAAACTATAACCTTCAACGCTATAATATGCCATATTTGTCTGTCTGACATCAAGTCTTCCAAAACAAGCACATATAGGAATATTGCTTTTCACCCAAACAGTATACTGTACAGCTTCACCTATCATCAGCCCTTTTTCTCCAATAGGCTTATCTAATCTTATACAGGTTGTTCTCATACCATCAAGCTCAACTATTGTCACTTTTTCAGGAGCTTTATCTTCAAACACAAACACCAACTCTATTTTTGCCTTTTTACCATTTAAATTTGTCAGCATAAGAGCCTCGTGTCCCTCAAATTCAGGATTGTCACCATGAGGTGGTAAATATCCATCGCAAAAAACCCAATTTTTCTTTCCTTTTTTCATTTTATTTTTTCTCCTTATTTAAAGATTTTAGAAATTGCATTATCATTGTACGTGGTCATACGTTTTGCGCCTTTATCAGTAATAAGATAGCAATCTTCTATTCGGAATGAACCCCACTCCATACCTTTAAAATAAGCATCTATACAAATTGCCATATTCTCTTCAATGATTCTCTTGTTATTTACTGTAAATGTCGGGGCTTCGCACTCTAACATTCCTGTACTATGAAGACTTCCGTAAGGACAATAATCTATGTATCCGTATTTGGTAAGATACTCAGTATAAGCGTTCAGTACAACATCGCAAGGTGTTCCGGGAAGCATTTTATCGGAAGCGTAATTTAGAGCTTCGTAAGCACACATAACTGCATCTTTAATCTTTTGAGGATTTTTCCCAAGTACAAGCGGACTACAAATTATGCCGTTATATCCTTCGTAAGAAACGCCTGCTGCAAGGTTAATAATCTCACTTTCGCCAATCTTACGCAGTGTGTTTCTGCACATGCTGATAAAAGAATTCTTGGGACCTGTTGCAACCATAGGTGCAAAAGACTGTACGTAGCTTTCTGCACCAAGACTCATCATTTCGGCTTCAAACATACCTTCTATATATCTTTCTGTCATACCTGCCTCTATTTTAGGAACAACATTTTCAAACATTTCTGAAACCATTTCCCAGTTAGTCTTAAGCACTTCAATTTCAGCGGGACTTTTTATTATTCTTTGCTGGTAATGAACATCGTCATAATCGATAATTTGTGCACCGGCAAAAACCTTTTTTAGTTTATTCATAATAATTGACGGAAAAATAAGTCTGCCGATAAATCCAATTTTCTTTGCATTGGGATTTTGTTCTTTAACCTGTGTGAAAAGCTCTTCAAAATCAAGCTGACCATCGGTGTCATACTCAAAGCCACTTACTTCACCAATTTCAGGTAAAATAGCAATACGGCTGCCGGGAAGTGCATTTTGCACCTGACAATAATCATCTGAAGCTTGTCCGCTACAAACAATTACTTGTCCTTGTGCAGGAATGATAATTGCCGAGCTTTCATTTACAGGTGCAAATCCACAGTAATATCTCACAATTCCGATTTCTAATAAATTAGAAAACCCTACAACGATATCAACTCCGTCTTGTGCCATCTTTTTACGTAATTGGTTCACTCTCTGACTATACTCTTTTCCATCAATTTTTGGATAATTCATAATCTCGCTCCTTTTAATTTATTTCAAAAAGTTCTTTACGTTTTCTGTAAGCAAAGAAAAATACATATTCTCATCTATACCGTTTTCCTTTGCCATTTCCTTTACGTTTTTTAAAATATGAGCATATCCAAGACCACCGTATTTTTTCCACATAGTTTTAAGACATATATCATTACATATCAAAATTTGTTTTTGATATCCCTCGTCTATAAGAATTTTTAACACTTTTATTCTTTCTAAGTCGTATGCAAACCTGTTTTTTTCACAAACATAGAATTCCTTGCCAAAATTATCAAATTCAACATACACGCCTTTTTGTAAAAGTGCACGGATGTAATCAGGGCGAAGCCACACATCAACATGGTCAATACATATTTTATCAGGTTTCATTCCCTCAGATGTAAGGATGTTAATCACCTCAAGCCCGTTCTGAGTATACAAATCAGTATGAATGTGTATTGCCTTCCCTGTTTCTGCACCTACAACACCTGCCGCAATAAGCACCTTTTTCTCGTCATCACTCACAGTTGCACTCGTACCGATTTCTCCGATGATTCCGGCTTTTATACCTGTATTTCCTATGCCAAAAAGAATATCGTTACGCATTTCATTAGCAATATCTTCTACGCTTGCATCTTGAACATATGGGTAATGAGCCTTTTGGTAATAATGACCGCAACCAACAATTATATTAACACCTGTCCTTTGTGATACTTCTTGAAGTTTAACCGCATCACGACCAATTTCATCAAGAGTACAATCTATAATTGCGTTACCGCCCCACTCCTTAAAATATTCAACCTCTGCTACAGCATCGTCAATATTCTCAAGAAGTGCATTATCTAAAATTGCATAAGGATCGGAAAACACCTCACAACGGTTGTTTGCAGAAATTTTATCATGAAAACATTTTGGCTCGTTCCCATTAATTTCTACACAATTACGCATATCAATAAATATATGCTCATGAGAAGATGTAATGCCTAATTCATTTTCATTTATTTCACCTAAAACTGTTGTAATCATAATATATCCTCAATTTCTGTATCTCCATATTGTGCGATATATCTTTTAAGAATTTTATTTGTTTCTAAATCTGCATCTCCAATCGTACTTGAACAGAATATTACACCCTCAATTTTATTATCTTTAAGAAGATTGAAATAGCGACAAAGCTGTTTTTCAAAAAGGTGTGAATTCATAGGCTTGTTGTTCTTTTCCGAATAATCCCAAAGATATATTCCAAGCATTACTTTCTTATCTTTTGCAATTTTTGAAAGTTTTTCAAGATAAGCTTCCATATTCGCAATATTTTCACATTCCCATATCCAGAAAGTTACTCCGTCAAAACACTCCATATATTTTTCAAGCTCTAAGTCTAACTGCAAATCATATAGCACACACCAAAAATCAAGACCTTTGTTATTGAGAGTTGTTTTTATCTTTTTAAGCACCTCTGGTGTAAAGCGCTCCATTCTTGCAGGAGAAAAGAAATCGTCCACCACTCCACCTGTAATATTTTGTGCATATGGCAACACATCGATAATATCCTGCGTGTTTCCAAGCTTCGCTTCTGGAAGCTGTGTAGATGCATCTCCGAGTACAGACCATTTAATTTCACGAAGTCCCTTCATTCTTTTCGCTATGTTATCAAAGGGAGGCTGAATATTCCCTCCATATGATACTATAAATGAATTTCTGATTCCATATACACTCGCAAACTCTTCAGGTGTCATAGAACAATCAAGTTTAGTGCATTCATTGTGGGACCCTTCAAGATGTCCCCAATTCCATAACTTATCCGCCAATTTTGTCATTTGTCTTCCTCCCTGTTTTTTCTCTGTAGCAAGATGGTGAAATGCCCTCGTATTTTTTAAACATTGCACCAAAATACTTTGCCTCGCTGAATCCAAGTTCGTTTGAAATTCCACTTAAAGTCAAATTAGATTCTTTAAGCAATATTTTAGCTTTTTCAATTTTTATACGATTGAAATATGAAAACAGAGTTTCACCCGTCTGTTCTTTAAATGTTTTACATACAAAGGACTTAGAATATTTGACCTTATTACATATTTCGTCAAGAGATAATTTCTCAGAAATATTCTCGTTTAAGAAACCTATTATAACATCAACCAGCTCTGCATAAAAGCTTTCTTCGTTAAAGAATATAATTTCAGGATTATTATCGGTAGAAAGCTTTCTGATAAGATTAATAAAAAGATACTCCATCTGTAATATTATTGCCTGCTGTCCCCCGAAATTAGGCGTTGGTAAAACTTCAATTAATTCGTTTTCATTCATATAAAATGTATTCTTATATTCATAGATTATTTCTTCCATACAAGATTGCAGTCTGTCATTAAGAACAAAGCTTGTTTCACCCAAGGACTTCATCGGTACCGACAAACATTCAAAACATATTACAAAAACACGACTTTTATTTCCTTTTTTTGAATAATAAGAGTGCGTGGTATCAGGAGGAATAAAAGTAATGCTATGCTTTAACAGCTTCAAACTATTATTTTCAAGAGAGAGCATTATTTCTCCATCTTCAACATAACAGATTTCCCAAAAATTATGTTTTTCCACATAATTTCTATATTTTCCTTCAAAATCAAGGTATTCTAATGCCGTAAGTTCTTTTATATCTATAACATTAAAAATTTTGTGCTTGAGATACTTTTTCATAAAAAACCTCCACACTTTATTCAATATGATTATATTTTATATTCGTAATTTTGTAAACCTAATATCTTCTTTTTATATGCCGAAATATTCCACAATATAAATTCTGTACTATTATACAGGCATATTATATTATTGAAAAAGTTTATATTTTTATGCTCAACATAGGTGAAAACACCGCATATCAGCTACTACAAAGCGGAGAGATTAAAAGCATAAAGAGTGATATAGAAAGATATTCTCACTACAAACTTGGACAATGGTATCCTCAAACACAATTAAAAAGCACCAAGCTTTAAACAGGCAAAAAAATAGAGAATGGCGTAACCTACGATGGTTAAGCCATTCTCTCTGGTGCTCGAGACCGGGGTCGAACCGGTACGCCTTTATGGGGCACGGGATTTTAAGTCCCGGGCGTCTGCCTATTCCGCCACTCGAGCAACTTCATACATTATAAATCATATTTTCTGTATTGTCAATATTTTTCTTTACTTTAATTGGATATATATTCGATTTTAACGATTTTTGCATAAACATTATTGTTTTCGACCCATGTATAAAGATAGATATTTTCGTTTGTTGAATTCTCAAACCTCATATCCAACTCATTGTAGACTACTGTTGCATCTGTTCTGTCAGGTGCATAAGAAACTTCCTGACTGTGAAGATGCCGTTCTTTTATTTTTAATCCTGCATTTACGGCTGCCATGTAAACTGTTGTACTCACCTGACAAATTCCACCACCAACACCGATACACACTTCTCCATTCGACAAAACAGCAGCTTCTTTGTAACCACGTTGTGCACTTCTTTCGCCAACTGTTGAATTAAAACTAAATTCATTACCCGGTGCAATTTCTATACCGCTTATGCTTTGGCATGCAAGCATAATATTATTTACCCGATTTTCATTCTGATCAATAATCGGGGTAACAGCCTCCCCTAGTGACATTTCGGTTTTTACAACTTCAGGAAGGGTTTTTGTGTGTTCTGCTTGTCTGGAAATTTCTGCTTTTTCTTTTACATTATTGTTTTGTTTACATCCCGAAAAAATAGATATTATAATAAAAGCTATAATAAAAATTTTCATAATTAAACCTCTTTTCAAGCTTATTATTAGCAAAAAAAGAGGTTTAATGTATTTTGTAATATAATTAAAAGCAGTTTTATTCTATTTTACCACCTGCAGCAATAATCTTGAGCTCTTCTTTTGTAAGAACCCTGCCGAACTGCTCATCTTCTATAACATCAGGTTTAATGAAAAAATTGCCTGTTTCAAGATGGCAAAGTTCGATTATCTTTTTGAAATATGCAAGAACTTTATCATTACGTTTAAAATCATTTCTGTAAAGCTCACCGTCAATTACTGCACGAAGGTAAATCATCTGCCATTTTTTACCGTTTCTGATTTTTTCAGGAAGAGTTGCGTCGGCTTCAACAATAGCTTTTTCAATTTCAAGTATTTTATCAGGCTTTTCGATTGGATAGCGGTGTCCGGGCTCGAAACCGCGATAAAGTGTTTCTTCCATATCAAAAATAGCTTTATGTACTTTTTGGAGCATTTCACCTTTAAGACCGAATTCATATGAAAGGTATTCTTTTACTGTATCCGTAGCTTTTTGACCATCTCTGTAAAGACGAAGCATAACTACTTTATTAATTTCTTCATAAAAGCCTTCCGAATAAGGCCAGCCACCTACAAGCTTATCTCCGTCACGATCCCAAAGCTCCTGTAAAAGATTAGGAATAGGATTGGTACCATAACCTCCCCACGGAATAGTTCTGCACATACTGATTTCCGGAAATCCGATGATAGGTCTTCGCATACCTTTTTCAAAGGCATAACGCTGATACTGAGGTTCAGCAACAAGGTATTTACATTCCTTAAGTCTACCTTCATCCATTGCTTTATTCATCATTTCAAACTCAATATCATTACCTGTGAATGTACCAAATTGCCAGAGTGAAAGGATAATATCTGTATCGGGCATATACTCTTTCACAAGTGGAATAAGAGCTTCTACTGTCTTTATGTATCCGTTTCCGCCCCAAGGTGCACATTTACTGCAGCTGCAGCCACCCTCATCATATGGTCCCATCGACATATAGTCAAGCTGAAGGTCGCTGAAGGTCTCAAGCCAAGCCCTACGGTATTCAATAATTTTTTCAAGACCACCCGGCTTATTGGGACAGATTTCAACGTGATAGTGGTCATTCAGGGGATAAATATATCCATCATGACCACAAGTCCAGTCTGCACGGAGTTCCTTGGGACTATTTCTGAATGCCTCATTTGAAAGAGTGGTCATCATTATTTTAAGACCGATGGATTTTGCATAGCGAAGAATGCTTTTAAGCTTTTCTGCATGTTCTTTGCCGTCTTCCATATCTTCAAAATAGTACATATCGAACCATACTCTGATTAAGTTTGTCCCCCAAAGAGCAATATCATCAATATGTTCGTATATTTCTTCAAGCGGTGCACACTCATAATAATTATTGTTATGTGAAGCAAAATACATTGCACAAATTTCTTTTTTAGACTTATATGTACCATTTTCGATTTCGGGATTTCTGATAAATCTGCCAAGTGTGTTAAGAAGCTCTGAATATGAACCTGCACTGATTAATCTGTCTTCTATTTTACCCTCAAGTTCTTCAAGCGACTTATCAATTGCAATAGTGATATCGTATTTACCGTCAAGTCTCTTTTCTGCAATTCTTGCAATATTATCAAGCGTTTTGTCTTCCTTGTTATAATTTACCATACATATTCCTCCCTTTTATATTTCAACTTGAGTATAACATGCTATAAAAGTCATTACAAGACTAAAATATTGATAAAAGGCTATTATTTTTACTTTATCAAATAAAAGTAAAGCCGGTTGAAGTTTACTCTTCAATCCGGCTTTATATTAATCTTCTTCAATAAAGGACTTGATACTTTCCTCAAACTCTGCAAGATTATCTGAATATACGTGCATCTTTATGGGTTTAGATAAATCAAGGGAGAATATACCCATAATACTCTTGGCATCAACAAGATATCTTCCCGATTCAAGGTCAATATCAAAGTCACATGTGTTTACAATGTTTACAAAGTTTTTAGCATCAAGTATTGACTTGATCATAATAGTATAAGTTTTCATAAAATCACTCCTAATCTGTATACTCTATACTTTCAAGTGTCTGTCTGAAGCTTTTTCTCACACTTTCGAGATATTCTTTCCTGAGTTTTGCCTGTTCTTCTTTTTCCATGTCGGTAAGACCAACTGATTTCATTTTACGTGCAAGCTCATTAATTCTGTCAATCTTCTTTTGTTCCATGAGAAATCACTCCTTCTCATGGAATTATAAACCAATAATTCCGCAATTACAAGTGTTTTAATACAAATGTAACATTAATTTATTGCAAGGAAGCAATTTTTAATGTATAATTATGTCAGAACAAAAAGAATGGAGTACAAGAAATGTCTCTTGAGATTATTGTGGGCCGTGGTGGCAGCGGCAAAAGTACATATATGCTTAATAATATGACTGCTGATTCTGATACATTATATATTGTTCCGGAGCAGTTTTCTTTTTCTGCGGAAAAAAAGATAATTGACATTTTTGGAATGGTAGGACTTGGAAATCCTGAGGTCCTGAGTTTTATGCGACTTTCAGATATTATTTTTTCTAAATACGGCAGTGTTGATTTTATAAGCGACACTGCATCTTACGAAATGCTTGTAAGCTACTGTGCAAATTCTATTAGACCGGAAAAACTCAGGCTTTTTGACGGTCTTGTGAAAAAAAGTGAGCTTGCTCAGACTGCTTCGAATGTTATAACCACGTTTAAGCGTTACTGTATTACACCGGAAAGATTAAGCTCTGCCATAGAAAGAACTGATGACAACCTATTAAAGAAAAAGCTTTCAGATTCGCTTACCGTATATAGTGAATATCTTACCGCCCTCAGCGAAGCAAATGTTTCCGACAGAAATGACACACTAAGCGTACTTGCCGCTATACTGTCTGATGATAAGTGCGACTTTTTAGAAGGAAAGAAAATATATATTGATCAGTTTTCTGATTTCGATCCCAGTGAATATCTATGTATAAAGGCTATGCTTCGTCGCGCAACTAAAGTTTCGGTTTCATTGTGTTATGATGAAAACTTGCAGTTTGAAACAATTAAAAGAACTTATAACAGATTACTTTCTGCTGCAAAAGAATGTGGATGTATAATTAACGAAACAGTTACCATTCCTGATGCAGTACTTGGGGCATCTCCAATGATAAAGCATCTCGAAAAAAGTTATTTTGAAGATGTTTTATATCCGTTTTGCGGAAGCGATGGTTGTATTAAAATACACTGCGCGAAAAACAGAAACAGTGAAATGCATAAGGTTTCGGAAGAAATAGTCAAACTTGTGCGGGATGAAGGTTACCGTTACAAAGATATTTCCGTTATAGCAAGAGATGCTGAAATATACAAAGAAATAACCGAGCGTACATTTCCTATCTATGATATTCCGGCTTTTGTTGATAGAAAATTACCGCTTTCAGGGCACAGTATAACACTTTTTGTAACTTCTGTACTTGATATCGCTGTCAGTGGTTTTTCATATGAAAATGTTTTCAGCTATATTAAAAATCCGATTTCACCGCTGACAACCGATGAAGCAGATGAAATTGAAAATTATTGCCTGCGAGCCGGAATCAGGCCATACTCCTGGTCGAAACCCTTTACTGCCGGATTTGGTGCATATGTACCACAAAATAGTCAGAGCAAAGATGGATATTCAGAAGAAAAACTTGAAAAGATTAATGCTATCAGAGAAAAAGTGTATCTTCCGCTTTCCGAACTTATTAAAAAGTTAAAAAGAAAAGCCACCGTAAGTGATTTCTGCGGTTATTTATTTGAGTTCTTTGAATATCTTGAACTGGAAAAAAGAATAAGACGCGAAGCAATTGGTCTTGAAGAGCGTTGTGAAAATCTTCATGCATTACAAACGATACAGGTGTATAATATTCTTGTTGATATTTTCAACGATATCTGTGCTGTCCTTGGAAACAAGGAACTTTCTTTACAGGAATTCCGTCAGACAGTTCTGGCGGGACTAAAGGCTGTTGAAATAGGTACTATCCCAAGTTCTCAGGATTGTGTAACTGTAGGAAGTATTGACAGAATAAAGGGTCACGGAGCACGTGTCGTTTTTCTTGTGGGTGTAAATAGCGGTGTATTTCCCCAATCTCCTTCTGAAGGAGGTCTTTTTACAGATGATGATAAAATAATACTGTCTGAGCTTGGCATAGAAATGCCACCTACGCTTAGCGAACTATCTGAAAGCGAACAACTTCTTATTTACGATGCTCTTACGTGTGCTTCAGATAAACTTTATTTGAGTTATGCTTCTTCTGACAATAGTTCAAATGCACTTATGCCATCTGAAATTATCGAAAAAGTATCGTCCATGTTTCCTGACGCTCCCTATACTGATGAATCAATCGAAGGAGAAAATCTTGGAAATTCAATTACAACAAAAAAAGCTGTATTTGATTTACTTGCATCAAAACTTCACGGTTATATTGTAACAGGAGAACCGCTTCCCCCTCAATTGAGTGCAGCAGCTTATTATTTTACCAAAGACGAACAGTATGCACCTCTACTTGAAAACGCTATCAGTATGACGTCGTACAAAGAAGACACAGTGCGGGTATACCCATCTCTTATAAAAAAAGTAATTGGAGATGATATGAAAACAAGCATTACCAGGCTTGAATTATATAACAAATGCCCTTTTTCTTACTTTGCTAAATACATACTTAAACTTGAACCGAGGCAAGTTTTTGAGGTTACTCCCTCTGACAGTGGTTCTTTTCTGCATGATTTCCTTGACAGATTTTCTGAATTTATAATTAATTCTGTTGATAAAAACAATAAACCGTACACATGGAAAACAATTGATGACGATTTCATAAAATTGAACACACCTGTAGTTTTGCGTGAAGTTCTTTCTTCTGTCAATACTGCCATGCTTGAGATTCCCAGAATAAAGGCATTGTTCGACAGACTTTGCAGAAGTGCTCAAAAAGCTGTTTTTTCAGTACGCAGACACATTGTTAACAGTGATTTTATTCCGCTTGGTTATGAAATAAGCTTTGATGAAGACGGAACATTCAAGCCTATAAATATTATTCTTGATGACGGAAAACAGATTGTTTTACGCGGAAGGATTGACAGGGCTGATGAATTTACTCTTGAAAGCGACAAAGAAGGCGGCAAATTTGTAAGAATAGTAGATTATAAAAGCAGTGAAAAAACACTTTCGCTGTCAGATGTATATAATGGAATTCAACTTCAGCTTTTTGTATATTTATCTACCCTTTGCGACAATGGATACAAGCCTGCGGGAATACTTTACTGTAATCTGTCTGACCCGATTATTGAAGTTATTCCGGGACTTAACGAAGATGAAATAATAAAGAAACGCTACGAATCACTGCGTATGAACGGGATTATACTGTCTGAAAACGAAATGGATGAACATATGGGTGGCAAGGAGCTTCTGAAAACAAAAAAAACAGCATCATATAAAGACTTCAATAATATGTTTTTACATTTAAAAAAGCTGATTAAAAGAACGGCACAGAATATTTACAGTGGTAAATTCCCTGTAAAATGTTCTAAAGACGGTTGTCTGTGGTGTGAGTATGCACAGCTTTGCAGATATGACACTTCTATCGAAAGTTTTTCAGAGGAAGAAGAAGCTAAACTGAAAGATAATGAAATCTGGACACTTCTGGAGGAAAGCAAAAATGAAATGGACTCTTGACCAGGAAAAATCAATATACGCGCCCCCTGCACAGATAGTAGTCAGTGCAGCTGCAGGTAGCGGAAAAACGCAAGTGCTTACGACAAGAATCACTGAAAGAATAAAAGATACCGTCTCCCCTGTTTCTGTTGAAAAGCTTCTAGTAGTTACTTTTACTAAAGCTGCAGCTTCAGAAATGAGAGAAAGAATAGGAAAAAGCCTTCGCGAAGCATTAAAAACAGAAAACGATACAATAATGCGTAACTACTTAAAAAGACAGCTTTCGCTTCTCGGCAGTGCTCATATTTCAACTATAGATTCGTTTTGTTATGATGTTGTAAAGCAAAACTTCTTTAAAGTCAATCTGCCTTCCGATATTTCAATAGGTGAAAATGGCGAGCTTTCTCTGCTGAAATTTTCTGCACTTGAAGAAACCGTTGATACCCTTTATTGTGCACTGGAAAAGTGTAAAGGTAATTTGCTTAACGAAGAAAATGAAGAGTTAGCACTGAATTTTGAAAGTTATTTTCCTGATGAAGATGAAAGAAAGCTCATTCTTTACGGGTTTGAACAGCTTACCAATACTTGTGCGTATGATAAAAAAGATTCAGAATTTACTGATAGCTCATCTACATTCGGCGGAGATTATACGACTATGATTTTACAGCTTTATAATAAAGCTCAATCGGTTGCATATCCCGAAAAATGGTTGACGGATATATCAAAGTTATATAAAGAAGATTTTATAGCGTATGAGGAAACACCTGCCTTTCTCTATGCTTATAATGCTGCCAGGAATATCATACAAAATGCTATCACTTCACTGGAAAATGCATTTGAAATTTCAACTGCAAATGAAATAGGATACGAAATAACTTTCAGCGAGGATGTTTCCGCTTTATCAGAACTTCTCTCTGCAAAAGATTATACCGACCTCTACAAGATGTATAAAAATATAGTACTGTTTTCAAGTGCAAAGCCTAAAAAACGTGGCTGCGATGCACAAATTGCAAAGGAGCTTCTTGATTTAAGAAATTCAATTAAAAAGTATTTGAAAGATACACTGTCTCCACTTCTTAATTTTTCTCTTGAGGAAAGCCGGGAATTATGCAGTTTAATGTATCCTCAGATAAAAGCACTGTGCAGTGCCACTATTTTACTTGATAAAATTTACTTCAGAAAAATGACTGACAGAAGAATTATTGATTTTTCGGCATGTGAACATCTTGCACTTGAAATTATTTCCGAAGATGGTGAAACGCTTTCTGAAACGGGAGAAGCTTTAAAAAACAGATTCGACGAAATTTATATAGATGAATTCCAGGATTCAAATAACCTGCAAAATATTCTTTTTTCACTGATATCGAAGGGCCGTACGTTTATTGTAGGCGACGTAAAACAAAGTATTTACGGATTTCGTAATGCAGACCCTACAATTTTCAAAAACAAATGTCAGGAAGCTTCTTTTGATGAAAATGCAAAAAAAAGAAAAATTTTTCTTTCTAAAAATTTCCGAAGCTCTCAAATCGTTGTAAATGCGGTAAACAGCATTTTCGATACGGTTATGACACAAGAAGCAACAGGAATTAATTATATTGCGGAACACAGGCTTGATTTTGGTGCTGATTTTATGCCGGAAAGCGTCAATGGCGAAAAGTGTGAAATTTCAATCATAGAAAAATCAGGCAACGCACAGACACAAGCCTTCAATGAGGCAAGCTATATTTCAAATAAAATTAATGAGCTTGTTAAAAGCAAACGCCTCGTTTACGATAAAGACTTACAAACCCAACGACCGATTTGTTACAGCGACATTGCTGTTCTTATGCGCTCGCCCAAGTCTGTCTCTGATATTTATGAAAATGTGTTTAAAAGAAACTCGGTTCCATATTTTTTTGATGGTGGAAATGACCTTTATGAAACAGCAGAGGTAGGTCAGATTATAGAGATATTAAAGCTGATTGACAACTCAAAGAACGATATTTCTTTGGCTTGTGCACTTAGAAGTCCTATGTTTATGTTTGATGAAAACGATTTACTTAAAGTTAAGCTTGCCGGCCACGACAGTTTTCACGAAACATTTTACGGCATATGCGACGGCAGAATAAAGGTAGAGCCGGCTCTGGCACAAAAATGTAAAAGCTTTATGAAAGTTTTTACAGAATGGAGAAAGAATTCAGGATTTTTAAATGTAGAAGAATTGATACGGCGGATTTATCGTGACACAAACATTTACAGCAGCATACTTTCACTTCCCGATGGTCAGCTTCGACGTGCAAATCTGGATTTACTTTTAGAGGAAGCTGCAGAATTCGAACGTTCAAGTTATAGCGGACTCTTCAATTTTGTTACGTATGTGCAGAAAATGAGAAATACATCTGAAGGCGTTAGCGAAGCAAAGCCTGTGTCAGAAAAAATGAATGTAGTGCGAATAATGACCATTCATAAATCAAAAGGGCTTGAGTTCCCTGTTGTATTTTTGGCAAACGCCTCAAAACCATATAAAAAAACAACATCAGGTGCGGGAGGATTAATCATCAACGATTATGCAGGAATAGGTATTGACTATGTTAATCCTGTATTACGCTACAAGTATAAATCTCCTGTACAAAACTCGCTTCTTCTTATGGCAGAACGTGATGCTTCTGCTGAAGAAATGAGGCTTTGTTATGTGGCTCTCACCCGTGCAAGAGAAAAGCTATATGTAATTGCAACTCTTTCAGATTATGATTCTTTTGAATCTTTGGGAAATCCCTCTCTTGATAAACCTACGGCTAATGAAATTTTCCTGTGCAATAGCTATATTTCGCTGATTTCGCTGGCGTATTTTCACGGTGGGGATAAATACTGGAAAATAAATATAATAGAACCAACAGATGAGAATGATGACATTCAGGTGGAAAGGCATCCGCTTCCTTTCACCGAGGACAGAGATGTAAATATGAAGCTTGATTATATCTATCCGTATAAAGAATATGTTAAACTGCCCGGTAAAGCATCTGTTACTTATCTTAAAACTCTTGATATTGACCTTTCGCAAGCATCTGACGGAAATATATCAGAATTAAATGTTCCTTCCTGTAAAAAACTTTCATTCAATAAGCCGGACTTTAAAAAAGAAACCGACAAAGGCACATTTTTTGGAAATGCACATCATAAGTTTTTACAGTATTTTGATTTTAAGAATCCATCTGTAAAAGATCAACTGGAAAATATGTTGCTAAGCGGCACTCTTACACCTGAAGAAGCGGATGTAATAAGAATAGAAGCTATAGTAGATTTTCTTGAAAGTAACCTTGGAAAGCTCATGAGAAACGCGGTATTGCTTCACCGCGAGGAGTCCTTTGTAATAAACGTAGGAGCTGATGAAATTAATTCTGCTTTAAGCAATGAAGAAAAAATCTGTGTTCAGGGTATTATCGATTGTTACTTTGAAAAAGATGAGTCAACTGTTGTTTTGGTTGACTATAAAACGGACGCCTATAATACCCCTGATGAAATCAAAGAACGGTATAAAAAACAGCTTTATTATTACGAAATGGCTTTAAAACAAAAATTTAAAAATAAATTTATACAAAAATATCTTTACTTAATTCATAAAAATGATATAATAGAGGTGTAAATTCACACTACATAATGTACGGAGGTATAATAATGACGGAAAAAATGGATGAAACCAAGAACATAAAAAGAAAGATAGATGACGAAACCGTTGAGCAAATGGTTGAGGACCGTCCTCCTAAAAGGAGAGTAACTTCGAATAACAGCAGAAAGACTAAGAAAAAGAAAAGCAATTCAGCTTTAAAAGCTCTCATTGTTATTCTGTCTTTTATTCTTGTATTTGTGCTTTTCTTTTTTGGGGCATACACATTCTTTTCATACGATGGTTCTGAAAAGAAAACGGTTGATACTCAGGAAATCCAACAGACAACAACACCTAAGGAAAAGGACCCTGATGCAAAAAACTTTATTCCTGAAAAAGATGACGAAGACGATAAAGACAAAGATAAAGACAAAGATAAAAAAGAGTCTACTATCGAACATATAGGGTATTCTGACGAAGATGAAGATGAAGCTCCTTTATCTAATAAAGATGACAAAAAGAACAATTCTAACAACAACAGCAGTAGTAATAATTCTTCTTCAAGTTCAAGCTCTCAGAATAATGCTTCAAGTTCATCAAACACTTCAAGTAACGATTCTTCTGAAAATACGGGAAGCAGTTCAAATGATGATTCATCAGGAAACGAGACTTCAAATAATGATACTGAAAGCACAACAGATAATTCTTCGGCAACATCTCCTTCGGAACCGGATTCTGAGCCTGAAGCTTCATCAAACCGCGAAGGTGTTGTAATTGAGTAATTTTAGCCGAAAGTTCGATGCTTGATTTAGTTGGAGGCTATTATGAAAACTAATGGCGCTGAAAAGCTGTTTTCAAAAATGATTGACCGCGAATATGCGGAAATGGCAGATTTGCCCGAGGATCAGCTTTATGAAGAAATTTTAGATGAAGATGATGTTTTGGTTGATGAACAAAAAGATGCTGATTATTATCAAAACAGAATCGCTAAAGGCTACGGTTTAATTGATAATATTTTAAAATAATAATATATAGGTTGAACCTTATGCGGTTATAAAAGGTATATTTTCTCCAAAAGTGCGTAAAAATCCTTGATAATACGAAATTATTATCAAGGATTTTTACTTCTTTTAAAAAAATCTACTCTTTTAAAACTTCGAAGAACTCTGACAATGAAAAATTTCTAATAAGACGGATGCGGAAGATGCAGATGGGCTGACGCCCTTCAAATTTGGCAAATTCGTATTATTGGAGTTTGGCAAGTCAGGGCGTATAAGAGACCGCCGAAAATTTTGTGTAAACGTGAATAGAAGTCGTCCTTTCAGGCAAGTATTGGATATATAAACCAAGAAATCTTGAAAGGATGATTTTTTTATGGAATTAACACCAAAGGAATTAATAAAACAGTATGTAGACAGTCAGAATTTTACCAGTTTATCAGCAAATATAGCCGCAATGCAGATGGTATGGAAGAAAAGGTTTTATCTCTCTACGCTTGCGGTATGAGCCAAAGAGATATTGCAGAGCAAATCAAGAATCTTTATGATGTTGAAACCTCTCCTGAATTAGATAATTACGGCAAATATATCAGCCCTGGCTTTCACTTGCACAAATTTATAAAGTTTTCGAAGAATTTATTCTCATTCGGGTCACCTTCTGCAAAGCTTCTCTCAGGGTGCCACTGCGTTGCAAAGATACGTTTTTCTTTCCATTCAACAGCTTCTATAACACCGTCATCTGACTCTGCCACAATCTTAAGCCCCGGAGCTAATCTATCTATTGCCCAGTAATGATATGTATTTACACTTGCTCTTGATGATTTAAATACATCAAATACGAAAGAATTTTCATTAATGTTTATCATATGACTTTTACTTTCAGAACTACCGTGTATTTTTGCATCAACAGTCTTAAGAGTTCCACCAAGATAAACGTTTATCGCCTGTAATCCTCCACAGATACCAAGAACGGGTTTATCGTTTTTTATGAAATGCTCAATTAATTTTGCATCTAAAGGATATTCATCATGTGCTTGCTTTTCTGTGAAACCCTCTCCTCCCCAGTATAGAGGATTTATGTTTGTGCTGCTACCGGGAATTATAAGTCCGCTACACTTTTCACAAATTTCTTCGAAGCCGTAGTCTGTAAAAATATAATTCATTCCTATTTGATATTTATCCGCCATAAGCTTCCAGAAATACGGTATTGAAAATCGTTCATCCCAACCGTCGTTATGCCCCATATTAACATATCTCAAAACAGTTGCGAAATTCATTTAAATACCTCCGTTTTTTTCATTCTCCATATGGACTGATTTTACTCTTTTCCCAGAAAAATATCTTGTAATTTCTATCCTTATAAACCGAAATATCTTTTTGTACTTTCTGGTAAGCTTTAATAACATCATATTCGTCGGTAAGAATTTTTATTTCATCCACACGTCCTTTTTCATCGTAAACTCCAATAATACCTATTCCGGGAATATCGTCAAAGGTATTATTTTTAAATATTACTGCGTCATTTTCAAGTGAAACTGTTATTCCCGGATTTTCAACTGCGCTATTAAGTGCAGAATCATAAACCACTAATGAAGCATCAGCGAAATCATCAACACTGAATGCAGCAAAACTATTATTGTAAACTCTTGATACTTTTTCTGTACCATCTTCATTACGACCAATACATATAATGGCACTGACATCTTCACCTTCAGTATATGTATGCAAATACTTCTTTCCCCCGGATTCAACCAAACTGATTTGTCTAAAAGAAGGTTTTATATTTTGCGGAAGTACAGTAATTGTTATTACCTGTGCCTCGCTTTCTGTTTTGTGAAGAGGCGACATAAAATAAAATTCCCACACCACTTTTTCGTTTTTCTTTAGAGTTTCAGAAACTGCACCGTTTTTCATCACAAAAGTATTAAGGTTAAGTGAATTGTTTTTTTGAACAAAACCATTATATATAATGTTGCCGTCTGCTTTTATTCTTATAAATGTATTTTTACGTATCTTTGCAAGATACGACAGTGCACTGTCTTTTACAAATTCATCAGGCTCTGTTGTGAAAGGAAGAATATACCCGTTTTCTGATTGCTTGATTGTATTGTCTACAGTACAGTAGTCCATTTCAGTTCTGAAAAGAAAATCAGAATTCATATTTTCTTCGTTAACGGGAGTATATTTTTCCCAGTCACCAAAAAATCCAGTAAATGGTATTCCCACGCTCGGATGCTCCCCGGCTGTATTTGAAAGAATAACCTTTCCATCAACAAAAAAACCGTTTACCATTGCGTTTTCAAGATATGCTATATCTTCGTCATTAAGCGTAACTGTAAGTGACACTTGTTTGAAATTGCTTGGTAATACAGTCACACTCTCTGTACAATCCAAAGATGCACTAAGCTTCTTAATCCCGTAAAAGGCATATATTCCTTTTGATTCGTAATACTTATAATCATCGGTTGAAAGCTCAACATCTACCTTATCAAAGGTTATAGTCCTATCTGAAATATTTCTTACATAAAAATTCAGTGTGAATTCTTTTCCTATTTCGTCACCTAAAGTAATCCTGTTATTATTTGTTTCATTATGAATAATAACTCCTGACTGCATAGCCTTATCAAGCTGAATTAATCCTGAACCTACTTTTCTTGGTGATGCTATCGCACCGTTTTCCTCATAAATAGTTTCTGCAGTTGACGCAAGCAGATTTTTTACAAGATTGACCTTTTCACTTCCTTTATATTCCGGATATTTTTCTTCTACGTACTGATACATAAGAATACTTGCAGCAGATGCACCGGGCGATGCCATTGAAGTACCAGACATTCCTGCAAAGCTTGTCCCATATGCTGAATATATATTTCCGCCGGGCGAACTGTAATCAACGCTTATATCAAGCTTATCACTATAACCGTATGAAGACGTATTGCTTGCAACAACATCGTCGGAATTCCCCGATATTGTAAGTTTACCGATACAGGAAATCTGTTTTGCATTGGCAAGCATTTCTTCTCCTTCGGTTTTCGTCATATAAAAAACAGGAATATTGTAATAACTCGAAACCGATGAAACAGCAACCTGATTTGAATTATTTACGAGTATCATCGCAACTGCACCACCGCTTGTCACACGGTTATAATAGGTTAAATCCGACTCACGCAAAAGCTCATCAGGTACAGTTATGACTGCAACTTTTCCTGAAACAGATTGTGAATTGATTTCTTCAGATGTGCCGGACTTACAGTTTACAATATCAGAAAGCTCAAATTTACTGACGGAACTTTTGCTTTCAGACCCATACACTACTCCATTTTCGTCCACAAGACCTTTTGCGACACGAAATCTACCATGTACAGAACCTACATTTGACACATACGGAAAAAGAGTGTTATCAGACGCTGAGTAATCAATTACTTTTGTTTGCGTGGCATTCCCTTTGTTAATATTTCCTGCAGATTTACTAAGAATACAACCTGCGTTTTCTGCATTCTGAGCAGCTTCTCTGAATTTCGTATAAGCAGTACCTGACCTGTTTTCACTATAATAATCAGCCCCGAAGCTCATATTTATGGCATCAGCTTCAAGTTTCACGGCATCGTCTATTGCCGCAGCTGCAACAGAAAAAGAAATGTTTCCGCTACTTGATGTAACACCAAAAAACATTATCTGTGCCTCAGGTGCAATACCGGTTATTTTACCATCCCCTACTCTGGTTTCGTACCCTGCTGCTATGCCGCTTACATGCGTACCGTGCTGGGAAGATGCTGCAATAGTGTATGTATTATAGACATAATCGTACACATAAGGCACTTTTGCGGTTTTATATACTTTTGTTGAATCTTTATCTATGCCTTTTTCAATCATTTTGTCAGCAAGAGTCGCGGCTGTATATTTTACTGCCGTTTCGTCAGAAAGCTTGAAGTATGTATTATCATAATTGATTGTAGAATCAAGAATTGCAATTACTCGCCCTTCTCCGTCATACCCTTTGTCATAAGAATACTTCACGTTTATTTCATTTCCCGGATTTGCTGCAGAGTATTCGTCTTCAGTCTCTGTTGCTGTATCACTTTGAAGATACAGCTTTTCAGTTTGATCTGCAAATGCAATTACTTCGTCAGGGAAAACTTCACTGACACCCTCAATAGTTTTTATTCTTTCAGCAGTTTTTTCATCTGTAGTAATTGTAAATCCATTCAGAACATCTGTGTATGAAAACTCATTTTCAGAAACATCATCACTTAACAAATGCATCGAAGGTTCTATCTGTGCCTTAACATCCTGCTGTAATTCAAGCAAAGCTTTTCTCACTTCACTATGATATTCTTCTCCTTTTGAAGAAAAAGGAATCGGTCTATCTGCAGAATAGACCGCAGGCTCTTCAAGAATTACAATATATCTTTTTAATTCAGTTTCACTTTCTGCATAAGAAAAAGGAACAACCGAAGTCATTATACACAAAGCTACTAAAAGCGATAAAATTTTCCTTACAAAACGGCACATAACGCCACCTCTCTTCCCTTAAATATTAACAAAATTTTGATTTTTTGTCAACGTTATTGATTATACTTGTTTTTAGTGATATACTAAAAACAGAAAGGATTGATTTTTATGAAAACACTACTTGCTTTACTTATTTGTATTTCAGTACTTTTTTCTTTTACCGGATTTTCTGTGTATGCAGAAGAAAAGTACAGCGTAAATTCAATAGAAGACGCCTATGAAGAATTTAAATCACAGCATAGCGACTTCGTGCAAGAATTTAAAGACCAGGGAATCAGTGAAGATTTACTTAAGTCGTTTCTTTACGATATTCACGCCTATATTCTTGAAATAAATACACACACACCTATTACGCGTGATAATTTTGAAAAGAATGCTCTTTCAGCAATATCTACAGTATCTTCGAGGGAAAAATATTATCCTGTTCAGGATGCAATTCTGATACTCTATCCTGATGCAATCAAGCAGGCTTTAAAGGATGGAACTGTAAGCAGTGAGCTTCAACCAATCGTAAATACTGTAAAGAAAATAGTATTTGAAAACGAATTAATCAATGGTTCTGGAACAGGGACAGGTGGTGGAACAGGGTCAGGAACAGATAACCCCATACTCTCACCTGCAGGTAAATTTTCGGACTTGCAGCAAAGTCATTGGGCATATAATGCTGTAAATGTTCTTTCTCAGAATTTTATTCTTAACGGTTATCTTGACGGAACATTTAAGCCGGAGGCAAATATAACACGTGGTGAATTTGCAAAAATAATAGTTTCTGCTACAAACACAATTGATTCTACTGCGAAAGCAACTTTTTCTGACGTTTCCGGTGATGACTGGTACTATATGTATGTTGCCTCTGCCTACAATCAAAAATTTATAACAGGTTATCCCGATGGAAGCTTCAGACCGGATGATTATATTACGCGTGCAGATATATGTACTATAGTTTCAAGATGCCTTGGTTCACCAACAAATTTATCAGGCACAGTATTTAATGATGATGCACTTATCCCCGCTTATGCGAAAATTCCGGTATATGCACTTGTAAAAAAAGGAATAATTAATGGTATGGGTGACGGCAATTTTTCTCCCACATCATATGCTACAAGAGCACAGACTGCAAAAATCGTATATACTGCATTCTTTGAAAACTAGGAGGCTTTATGAATAATTATCCCACACCACACATAAACGCATCACCTGATGATTTTGCAAAAACAGTATTAATGCCCGGCGACCCGCTGAGAAGCGAATTTATAGCAAAGAATATGCTTGATGGTGCTATCCTTATAAACAACGTTCGTGGAATTAACGGTTATACAGGAAAATACAAAGGAAAATCTGTTTCCGTAATGGCAAGCGGAATGGGAATGCCTTCTATGGGAATTTACAGTTATGAATTATTTAATTTCTTTGATGTAGATAATATCATCCGTATCGGCACAGCAGGTGCTTACAGTAAAGATATTCAGCTCAGAGAAATTATTCTTGCAATGGGTGCTTCTACTAATTCTGCATATTTAACTCAATTTAACCTTAACGGCACATTTTCACCTACGGCATCTTTTGAACTTCTTTGTGATGCATACTCCATTGCAAAGGAAAAGAATTTAAAATGCTCTGTTGGGAATGTACTTACATCAGACACTTTTTATAGCTGTGAAAAAAATATGGCTGAAAAATGGGCAAACCTTGGAATAAAATGCGTGGAAATGGAAACAGCTGCACTATATATAAATGCGGCAGCAGCAAATAAAAGTGCACTTTCTATTCTGACGATATCTGATAATGTAATTACCGGTGAAGCTACAACTGCCGAAGAACGACAATCTTCGTTTACGGATATGGTAGAACTTGCACTGGAAACAGCTATAAAGCAATAAATTTTACTAACAAAAGAAGTATGCGACATTTCATCGCATACTTCTTTTGTTAGTTATTCAATTCTCTGTAAAGTGTTTTTTATTTTACTTTTTCATTGAAATAAGTTTTTCTGCCATTATGTAGCCGGCTTCTTTGTCAAGACGGCTTGAACCCGGTCTTGACTCATAAATTGTATCATAGAACATATCCCTTGTAGGAACATATCCGAATGCATCGTTGCAAAGAGTTGCTACAAGATTTATTCCTGTACCGTCACCTTTTTTTACAATTTTTCCAAACTCGGTGAATATTTCTGAATTAAATCCATAGATTGTAAATTCACCTATCTGAATACACTGCACGGGAACACTGAATTCTTCGGGAGTTGATTCAAGAAATCCTACAAGGCGTTTTGCCATTGCAAGCTTATACTGCTCAGGGTCTGTATTATCTGCAGAGATTTTTACACCCTTCTTTTCCTTTACAGTAGCAATAGTGTTTTTAGCATCAGCGATTTTTTCTTCATCAACCTTAATACGGGGAATTGTTATATATTCAAGTTCAGAACGAACATCCGTTTTTTCAAGTTCTTTTGAAAATGCGACTGTCTTTATAGCTTCGCCTGCAATTTTCTTTCCCATTTTTACATAATGGTCGCTTGAATCCTCTTTTTTAGATACATCAAAGTGATTGACGTCACCGCTGCAACCGAGGAGAAATACTGTTACAAACTCTTCACCGTAAATCTTTTTCAATTCCTTTGACAGGATTGAAACATAGTCACCTGTAAGTTTTTCACCGCTGACGCAGTCTGCATGACAGGCAAAACCTATGATTGCACCCATAGGCTCCCCTGCTTCATCCTTTACCATAAGCAAAGGAAGTTCTTTATCAGAATCTGTAACAGACTTTTCTATTTCAAGGCTCATTCTGGGAGGATTTGTCTGAGGAGTGGAGTTTTTCATATAATAGTCACGGCAGAAGGAAATTCCGAGAACCTCGCCTTTTCCAAAGCTTGCCGTAGCCTTTTTAATACGTAAATCAGCCAAAGTTACACAGTCTGCAACAATTCTTATAAAGAAGTCTATATACCCCTTTATTGAATCCTGAACGATTTCGTCATCACCGAATGCGATACCTTCAAATCTGAAGGGTATCGCTGTATGTGAGTGAGTAAATGCAATCATCAGATTTTTTCTTTTTATTCCCGTGTATTCCTCTACCCTTTTTGCTATAGCTGCACAGATATCCGTTTTCGGATGAAGTCCGTCTATAGAAAGAATTGCCACTTTTTCTTCCCCTGATTTTACCACAACTGCTCTGGCATAAAGTCTGTCAAGAACGTCACGCCCTCTGCGGATGTTGAAGTATCCGGGGATTCCGCATCCCAGTGGCGGAGTTATTTCTTTTTCATAAAAACCAAATTCTAACATATTTATTACCCCCTGTATTAAAGATCACAAGCTTCTGCAGCTGCCTTAATAAGAATACCAACACCGTGGTCATCATTTGTGCACCAACCAAGCTCGTTATAATACTTTCTGTCCATATGGCATCCTGAGCCAAGGCAAATCTTATGAACATTACCGATTTCGTCAACTGCAACCTCAAACAAGCGAAGTGTTGCTTCCTTTACAGGTTGTATGAAGGATTCATCTAGCCATCCGTTCTTCACACCTCTTGCCATAGCGATTATAAACATAGATGTACCGGAAGTTTCTTCATAAGTATCGTGGTTATCAATAACCTGATGCCACATTCCTTTCTTACCACGGAAAGAAAGAATGCCCTTTGCAAGGATTTGGAATTTTTCAAGCACGAAGTTATAATCAATATGGTCTTTTGGCATATAGAGAAGAACTTCAGAAAGTGCAAGAAGTACCCATCCGTTACCTCTGCCCCAGGGTGCACGATTCGCTTTCTTTTCTGCGGGGAAATAAACGTGGGAGAATATATTTACATCTTCCATAAAAAGATAATGCCAGAAGCCTTTTATCTGTGTAACGATTTCATCAAAATACTTATTGTCATTTCTGTACTTTCCGAGACGTGCAAGGAAAGGAAGACTCATAAACACATCATCCGCCCACAATGTCTTAATACGGTAGAAGCTATTCATTTCAGTTCTGGGAACATTGTCAAGATAGCTTTCAAGTGTATCAAGAAGCTTTTCAGCATCAGTGTCAGAATCAACACGGTCAAGATAATCTGCAATACACATACCGATTGTACCGATGGGGTCAAGATGGTCGAGCTTTTTAGCACCAACTCCAAGGAATGTTGCCGCACGGAATCTCTTCACATCAAGACAGGCAAAGTCATAGTACTTAGCCATTGTTGCAATTGATTCCTTAAAATATTCAACAAGCTCCGGTCTGTCAAACTTTTCTGCAGCACCCAAAAGACCGTAGTGACCAACCATCATTGCATAAAACCATTGTGCAAAGAAAGTAGTATTAAGATATGGTCTTAAATAGGTATTGTCACGGTAGAAGAAGAATGTTACCTCACCCTCGCTTGTTTCATAGGGGCGGTGAAACTGAATATTATCTTTAAGGTCTGCCACAGGAATCCAGAGCCATGAAAGTGACTTATCTTCTGTTTTATAGAAAGGCATATAGCAGTTGCCCTCTGCCTTAAAGCCGAATCCGTCAGCGATCTTTTTCGCTTCAACAATTATACGTGTTTCTTTATCAAAACTCTTTTCAAAAACACCGTTTTCTTCTGAATAAATTTTCTCATCATCTGCAAAAACAGTTATGGGTGAATTGTGTGTAAGCTTAAGACTACCCTTTACCCATGTAAGAGCAGATGCAACAGAAAGAGTTGTTTTATCATTAAAGTCAAAAACAATATCCTCATCATACTGATTGTTTACGGGACCTGCCCAGTCAATCTTGTCCATATCAAATCCGGGAAGTGCTTCGCCCTCTTTATAAATTCTTGACCAAGCCATACCCTCCTGATTATAGAACTTTTTAAACGGGATGGTGCATCTTGTTTTATAGCTGAATCCACCGGGCCATCCCATACGGTATTCGTAGCCGAGATAAAAATCGAAGCCAAATCTTTTTTTGCTTGCAGTGTGGCAGAATATAATATGGTTATTAAGTCCCTGTGTAAATTTAACAGGAAAACTAACCATACCGTCAAACATATCGTTAGGATAATCTTCCCCTTTAATTTCAACGCCATTAAACCAGACACGCGTGTTTCCGTTTACCGTTATATACATATCTTTATCAAAAACGCCTGGAAGAACTGTTGAAACATATGCAGTATCCCCCTCTTCCCAGGAATCAAAAATTCTGTCAAAATGGAATCCCGGCCAGGAAGGGTCGAAGCCATTATTTAAAGTAGGTGTATATGGCAAAAGCTCTATCTCACCCTTCTGACGTGTTTTCATCATCTGCTTGATAACACGCTCTGTAATTTCTTTACATTTGTTGTAAAACACTGTATCCATAACTACATCCCTTTCATTTTACACTAAGACTTACTATTTTTACTGTGAGGTCTCCCTCGACATTCTTAAGTTTGAAGTCACCGCCAAACCATTCCATATTTTCAAGATTGATGTCGGGAATTTCGATTTGCTTTGTTACCCATTTACCTGTGTTTTCCTTTGTAACAGTAACGGACATTTCTTTAAGTTCGTTATGTGTTTCAGTATCAACAATCCAGTCATAGTAACAAAGTTCAAAACTGCCTTCATCATCAAAATAGGTAATTTCAATTGTTGCGGCTGCATCCTCAAACTCTTTTTTCGCATAGTTTACATAGAGAATATTATCACCTGAAATCTTATATGTTGTTACTCCGTTTTTAGTATCAGTAATAATTTCGTGGTCTGTTCCCGGATAACTCTCTGCGGTGCAGTTATCGGAAAGATTGATAATTTCAAGTTCATCAGGCGTATTTACAAGGTCAGAAACATCAATATAACCAACGCCAAAGGCACTGTAGTCACTGTTATTCATACCAAAATACACCTTTTGTCCGTCAGGACTGAATGCAGGGTGGCAGTGACCTACCGAATCGTTACCTGTCTGGTAAACCTTTGACAAAAGATAAGATTTACCGCTGTGTGTATCAATAAGAACGATGTTATTGGTGGAGTAGCCTGCACCGTATGCAGTATCTGAAACAACCCATCTTTTATTTGCAGGACTTACGCCAAGGTGACAATAACTATAGTCATCATTGATATGTCTGCGGTTGTTGCCGTCTTTATCAAAAGACATAACACCGCCATAACCTATTAATGCAGACGAGCCTTTATCTATAAATAGATTTTCACCGTCATAGCTCCATGTTTCGTGGGAATGAGTTTCACCAGTTTGAGTGAGACTGTAAGGCTTCTGCTTGAATACATTCTCCGCTGCTTTTGTTTCGGTGTTATATACCCAGTTGCGGTCAAAGGTAGAGCCTTGTGTTGCACCGTGGTTAAGAAGGATAAGATTAGGATATGCCGGATTTATACCAGGATTCCAGAAAACATTATCCACAAATCCGTATGCATTTGAAAGATCCCACTCCCCCGTTTCCATATCAAGTATGGGAAGATCCTGGTAATACTCGTTTTTCATTTCAGCATCAGCGATAGCATTAGACCATGTCATAAGAAGCTTTTTACCGTCATTTGTTACTGTGAGAAGCGACGGCTTGTTTTTCTGATTTTCAGGCATTATACCGACGAGACGTTTTTCATAAGTCTCACAATCCATCTCAACTATGTTTCTTTGCTTATTAATGTAAATAAGCTTATTCTGTGGAGTAGTAACAAGTCCGAAAACATTTCCTCCGTCATCTATGTAACGGAGAGTTTCTTCAAAAGTATCATATTCATACACAGCATAGTTTTCTGTCTGTATATATAATTTACGACTATCTGCAGACCACGCCTTGGCATTAAAGTAAGGCTTATACGATGTATCACCGAATACATCTACGTAATTAACCGTTCTTTTAGTGCTTTCATCGTAGTAAATCTCTTTCTCATAAGGCATTACAGCATTATTTTTTATAACGTTTTTCTCGCTTGTGGGCGAAATAGAGTCTTCAAGAATATAAGTCCTGATTTCCACATTTTCAAGGTTTGTGTCGGGTAGTGTGATTTTACCAAAATCATAGGTTCCTACCGAATTTGCAGGGATTTCAATCTTATCGCCTTTTTTAATTTCTGTAAGCTTATTATTCTTGTAAACTGCAACAACAGGGGTAACTGAAACATCTTTATTTGTATCGTTTGAAACAAGCTGTTCTCCGTTTATTTCACTACCTTTGTAGTAAGGCATTGTCTTTAAGTTACGTACTTTAATTCCGTCTATAAAGAATTCACTTGCCTGATGAACGCCTTTTTTACCGATAACAGAAACTTCATCACAGTAAATACGGTTATTTGCAGTATAACGGTAAGAGTTATACTGGATATTAGTAATACCATCAATTATTTTGTTTTCGTTACCTGTTTTGCCTCTGTTTACAAAAAATGCTTCGTTTCTTGTGTAGAGTTCACCGTTAATATAAAGATTATAGCTTTGATTAAGTACATCAAACTCAATAGTCAGGTCAAACCATTCTCCTACGGGGGGAACCTTTAATGCAGACGAACCTACACTGCTGTTTCCCTCATAATAAGAGAACTGGGTTCTTTTTGTTGTATAATTAAACGTTATTTCCACAAGGCGAACAGTGGATGATGATCCTTTATATTTTCCGTTAACATAGAACATATACATTCCTTTGTCAGCGGAATGTTCAAACTTAAATTTTCCGTTATATGTAATTAAATTTTTAAGTGTTTCCGACGGTTTAAGTGTTGTAAAGTTTCCATAGTCTGCACTATTCACAACATCACGTTTTGAGAACTGGACATAATTACCGTCATCAAGCTCTTCAATTACAGTTGTATAATAATTGTCCGCAACTGTTCCCACTGACCAGTTCGGAAGCCTTGATGTATCCAACCCTTTATGTTCGGGATAAGAAAAGTTGTTTGAATAGTAGACATACTCATCCTCTGCAAGAACTGTAAAGTCAAAGGTTTTGGAAAGTGTATACTCTGACACATTGTCAGTAACGGTCATAGTTAAAGAAACATTTTCTCTTTCTTTCCTTCTTGTTACAGTGCCGTAATTGTCAATAACAAATTCATTATTACTCTTCCAATCAATGCCTACACCTTCGGTGCTTACAAATCGGTCTATATTAACAGACGAAAGGTCCAGATTACGTGATATTTTATCCGATGGTTCTGTTGTAAAGTATTCTGACCTTACATTGTCAATCACTCTGTTTACGTTTATGTAATCCTCATCTGCAAGAACGCTTACATTAAAATCAATTCTGAGAACATAAGATGAACTCGGATGGCTGAGCTTTGCCGTAAGAACAACGTCTTCTGTGACAATACCACGTTCTATAGCAGCACTGTCGCCTGAAATCTGAAGAACGTCACTGTTACTTGATTCCCATTCTATATTTACAGAATTCTCGGAAATAACATCACTGATTTCAGACAAAGACAAATCAAGATTTTTTGTTACGGAATCTATGCTTTCAGAAGAAAGCAGTGAAAAATCAATCTTGTCCGCAACAGTATAAACCTCCGGATTTTCACTTGTTACACGGGTGTTGTCATATAAAACAAAATCATCAAGTGTACACGCTGCACCTTTATGCGATCTGAAGGGTCCGAAATTAAGGGATGTTATACCATCGCACTGCTCATTGCTGTAACCGGTATGATTCTTTTCATAAAAAGGCATTGGATTTGAATTGATTTTCTTACCGTTTATAAAAATATCATAAACCTGCTCATCCGTATCAAATTCAAGTCTTACCCTGCTCCAGTTATTTGCCATAGGTTTGGTACTGTATACCCATGATTTAGATTTAGAGTTACTGCCTTCGTAATACTGTACAAAAACAGTAGTCGTATTTGCCGAATCAATTCTGAGACGAAAATCCGCAATCTGTGCAGTTTTACCATTGTCGTATTTGCCGTAAAAGTCAAACATGATAAGTCTGTCTACCGAATAGTCATCGTTCTCAAGATAAACGTCCGTTTCCCAAGCAACCTTTCCCGATGCCATAGTCGGAAACTTACATTTTGTATAGTGAATTGACTGGTCCGTTCCTTTTCTGTAGCCTTTAAGAGCATAGTTTGCGGTGTCTTCACCACGCTCAGTAACAACGGCAGTCATACCGCCTGTGGTTTCTGTATAATCGTGACTTCTTGTAAAAGACCAGTCAGTTGAAGCATTGGAAATAATATCCCCATTATATTCGGGATAATAAAAGTTTTCTGAAAAATAAACATTTGTTATTTCAGAAAGTACTGTAAAGTCAAAACACTTTTTCAGTGTATTCGTACCGTCAGTAAGAGTTGCCGTAAGAGTAACAGGCTGATTCTGATATTTCGCTTTTGTTATTTTGCCTGTTGTGTCCATAATCTTTTCGTCAGAGCTTTCCCATGTTATATCCACACCTGTTACACCCATTTTTTCGCATAGCGCAACAGAGTCAAGTGTAATATTTTCTGAAATTGCATAGTACACTTCACTTGTCATTATTTCACGGCTGAGGGCTTTATAGGCTTTATCAAGCTGACTTTCTTCTGTCTGAGCAGAAACACTGAAACCAGCAATCATAAAACACAGTATTAAAATTGCGGATAAGATTGACTTTTTCATACTTAACTCCTATTGTGTTAATTTATCATGCTGGGTGTACGGAATTCACCTGCAAAACCGAAACCGAATGTGGGAAGAACTTCCTCCTCAAGCTCGTAAAGAGGAGTACCGTCTGAAAGATAAGCCTCCATACGCTCTGTTACGTCTTTTAATCTCTGTACTATTCCACCGAAACGGTTTGAAATAGTTTCAAGGCCGAAAGGCTTATAATCACGAAGCCACATTGTCTTGAAAATTCTGTAAAGCTTTTCGTAGCAGAGAATCAGTTCGGGAAGAGTTTTTTCACATACAGTTCTGATATACTCCTTATTTCCGTTCTTATACTCTTTTCTGAGGTTAATACGAAGTTCTGCCTTTATTGCGGTAATTGCCTGTACATAATAAGCGTATTCGTAAAATCCGCCGCACTTTTCAGGCGAAGCGGCAAGCTTCTTTACATTCTCCTGTATTTTAGGAAGAACAATAGCACAGTTTTCGACGCTACTTCCCATATCGTAAAGAACATCTGAATAGAAAAGATCACGAACAAACACAGTCTTATCGTCAAATGTAGGAGTATCGTCATCAATACGCAGGTTTACGTCAAACATAATTTGTGCGTCCTCTTCACTTATTCCTGTAAGGAATTCAGCAACTTCAAAAATATCTTTTTCTGTACAAGCATCGCCCTTGAAGCAGTATTCTGTATAATAAGGAAGCGTGTTAAGTGCCAAAAACTGATTTGTTTCACAGCCGTCATCATTCCATATGGTTGTGTAAACAAAATCAATATTATTCTTTAAGCAAGCCTTAAGTCCCTTATGTGCATTGTCAGCTGCTACCGCATACCACGGTAAATAACCAAACCATGTCTGAGCACCGCCTGCAAAATGAACATCTCTGTCAAGGCGTTTATGCTCACCAAGAAGAATATCGTATGTATCTGCACCGTAGTTCCAGTAAGCCATTGCGATATTTTCGGGAAGCTCTTTTTTGATTTTCTCATCAAATTTAATCTGTATATCGTGATATCTCTTAATGGGAGAATAGCAGTGGCAAATCATATCAGACCACATTGCAGGCTTAAGATTGTACTTGTCACAGATTTCGCAGATTCTACGAAGATGCTTCATAAATACATCATAGTACTCTGTTGTGCCGTGTATATCGTAGAATTTGCCCCTGTTCATACCGGGTGCTTCATCCATACCAATATTAATCTGGTCTGAACGAAGTGCACCGCTGAGAGTCTTAAAGCAAGCTTCAAGAAATTCATAAGTCTTTTCATCGTCAACAAGAAGGCAATCAAACGTAGACTTTTCAACCCCCGCTTTCTCGCCTGCCCAGCGCATAAACTGTGACATATGTCCGAGAGTCTGTATACAGGGAACAACTTCAACGCCGAGGCTATATGCATAGTCGTCAATTTCCTTAAGTTCTTCTACGCTATATCTGCCGCGAAGATACCCCATATAAGGATAGCCCTCAACCTCATAGGTGTCTTCCATATAAAGAAGAAGGACATTCATACCAACAGAAACCATATAGTTAATATATTTTTTAACAGATGCAACCTTAAGCACCCCGTTACGTGATACGTCAAGCATTGCACCGATTCTTGAAAAGTGAGGTTTTTCTTCAATTTTAAAGCTTTCCTCCCCATTCTTTTCCTTCATTCCTGCAAGGAAAAACGCTCTTGCAAGCATAGGGATTGTTTTACCGCCTACTGTTATTTTTCCGTCTTTCTTTTCTGCAAAAACACCGTCTGATTCTGTAACTTCAAATTCAGTAGCGGTTTTATATCCGATAGTGTCAAACACAAGATTCTTAATTTCGATTACTTTTTCAATTGCAAACATTTCCAAACCTCCAATTTGTTATATAAACACCGTCATTTTATAGTACTGGGTGTAAGAAAGTCTTCTTCCATACCGTAGAATATTGTGGGGAGCACCTCTTCTTCAAGTTCATAGATTGGCTCTCCACCATTTAAATAATTTTCAAATCTTTCTTTAAGGTCTGTAAGTCTCTGTTTAAATCCGCCAAAACGCTTGGTTATAACTTCAAGACCGAAGGGTTTATAATCGCGATGCCACATTGCTTTAAAAAGTCCGTAAAGATTATCATAACAATACAAAAGCTCGGGAAGTGTTTTATCACAAACATTTAAAATGTAAGCTGTATCGCCTGCCTTATATGCTTTTCGCAGGTTTACCCTGAGTTCTGCCTTCATTGTGATTATTGAATGAATATAATATGCATATTCATAAAGGCCACCGCACTTTTCAGGAGATGCCGCAAGCTTTCTTACATTTTCTTGCATCTTAGGAAGAACAATTTCGCATTTCTCGGCACTTGCACCGATGTCATACATTATATCTGAATAGAATAAATCCTTGAGAAATACTGTGTTTTCGTCCCAGATAGGCGGATTGTCGTCAATTCTGAGATTAACGTCAAACATCACAAGGGCATCTTCTTCAGTTATGCCTGAGATAAGCTCTTCTGCCGCATAAATATCCTCTTTTGTGCACTCTCTTCCCTTATAGCAATACTCTGAATAAAGAGCCATATCATTAATTGCAAGGAAGTGGTTTGTTTCACAACCATCGTCACCAAAAATAGTTGATACAACAAAATCAATTCCGTTATCAAAGCAGGCTTTAAGTCCCTGATGTGCATTATTTACAGCAACACTGTGCCAGGGCAGATATCCAAACCAGTTCTGGCCGCCACCCATAAACATAACTTTACGATTAAGGGACAGATGCTCTTTGATAGCTATATCGTATGTATTTTTACCGTAATTCCAATACACAAGACTTGTGTTTTCAGGAATGTCATTTCTGAGTTTATCGTCAAACTTGATATTCACATCGTGAAATTCGCCTGTTGGAGAATAGTATCTGCAAAGAACGTCCGTATCTATATAATGCGTAGTATATCCAACCTTCTCGCTGATTTCACTGATCTTTTTTATATGCCGCATAAGCACTGTATAAAAATCACTTGGTCCGTGAATATCGTAATACTTTCCCTCAATCATATGGGGTGCTTCATCAGTACCTGTAAAAATACGATTGGTACGCAAGGTCTTTTTCAGAGTCCTCATCATAGTTTCGATAAAAGCGTATGTAGAATCATCGTCAACAAGCAAAATTTCGTCTGTAGCTGATTTAACCTTTGTTTTGTCATCACCCCAATGAAGAAATTCTTTCAAATGTCCGAGTGCTTCAATATGTGCAATAACCTCAACACCGAGGCTGTGTGCGTAGTCGTCAATTTCCTTAAGCTCTTCAATGCTGTAACGACCGCGCATATATCCGAAATACGGATACTCTTTAAGAGTGAACACATCCTCCATATAAAGGATAACTGCGTTCATACCCAGAGAAACCATATAGTTTATGTAACGTTTCAGGGCACTGACCTTAAGTACAGCGTTTCTTGAAACATCAATAAGCATACCACAGGTAGAAAAGTGTGCCTTTTCCTCTATTTTAAATTCTGTTTCCCCTTTTTTCTCTTTCATTGCGGAAAGGAAAAACGCTCTCGCAAGCATAGGGATTGTTTTTCCGCCAACAGTAATTTTGCCGTCTTTCTTTTCTGCAAAAACACCGTCTGACTCTGTAACTTCAAACTCAGTAGCGGTTTTATATCCGATAGTGTCAAATACAAGATTTTTAATTTCGATTGCTTTTTCTTTCGTGAACATTATTTATCAACCTTCCATTTCCTGCATTACAGTTCCTATTACAAGTCCTCTTTCCATAATTGAGGAAGCCTTTGCAGTTTCTCTTAGTGTATGCTGACTGTGGCCGACAATTCCCATACCGCAAAGAGTAGGTATTCCCATAATTGTCGGGAATGCCGCATCGGAAGCACCGCCTGAAAGAAACTTTTCAAACTTTTCAAATCCAAGTTTTTCGGAAACCTCTCTGACTTTTTCAAAAAGCCAAAGATTTTCATTTGTTTCCTCCATTGCAGGACGTCTGCTGAGAAGTCGTATTTCAGATGTTGTCCCCGCAAAATAAGATGTTTCAACAACTTTCTTTACCGTCTCAATAGCTATATTTTCCTCTTTTTCGTTTCTGTAACGGATATCAAGAACGAATGTGCATAATTCCGGCACGCTGTTTGGAATTTTACCTCCGTTAATTATTCCGCAGTTATACGTAATTCCATCCGTATCGCTGTTTTTTTCAATTTCAAGAATTTTCGTGCAAGCTTCTTTAATGGCACTTATCCCCTCGCCATACGCACTGCCAGCGTGGGAAGCCTTACCCTTTACGGTCACTTCATAACGCATTGCACCTTTTCTGCCGGTAACAATTCTGTCTTTTGTTCCGCTTTCAAGAGTGAATACCGCATCTGCACCTTTTACGTTTTCGTTTATAAAGTCAATACCCCTCTGACCTGAAAGCGAAAGACTGATTTCTTCGTCAGGTGCAAAAATGTATTTCACCGGAGCATCATAGCCGATTTCACGAAGTGCCATCATAATAAGGATGCCCATTGCAATTCCGCCCTTACAATCAAGAACGCCCGGACCGTAAAGGTCATCCCCTTGCTCCTTAAATAGCGGTTCTTCAAAAGTACCCTTCTTGTGAACGGTATCCATATGTGCAAGAAAAATAATTTTCTGCCCTTCATTTTTGTCATTCATACTTGCAGTAATTCCATTGCCTGATTTTTCATTAAACTGCCTGTTAACGGTAAAATCGTGTTTTACCATAAAGTCAGCAATAGTATTGCCTACTTCATCAACGCCTTCTTTATCATAAGACTGACTGCTGATATTCACAATTTTCCTGTAAAGCTTATATACTTCACTGTAATGTTTTTCAAGTGCCTGCTTAAAATTCATATTTATGCCCTCAATCCGTGATTGTTATATATTCTGTGTATATTTAACTATTTCGTTTCTTGTTTTGTCATCGGGAATACGGTAAGAATATTCTTCCACATACTCCTTGAAAAGCTCTTTATCAATAGCATAAGGCTCGTGCCCAAACATTTCTATCATAGACTTTCCGAAAATATACTCACACTTTTCTTTGTCAAGCTTAAAGCCTTTAAGGTTATAACGGTACTCTTCACCATAGAATTCAAATCCCGTATATTCGTCATCAGTTGAGAAGAAACGAACAATATCTCCGATAAGTCTGTCACGGATGTAGTCGCTGCAACCTGTATTTACATCAGTGCCAATCATAAAGCGTTTATAATATTTATTGAATATATCCATCCACACTTCACGGTTATTGGAGAAATCACGGTACATTTCAGGCCCTGGAGTAAGGTCAATATATACATTTTCATATTTTTCAAGAAGATCAATCATCTGCTGCGGGTGAGCAGAAATAAAAAAGCAGTGACAGAGAATAACCTTAATTTTAGGATGTCGTTCAAGAATGGTGTAAACTTCTTTATAAACCTGCTCATGAGTAGGATATGTTCCGTCACCGTAGAACCAGCCGTGATCCTTTGCATTCTGACTTACCTTGTCAGGATCCCAGAATTCCTCAGGATCAGCAACGTGCCAGATAAGCGGAAACTGCGTTTCTTCAAGATACGCAAAAAATTCTTTATACTTATCTGAATCAATTCTGTACTTGATTTTCTTATATGTAGTGGGCTTACTTTCCATCATTTTCATTCCGTCAAAACCCATAGCACGAAGCTTTTCTGTCTGCTTTTTAAAGTCAAATTCTTCGCTTGCTTCATCATCACCTGTAAAGGGATACTGAAGTCCTGCCTGTGCATAAACCTTACTGTCTTCAAGCTTAAGAATTGCTGCAAGACAGTTGTGTCCCACGCCACCATTAGGCGAGCCGTTTTCGTTACCGGGAGCACAAAGCACATTTATCGTATCAAGTCCGTTTCTTTTGCGGTACTCCTTTTGCACATCGAGATAGGTTTTATCTCCGTCAAACCAATATCTGTTATGATAGTGACAATCGATTATTTTCATGATATTTTCCTCCACATCCAAATTCCATATAATTTTACACCAAATAACCGCCCCTATCAAGTGACAAAATCTAATATTTAGGTCAATTTCCAATCTTTGAGTTATTTTCTTTATTAAAATTGATGTGCTTATACTCACTGGGTGAAAGTCCCGTATATTTTTTAAACATACGCCTGAAGGAATGTGCAGAGGAAAATCCCAAGCTGTCACTTATTTTTTCTACTGACAGTTCACTTGTTTCAAGAAGCTGCATAGCGTAGGAAAGCTTCTTATTGGTAAGATAATCTTTTATAGTTATTCCCATTTTTCTTTTGAACAAGTGCGACAAATAATACTCACTGTAAGAAAGCTTTTCTGCAATTTCACATACGTTTTTTATCTGCAGATATTCACGGTCAAGGTAGCGAAGTATAAGATATATTGCATATGAAGATGACTTTTCCCCTTTGTTGTTTTCGTAGGTAATGACGTTTCCTGATATAATTCTTTCCAGAGTAACTGTAATCTGATATATATATGAATTTATCATATCATTGATTTTATCATCCTGAGAGTAGAATTCTCTTATTAAATACTCGCTAAGCCCCTTTATTGTACCTGTATCGTCTAAAACTATATCGTTTTTGCTACCTAAAGCATGATAAAGACTTCTTACGACCTCCAGACTTTCATCATATTGAATACCAATGCAGATATAGCGTAGGTTTTCATCCTCAGATACTTCTATATGGTGACTATTTCCCCGTCTTATAAAGTGAATCTGTCCCGGTCCGACTTCTTTACATTCTCCATTACAATAAAACCTACCTTTTCCCGAAACAATATATGTCATTTCTTCACAAATCTGATGATGATTTACAATCTCTCCGCCTCGGATAACAGAAAGCTCTGAAACCTGGAATACTCTTCCCATAGGAATTTCAAAGTTTCTGTGAAAAAATGTATTATCATAATGAAATAATTTACCTGTAGATTCCAAAGCCATCACTCCTTACAGAAAATTTATGTTATCTGTTTAGCCAATCATTATCTGTACGCCCATCAACAAAATAGAATTCATCCTCTTTAATTTTTGCATCTGCATTTTTCCACATTGTTGCGGAATCTACAACATTGCAGTTTGCACCGTGTACTATGCCTTTTGTAAATTCCATAACATCTTCAAGGCGGTCATAACGCTGATCATAGCCATTGTCCCATATATGGTGATAACGATACGCCTTTGTAATTTTTTCACCGTTGTAGTCAATAAGAGTATATTCCCTTGTACCTTCACCCATAAGGTAGCTTACTCCGGCTCTTTCCTCAACACCGTGCATTGAAGTGTTTGGGCGTGTACTGCAACCGAGAAAGATTACCTTACCGCCAAACTGTGAAAGCTTGTAAAATGGTGAGTTTTCTCCAACAGGACCATTATCGAAAATGTGATCCTTTGTATACTCTGTCATTCTTTTACCGAGAGCACATACAGAATGTGTCGGGTGCATACTTCTTATAACACCGTCATAGTTTCTGAAAAATTCAGGAATTGCACCAACACAGCAAGGTGTGTTTTTAACATCAAACACGAAGCCGTTTTCTGCGTTTGCACTTTTCCAGCTTAATGCAGGAAAAAGCACTGTACCGCTATCACCCACTGTTGACAAAAGCGCTTCGATAAGTGTCTGTATTCCCCCCTCCACTTCACCTAAAGAACGGAAAGAAGAGTGCAGAAGAATATCGTCACCTTTTTTTATGCCAAGATTATAAAGTCCCTCTTTTATTAATTCAAAATCCTTATTCATAATTACGCTTCCTTTGTAAATTCATACATTTTAACGGTATGGTCGTCCATTACACATTCAAAGCTTTCACCTGCAGGAAGAATGAACTCTTCACCTGTGAGTTTTTCTTTAACCGTGTACGTGCCTTCTCCGCCAAAATCCTTCGCAGAAACAGTGCATTTTCCGCCTTCTTTGAAGGTAAATGCTGCAACTGCACCGTCTTGCCCTCTGTTATTGAATATCTTAAGTACCTTATCAATACCGAAAACGCAGTCAGAAGTAGGCTTTGCGGCATGGTCGTAACGATTGATTCTTCCATTTTCGTCAACAAAGTCACGTACAACCACTGCAGAGCTTCCGTCAATTTTATCACTTAAATAAAAGGGACCGCCGCTGATTGCACGAAGAACTGCATTCTGTGCCGCCTGAAAATGCTCCGACCACCACATATCAAAATCACAAAAATACAAGTGGTCGGTAAAAAGTGCATTGTATGAGTTCTGCATAACGTGGTTTTCAAGCTTTTCCTTTTCAAGCGGGAAAAAGTCATCACTGTTACGGCACATAACTGAATCGTCACGGTTAAGCATATTGATGTTAACCATTCCCATGCAGTTAATCATAAACTCAAAGTTTTCCCTTGCAGATCTGTCAAGACCTTGCTGTGCCTTTATTGTTGCGGCAAGGGAACCGGGGTTATTATGCATATACTCCCATATATTCCCCTGACAGTCAACCTTTACAAAGTCAATCCCCTGTTCTTTAAGATATGTATGCCATTTTGAATAGAATTCATATCCTGCAGGAACTTCTATTCCCTGAGGTGTTGAAAGAGTTGTTTCATCCTTGAACTGTGTACCTTTCCAGTAGCCCGTGGCAGAATGCCATGCACCAACAGAAAGTACACCGTATTTTTCTTTAAGTACTTTTACAGTCTCTTTAAGTCCACCGGGGAATTTCGTCTTATCCTCATAAATTGTGCGAAGAGTCATATCGTCATTGTATTCCGACCAGCCGTCGTCAATAAGCACCCATCTTACAGGAATACCCTTTGCCTTGAACTCCTCCATTTTACCGATTATTCCGTCGTGTGTAACATCGTGATAAAATGCATTCCAGGTACACCAGCCAAGGTAATTAAGCGTTTCGGGGTATTTTTTATGCTTTTTAAGCTTTGTTCTTATAAGCTTTTCTTTTTCAAGCACTTCAAATCCTTTACGGATAGCCTCGTAGGGGTCTTTGTCCTCTGTCATAATAAGTGCAGTACCCTTTGCCTTAGTCGTATCGGGTGAAATTTTATTAATTGAAATTTCAAATTTGTCCTTTTCTTTTGTGCTTCTGAAAGTTGTCTGAAAATTTTCGTTAGCAAGGGCATAGATAAACTTACAGGTATCCTTGCATTTTAACAAAAGAACCTGTGTTCTGTCGGGAATATCAGTAAAATCATCCGCAAACTCTGGACCTGCCCAGAAAGGCGACTTTATACGCTGTGCAAGAATTTTTTCAACACTGTCTACTTCTACAGTAATCAAAACAGAGCCGTAGCGCTGAAAAACTCTTGTATAATCATAGGGTTCAAACTGACATTCGCAGTCAACATTTATAAAAAATGCATCATCTCTTTTTTCAGATGTAACGCTGCCTTTTACAAGTTCTGAATCAAGTGACATTGCACCGTAATTTTCAAGATTCGCCTCATATTTAACAATTTTCATAGCAGTTTCTCCTTTACTTCAAATTACACCAGGTATATTATAATATACTTGGTGTAAAATAGCAACAAAAATGGTTTGTTTTTGCGTATTTTTTTCTGTTTTTTGGTTACTGTTTTACATTGGTTATGGTACCAAATTATTTCACACTGTACAAGCACAAAAATTGCTGTTTTACGGTACATTTTTTGCTCTTGATTTTTTAATTTTTGTGATGTATAATGTTGTTGGTAATTTTTCAGAGCTTCAGGGGTGAGAAAAATGGAAGATTCAGTTAAAAATCCGGCAAAAAAAAAGTCAACAAAAGAACGCAGGCTATCAGATATTCTTTTAGGAAATATCAATCCCGAAGATCAGGACATTGTTTTTCCTAATATTAATAAATATCTGTTGATAATTGTAAACCTCACCTACACTGGAGACGATTATAAAAACGAGGCAGAGCTTACTTTGGCGGCACATACATTATTGTCTGACATTATAGACAGATGTATCGAAAAATTTTCGCTGAGAGTTCACGCAACTACAATTAAAGGAAATCTTTGCTATGTATTCGCCCTGAGGGCTAATTATGAAGTCAGATTTATGCAGACATTTTTGGAAAATGCAATGTCTGACGTTATCAATTTCTTTCGAAGATTTGATTTTGATATTATTGTTTCTTCTTCAAATTCACATAAAGGGAAAGACACTCTTCCTGACGCATACCGTGAATCCCTTGATATGCTTGCCCATGCACTTAAAAAATCCACATATGGTCTTTACTACTATATGGACGTCAAAGAAGAACACAAGACTACATATTTCTACCCCCCTGAAAAGGAACAGACCATTATAAAGCTTCTTAAAAATGGAGATTATGATGAAATAGAAAAAACTTTTAACGACATATATTCGCGTAATTTTGACAATATTTTTGCATCCCTTGAAATGATACGCTGCCTTTACATTGATATGCTTGCTACGGTTCTGAAAACCTGCAAATCAGGTATTGAAGGGGAAATGTATCTTCTTACCGATATAACCTCTGTAATGCGATTGATACTCAATTGTACGGAAATTTCAGTCATGACAAGTGCTCTTCTTGGACTGTTCAAAAGTTGCTGTGATGAAATAAAAATGCGAAATTGCGGTATTGAAGACTCCTTTATTTCCGATGTTCAGATGTACATTGAAAAAAACTATTCCGACATAAACCTCAATGTAACTAAAATCGCAGAAGAATTTCTTGTTCATCCCAACTACCTTTCCAAGTTATTCAAAAAAAATATACAAATGAATATGCTGACCTATGTAAATAATGTACGTATAAATGAAGCCAAAAGATTACTTTCAGATACAAGATACACGCTTGAAGAAATCTGTGCTAAAACCGGATTTGGAAGCTACCGCACTTTTATAAGGGTATTCCGTCAGATGGTAAGTATTTCGCCGAGCAGATACAGGAATTTAACATCACATTTCAACTGATGAAAGAAGTTTTTCGGCTATATTCAAAACATTAAAAAGCTTCATGCGATAAAAAAGCGTGACTAACATCACACCCCTACCCCCTCATTCTTTGAGGGGGTCTTATTGCCCTTTTGCGACAAAAGGACCAAAACGCAGAGTGGATTCCGAATCTCCCCCCTGCACCCCCTTCAAACGGCCTCGCAGGGGCGTAATTATCTATAGATTTCAGTCTTATAAATTTGTGGTCTTTGTTAAGAAAAATATATTGCCCTTATTCCGCCGTCTGTAACGGCAAACTTATTGCCGTAGGACAGACTAAAACCGCTTGTCAGCAAAGGAAACCGTTACAAGCGGTTTTACGTAAACTGTCAATATATTTTTCTTAACCTTGTTGTTTGTGCGTATATTGTGCTCAAACTAACTACTGCACTTCGTTTCGGCTGATTCATATTTCTTTTGGTTACAAAAGAATACCTGCCGCTTTTCCAAAGTAAAAACAAAATATTTTTGTCATGTATATAAATACGTTATATTGATGTAATGTCCTTTACGAAAAACAGGAGGTGTAAAAAAACGAGTTTTTTACACCTCCTGTTTTTTGGGGATAGGAAAAAATGCTTCAGAACGGACAAACTGAGCTGTAAATCCCTGTACACAGGGATTTACAGGTTACCCGAAGGCGTACGATGGTACGTCGAGAGGCGAAGTTTTGCTAGCAAAAAGGCACAAAAACG
>JAZPYX010000076.1:0-16320 GCA_045544395.1 Clostridia bacterium
GGTATACTGTTCAAGTAGATAATGATACCTTGCAAAGGCTGCGCCCATTTCGTGTTGTGGTAGTTCCATTGTATTGATAACAGATATCAGACTTTCAATTTCGACTGCGGTAAATTCATCGTCACAAGCACCGCTGTAAAAATCGGTGTTGCTGTTGCTCTGTTCATCTGGCAACAAGTTTAATTGTTGCGACTCTTGCGCAGGCGGTTCTACCATTCCAGCAAATAATGCCGCAGTTTGTGGATGTAATGTTGCTTCGAGTTCTTGCTCAAATAATGTGAGCTGACTATTTTGTGGTGTGTTCTTGCTTATATGAAAGATAATTGTTAACCACTTGCCGCCTGTGCCTGTCTTCCCTCGCTCATACGTAAAGCAAATATCTGTTGTATCTTTCAATGCTTGCTGACAACTATCAAGCACTTTTGCTTTAAAGTTGTTCCAACGTGGGTATTCATTCGGGGCAATGCCTAACAGCTCTCTCAAATCAGATACTTTTATTTCACGCTTGCCGATAGTCTCATACTGTTTTAGTATCTCATACATTCGGATCTGATTTGCTGACTTTAACCTCAGGGCGTTCCATAGCGCATACTTGAAGTACCTGTCCTTGAAATCAAACATCAAGGGGAGCGCCTTTTGACTTGCGCTAATCTCAACATACCACTCGCCGCTATTGTCCTTGTCAACTCTCAGTTCATCGAACAAAACAATCTGACGGAATCCACCACTTTCAAGGGGGATATTGACGATTTTTTGCAATAGGCTTTTTGCACTTGCTTTGAGATGTTGCAAGCTGATTTTGTCATATCCCATTATCTTTTTATAATCCTCTAACGGGAATATTACGTCTTTTGTGCTTTTGTCGTATGGGTTGATCTTTGAAAGATATATCGTAAAAAATCGCAATTCTTGCAACGTCAAGTTAGTAGCTCTCAGCTCGTTTAAGATGTTTCTTTTTTGTACTATTGCGTTTTTAAACAAATTTGGCATACAAGCGCCCCCTTTTCCTGTTTCAACAATTATACCACTTATAAACTACTTTGTCAATATGTTGGTAGTCAATCGAGAAAAACAAAGTAGTCAATTGAGGAAAACAAAGTAGTCAATCAGGAAAACAAAGTAGTCAATTGATTCTGTATTTGGCTATATAGCGTCATCTATGGCAACCGAAATCACTTTTAAATCAATATTAAATCACTTTTAAATCATTCTATCAATCAAGGGCGGCTCCGCTGTTCTCCGCCGCCTGCTCTGAGTGATTGACTGACAGAAAAGAAAAGGGAGCAAACCGTTATAGCTTGCTCCACTGATATTAGTTATCGTACACTTCACTTCTGTGACCGATAGTAAGAGCCAATATTACAAGCTCATTATCCTTTATTCTACATATTAGCCTATAATCACCGATACGATAACGCCATTGTCCCGATCTGTTAGATGTCAATCCTTTGCCATGAGATTTAGGATTGTCGGTTCCTACAAGATTTTTATTAATCCATGCTTTTATTAGCTTCTGTGTATACTTGTCGAGCTTTTTAAACTCTTTAGCAAATCGAGGAGTATATTCTACACTATAGCTCACAAGTCAAGCTCCTTCCAAAGTTCTTCAATTGGTGTTGACTTCATACCGCTGTCAACATATTCTTTATATGCTTCTTCTGCTACAGCTAAATCATATTCATCTTCTATTTTTTCAAATAATGCCCTTTTAAAAGCTTCCCCTATTGACATAGAGTGCATTTTTGCGTAGCTATCAGCTAAACGCTTTTCATTTTCCGTAAGTCTGATGCTAAATGCCATAAGCTCACACTCCTTTCTGTACTACATTGTACTACATTTTTGCCCATTTGTCAATAGTTTATGCCTATAATTCAATTTTAAAACACAAAATCAATGCGAAGCTGTTGAAATGCTGTCTAAAATGCGTTGTAACGTCCTTGTGTTGTTTCAAGGGTAATTATACCTCTTTGAGCTTGCAAAGGCGTTCACGGCTCTTGTGGAACGTCTGAGCGTATATGCTTTTACATTGCATTGCAGGCTGCTCAAATCGTAGCTGCTGCGCTAACTTTTTCCGAACAGAATATGTTATGAAAAAAGACGAGCTATCAGACTTGTGATAATTCGTCTTTTTCTTACATATCAATTTTTTTCGTTATTAGTGTTCTGGTTTATCACAGAATCATCCGGAAAGTCATTCATAGCTTTAGAGAAATATCCTCCTCTGTTGTCCTGTCCTTTCAGGAACGCAGCCAGTCTTTCTATATCTCCTTCTACATATTCTCTGCCGAGGATGCTGTAGATTGTTCCTCCCATTTCTATGAGATGCTTTGTTCGTTTTGCTCTTTCCTCTTTTGACTTTTTTGCTCTCAGTCTTTTCTCCTGTTCCTTCAGCTCTTTTTGCTTCTTCTGTAATTCTGCTATCTGTTCTTCTATTGTGCGTTTTGTACCTGACATTACAGCACCACCTTTCTTTCTGATTATACCACTTTTCTTTTTTTCAGTCAAGGTATCATTTATTGAATACGGCGCAGCCGTGAGGAGCTTGACAAAGCTAAGATTTTATGCTAAACTTTGTTTAGTATCCTACTAAGGGCGCACTTATACACCCTTTCCACTTCGTTTCAATGGTGTATGTTCAGTGCGCTCTCCGAGGGCAGGGACACTGTCCCTTGACCCTGCCAAACGTGGCTTTGCCCCTTTTGGATTTGCCCACAAGGTGTGGCTCTGCCTCTCCTTGACCTCTCCGCAAGAGCTTTCCCCTCTTGACTTCCCTATTTATATTTCACGAAAGGACTTCTGCTTATGGCTATCTATCATTGCAGCATTAAGATCGGCAGCCGTTCCAACGGACAAAGTGCAATAGCCGCCGCTGCTTATCGGTCAGGCGACAAACTGAAAGACAATGAAACAGGTCAGATCTCGGACTATACCAAGAAAAGCGGTATTGTATTTTCCGAGATATCCTTGTGTGATAATGCCCCTGCCGAATATTCAGATCGTGAAATACTCTGGAACTCCGTTCACTCTATTGAAAAAAATAAAAATGCTCAATTATGGAGAGAGTTTGAGGTCGCTCTGCCGAAGGAGCTGAACAGGGATGAACAGATAAACACAGTCCGCAGCTTTGTTAAGAGCCTGAACGAACAGGGAATGTGTGTTGACTGGAGCTTACATGATAAAGGTGATGGCAATCCTCATGCTCATATCATGGCTACTATGCGTAGTATTACCGAAGATGGCAAATGGGCTCCCAAGAGCCGCAAGGTCTATGATCTTGACGAGAATGGACAGCGTATCTTTCAGAAAGTCGATAAATCGGGGAAAAAACAGTATAAGAATCACAAAGAGGACTACAACGACTGGAACAGGAAGGAACGTGTTGAGGAATGGCGTTCAGCCTGGGCTGACTGCTGCAATGCTCGTCTTTCCGAGCAGGAACGCATAGACCACAGGAGCTATGAAAGACAGGGGATAGATCAGATACCGACTGTGCATGAAGGTTATGCTGCAAGGCAGATCGCTGCTAAAGGCAGTATTTCTGAGCGTGTTGAGATAAATAATGAGATCCGTGAGAAAAACAGTTTAATGCGAAAACTTGCGGAACAGCTGAAACAGATCGCATCGAAGATAAAAATGCTGGGCAACAAACTGAAAGAAATGTATGAAGCTGAAAAAGTACATAATGAAGTAATTGTTTCATCCGCTGAAGGGATAAACAAACTTGCTGATTTTAAGCCTAAAACTCATATTGTCAGCAAAAATCCAACAGGCAGCTCAGACACAGGTGCTGCTAAAGCAGAGCCTCCTGTTATGGAACAGGAGATCGTTCATCTGATCGGGCTGAGAAACAAGTGTATGCGTCAGGCAATAATTGTTACATGGCTGGAGGATAATCCTATAAAGAACGATGCACAGGATGATCTCATAAAGGCTAAAGAACTGGAAGATAATTTTGAATCATATGCTGCTGAATATTTTCAGAAATTCGGCACTGCCCGTTCATACAAACGGTGCATTGAATATCCTCCGCAGTTCTCTGCCGAGGAAAAACTCAATATGGCAGCTAAGGAATTACAAAAATATCTGGGATTTATGACTTTTCCGTTCATAGCGTCAGATTCACGGGGAACAGTGATGAGAAATCTTGATTTGCTCCAAAAATACGTGAAACATAATATGGATAAAAAGCAGAAGGCGGCAGATGCCGAAATTGAAAAAAATAAGAAAATAGAAGCTCTGACAGCGGAGAATTTAACGAAGAAGGATATCAATAAGACATTTATTGAATATAGCAGGGCTTGTAAAGAAATGCCTGAAGATCTCAGAACTAAAGCGAGAAAGGCTATTTACTGCGGTAAAATTCCTGACCCGATAGGCAAGTTTAAAGATAGCAAGTTCATTAGTTTTTGTAATAAAGCATTAAATCACATTTATGAAACTGCTGTAAAACTAATGCCTGTTCCCTCTGATTTGAAACAACAGGAACATAATGATGATAATTACTATAGAGGGGGACGTATAAGGTAGAACATTGTTGTATCTGCTATGGAACGCATACAAAAGCTCTCCGAGGGGCAAGGTGTTCCCTTGCTTCTACCGCAATTTCTGATTATATGCCTTTTGGTATCGCATTCAATATATTTTTTCTGTTTTTTACTTTGAAATAAAAAAATTGGGTGATGATCTCGCTAAAAAATTATGAAGTATGCAGTTCCATATATTATTTAAAAAATTTCATCATAAATATAGAGCCGTTTCCTTTTAATGGGATTTCCAGATCTATATCACCGCCCTGTCCTTTGATGATAGAAAGGGCTAACGGCAAGCCAATACCAAATCCGGCTTCGTTCGTAGAATATTGAAATCTTTGAAACATTGCTGAATATGTAGCTATGTCAATGCCCGTTCCGTGATCTCTTACCGATATCCACCTGTATATGGAGTTTTCTCCGCAGTCTATCTCAATTTTTGTATTATGTGGAGAATGTTCGATGGCATTTTTGACAATATTTGTAAGCGCTTCTACCGTCCAGCGTTTGTCACATTCCATAACTGTGTCATTAAGGATATCTATTTGTTGTTCGTTTATATCAAGAAGAATGCTGACAGAAGGAAGTACATTCTCCATAAGCTGCGATACTTTTATTTTTTCCCTTGAAAAATTGATTGTGCCTGCATCAATTTTTGCCATGTTAAGGAGATTCTTTACAAGCCATTCCATTTTGCCAAGCATTAGTTTGATATTATATATGAATTCAGCCTGTTTCTCAGGTGCAGCATTTTCAAGCAGATCTATCATGATCTCCATGGATGTAATAGGCGTTTTCAGCTGATGAGAAATATCCGACATATATTCCGCCAGTACATCTCTTTGTTTCTGAGTATTCTTTAACTGCTCCTTCTGTGATGTGACTAAAGTATATATGTCATTTTTTAAAATGGAGAAAGCGCCCTCCTTATTGTCTCTTATATCATGTTCCGTAATTAAGGTATTGTCTCTTAGAATGTCTGACAATTTTTCTATTTCCTTTTTGTTAATCCACACGATAACCTATTCCCCTTACAGTTTCTATATTAATGTTTTTGCCGAGTTTCTCCCTCAGTCGCTTTACATAAACAGTAAGTGTATTGTCTTCAACAAAGTTTCCGGCAGAATCCCATATTTTTTCCAGTATCTGGTTGCGTGTAAGAAGAATGCCCCTGTTGCCTGCAAATATCAGCAGTAATCTGTATTCAAGCGCAGTGAGTTCCACAAGTTCATCATTAACATATACTTTTCCCATAGCCGTATCTATTTTTACACTGCCTATCTTTACAAATTCTTCTTTGCTGTCCTTGTTCCAGCCAAAAATACGTTTTATGCGTGCAAGCAGCTCTCTTATTTTGAATGGCTTGACAACATAATCATCTGCTCCGCTCTCAAACGCTTTGACTATATTGGATTCGTCATCTTCAACTGTCAGAAATATGACGGGAATATTGTCTTCTTTCAGTTTCTTTCCGATATCAATGCCTCTGCCGTCAGGAAGCTGCATATCCAGGATTCCCAGATCAAATTCTGAAATTTTTATTAATTCAGCTGCATCTTTTATATTCTTGGCGATCACTGCTTCATAACCTTCTGATTCAATTGCATATGCAAGTCCGGATGCGATCATTACATCATCTTCAAGGATTAGTATCTTATACATTTTATTCCTCCGTTTAAGGCGGTACAGCACAAATTAATGCTGTTTAATTTTTTTCAGTATACAACAGGTGATATAATTTGTCAAGATATTATGTTTTTGTATTCAATAATTGATTTTGTGAGCCTTAAAATGACTGAAACGTCACTTTGATTTTTTATTAAGTCACTGAAAAGTCATTTTTGTTGTATAGAATTGCATTAGAAACAAAAAATTACACATGATATCATGAGGAGGCAATATTTTATTATGGCTGTTTTAGAAGTATCAAATTTAACCAAAGTATACGGAGAGGGTGAGGCAAAGGTCGTTGCTCTTAATAATGTTTCGTTTTCAGTTGAAAAAGGAGAATTTGTTGCAATCGTTGGCGCTTCCGGTTCAGGAAAATCCACGCTGATGAACCAAATCGGCGGCATAGACAATCCTACATCCGGTTCAGTAAAAATAGAAGGCAAGGAGATCACCTCAATGGATGAGGATGAACTTGCTATATTCAGAAGAAGAAATGTTGGCATGATATATCAGTTCTACAATCTTATCCCTACCCTGACAACAGAGGAAAACATCATGCTTCCATGGCTGCTTGACGGAAGAAAGGAGAACAGAGACAAACTGAATGAGATCGTAAATGCTTTGGGACTTAACACCAGAGCCAAGCATCTTCCGGGTGAAATGTCCGGCGGACAGCAGCAAAGAGTGTCCATAGGAAGGGCTCTTATCAACAATCCCGCATTCGTGCTGGCAGATGAGCCGACGGGAAACCTTGACAGCAAGACAGGAATAGAGATCATGGATCTTCTGAAATATTCCAATCAGATGTTCAATCAGACCGTACTGCTCATAACTCATGATGATAAAATAGCACTTCAAACTGACAGGATCATTACTATGAGAGACGGCAATATTATCAATGATGAGGTGATAAAAAAATGAAGATAACTTCAAAGCTTGCCATGAATCAGCTGATAAGGAACAAAAAAAGAACATCAGGAACAGTTCTGGCAATTGTACTGTCAACAGTTCTTATCACTACGATAATGTGCTTTGCTTCCAGTGCCGTGGCTATGCTGAAAAGTGCTCTCGGCAACGATTTTGACGAATACGGCGGAGTATATAATGCTATGATATTCATACCTGCGTTTATACTGACAGGTCTGATCGTGTTTATGTCCGTAAGTGTAATTTCCAATATTTTTCAGGCTTCAGCAAATGACCGCATAAAAGAACTGGGTATCTTAAAGTGCGTTGGCGGAACATCTAAACAAATAAAAAAGACTGTAATAAGCGAAGGTCTGTGGCTCAGTATCATAAGTATCCCTATCGGGCTTATTCTCGGAATACTGATCGGTTATCTTGGCATTAAGATCGCAGATTCATATATAGATAATTTGGTTGAGATCACTAAAAGCATAGTAATGAGAAGATTTGAATTAAAACTTGAATTTTCCGTGAATGTATACAGCCTGATCTTTGCATCTGTCTTTTCACTTTTTACTGTTCTGATATCAGCTCAGAAACCTGCAAAACAAATGAGTAAAATAACTGCAGTTGAGTGTGTAAGATTCGGAAACAAACACAGCAAAGAAACAAGCAAGATCTCAGGCAGTTCATTCTGGAAGAAACTCTGGGGATTTGAAGGCGAACTTGGTGTAAGAAACATAAGCAGAAATAAAAAATCATTCAAGCCTGCAATAAAGGCACTTTCTATGGGAATCTGTCTTCTGCTTGCAACATTCGGTCTGGCTGCCCAGCTTAATGATCTGGAAAATTATATGAAATCAAAAAATAACAGACTCCTTGTGGATTATACATCTCTCAGAAATGAAGGAAATAATCCGGATACTGGCAGACGGCAGGATATCATACTGAATCCGATCAATTCAGAGACTTACAATGAAATTAACGAAAAACTCAATGCTTTCGGAGATTTTGAAGTCTGGGGAATAGGCGGAAATAAAGATACCTATTATGCTAAGGCAGATTCCTCGGAATTTACCGAAGCAGCAAAGAAAACAGACGGTATGCTCAACGAATTCGGAGAAATGGAATTTGACATGGTTTCGATGACTGACGATCTTTACCGGAATATATGCGAAGCAACCGGCACTAAGTACGGTGGAAATATTCTCATAAACACATACACATACAATGAATCAGGCGAAAGAAAGGAAATTACTCCTTTTTCAGAGGAGTTAAAGGAATTTACCCTTGTAACTCCCGATGGTCAGACGTCTTCTCTTGAAATAGACGGATTTCTTGACCGCAGCGACCTTGATGAATGGCTTTTTGATTATCTGAACAGAGCTACGGTTATGGTAATAATTCCGGGAGCAAGTGCAAGAAGCTTTGACTGGCAGTGTGAACCCGGTGAACAGGAAGAAGAATTTACCGAATACGCCCGTTCTGTTATGGATGAATATTATCCTGTTCTGTCTGATGATTCATATGAAAATCAGGGATATTCCGTAAGAATAAGCAGAGAAGACACCATCGTTAAGGCTGTTAATGTCATGTTGGTTTTAGGAGAAGTCATTTTGTATGGATTTGTTATTCTGATTTCGCTTATAGGATTTGCAGGATTCATCAGCACTGTTGCTGCAAACATCCGTGCAAGGAGCAAGGAATTTGCAGTACTCAAAAGTGTCGGAATGACCAGCAAGGCATTAAAGAAAATGCTCTATAGTGAAAGTATGTACTGTACAATGAAGGCAACCGTAAAAGGCGGAATATTAGGTCTGCTGATTCCATGGCTGATAAATCTTTCGATCAGGAACGCATTTCCCATCAAATTCCATTTGCCGCTGTATGTAGCGATATTCAGTGTATGTATTACTTATATTGTAGTTCTAACTATCACTTATATTGAAATAAAAAAATTTAAGAAACAGAATCTTATTGAAACTATCAGAATGGATTCTATAAGATAATAATGCTGACTCCCTATATATGGATAACCATAAATGATATATTGACTAATAGCTTTTATATCGGCGAGGAAAGGGCAAATGAAATATTTGAGTATTATAATTAACCTAATATCAGATTTTTACTTCAAAATGCCCAACAAATAAACATTTTCTCCCTGTTCTAAGCATTTTACAGCAATATCGAGGATCTCACTATACTTATAATTTATCTTCAATCTTGCTATAGGGAAGATCTGACCGAAACGTTCATTATACTCGGCTGCATACTCATAAATGACGGAATACAGCCGAATATACTTGTTTAGTGTAGGTCTGCTTATATTCAGATACTTCGCTGTATCGGTCTTACTGGCCATCCCATGCATCAGATATTCGTAGTCACGGTAGAAGAAATCGGGGAGATCGTCAACATTCGTATGCGGTCTGCCTATACGCTTTCCCTTTGCTTTGGCGTTCCTCAAGCCGCTTTTAGTACGCTCAGAGATCATATTTCGCTCCAGTTCTGCAAAAACTCCTGTGATCTGGAGAAAGGCAGCAGTCATTGGATCGAGTGTACCGTTAGTGCAGTCAATGGTGATAGAGTCCTTGATAATCAGCTTTATTTGCTTATTTTTCACCGTTTCGATGATATCGCACAGCTGCTTTGTGCTTCTTGTCAGTCTCGACAGCTCCGTTACGGCAAGGGTATCACCGCTGCGGATCACGTTCAGCAGCTTTTGCAGTTCAATCTTGTTTTCCTTCATGCCTGAGATGTATTCGGTGAAAATCGTCTCGGGAACAGCTCCCATTTCTTTCAGCTCACGTACTTGTCTTGATATATCCTGTTTGTTTTCATCGGTGCTGCATCTGCAATATCCGTATACTTTACTCATAAATCCGCCTCCGAAGATATATTTACACCTTATTATATCACACATCTCACTGCAATGTAAACAAAAAGTTGTAAAAGAAATATGGTAAAAACAGAAATGAAATTACGCTGAATACCACTTATGCAGCAGCTGAAATTCTATGTAAAAGAAAACGGGTGTTTTCTTTTACATAGAATTTCAGCTGCTGCATCAATAATATTCTGCGTAAGACCATTCTCATTTTTGCTTAGTTTCTTTTACAGCTTTTTGCTTACACAGCAGCAGCGTACAATCAATGCTTCGATCCAATCTTCCCTTTAGCGAAATCGAAGATGGATTATAAGTACGGTGCGATACTCAACATATCTGTACCCGTCATACAGCAGAGGTGTAGATTAAGAACCATATTGATCTAATTTTCAGATATGCTGCTCCACTTATACAAAGGGTGGGGGCATGACTGCTCCGGCTTGAGCGCTCTCAGCTCAACATAGCAGCCACACTGAGCACACATACCATTTTGCAAATCGTCACACTGCCGGCAAACATCAAGTCTCGCCTGATAAGTCTGCTCATCCACACGCCTGTCAGGCGGCACTGAGGCGATATACTCCAAAAGACTTTTGGTATAGTCAGTAGAAGAAAGCTCAGCGAGCAGACACTTCTTACACGGAATCATTAATTTGAGAGCTTGACGGAAACTACTGAGCATGGAGGAAGCTCGATGTAAGTCTTGCCATTCTCGACAGAGGCGGATGCTGCTACGGGCTTTACATTCTCCGGAGCCTCAAAATTATTGAAATCTCTTGCGCTACCCGAGGTCAGCACTCTTGCCTGAGCCTTTGCAGGGGCAAAGTCGCCCGTGTCTATCTCAAGCTTCACGGTCTCATAAAGCGAAGCATTTGAAGCTGTCACCAGCAGATCTCCCTTCTTGATTCTTGAGACCGAAGTGCTTATCATCTGAACGCCGTTCTGGATGAAGTCGTCATTTTCACTCACAACGAGGGTTGCGCCCTGATGCCCCTTATACATCTCGAACACATGATATGTCGGAGTAAGGATGAGTTTCTCACCCTCGGTCAGGATTATAGCTTGGAGCACATTTATCATCTGAGCTATGTTAGCCATAATTACACGGCTGCTGTGTTTATTGAAGATATTGAGGTTCACGGCAGCCACGATAGCATCACGCATAGTGTTCTGCTGATAAAGGAATCCTGGATTAGTTCCTTCCTCGACGTTATACCAGCAGCCCCACTCATCAACGATGAGGCCTATTCTGTTATCGGGATCAAGCTGATCCATGATCTTCTCGTGACCGCAGATGAACTCCTCCATGCAGAGGGTATTACGGATGGTCTTGTAATATTCCTCGTCAGAAAACTTTGTAGCCGAGCCCTTGTTAGACCAGTCTCCTGTAGGGAGCGTATAGTAATGCAGAGAGATACTATTTGTCTGTCCTGGCTTGACGTTCTGAAGCAGCACTCTTGTCCAGTTGTAGTCCCTGTCTGTAGGACCGCAGGCAATCTTGAAGAGCTGATTTCCACTATAGTCTTTGCAGAAGGTCTGATAGTGCTTATAGACATCGGAATAATACTCAGGGCGCATATTTCCGCCGCACCCCCAGTTCTCATTGCCTATACCGAAATACTTGAGCTTCCAGGGCTTCTCACGTCCGTTCTTCTTTCTGAGCTCAGTGAGAGGAGAAATGCCGTCAAAGGTCATATACTCTACCCACTCAGCCATTTCCTGAACGGTACCGCTGCCGATGTTTGCACCTATGTACGGCTCACAGCCCAACTCTTCGCAGAGATCCATAAACTCGTGAGTACCAAAGCTGTTGTTCTCGACTACTCCGCCCCAGTTGGTGTTTACCATCTTTTTTCGGGTCTCCTTCGGGCCGATACCGTCCTTCCAGTGGTACTCATCAGCAAAGCATCCGCCCGGCCATCGCAGCACAGGGATCTTTATGTTCTTGAGTGCCTCGATGATATCCTTTCTCACACCGTTCTTGTTGGGAATTGGAGAATCCTCTCCGACGTAGAGACCGTTATAGATACATCTGCCGAGGTGCTCGGAAAAATGTCCGTAGATCTCGGGGGCTATGCGAGCACCTGTCTTGTCAGGCTTGACCGTTAGCTTGATGCTTTTCATTTGATTACCTCTTTTCATAACGACTTTTTTTAACGTCTTCAGACGATCATTTTTCTTTACCTTGGTATGATATTAGTAATGGAGAACACAGCTACCGAGATACAGAGAACACACTGAGCAGATAAATTTAAATACTTTGCCTTCTTATTCACTTTATTCATTTGCTTGCACCTCCAGCGCCGCCAGTAATGCTTTTTTGGGAGCTGCGAACTTGTCGCCCTTTTTCCACCAGATGTTTTCAAGCACAAGAGTAACAGCGATAGCAAGAATATAACCGCATACGGTAAATATGACTGCGGTCATCAGATGATGTCCGAGAAGTTTTTGTGTGAATGATGCAAGTCTGATCGAAAATGGGAAAAAAATAAAAAGCATATACGCAATGAACTGTATTACTGCAACAAATGGTACACCTACTTTACCATAGCAACCGCCTATAATGATGATCAGCATAGCTGTGTTCTCCATTACTAATATCATACCAAGGTAGCATATCGTTGTCAATGATTTATCAAAAACTATTTTAATTAAGTCATATATTCAACGTGATCTTCCTCGGCTGAATCCTCTGCTGTTGTCATGGTCTTGTTCCTTTTGTTTCAAATCAGATGGAACAATTCCAGAAAGTTTCGCGGTCAGCATATTCAGTATTAGCAAAAGCATTCTCACGTATCTTTGTTATATCACCAATTATTTCGTATGTCAATTGGTTATTTAATATACATCACGTCAACAATGCTGTGTGCCGAGCAAATGTTGACAAAAACATAATAATATGGTATAATGAATTTGTAAATATAGCTGGCCAGCTAAACAATCAACTGATAAAACACGAAAGGAGTATTTATATGAAGTCGAGTAACATTCCATTCCTTTTTATCATAAAAAAATTAGTTTTATGGTTTATTTTAGGGATATTATTTCTTAATTATTTGTTTTTGTCTCAATCATATGCGATTATTGTTAATGCAGCAGGCAACTATGATAGAGTGGCCGTCCATGATCCATCTATTCTAAAAACCGAAGACTCTTACTTTATTATAGGTTCTCATCTTGCTGCGGCTAAAACAAATGATCTCATGAATTGGCATTATGTTGCAAATTCAAATAAAGGTTCTACAAAAACAACATTTTTTAATGATATACATAAGGATTTATCTATTCCCGAAAAATGGTCTAATACATCTAAAAACTATGATCTATCAGGTAATATGTGGGCGCCGGATATTATTTACAATGAAAAAATGAATAAATACTGTATGTATTTATCAGTTAATGGCTTAGACTGGCACAGTTCAATTGTACTTTGCACTTCTGATAAACTGGAAGGTCCCTACAAATATCAAGGAACTATTGTGTGGTCAGGATTTGAAACCAAGCCTGCAAATGAAGCTAATAATTATAAAAATACTGATGTAGAAAAGGTGTTAGGCAAATCACCTGATCTTAAACGATATCTTGATAAAAATGGAAGATGGAATGCCGCTTACGGCACAAATGCTATCGATCCAACAGTCTTTTATGATGAAGAAGGTAAATTATGGATGGTATATGGTTCATGGTTCGGCGGTATTTATATGCTTGAACTTGATGAACAAACAGGTCTTCGTGATTACAACGTAAAGTACCCACTTAATACAAATACATCTGATCCCTATCTTGGTACTCATATTGCTGGAGGACAATGGGCTTCTGGAGAAGGACCATATATTGAATACATGAAAGATCCGGTAACAGGAAAAGGATATTATTATTTGTTTATATCCTACGGATTCTATAATTCTAACGGTGGATACAATATACGTATATTCCGCAGTGGATCGCCCAACGGTCCTTATACTGATCAAAATGGAAATAGTCCAATATTCCCACGTGGCGGAGATAATATTGGTGGAAATATTGGTGAAAGACTAATGAGTAATTACCAGTGGAGCTGCAATAAAAAACCGTTTAAAGCCCAAGGACATAATTCTGCTCTGATGGATGATGATGGGCGACTTTACGTTATTTACCATACAAAATTTGATGATAATTACGGAGCTCACGAAGTACGTGTTCATCAGCTTATTATGAATGAAGAAGGATGGTTAACTGCCGCCCCTTATGAATACAGCGGAGAAAAACTTTCAAAAAACGGCCATTCTACAGAAGCCGTAACAGGGGAATATGAATTTATATTTCATACTCTGAATCAAAAATTTGAGAATGAGAAAAGTGCTGATATAGAAAAACCAAAAAAAATATACCTCAATGATGACGGCTCAATATCAGGAGATATTAAAGGTAAATGGACAATGCATAACGGTACGCCCTATATGTCAGCAACTATTGAGAATGTAACATATAAAGGTGCGTTTCTTCCTCAAGAAGACGAATCTGGAGATAATAAAATTCACATGACATTTACTGCAACAGGTAATAATACATGTATTTGGGGAAGTAAAAAAGCTGCTTATGTAAAAGCAAATGATATAACTGAACCAGTTCGTATAAATGAAGGGAAATATGCCATAAAAAACGTTAATAGTGGATTGTATCTATCTGAAAGAGATGGAAATATTATTCAGTCTATCAAACAAGAGTGGAAGATAAAGGAAGTTGAGAATGGTGTCTATGCAATTATTGATAACAATGGGAACTCTATGACAATTGATGATAATTCACCAGATAATGGTGCGAATATCTCGTCTAAACCATTTAATGGTGATGAATCACAAAAGTTCGTTCTTATACACAATGAGGATGGCTCATACTCATTCATGACACTTTTGTCTGGTAAAGTGCGTTGTATAGATATTTATACTATTAGCAAGGAGGATGGAGCAAATATATGCCAATGGGAATTTTGGAATGGCGATGGTCAAAAATTTATCCTTGAACCAATTCAAGAAAAAATAATCGGGGATGTAAATGCTGATCGTGAATTTAATATAGCAGATCTGATTATGCTTCAGCGCTATCTTCTTGGTTCAGCCGAACTTAATGACTGGACGGCAGGCGATATTTGTGAAGATGGAATTATTGATGTATTTGATATGATTATGATGAGGAAGGTTTATCTGAAAATATATTTTTAAATGGGTATTTTTAACATAAATAAAACAGCAGGCATATGTCTGCTGTTTTATTAAAATACATCGTAAACAAAAATGAGCTTATATACTTTTAAATACTTGACAAACAAATAACTTTTAAGTATAACAGGAAAAGCAACACGAAAAAATATAGGGAGAGCAGAAGAAACGGTAGATGATATGCAAGGGGAAACCTTGCCCCTCGGAGAGCTCTTTGTACCTTTGATGGACGTAAGTCTGTCAAAGGTAATAAATATTACTTTTGACAAAGTAAGTTACTCGCTCCGCTTCCTGAAAAGCCTTTGAAAAAAGGATAATTTTTGTTGTGGTGGATCTTCAGCAAGTTCTTTTTCTGTCGGTGCAGGGGCTTGCTCCTTCGTTGGTGCTGCATCCACTTCAATTACATTTTTCTTTTTGTCTACAATGCTTTTGTATTCATTCAATTCAAGTTGGAGCTTTTCGTTTTTGTCCTGTAAACTAAACAGCCTTGCAAGTGTGGTTTGTCTCTCCACTGTCAGCTTTTCACGTTCCGCCGCTGCATCTGATATTTGTTTGTCTCTCTCTGCAATTTGCTTGTCTTTTTCTGTAAGCTGAATTGTAAGAGTGTCAATTGTAGCCTTTAACAGATCAAGCTGAGACTGTAACGAGCTTGACACTTCTTCTTGACATATTGTGTCAAGTGTCTGGACAGTATTTACACTTTCGAAGGCTTGTTTTAGGACGTTTACAAAATCGGAAGTGTAAAGTGTTCTGTTATTGTGTCGGACAGTGTATTGACACATTACACTTGATATCTCAGGTGATTTGAGCTTGTTGTATATGGCTTGCCGTGATACATTCAGTTCCCTTGCAATTTGTGAGATATTGAGGTATTCGTTCACGGTTCATCACCTGCCCTCTGTTTGTCTCTATCCGATACAAGCATAGTATAGAAATAGCTGTATCGGTTCTTTATCGCTGTGCGCTCTGCTATTGCCTTGAATCTGGTATACTGTTCAAGTAGATAATGATACCTTGCAAAGGCTGCGCCCATTTCGTGTTGTGGTAGTTCCATTGTATTGATAACAGATATCAGACTTTCAATTTCGACTGCGGTAAATTCATCGTCACAAGCACCGCTGTAAAA
>JAZPYX010000077.1:0-8860 GCA_045544395.1 Clostridia bacterium
CAAAACGAAAACCATTTTACGCACAAATTGTTTCAAAAGAAATTCTGGAAAACAACAGCTGGATTGTTGAATACAATAACAATAGTCGTGTTGTTATAGAATATCTTGTATCTTCTGAAGCAAAGAAAACAGCCTACTATGCTTCGCTTAACTGTCTGGAGAAACTTAAAGACTATCTTGTATCCACTAAAAAAACTTATTCATATTCTGAAGCACTTGAATGGTATGATTCATTAGATTCAAAAGACAATTATCTTATTACTATTCAGAGATTGAACGAAGTTTATGAAACAGGCTCTATAAAACACTATTGCCTGTATGCATTCAATCTACCAATATATACAGAATTGAATGAAGAATGGAAATCAATACTTGATGATTTTTTAAAAAGTCTCAACTATCTTCCTTCAACTATTAATAAAACCAGATTTGTTTTATCAAGGTTTTTCTACAAAGCACAGCAAACCGGTATTACGCCATATGATATCACATACAGTTTTGTATCAGAATATATTGCAGAAAACAAACATCAACGCAATTGCGAAAATCTGCAGGATATATTAGCATACATGGCTTCGTATGGATATATATCACCGATACTTCAATGGTATCCGTATTTAGAAAAACACAACAGAGTCATTTACAATGAAATGCTGACAAGCATTCAGATAAATGAGATAGCAACAATAATGTCTGAAAGAACATGCTTTCAAATAGATGAGGCTTTTATTGAATTAGCCATCGAGTTCACAAAACAAATAAAGTCTGCAGGATACAGTGTTTCTGTAGTAAAAGAAGCCAGATATACTATACACAGTTTACTTGTATTTTTAAATATAAACCATTATCCGTATAATCCGGAAATCGCAGATATATGGCTTGATATTCATAAAACAAGTATACGAAAAACTGAATGTAAAAGTCTAAAAAGAATTCTATTTCTTTTTGATTCTTTTTTAGAAGAAAAAAAGATAACACCAGAAAGAAAAAATACGTTTAAAAAACTGAAATGTGATAGTTTACCTGACTGGTGTAAAACTGAATTTATCAATTTTATTAATCTGAAAAAGAAAGAAGGCTGGTGCAAATCAACAATAGACATGTATCGTTATTCTGTAATAAGATTTTGTTTTTCATTGATTAAACAAGGAATAACTTCATTTTCTGAAATCACACATGAAACAATACATCTGTTCAATATTTCTGATACTCATGAAACAGCAGAAGGAAAAAATGCATACAACTGCAGAATTAGAAATTTCCTTAAATATCTTGAACGCAATGAAATAATTCCTTATGGTATACATATCTCTTTGTACACTGTTTTTCAGAAGAAGGAGAGAATTGTAACGACATTCACCAAGGAAGAAATGCATGAAATCGCCAAAAGACTAAGTAAAGCTAAAACAGAGATTGAACTTAGAAACCGTGCTATTCTAATGATAGGACTTAAAATGGGACTAAGGGCATGTGATATTGTTAATCTGCGTACTTCAAATATTGATTGGAAAAGACAAACTATAAAAATCGTACAGCAGAAGACTCTTTATGAAATAGAAGTTCCTATGCCTACAGAAGTAGGAAATGCAATATATCTTTATCTGAAGAATAGAAAAACAAATAGTGATATATTGTTTACTAAAGCTAAAATGCCATTTAATGCAGTGACAAAATCAGTATGTAACAGTGCTTTGAAAAGGACATTGCCTGAAAGAAGTATAAGCGGTTCAGGATTTCATGTTACAAGAAGAACATTTGCAACAGAACTTCTTAAGAACAATGTAAAGAAAAATGTAATTTCAGATTTACTTGGTCATAGAAATAAAGAACAACTTATGAAATATTTGAATCTTGATTCTGACAGAATGTTTTTATGTCCATTATCCCTTGAGGAAACAAATCTTTGCATGGAGGTAAATCGATATGACTGAGAAGAAGAACTATCAGTATAACAGTGTCCTCGCTCCATATATCGAGAAGTACATAATTGAAAGAAGAATGTCAGGATGCATCTTTAATGGCAGTGCATATCAGTTAAAAAGATTTGATGAATACTGGATATCTAACGGATATAAAGATATTCATATTACAGCGAAAAGAATAGAAAAATGGTTATGCCGTTTATCTGATAGCGAAAGTAAAAGCAGTCAATCTGGAAGAGTATGTGCATTAAGGCAATTCTGCAGGTACATTAAGTCACTTGGAATAGAATGTCATGTACCAATGATTTCAATTGGCGAAGATCATAATTCTGTACACATTCTTAGTAAATCTGAAATAAAAGAACTTTTCAATATCGTTGACAATTATCATCCTGCTTTTAATTGCTCTGCCTTCAATCGTCTTGCTGATGAGTACCCAATAATTTTCCGATTGTATTACTGTTGTGGTATGAGAAACAATGAAGTGTGTAGTCTTGAAACTGCTGATGTTGATTTTGACAACGGGATAATTACAATACGTGATGGAAAAAATCAGAAAGACAGGCTTGTATATTTATCATATGATATGAATAAACTCTTAAACAAGTATTTTGCTAAAATAAAGAAAACTATAGGATTTATTCCAAGATGGTTATTTCCAGGGTTAAATGTGGACAATCATATTAGCAAAAGCAGTATCGACAGAAAATTTCAGGCATTTTGGAATATGACTGAATGTTCCAGGAAATGTGACAAAAAACCAACGCCTCATTGTCTTAGACATACTTTTGTTGTTGATAGAATAAATTTATGGGTTATGAATGATATTGATATTAATACTATGATGCCTTATCTTAGCAAATATCTTGGTCACAAGTCACCGGATGAAACATTTTACTATTACCATCTGGTCGATGATGCTTTTAAAATTGTGAATATGAAAGATACGCTTGCAAATAAAGTGATTCCTGAGGTGCGTAGAAGATGAAAAGAAAAATATTAAAGGAAAATCTGTTTTTTTCAATGACCTGGGATTATCTGAATATATTTCTTCCGTCACAGAATCAGAAAAGTAATAAAACCGTAAAAGCATATTGTGATGCATTGACAATTTTTAGACGGTATGTATCAGAAGAATGTAAATTATCTATTGAAGAATTTGAGTTTGAAAAATTAACATATGATTTTATTCTTGATTATCGAATCTTTCTTGAAAACAAAGGGTACAAGCCTAAAACTGTAAATCACCGAATTAGTGTAATAGCCGCATACATAAAATATGTGGCTATGAAAAAAACAGAACTAATGCAGATATATCTGAATGTTTCAGAAGTTCCTTATGTAAAGGAAACTCAAGAAATCAAAGAAATAATAGAAAATCCAGAAGCACTTCAGATGTTGCTTTCATCACCCAAGCCATCCAAAATTGGAATAAGAGATCAGATTATCATGACAATACTTTATGATTCAGCAATTCGAGCAGATGAATTGATTAATCTCGATTTATTAGATGTGAATATCAATAATGATGTACCATATTTGAGAATATACGGTAAAGGTAGTAAAGAAAGAATTGTCCCGATATCAGAGAATACTGTATTACTTATTCAAAATTACATACGGATTTATCATGCTTCAGGTAGATCATCACCGTTCATATATACAATTATCAACGGCAGAAAGAATCGTATGTCAGAAAGAAATATTGAAAGAATTCTTGAGAAATACGGAGATATCGTAAGGAAAATTTATTCAGATATCCCCGCCAGAATACATCCACATATGCTTAGGAGAACCAGAGCTACCGGTTGGTACCGCGATGGCGTGCCTATTGAAACGATAGCAGTATTGCTTGGACATTCAAACATACAGACAACTAGAAAATCTTATGCAAAACCTTCTGCTGAGATGTTAAAATCTGAAATATCCAAAAGTGATACACCCTTAATTGAAGAATTATCAGAAAAAACGTTATGGGAAAATGATGATGAACTTGCTCGTCTTTGTGGTTTGAGGTAAAAAGAATATCCGAAGCTTTTTTCTAAAGATAACGCTTTTATGCGCTTTCCTTAAAATGCTTCGGATAAGTATTTTGTTCGAATAAAGCTCTGTATGCGAATATTCGCATAAATTGCTGAAAATGCTATCAGACCATTTACAGTCGGCCGTAAGAACTGGCTCTTCAATAATACCGCAAGAGGTGCAAAATGCAGCGCCATTTTGTACTCGATAATTTCAACAGCACAGGCTAACGGTTTGGACGTTGAAAAGTATCTGACCGACCTATTTTCTAATTCGGCAGGCACGATACTGCTCCCGTGGAATGATTGATAAAGTTTACCCTCGCCAATTTCGGCGAGGGTTGTTTTGTATCTTATGGGACGCGGTTAATTTGACGGTTACATTAGGAGGTCCTGATATGACGAACTATCGGGAAATTTTGAGACTGAAATCACTTGAATACAGCCAGCGCAGTATAGCATCAAGTGCTAAAGTTTCACGTAACAAAGTCAGCGAAGTGCTGAAAAAGGCTGAAGAGCTAAATCTTTCATGGCCATTTGATGATGATGTCACAAATGAGATGCTTGATGAATTGTTTTCAAATAATAATAAAAGCAACTCGTCTCATTATGCAGTTATCAACTACGACTACATCCACAAGGAGCTTTCCAAGAAAGGCGTGACACTTACACTGCTGTGGCAGGAATACTGCGAAAAAGCATATGCAAATGGCGAAACTCCTTACATGAGTACGCAGTTTGGTGACAAATATCGCCGCTGGGCTCGTGCAACTAAAGCAACAATGCGTGTAACACATAAACCCGGAGATACAATGCAGGTAGACTGGGCAGGTGGTACAATCCCGTATTTTGACTCAGTTACAGGCGAAGAATACAAGGCGTATCTTTTTGTTGCAGCATTACCTTGCAGCAATTATCTTTACGTAGAGGCATGTACTGACATGAAGCAGGAAAACTGGCTTATGTGCCATGTTCACGCTTATGAGTATTTCGGAGGTGTTACAAGAATTCTTGTGCCTGACAATCTTAAAACAGGAGTAACGGCAAATACACGTTATGAAACGCAGTTAAATCAGAGCTATCAGGAACTTGCCGAATATTATGGTACTGCTATTGTTCCTGCCCGTGTACGTAAACCACAGGATAAAGGTCTTGTAGAACGTTCTGTTGGATTTTCAACCACATGGATTACGGCAGCACTTCGTGAACATAAGTTTTTCTCGTTTTCAGAGGTCAAAGAAGCAGTTGCGGAACGTCTTGAATTTATCAATACAAAGCCTTTTCAGAAGCGTCCAGGAAATCGAAGAGAAGCATATCTTGCCGAAGAAAAGGAGTTTATGCTGCCGCTTCCTAAACAGCCATACGAGCCGTCTGTATGGAAACAGCAGACCGTTGGCAATGATTATCTCATCAGTGACGGTGTAAATAAATATTCTGTTCCGTTTGACCTTATCGGAGAGCAGGTACAGATAAGACTGACAAGAGATATTGTTGAAATATACTTCAAGGGAAGTCGTATGACATCTCATAAAAGACTTACAAAATTCAGTGTGCAGCCAATTGTAAAACCTGAACACATGCCGGACAGACATCGTGAATATCTGAATTGCAATGCAGATGAATTTAAAGAATGGGCAAAAAATGTAGGAACGTCAGTTGAGGAAGTTGTAAAATATTTCCTGACTTCCGGTAATGCCGTTGAACAAGGTTACAAGTCATGTGTAAGTCTTTCAAGACTGGGTAAACGTTATGGCAAAAAGAAGCTTGAAACTGCTTGTGAGCGAATGCTGGCATTTTCTTCTTCTCCTTCTATTCGTACAATTACAACACTCTTAAAGAATAACAGAGATACCGACACTACAACCCAAACTGATAATAATGATTACGGCATTACACGTGGTGCTGCTTACTGGAAGAAAGGCGGTGGCGGTAATGCTGAATAATACAATTGAACGCCTTCGTGCGATGAAGATGAATGCTTTTGCATCTGAACTTGAACGTCAGATTGAAGATTCAGAAAGTTATAATCAGCTTGGGTTTGAGGACAGACTTGCATTGCTTGTTGATAGTGAATGGAATCGCAGACAGGACAATAAGCTTATCAGATTTATCAGAAATGCCAGATTCTCTGATGCTTCTGCTACAATAGAAGGTATTGAATACATTGAAGACAGACATCTTGACAAAGGTAAAATGCTTAGATTTGCAACCTGCAACTATATTGAAAACGGCAGACATATCATCCTTAAAGGTGCATCGGGAAATGGTAAGACATATATTGCTTGTGCATTAGGAAACACTGCCTGTCGCAAATTCAAAACCGTACGTTACATCAGAATGCCGGAACTTCTTGACGAATTGAATATTGCAAGAATAAACGGAGAATTCAGCAAAGTAATCAATGCATACAAGAAAGTCGATTTACTGATACTTGATGAATGGCTGATACGAAAACTTAATGCAAATGAAAGCTACGATTTACTGGAGATAATCGAATCAAGAATTGAAAAATCCATGATATTTTGCACACAGTATCACTCGGAAGGCTGGTATAATCGTATAAATCCTGATCCGGATAATGACAGCCCTATTTCTGACGCTATCATCGACAGAATTATCAATAATGCCTATGACATTATGATTGACGGTGCTGTCTCAATGAGAAAACGTCATGGATTACCGGAAGGAGCTGAGCCGTGATGAATGATTACTGTGCTTTCAGTCACAATCACAAGTGCCTGAAGTGGGATGATTATGAGCTCACCCGTCACGAATTGGAAGAGGCTGATAATATGTGTCATGGCAATTGGATAGAAATTCAAAGACTGTATGACTACATAGATAAGCTCAAAGCTATTCTTGATAAGAATGACATCGATTATCCAGAAATCTGATTAAGCTCAACTCTTGTATATGCCGACCGCAAAACCGCACACTTGCCGCTGTTGAACCGCACTTATCTGAAAGTAATTCTGGTTCTTTTGAGAATAAGTGAGCTTTTATGCCGCAAAAGCCACTTTACAGTGAGTATGAGTGTGGTAGGCTGGTGGCCGGGCAGCAGCCTTCATGGCTGCATGCTCGTGCTGCCGGACTACCGCGCTCATAGAGACTTGCTGTCAAGTGGACTGTGGGATAAATGCGAACAGACGGAACGATCATTATGTTGTTTATCTTCCATGACTATCGAATCTGATAGGGTGCGGTTGAAGTTCCGTGCAGATGTGGTTTCTCAGGCGGCATACACAACTCTTACGCCATACAGTAAGAGTAATAGCTGATAAGAGCCTGTTTGATTCCATATCAGGCAGGCTCTTTTTTACCGAGCACTTTCCGTAGGTAGTCAGCGGAAAGGTGTGAATTTGTATTTCTTTTCCGACGAAGTGGCTCTTGTTATGCGGCGAGATGGCTCTGAAACCCCGTGCAGATGGCTCTGCTGCATCGGCATATACATAAAACCACTCCGAAGCCTTATCAATCATATCCTGCATATGCTCATAATTAGCACAGAACACGATATATTTTCCTATTCTGTCTGTCATGTGCTTATCAAAAAGAACATCAAGCTTTTCATCTTTATCCAAAGCACGACGAAGTGCTTCAAGATAAGCTGTTGCAGCATCCTGAACAGCCTTACTCTTTGCAGATTTCACACGTTTTTCGTATTTTTCAAGATCTTTCTGATAAGAAAAAATTGAAAGGATATACTTTGGCGGGCTGAGAATATCCCGAACAATAGCCTCTCCCAAAGTCATTTCGCTTGCAATATTTCCATCAAAAAGCTCATCTGTCATGTTACGCTGATTGTCAAGATAACGAATTGCAGTTGCAGAGAGTCCAAGAACTGGAGTTGTTGGATATTCTCTTAAAACCGCATCAACACCTGCACCCCACAATTCAGCACCGCAGCGGTGAAATTCGTCCAAAATTATGAAATCGGGATTTATTTCACTTATCTCCTCTGCTGTAACATTCATTAGCTTTGCATAAGTATAGAATTTCACATTATTCGGCTCATAGCCGTCAGATGTTTCTGCAAGGTTTTCTATCTGCGTCTGATAAATATATCTTGACGGAGATAACCAGCAAATAGTTTTATCTGGATTATCCTCGCAAAGCTTGAAACCGATAAAACTCTTACCAGTACCGGTAGGATGAATCACAGCAGCTTTTTTTCGCTCTGAAAGCATCTTCACTGCGGCTTCATAAGCGGTTTTGTTGTGCGGAAATAGCTGCATTGGCATGTGATTCGACTCCCCTTCTTATATATTTATTATTCCACCGTCACACTTTTAGCAAGGTTTCTCGGCTTATCAACATCAAAGCCCTTGGCAATTGTTACATAATAACCAACAAGCTGAAGCGGTACTACAGCAAGACTTCCTGCAAAGAGTTTGTTTATCCTCGGTACATAAGCCGTAAATTCAGCTGTATCTTCGATAAAATAATTACCTGCCATTGTTACTGCCATTAACCTTGCTCCACGGCTCTTTACTTCAACCATGTTACTGATTGTCTTTTCACAAGATTATCCTGAGTTATAACGCTGATTACTATTGTTCCGTCCTCTATAAGGCTTATTGGACCATGTTTAAGTTCTCCGGCAGCATAAGCTTCTGAATGAATGTAGCTGATTTCTTTAAGTTTAAGACTACCTTCCATTCCGATTGCGTAGTCAATTCCTCTTCCAATAAAGAATGTATCACTTACATTGGCAAGCTTATTTGCATACCACTGTATTCTTTCCTTTGAATTAAGAATATGCTCAACTTTTTCGGGAATTGAGTATATTTCCTCAAGTAATTCATTGTACTTATCATCTGTTATTTCATCTCTTGCCTTTGCAAACTGCAATGCAAGGAGATAACCAGCTATAAGCTGTGTGCTATATGCCTTTGTTGTAGCAACTGAAATTTCAGG
>JAZPYX010000078.1:0-2080 GCA_045544395.1 Clostridia bacterium
CCCGTACATCAGCTGGAGCACGCTCTCAGTGGTGAATTTCAGGAGATTGCCCACGGAGCAGGACTTGCAGTGCTGTTTCCCGCCTGGGCAAGATATGTGTATAAGCACAATGTGTCACGTTTCGCTCAGTTCGCGCGCCGTGTGTGGGATGTAACCGAGATGGACGACAGCCTTGCGGCACTTATGGGTATAGAAAAGATGGAAGATTATTTCGATTATATAGATATGCCCTTAAAGCTTCGGGAGTTTGGCATCCCGGCAGACTGTACAGACAAGCTGGCAGACCTTTGCACCTTTGGCAGAACAAGGGTAGTGGGAACTTATATTGACCTTGACTATGATGGTATAAAAAATATTTTTGACAGTTGTTATTGATAAGGAGGAAAATATGGACACAATTAAGATTAACAGTAAAAATGTAAAGATGATTGCACACAAAGGTCTGAGCAGCATAGAGCCTGAAAATACAAATCCTGCATTTGTAGCCGCAGGAAACAGAAGCTATTACGGAATCGAAACCGATATCCACGTGACAGCAGATGAAAGGTTTGTTGTTATCCACGATGAAACAACAGCACGTGTCAGCCTTGAAAGGGTTGATATCAATGTAGAGGAGAGCACCTATGCTGAGCTTGAAGGCATTGTTCTTCCCGACCTTGACGGAAGTACCGTAAGAAGCGATATCCGCATACCGCTTCTTGAAGAGTATGTAAATATCTGCAAAAAATATGACAAAAAATGTGTACTTGAGCTGAAAAACCCCTTTGAAAGAAAGCATATAGAAAAGCTGGTTGAGGAAATCCGTGGTCTTGATTATCTTGACGGTATGATATACATATCTTTCAGTTGGGAAAACTGCATTGTGCTGAGGGAGCTATTACCCGATGCAAAGATTCAGTGGCTCATTTCAGAAGGGGATTTCGGTGACAGCGATATAGATGCTCTTGTAAAAAATCATCTTGACCTGGATATAAGGTATCAACGGCTTTCCAAAGAACTGGTAGAAAAGCTTCATAAGGCAGGTATAGAGGTTAACTGCTGGACCTGCGATGAAAAGGAAATCGGCGAAGAGCTGGTTGAGATGGGTGTGGATTATATTACCACTAATATACTTGAATAAATACCGGAGAATGCTAAAAAGACCCGGACCACAAAAAATGGGGAGTATTTGTTTTATAAATGTTAAAGAGAGTATAAGTGTTTATGTTAATAATAAGGTAGAAAAAATCAAAGAATTGATTTTTTCGGGATTTACCATTTTTTGTTATGAACAAACTTCACCACTCGCTGTATAAACATACAGCTTCGGGCAAGCCCCTGAAGGGGTTCAGTTTGTCCATTCCGGAGCCTTTTTTTCTATTCCCCGGAGTGCGGAGAATGCTAAATAGACCCGGACCACAAAAAGAATGGGAGTATTTGTTTTATAAGTGATAAATTTATGTTTATCGCTCTGTTTACACTTGTGCACTAATTGGTTTAACCGCACTACAGCTGTGAGAAAAAATTTGCTTAAGAATTGCAAAGGGAAATGGTAAAATTCGTCATATCAATTTTCCTTTGCTGATGACGGATTTTAGCCGAGATGCAGATAAGTTCTGCAGTTCGAGGCGGCGATTTGCCTTTGCAATTCTTAATTTTTTCGGAATGTGCACAGGTACTTATTATATATGTGTTTACCACTCAAGCGAGGGGTTCAGGGGACTGGTCCCCTGACGGGGGTTTTAAGCGAATAAAAGTCTGATTCCATACGGTTTTAACCGTTAAATTTTCCGGTATACTTCGTCAAAATGCTCGACAATACGGGTACAGTATTGGCTGTGCTTTTTCCTCGTCTCCCAAAAAATTTAATGGTTAAAACTTCCGGGAACTCACTGAGTAATAAAAATTGCAGATTTTAGGTGCGGAAAGCGAAGTTGGGCTGACGCCCTACGAGCTTGACAAACCAAAAAGATGTGGTTTTTATTACTCAGTGAGCGTATGTCATCGGGCTTTTATTCGCTTCAGTATCGAGCCCCAGGGGGTTTTTGGTACTTTTTGACCGCAAAAAGTACATAAAATAAATATTAAAGAATAAATATAT
>JAZPYX010000079.1:0-99946 GCA_045544395.1 Clostridia bacterium
CTCGCCGTTTTCTTTAAGCTTTTCAAGATAGTCTTCAAACACCTTGAAATCTTCCTTTGTTATAGGCTCCTTATCCTTAAATGCTGCTGTGATTGCTTCTGCATCAAGTCCGTACTTTTCTGCTTGTTCTGCCTGTACCTTTGCTCCATAAGGAAGGTTTGTCATCATCTGATAACAGGGAATTGCATAAAGCTTTCCGCCTATTCTGTCAAGGTCTATTACTGCCTCGGGAATTTCTGCCTTTATATCGGGTGCAAACTCCATAAGGTCATCAAGCTGCATAAATGAACCTTTTCTTACCTCTTCCTTAAGGTCAAGCATATATCCTGCCCACACGATATCTACCTGCTCGCGTGATGCTGCCATAAGATTCCATTTTTCTGCAAACTCAGAATACGGAATAACTTCAAACTCTACTGTTGTGTTGGGAAGCAGCTTCTGAAGTTCCTTATTGAACTCTGCCCATACCGCATCTGAATCGGGAAGCTTTCCTACGCCGCCCATTACCCATTTAAGTGTTACTTCATCTGTTGAAGTCTCAAATGTCTTTTCCTTTTTGCCGCATCCTGCAAATGCCATGAGCACCATGCAAAGTGCAATCACAAGTGCCACTGTGCGTCCAAGCTTTTTTGTGAAAGTTCCTTTCATTTTTCTCTTCCTTTCTGATTTTTTATTTTTTCAAAAAATTATTTTCCTTATTCTATGTATCAAAAATGCCGGACAGGACATCATATTCTCAATAATATTCTAGCACATACAGTTAATATATGTAAACGCGAATTTTTTTACATTTTGCCGATTTTTTTACTTCTGTGCTGCTAACTTCGGTTACTAATTGTAATATATATTTTCTGACATTATAATGCAATGCACATTTTCTCGTTTTTTGATATACTTTTGTTCGCAAACCAAAAGACCTGCTGATAAAATTTCATCAAACAGGTCTTTTTTTATAGTCATCCTAAACAACCAACAGTATTTGTTGTTTAGGTTAACTATTAAATTTTTTACCGTACAGGAACATATCATTCCCGTTATCGTAATCATTTCTGAAAGCCGGAATTGTAAGGATTACCTTCATGCCCTGCTTTCCGTCATCTCTTTCAGAAAGCTTCAGCCCGTAGCTTTCTCCAAATACAATCTTAAGTCTTTGATTAACGTTACGAAGTCCAACGTGATTACTTTCCAGAAGATATTCTTTTGAAAGAGAATTATTAAGCTCATCCATCGCTTCATGCGTCATTCCTATACCGTCATCCTCAACTGTAATAAGAATATTCTCTCCTGAAATAACACAGTTTATTTCAATAAGCCCTTTTTCCCGTTTCGGGCGTATACCGTGTTGTATTGCATTTTCAATTATAGGTTGCAGAGTAAGACGAATTATTTTTTTATCAAGAACCTCATCTGAAATATTCCAGTGAACCTCAAAAGTTCCGGGATAACGCACCCCTAAAAGTGCTTCATACTGGCGGGCATTTTTCAATTCATCTTCAACGGAAACCAGATATCCTTCTGTTTCAAGAGAGTATCTCATAAGCTTTGCCAGTGTAAGTATTGAAGAGGAAACCTTGTTATCATTCCCCGCAATTTTCACAGCAAGCCAATTTATATTTTCCAAAGTGTTGTATATGAAATGAGGATTTATTTGCACCTGAAGTGCCGTAAACATAGCTTTTCTTAAAAGGACAACTCTGTCCTTTATTTCATTCTCCATCTCATTTTTCTTTTGCATATTATTGAGAATATTTTCGATAATAAACTGCATTTCACCACTTTTTTCACGGAGAGCAAGGCTTTCTGTTATAGCCTCGTCAGAATCCAGCATCTGCGTTATTCTTACAATGGGTCTGTAGGAAGTATAAGCAAAAAATCCTGCCGCAAGAATACTTGCCAGAATCACAAAAATCATACCTTCAAGAATGTACTGAAGCATTTTCATGAAAATATCCCAAGGATCCGTTGCTTCTGCAATTGACACAAAAATCATATCCTTATAATTTGACTTATTTGCAGAAATAATAAGCCTGTTATTTCCATTTTTGTGTCTGTATGTAAATTTTTGACTGTCATTTTTTACTTTACTCAGATACTCGATTTCCTTTATATCCAATCCAATTTGTTCTTTTTGAGCACTATAAAGTATTTTTCCTTTATTATCTGCAACTATTACTCCCGGGAAATTGTTTTTTTTATAATCAGCCTTTTCAAGAAGCTTTCCAAACTTTTCTGCATTAAGATTGACACATACAAGTCCAAGTGTTTTATTATCGCCAAAAGGGTCTTCAACCGAGCCTGTTACCGTTACCGGTCTTATAAAGCTGATAAGATAAGGATATACGTTATTTTTTGTTCTTTCAACAATCAATGTTTCCTTTATTGAATCGACTCCTCTTAGAAAGGCAGTATCATTATACACATTCTGATCTTCGCTCAGCTTACCTGAAGTAACCATTTTTCCGTCAAGCGAACACACATATATGGAATCTATGTAATCGTATACAGAAGTGTAACGTACTATCATATCATCAACACTTTCTTCGTAAAGCTTACGGCTTTCCTCGTCAGAAGTCATGAAAAACTGCTTTGTATAGTTCTGAATAGACACATTTGTTGCTATAGTTTCTGTAGTTTTCAAAACCTCAGCCCCCATATCCTGAACACGCTCTAGAATATGAAGATTACTGTTTTCCAGCTGCTCATTTATATTATTCTGGGTTTTAGAATAAAAATTGATACCGTAAATCAACAAAAGCACTGCAAGCAAACTCGTAATTACAGTCAGATTTTTTATGAAAAGACTGTTTTTTCTGTGAGTGGCAAGCTGTCTCAGAATATAGCTTCCGTTTTTTAATTTTTCAATGCCGTTACGTATGAATTTATTTATTCTGTTCATAAGAAACCTCAATTCACGCTTTCATTCTATATTCTTTCGGGGTCATACCTACATGCTTTTTAAAGCTCTGTGTAAAATATTTAGTAGATGAATATCCACACTTTTTCGCAATTTCTTCAATAGTGTGATGCTCATTAAGCAATGTTTTTGCATAGCTTATACGTTTTTTGAAAAGATATGCCGTAAAATTCTCACCGGAATACTGCTTAAAGTAGCGGCTGAAGTATGTAGGATTTAAAAAAACGTGTTCTGCTACATCTTCAAGGGATATATCCTTTCCGAAATTTGCATCAACAAATTCCTTAGCTTTACGTATAACGGCACTACCGTACTCCGCTTCCTGCACAGAACCGGCTATTTCTACCAATGCTTTCTTCATATACTGGCTTATATCATTATCTGACATTGTATTTTCAATATCATTTCTATATTTTTCGGAAAGTACTCCACATTCCAGATTATCAGTAACAATTTTCAGTATATCAAGGCACGCTTCTTTCAGATTCTGAGGATTTTTGTCTTTCAACACCTCAATATAATTTTCAATAAGCGTTTCTATTTCTCTGAAATTTTTAAGATTAATATGGCTCATCAAAAGCTTTATTCTGTCTTCGTCGTACTGTCCTCCGTCAGGTTCTGTTGCAGCTGAAAGCAAGCTTTCAACTGACGGATAAAGTCTTTCTGTTTCAAATTTTATATGTATTTTCAGATTTTCATTCACGCAGTTTTCTACTTTAGCAAGATGCGCTGATATAGTTTCACATAACTCTTTTTCCGAAGCTTTGGGGCATATACAAATAAATTTCATTCGAGCATTATCATTAAGCACGTGCAAAAGATAAAAGGAAGATGTGTTCTGTGCCTCAATAAAATTTTTTGCCGCTGCATTAAACTGGTCTTTTCCGTAGTCCCAGCTTTCAGAAAGATAATTTCTGTAATCATCAATATAAAGGTTAATGACGCCATAACTACACCTGTCAGGATGCAATCCCGTTGCAAGAAGCTCAAAACGTGACAATAGCACTTCCCTGTCTTTTATTGCACCGATAAGAAGGTCTGCCAAAAATTCATCTTTAAGCATTGACGCATACCTCTCATACGATGTAAACTGCTCCCGCTCTTCATTTTCCCGTGTAAGCTCTGTTACTGTTTCCTTAAGCACTTCCGAAAGCTCTTCAAGGTCTGTCGGCTTTATCAGATAGTGCTTAACATTATACGCCATTGCACTTCTTGCATACTCAAAATCTCTGTAACCGCTTAGTATCATAACTTTTGTCCGGGGACAGTTTTCATACACATACTTTGCCACTTCAAGCCCTGAAACTGACAACATTCTTATGTCTGTAATAACTACGTGCACACTGTTTTCTTTGAGAAATTCTATAGCATCACATCCATCCTCAAAGCATCCGGCTACATTTATATCCGTATGATTTCCAATTATAAAATCACGGATACCTTCCCTGATATTTATTTCATCATCCACTACAATTAAATCAAACATTTATCTATTCTCCTTGATTTACTTAACTAGGCTATCGGTTTTATATTGTATTTTCCCGGGGTTACACCTACATGCTTTTTAAATACTCTTATAAAATTCGAATAATCTTCAAACCCACACATTATCGCGGTATCTGTAACATTTTTTCCTGATGCTAAAAGCTTCTTAGATTCGGTAATTCTTCGCGATGTTATATATTTTGAAACAGTAGTTCCGCAGTATTTATTGAAAAGTCGGCAAAGCTGATTTACAGAAACATAGGAATTCTGTGCAATTTTTTCCAAAGTAAGAGGCTGATTGAAGTTATTGTTTATATAATCAATAGCCTTCTTCATAGCTTCGCTTCCCATTGTTTTTTCAGCACTTGTCTGAGAAACAAATGCTGAATTCACCAAAAGCAGAATTTCCGTTGCTGTAATATTTTTTATTATATCATCACCGTAGTTTTTTTCCTCGCGAAGCCTATTTATACAACAAATAAACCTTTCACGTTCTTCCTTTGTAAGAACAATTTTATTGGAAGCCTCTTTACCCCTTGTATAAAAGCAATGCGAAAGGTCTGTCTTATCAGTAGACTGACCGTAAAGAAACTCCGGATGAACCTGCATAACATAACGGCTGAAAACTTTTTCAGGATCAAAGGTTATTTTATGTGCTTCGAACTGATTTATAATAAAGATATCACCGTCCTGAACATCATATACCTTGTCATTAATTAAAAAGTTCTTTCCTCCGCTTATGCATAAAAGTACCTCACAGCAATCGTGAATATGAATACTAAGGTCAGGGTTTTGCTTTTCAGAATAATAAAAGCCGAAAGCCTTATTATCATTTGCACATTTTACTGCATCGTAACATTTGTCAAAAACACATTTCATAAATAATCACCATTTATATCCAACACTTTTATCATCCCTACCGCAGTGCTTCTTACTCTGTAAAATCACCGCTAGAAGCATTAGTAGATTTATTTTCTTTAATTATACACTTTGTTGGTGATTTTTGCAATAAAAATATTAAAAATTGCAATGTTATTGCAATTTTTTTATGATATAATTCCATTAGTTATATGTACAGGAGGTGAAAAAGTGTTAACCTTAAAAATTCTTAACAAAAACAAGGAAGTACTGGCAGAAGAAAAAGGCAGAGATATTTCCCTGTTATACAAAGGCGAATACGCAGACGGTGACTACATAAGGGTTGAAAGCTCAACCGATACTTTTATAAAAGTAAAGTTTGATGAATGTCTTGAAGAAAGCATTATATTCATACCAAGAAAGAGCTTTGAATTTTCAATCCCTGACGCCTATGTACGCCTTGGCTGCTACGGCAGAGACAATTTCAGCGGGAATGAGCACATTGTAAAGGCTACCGAAATTGAGGATGAGGAGGCATATGCTTACAGAAAAATTTCCCTCAATTCACACGATATTCATCTGAAAGCACGTTCCTATCCCCACGCTTCTGCAAACTTCGTTACAAGGGAGGACCCTTGCTTCTATGCAAGAAACGCTATTGACGGAGTAATTGACAGTGACGGTCACGGTGCGTTCCCTCATCATTCATGGGCTGGCGGTGCCAGAGAAGACCTTGAGTTTACACTTGATTTCGGGCATACAGTAGAAGTGGATAAAGTAATTTTCTATCTTCGTGCAGATTTCCCACACGATACTTACTGGAAAAATATCGACGTGGAATTTTCTGACGGAAGCGTTGAACACGCTACATTCGAAATGACAGGCGACGGTCAGCAGCTCACATTTGAGCCAAAAGAAACTACATATATTAAGCTTATAAACTTCAAGCAGGTAAGCTATCCCCTTTCATGGGCTGCACTTACACAGATTGAAGTATTTGGTAAATTTATTAAGGAGGATTTTAGTAAGATGGAAGTTAGACAGGCATCAAACGCAAAAGACGCAAAGCATTATACCACAGAAAGACTCAGAGAGGAATTTCATATTGCAAACCTCTTCACAAAGGACAACACAAGAATGGTTTACAGCCATATTGACAGAATTATCACAGCAGGCATTATGCCCGTGTTCCAGGAATTAAAGCTTGAAGCAGGTAAAGAGCTTGCTGCGGAGTATTTCCTTCAGCGTCGTGAAATGGGTTGTATCAACATCGGCGGTAAGGGTATCATCACTGTTGATGGTGTTGAATACGAAATGAACCCCCGTGACGGTATCTACATCGGTATGGGTAACAAAGACATTACATTCAAGAGCGTAAACGCAGACGAACCTGCAAAGTTCTACGTATCTTCCTGCCCTGCTCACGCTACATACCCCACAGTTAAGATTGACATTACAAAGGCTAAGAAGGTTCCCTGCGGTAGTGTTGAAGACTGCAACAAGCGTGTTATCAACCAGTACATCCACCCCGAAGTTATGAAGAGCTGTCAGCTCTCTATGGGACTCACACAGCTTGAACCCGGCAGCAACTGGAACACAATGCCTTCACACACTCACGACAGACGTATGGAAGTTTATCTTTACCTCGATATGGGTGAAAACGATGCAGTATTCCATATGATGGGCGAGCCTAACGAAACACGTCACATCATTATGCACAACGAAGAAGCTGTTATCTCTCCCAGCTGGTCAATCCACTCAGGCGTAGGCACAAAGGCTTATTCATTCATCTGGGCTATGTGCGGTGAAAACCAGGAATTCACCGATATGGACCATATCGAAACAAAAGACTTACTTTAATAAATCGGAGGTAAACTAATATGTTCAGATTAGACGGAAAAGTTGCACTTGTAACAGGTGCAAGCTACGGTATCGGTTTTGCTATTGCAAAGGGACTTGCTAACGCAGGTGCAAAGGTTGTATTCAACGACATCAAGCAGGAGCTTGTTGACAAGGGCCTTGAAGCTTACAAGGCTGAAGGTATCGACGCAAAGGGGTATGTTTGTGACGTTACAGATGAAGATGCAGTTAATGCTATGGTAGCACAGATTGAAAAGGAAGTTGGCGTTATCGACATTCTTGTAAACAACGCAGGTATCATCAAGAGAATTCCTATGCACGAAATGACTGCAGCTGAATTCAGACAGGTTATCGACGTTGACCTTAACGCTCCCTTCATCGTATCAAAGGCAGTTATTCCTGCAATGATTAAAAAGGGTGGCGGTAAGATTATAAACATCTGCTCAATGATGTCAGAGCTTGGTCGTGAAACAGTATCTGCTTATGCAGCTGCAAAGGGCGGTCTAAAGATGCTTACAAAAAACATCTGTTCAGAGTACGGTGAATTCAACATTCAGTGTAACGGTATCGGACCCGGTTACATCGCTACTCCCCAGACAGCTCCTCTTCGTGAGCCTCAGGCAGATGGCAGCAAGCATCCCTTCGACAGCTTCATCTGTGCAAAGACACCTGCAGGCAGATGGCTTGATGCTGAAGAGCTTGTTGGTCCTGCTGTATTCCTTGCTTCAAACGCTTCAGATGCAGTAAACGGACACATTCTTTATGTTGACGGCGGTATCCTTGCTTATATCGGCAAGCAGCCCAAATAAGAAGCGTGCCGCTTCACCCATGTCGCGGATTGGCTATAATTTAAAACCCGACATAAGTTGCTCGCGATATGGATACGCAGTTTCTTATCTGCTAATAAGCGGGTACTGAAAAACGCGCAGATCGCATAAAGCAGTTTAATATTATTTGATATGTGCAAATTTGTAAACGTTTCTTTTTTCGGTTGAAAATCGCAGTACGATTTTCCGAAATTGGTTGCTTTATGCTACGAACAAACTTCACCTCTCGCTGTATCTCATACAGCTTCGGGTACCCCCTTCGGGTTCAGTTTGTCCGTTCCGCATCTTTTTTCATCACCCTTTTACGGGCACTGAAAAACGCGCAGATCGCATAAAGCAGTTTAATATTATTTGATATGTGCAAATTTATAAACGTATCTTTTTTCGGTTGAAAATCGCAAAACGATTTTCCGAAATTGGTTGCTTTATGCTACGAACAAACTTCACCTCTCGCTGTATCTCATACAGCTTCGGGTACCCCCTTCGGGTTCAGTTTGTCCCTTCTGCACTATTTTTCATCACCCTTTTTACGGGTACTTGAAAATGCACAAATAACCAGGGGATGTAAAATAATTCCCATAAAAAATCGAGGATGAAAATTGATGTAACCCTAAAAAGTTAGACTTTTTATAGCGTAGTAGTTTTTAATGACTGCTACGCTATTTTTATGCAGCTAAGGCGGTGATTCGATATTGCACCGGACTCATCCGCCCAAGTTTTTCTTTAATTTTTTCTCGTTGTAATATTTTATTTTTCTTTAAGTGCCAATGAATATGAGCCCATTTGATATGCCCAACCTCTGTCTGAATAGACATATTTTAAATATCCGCAAGAGGTCAGAACTCTAATTTACACTACAAATGCCATAGAAGGTTTTAACCGTCAGCTTCGTAAGGTTACTAAAAACAAAGGTGTATTTTCTACTGATGACAGCCTTCTTAAGATGCTTTATCTTGCTATGATGGACATTACTAAGAAGTGGACGGGCAAACGCCGTGAATGGGGGCAAATTCATTCACAACTTGAGATTTTCTTTGCTGAAAGGTTAAGTTAATAGCATAAAATCCCCGACAAATCAAGGGTAAATACACGCCCTCAGAAGAGGGAGCCTTTGACATACCTATGCTTTTATGCTATATATGAGCCGAGGGACAAAATCCCGAAATACGGATTTCATCCCTCGAAAATCACTTAAATTATATTATCATTTTGGAGTTTACACAAAATCGGGCAAATACCCGCTCTGTTCTTTTTATGGGTATTATTTATTTCATCTTTGCATACAGGGCATCCCACTGAGAGATACAGTTTTCTATGCTTTCTGCAGAATCGATATAATAAATATTATTAAACTTGCGGATTTTTTCTTCGGAAAAATCTTTTTGGTCTGCAATAAACCTACGACAGACCTCGCTGTAATCTGGAGTCTCTTGTCTTGACTCGCGTTCAATACATCTGAGTAGCCGCTTCTTATCATCAATTATAAGATAGATTATAAACACATTTTCTTCACCATATCTATCAGTAATACTATGAGCTCCTTCAAGAGTGGTAATAAGGATGTGGTTTTTTTCTGTATTTTCAAATTCTAAAGTAAAATAAGACCAAACTCCCTGCATCGTATTATACTGACGTTTTTCGATGACTTTCCCCTCTTTTTCAAGTTCAAGAAGCTGCTCATCAGAAAAAAATCTGTAGTCAATCCCATCTTTTTCCCCCGTTCGCATAGGTCGCGTTGTTCCAAGAACAACCCGGTCCAGCTCGTTCTGATACCGGGTTGTTATTTCTTTATATATCGTATCTTTACCTGATGCACTTTTCCCTACTATACAAAAAATCTTATTCATATTCTTTCCCTCACAAATACAGTGAAAGTCTTTCCTGTTTGTTTACATCCAAGAGACCTTGTGTTGTCATTTTGATTGACGGTATAACTGCAAGGCTTACAAATGCCATATTCATAAATGGTTCAATATTTTTGGGAACGCCTAAGCTATATACGGCATTACGCACTTTTTCATTTTCTTCTGCCACCATTTCACCGCAAAGTTCTGACATAAGTCCCGCAACAGGAAGTTTCATCTGTGCGATGACCTCACCATTTTTGACAACAACATTTCCGCCATCGGCACAAATGTGATTGGCTGCAATAGCCATATCCCGTTCGTTAGTGCCAATAACTATCAAGTTATGTGAATCATGAGAAACAGATGATGCAATAGCACCTTCTTTTAAGCCTATGCCGTTTATAAATCCTATGCCCTTATGTCCGGTGTTTTTATGTCTTTCAATAACCGCAAGTTTAAGAATATCCCTATTAACATCTATACCGTTATTTTTCTTCCAATTGATTTTTTCCGCAATTTCCTCTGTTACAAGCTGCCCCGGCAAAATTTTTATCAGACGACATTTATCACTCGCATTTGCAAGAATAAAATCGTTTTCACTAAGCCTGTCGGTTTTAAAAGAATTGTATACATTACTGTAAAGCTTTTTATCAACAGATGGAAAATCGAAATTACACATTTTTCCGTTATCAACAACTTTTTTACCTGAAAAAAATACATCTTTTATAATAACATCTTCAAGGCTGTCAAGTATAAGTATATCCGCTTTGTACCCCGGTGCAACTGCCCCTGTAAAACGCAATCCAAAACACTGTGCCGCCTGAATAGTTGCCATCTGAATTGCAGTAATTGCAGATTTACCCATTTTAACAGCAAGTCGTATAATATTATCTATGTGCCCGTCATTCAGTATGTCTGCAGGATGCCTGTCATCGGTAACAAGGACGCACCTGTGTTTAAACCCATCTTCAAATAATCCGGCAAGGTTTTCAAGATTTCTTGCAGCAGTACCCTGACGAATCATTATCCACTGCCCTTTTCTCAGTTTTTCCTTTGCTTCTTCTATATCTGAACATTCGTGGTCGGACTGAACACCTGTTGATATGTACTTATCAAGTTCCTTTCCTGAAAGCATTGGTGCATGACCGTCAATCGGCTTTCCAAGGTCGGAGGCATCATTTAATTTTTTAAGAACAGCTTTATCCTCAAATATTACCCCCGGATAGTTCATCATTTCACCAAGACCAATTATACGTGGATTAGCATATAAAGGTCTTAACGAATCAGCATCAAGAACGGCACCCGATTCATCAAAAGGTGTCGCAGGAACACAAGATGGCAGATTATAGTAAACGTTCATTGGTATATTTTCGCTTGCATCAAGCATAAAGTTAATACCCTCAACACCACACACGTTTGCAATTTCATGTGGATCTGCAATAATGGAAGTTGTACCGTGTGGTACACAAAGTTTTGCAAGCTCAGAAGGAACAAGCATTGTGCTCTCAATATGAATGTGTCCGTCGATAAATCCGGGAGTTATAAACTTACCATCCACATCATATATAACATCTGCGTCGCTGTCTGAGTATTCGCCAACGCCCGTAATTTTATCATTTTCGATTAACACATTACTATTTTCAAGCTCGCCTGTAAAAACATTTACTACGATACCGTTTTTTAATAAGGCTTTCATCTTATCACCTATCACTTATTATTGCTTTGATTATTCTTTTACAACAAGTGCTATAAACTGCAAATTCTCTGTATCAGAAAGGTTCTTTATACCGTGACTTTCTCCGTCCGGGGTGTAAGTCAGATCTCCTGGAGTAAGGTAATATTCCTTACCATTGTCATTGTACACTGCATAACCTGATAAAATATAGTAATATTCAACTTCGCCCACGTGCTGATGATAGCCTACATCTGCACCGGGTTCAAGGGTTGCAATGCTGAAAAGTCGAACGTTTTTTGCAGCAGGCAAAACTTCATGAAGCTTGTCAAGGTGAAGTATCCCTTTTCCGCCTTCTGCCCCATTCTCTGTAATTTTACTAATGTTTCCTGATTTAATTATCATAAATATCCTCCAAATAAATATTTATTTTCTTTAAAAATTCCTTTTCATTTTCATACCATATCAATATCAAAGTACCGTCAGAAACGCTTATTGTTGCATTTGTACCGATAAATTCATTACTGACACCGATTGGAAAATCTGGCGATATGTGTCCGTCTTCAAGAGTATACTTAACCCCTCTTATATTAACACCATTAGCTGCATTTCCGTGTGCGAATACTCCGAGTTTTCCGTTGTTTTCTCCAGTGAAACTAATCTTCGCATTATGAATAGCCGTAATAATGGTATTTTCACCTATTAAAAAACCTCTTGCATCGTTTTTTGCCATATGACTAAGCATCTGTATATTTGCAATCGTATGGTCTGTTCGCCCTCCTGTACCGCCGTATATCACGAAAGTTCGGTAGCCTTTTTCATAACCAAGCTTATATGCAAGAAACGAATCGGTATCGTCTTTTTCTACAGGATGCTTTATAATGCAACTATGATTTAATGAAGAAGCAACAGAATCAAAATCTCCAATAAGAACATCTGCTTCAATATTTGCTTTTTTAAGTAAATCATATCCACCATCAGCAGCAATTACAATATCCGAGGTTTTAATATTGAAGCTTATATCGGAACTTTCTGAAGACGCACCTACAATATAACAAATATTTTTTATCTGAATCATCCCTTTATCAGCTTTTTGCATCTTTGCTATTATTCAGTAAAGCTGTATTTTTAAGCTGCGTTATACCAAATCTTAAGTACAGCCACTCTATAGCTTGCTTTGTCCACGGATAAGTTCTTGTAAACTTATCAACCTTCCAGAAAACTTCATCGGAAACCACAGACATTCCATGTGGTCCATCCTGATAAATGTGAAGCTCCACTGGCACTTTATTTTTACGAAGTGCCAGTGTATAAAGAAGGCTGTTTTCAGCAGGTACACCATTGTCATCCCCCGTATGCCATATAAATGCGGGAGGAGTATCTTTATCAACACGTTTTTCAAGCGAAAGTTTGTCCCAAAGGGGTGTTTTTTCATTCTGTCCCGTAAGTGCTATAAAAGAACCTTTGTGTGCATAGTCATCACAGGAAATTACAGGATAACATAAAATTGATGCATCAGGTCGATGAAGCCTGTTATTCTTTTCATCATTTCCAAATATTTCTTTATCGTTCCAAAGCGTGCTTATGCTTGCGCAAAGATGACCACCGGCGGAAAAACCGCATACAGCAATTTTATCTGACGCCACTCCCCATTCGGTTGCATTTTCACGTATTATTTCCAAAGCTTTAGCTATATTCATTAAAGGGAGCGGATGGCGATGTGGATTTATAGCATAATTAAGTATAAATGTATGAAATCCTGCTGTCGAAAAATTTAGAGCAACCCTTTCTCCCTCTCTGTAGGAAACATGCGTATATCCTCCGCCCGGAACAATCACAACTGCAGGACGGATTTCCTTCTCGTTGGGATTTCCGTCAAGAAGATATGCTGTCAAAGTCGGCATAAATCCATGCTCAGTTTCTTTGTCCAAAAGATTCATTCTAAATATATTCACTTATATCACTCCTAGATATTATTACTATAAAGGTTATCATACCATGCCTCAAAAGTCAATATTTTTATAATTGTAATAATCATTAATTAAAAGAATATTATGTAGAGAAATATAGTTTTAAGGAAGGTATAGCATGAAAAAGGTTTTGGCGTTTTTTGTCACGTTGTGTCTTATATTTTTAAACGTAATAGTATTTGCTGATTTTACACCAAGTGTTTCTTCAAAGTCACTAATTCTGATGGAAGCTTCCAGCGGAAATATTCTTTATGAGAGTAATTCTCATGAGTCGCTTCCCCCTGCAAGCGTAACAAAAATTATGACAATGCTTCTTATTTGTGAAGCTATTGAAAGAGGCGAAATAACTCTTGATACAATAATTACTGCCAGCGAACGTGCTAAAAGTATGGGCGGAAGCACAATCTTTCTTGACACAAATGAACAAATGACACTCGATGATCTTCTTAAAGGTATTGCAGTTGCAAGTGCAAATGACGCCTGTGTTGCTGTTGCTGAGCATTTGTCAGGAAGTGTTGAGTCTTTTGTCGATAAAATGAATAACCGTGCAAAAGAGCTTAGTATGAAAGATACTCATTTTGTTAACTGTAACGGTCTTGATGCGGAAGACCATTACACCAGTGCTTATGATATTGCAATTATGAGCCGTGAACTATTAAAACATGAAATGATTGAAAAGTATACTACAATATGGATGGATACACTGCGTGATGGGAAGTTTCAGCTTTCAAACACAAATAAACTGATACGTTTTTATAAAGGTGCAAATGGACTTAAAACAGGCTCGACAAGCGGTGCCGGATGTTGCATTAGTGCAACTGCAAAACGCGATGGTATGCAGCTTATTGCAGTTGTTTTGGGAGCAAATAACAGTAAAGACCGCTTCGCTGCAGCGAGCGAGTTATTAAACTATGGCTTTTCAAACTATGCCGTTACAAGCTTCGGTAAAAAAGGTGCCGAAGTGTGTGATGTTCCCGTAAAGAACGGAAAAGGAGATTTCGTCATCACTAAAACAAAATCACCTACTGCAATAGTTCTTGAAAAAAATCAAAAAGATAATGTGAAAATACGTTTATCACTTCCCGATTCACTTGATGCACCTGTTAAAAAAGGCGAAGTTATCGGTGAACTTATAATGACACTTGAAGGAGAAACCCTGTGTAAAACCGAGCTTGTATCAGATCGAGATGTAAAAAAGAAATCTGCTGCTGACTATTTTATAGGACTTTTAAAAGGTTTATTGTCCCCTGCGTAATATCTCCTCTAAAGCATTAAAAATAAGCTACATCATCGTTATTTTTTAGAAAAAGAGAACCCGACGCATAACCATTGCGTCGGGTTAAAATCAATTATATCTTTTATAAATATTATCTCCAAGGCTCTCAATCTGAGATATTGTATATTTCTTAAATCCGTATTTACTGCTATATCCAAGTGGTCTTCCAAGATTATTAAGCATATAGCCTTCTTCAAGATTAAATGTTACTGTTTCGTTATTAACTGTTACATTAACTGAAGCTTTTTCGTGTTCAGGATTTGACACCCAAACTTCGTAATCATCACCGTAAAATGTAACCATTACCGAACAAGGTTTGTCAACTGCAACTGTAAACTCATTTACCTTTACACATTCGGGAGCATAGAATACTGCCTGCAGTTGGTTATTTTTTTCGCACCAAACAGCCTGACAATCTTTAGTGTTAGAAAGAACTTTAACACCCGAAGTATTGATTTCATCTGAAGTAACGTTTGGAATCATTACATAGGCATAAGAAGCATTTTCAGGCTTTTTGCCGTGGTTTATACCAAGAAGAAACATTCGCTTCTCTTTTTCTTCATCTGAGCCTGATGCAGTATCAATATCACTCCATCTTCCCTTTTTAATGCCGGTTATCAATTCAACATTGTCTTCTTTTTGCAAGAATACGTAACCAACATTATCGGAAAGGACAAAATTAATTTCAGAAAGATTATAGTTTCCGTCTTTCATTTTTTTACCGTCAACGATAACAGTATCATTAATTAAATTACATTGATTAAGCGTAGTATATGCCCCGTTTTCATCATCAGTTGTAATTCCTGCACCAAGGCATACAATCTTGTTATCAAAGCAGAACCACGCCTTTTTAGTCTTAACGTGCAGATGGTCATAATCGTAACAGAACATTCCGTTCATCCCGTCGGAAACTCCACCGACAAAAGAGGTTGTCCCCTTTGCACCACCAAAAATCCGAAGTGTATCTATCTTCGTATCAATTTCACATTCGGGATTAAGGTCAACTTTTCCGGAGGTTGCGGTTGTTCCCGGAATTTTCTGCCAGTCAAGGAACGGCTGTACCTCATCATATTCAAAACCTGTCATTAACAGATTACAACAACCATCTCCAAGAAACATTCCTTTAACATTTTTCGAAAGGATTGATTCAGGTCTCTTGATACGGTTTGACACTGCGTGAACTGAAAAATGAAAATCTTTTCTGTTATGAGAAATATAATCAGAATGCCAGAAGTACTTGTTACGTTCAAAGTGAGGTGTGTTCTCAGGCTCCGAAAAACGTTTTTTCATAAACTGAAGCTCGTCAGCTCTGTAACCGTTCCCCCATTCGATAAGCATATTGCAAAGATTTATGTACCACGGTATATATACAGGGTTTCTGTAATGTGGACGAACAAAATTACCTGCATCACGTCCCATAGTAGGCATCGGCAGAGTTCCTTTATAGCAAATATTGTCAAATCCGTCTAAAAGAAGGTTGATATACTCTTTTACAGCTATCTCATCCGGACGAAGCCCTGTTCCCTTCCAAAACTCATAAAGCGGTGTCATATACTCAAGCATACCAGTTCCGTAGCCATTATGAGTAAATTCATTCTCGTGTTCGTGATAGCTATAATCGGTTTTAATACAGTGTTCGTCACTGTATTTTCCTGTTGGAGACTTTGTAGCAGGATACATTACAACACGCATTTCAATATTGATTTGCTCAATACACTCCCTGACCTTTTCCATAGCAATTTCAGGTTCGGGATCATCTATTGCAAGCTGAAAATGCGTATCCACAAGTTGTGATGTTACATGCATCCCCTGCGAATCGTATGGTCTCAGACCATCGGGGTCAGTACTTGAATCAAGCGAAAACAATCTTGGCTTTTCCGGATTTCCTGCGGCATATTTTGCAAGAATTCTGTCCTCATCTTCACTCAATTCTTCTCTGAACATAAGACGTATTGTTCCACATTCAGTGGGCACTCCAATATCATTCATCCACCAGTTATCAGACACAAAATTACCGTCAAAGAAATATTTTAAGCCTTTGTGGATTGTATCTGCAACATTTTTGTTTTTATAATACTTATTTTCGGGACAAGAATACATCTGCGAAGCTTTTTTCAGCCTTGCAACATGAAGAAACGGTCCCCAAAGCGTCCAGTCCTGTTTTATGTAATCAATATCAGAAAAACTACCGTCATTTTGCATGCTTTCAAGGATTTCTGACGGATTACCGTTTTTATCATAATAGTACTCTTTTATGTTTTGTTTGATTATTTCAAACATTTTTTTGTCATTCATTATTGCACCTCGAAATTTTCGGGATTAAATTTAACATCTAAATTATACTACATATAAAAGCTTTTATCAATACACGATATTAACATTTTTATGCTCTATATTAAGCTTTTTTCAATCACAAAATGTATATAAAAGAATATCATAAATAGTGGAGATACTATCTCCACTTCATACTCATAGAAAGGAAAAAAGTTATGAAAGATTTACTTGACATTGAAATAATGCAAGGCAATATGAATTCACAGGAAAAATGTCTTGACGAATTACCACTTGCCTACGCTTATGTGCCGTATCAGAAGTACGAAACTCCGTACAGTATGGCAGATGCACTTAAATATGGTACAGCTTTTCCCAAGCTTAATAAACCTATGGGAGTTTACGGAAACGAATTTAATATGAAAGCAGGTGCAATTAAGTTATGGTAAATAATTCTTCAAAAAGAGAACTTATGAAGAAAGTTCAGGAAGCAGACTTTTTTGCACTTGATCTTCAACTTTATCTCAACACTCATCCTGATTGTTCCCGTGCCCTTGCACTCTATCAGGATGCTGTTCAGAAAGCAAAAGAATTAAGAAAAGAATATGAAAAAACTTACGGACCTTTAACTGCAACATCTACTCCTAATAAACTACCGTGGCAGTGGTCAAGAAATCCCTGGACATGGGAAATTGAAAGGAGCTAAATTATGTGGATTTATGAAAAAAAATTGCAATTCCCCGTCAGAATTAAAAACCCTAACCCTAAAATGGCACAGATTATTATGTCTCAGTACGGTGGACCTGACGGTGAGCTGGGTGCATCACTTCGTTATCTTAGCCAAAGATTTTCTATGCCTAATGAGATAACAAAGTCTACACTGAATGATATTGGTACCGAAGAACTTGCACATCTTGAAATGATTGGTACAATCGTGTATCAGTTAACAAGAAATCTTACGCCTGAAGAAATTAAAGCGTCAGGATTTGACAAGTATTTTGTAGACCATAATACAGGAATTTACCCGGCTTCTGCCGCGGGAGTTCCCTGGACAGCAGCATATATTCAGTCAAAAGCTGATGTTATAGCTGACCTTACAGAAGACCTTGCAGCAGAACAGAAAGCACGTGCAACTTACGACAATATTCTTAAGCTTGCAGATGACCCTGATGTTATTGAACCCATTAAGTTCCTTCGTGAACGAGAGGTTGTTCATTATCAGCGTTTCGGCGAAGCACTCCGCAGTGTTCAGGATATGAGTGACAAGAAATACTATTAATGATTTTAAATTAGTATTACCGACACATTAAAACAAGTCGTTGAGGTAAATTCCGCAACGACTTGTTTTAATGTGTCGGTAACTTTTGTTAAGAAAGTTGTTGTTTAACAAAAGTTACATATGTATAATCACATTAGGACTTACACAATCGGACCAACATGTAAGTACATTATCCTTTTCGAGAACAGGCTCTTCCAATTCAGGAATACTCGTAATTTCTCCGTTTATATACTTTTCCAATCTTACCCGGCAGCTTGACAATCTCTGGATAAGAGCTCCTAAACGCATATCCTGAATATCAAAGCCATGAGGCTTACGTTCAGAAAACCAATAAGTTTGAAATGCGGTATGGAATTCTTTTACTTTTTCAACAGCCAAGTTATATTCTTCCACCACTTTGCAAAGCTGCTCCTTATTATTTTCAAGATATGCTTTTCTTGTTTTAACCCCTAATGCCGCTTTAACACAAAGAAGCTCCGCCAATTTTTCATATGAATCGAACATTTCTGAAAAATCGCCTTTATTCTCCATTTTATGTAGTTTATCGGCTAGTTTTGCATAATATTCATTATCCTCATCAGAACATCTGAAGTCACGAATTCCCATAAAGGGGTCATTATAAAGAAGATATTTTGAAGCAGGTTTAGTATGCTTTTCACCGGGAGTATCAAAAGTATCCAGTAACATAAAATTTTCAAAATCTACACCGGTTATTTCACGGAATTTAGCTTTTATCAAGACGTCATCGCTGTTTCCGCGCATCTTTTCACTTGCAAACATAAGAGCAGGTAAAACCGCAAATGGTGAGCATTCTGCACCGTCATCTCCCCACATAGTAAGGAAAATACCGTCTACGTTTTCATCCTTGCACGCAGAAATAGCGGCATCTGTTATTTCCATACTATAGGCATTATCAGGAGCAAAGCCTCTCCAAGTCCATGCTCCGCCCCCAAAATACACCTTACGGTCAAAGAGCTTGTTTTTCTTTATGCTCTGAACATAGTGGTTATAATCTGTATGGTAATAATCCCAATATACAAGCGAAACATTTTCAGGAAGTGCCGCTTTTTTAAGTATTTTTTCAGCATTATCCATCGTATACTGATCGCCGGTTCCTCCCTGCCCTGTTGCTAATCTGCAAAACATATCGCTCCATATCATGGGTTCCAGAGAATACTTACTTGCAATTTCACAAACCTTGTGCAGATGTTCATTTATAATATCAAATCTGTCTCTTGCACCATTTCTCTGCATATATGTCCCGTTTCCGACCTGATATGCTTCATCCATACCAATGTGTATCTTTTTTGAAGAAAAACATTCGGAAATAGTCTTAATCATATCATCAATTAAAAGATACGTTTTCTCTTCACCAACAAGAAGAATATCCTCGCAATCCCTTACGGAGTCATATTCTCCCCTCCATTGAAACATACAACGGAGGTGTGCCAATGTCTGTATACACGGTATAAGCTCAACACCTATCTTTTTGCAATAATCATCTATATCCCTGAGCTCTTCTTTTGAATAACGTCCCCTGAGATGTCCAAAAAATGGTTGTGTTTCAATCTCATATGTATCCTCGGTATACAGCATAAGCATATTATATCCCATTTTGCTTATAATATCCGCAAATTTTTTTACACCTGCAGGCGTTAAAACTCCGTTTCTGGAACAGTCCAGCATAACTCCAAACATTTTCTCCAATGCATTAACTCCCTTCATTCATATAGAAATTGTCAATTAACTTTTAATGCTTCAACTGTCTTTCTTACTTTATTAGCTACTGAAAGGCGTCCCATTAATATATATTTTTTTTGTTTCTTTGTTTTACAATGAGGTGCAAACAGTGTTGATTTTACCTTTTTAGTTTGGCGAATCAATTTTAACATAGCTTTCTATAGTTGTCCAGTATTTTTTTAGAAAAAGAGAACCCGACGCTAACTATTGCGTCGGGTTCTCTTTTCTATTATATAGGCTTATCAGAACCATTTTCACTATTCAAAAATCAACTAAGGTATTCATCCTCAGTTGATTTTTGATTTACGGTATTCAAGTGGCGACAAACCAAATTTTTGCTTAAAACATCTTGAAAAATAAAACTGATCTGAAAAACCAAGAAATTCACTTATTTCTGCTACAGACATGGTGCTGTTTTTAAGCATTTGTACGGCTTTGAACATTCTTTGCCTTTGTATGTATCCGAGCACAGAAATGTTAAGTTCTTTTTTAAATTTGTTGGTCAGAGTACATTTTGAAACATAGGAGTACTGAGCAATTTTCGCCAAATCTATTTTTTTACATAAATTATTGTTTATGAATTCGATTGCTTTTTGTACACATGCAGAAAACTCTCTTATTTCTAGAATTGTTTTGCTCTTTGCTACGAGATTTAAAACAGTATTATATATCATTCCCTTTACTGTAAGTGCGGAAAATAGACTTTCGTTTTTTAAATATTCCCTATAATCGACATTTTGCTCTGAATCAACCTTCATAAAAACAGGTGCAGGAACTTTGCTAAGCAAGTCAATTTCATCATCACTTGTAAGAGTAATATGAAAAAACAGATGTTCCATTTCATTATCGCACCAGAAATCAAAGGAAAGCTCTGCAGGAATCAGATACCAGTTCCCCGGTGAAAGAATAAGTTTTACATTGTTATACTCGATATAAGCTTTTCCGCTGATGATATAATAAAGCCTTGAGAATTCGGGGTTTTTTACATACCCGTTCCAGTTTGATTTCACAGTTGCATAACCAAAACTGTACATATTCAGTTTTACGCTATTTGCTTTTTGACACAATGTTAAATTACTTATCATTGTTCGATTCTCCATATTTGTTATTTGATTTTGCATTGATTTAAACTTAATTCGTGATAAAATTAATATAACACAATAACTTAGGAAAATCAAGGAGGTAATGGATATGGTTTTAAGAGATAAATTTTGGTTATGGGGACATCCCGAAGGAAGGTATAATCAAAATGCAGAGGGGTACGGATGTCCTGATGTTTCCAGAATGACACCTATGGAAGGTTGTCTTTACCTTGGAATACGCAACACGTTTATGGTTCCGGTAGGTGTTGATGTAAACAGACGTCAGTATAATAAATCGTTTAAAACCTTGAATAATGTTGGTTGGGAATGTTTCGAAGCTGCCAAAAGACCTGAAATAATCGATACAATAATTGAAGAGGCAAAGGATTTTTCTAATATTTCCTGTGTCGTTATAGATGATTTCAAATGCGAGATAGATGGTGTGCCGCGTTACAAAAATATGTCGGTTTCAACTGTAGAACAAATTAACGAGAAACTGCATAACAACGGGGTTCGCAGACTTGATTCGTGGATGGTTTTATACACATTTCAGTTTGGTATAGACGAAAAAGAAGATGAGGAATTTCAGCCTTACATGGATGAATTTGACGGAGTAATTATGTGGACATGGGAAGAAAAAGATGTACCGCTCATTCCGCAAAAATTTGAACTGTTCAAAAAATACACACCTAACACCCGACGCATGGCAGGATGCTATCTTTATAATTTCGGGGAATCCAAGCAGGCAACCGGGGAAGCTGTTAAGTGGCAACTTGATTATTATCGCGAACTATTGTTAAAAGGTGAAATTGAAGGCGTTGTTCTTCATACAAATACTATGGCAGATCTGGATTACGAATCTTATGATGTTGCTGTACAGTGGATGGAAGAACACGGAGATGAAGAAATATAAAAATCAAATAACAGTAAAATTCAGGCAAAATTGAAGGAATGAGTTTGGTGTTATACCAGAACTCATTCCTTTTATATATCTTAATATATTTCAAAAGAAATTTTTAACGTACCCGCTGTGTTAGCATCAAATAAAACAGAATTTCCATTTTGTTTAAAGTTAATACTCTCGCCGTCTAAGTAAATACTTCTGACCTTTTCGGAAAAACTAAGTTCAACACTATTTACTGCATAATCTGTTTCAATCAGAAGAGAATGTCCGTCTGCTTTTACAGAATTAATTCTGATATTAGCATCATAAAGCTGTAATCCCTTATTTTTGCTTACGGCAAGAAGCAAGCTTGCATGGGGTCTGATGTTGAAGCTAATTGCATTAACCAAGTCAAAGCTTTCCCCACTCCACACATCGGTCAGGATATAGTCTTCAGAATCAAGTCCAAGCATCTGTGCATTAAGCGTATATGTTTTTATTTCCTCTGACAGATTGAATATTCCGACTGTTCTTACCGGCATAAGTTCGCTGTTTTTAACACGGGAAAAATGAGGAGTTTTAAAATAAATAATCTCCGGAACATTATAGCCACCTTTTCTGTAATCATAAGCTGCAAAGAAAATATCCTGCCCATTATTTGGGTTACAGACCGCTTTTTTTAACATTCTGTATCTTTCGTTGTGCTCTGCTTTACTTAAAAGTCCTGCGATTTCAACCATCGAATGAGTTACCAAACAATAGTTAATACAGAAATATGCCTCATCATCACTAAGTCCCGGAAGCATACCGACAGAATCACTGTTAGGAACAAACAAATCCCCTGTATGAAGTGAAAAGCAAGCCATTCCCCATAAGTAATTGGTTTTAACATTTTCCCAATTTCCGTCGCCAATATCTATTCCATAGCGGTAATTTGTAAAATACTCACCTAAAAACGGATTCCCCATTACTATATCGCATCCCGTTTGCAGATAACCGTCAGCAGGAATAGCATCTCTCAGCACCTTCAGCCACCATTTGCGGTATTCATATCCGGATTTATCCTTATTTCTGAAAACAATATTGCTGTCTTCAAAGGAATAGCTCCAGAAGTCATGCTTATATCTTTTCATCCACTGATAAGGCATCGGCTCATAGGGAACAACACCCATATCCCATGTAGTACCACCGGTATTTGCCATTGTATACATACGAATTCCACGTTTTTTGGCTGCTTCTGCTTCTGAGGCGAAGTATTTTCCCGGTCCGTGCAGAGACAATGTATAATCTGCCGTAAACTCAGAAATTTCTCCTATCTTGTAGCTTTCAAACATTTCAAACGTTGCCATAAGTGTAATGTCTGTCGGCAAGGAATTTATAAGTTTTAATCTGTGTTCCTTATCAACATAGCCCCAATTATATGTCCAGAAAACTATATCTGCATCCTCTTTCTGTTTTCTTACAGCTTTTTTTACACAGTCAAGCCACTGAGGATAATCGTAGCACGGCCACCATCCCGGTGCAGGCTTTCCTGTGGGAAAGCCATCTTTATCTAATTTTCCGTTTAATGATACATTTTTATCCTTACTGGGAAATCCGACAGACTCACCGACAAGTATAACCCCTTTAAGGCCCGGACAAGCTTTAAACAGTGTGCCGTAGAGATTATCGTAAAAATCCTGTGCATCTTCTTCCTCCGGATGCTTTTCACTTTTTAAATAGCTGTAAGCATACACATCTATTCCGTAACGTGACGCACGGTAAATAAGCTCATTAAAATCAACAAAACCAGTGCTTGTCATATTAATACCTTTGACAAAAACCAGAATTGCATCCATTCCGGCGTGTGCAATTGAAGCAAGGTGTTCATTGGGGTAATTGTCAATCCCGTATCCGGAATGTACCATTCTTGGAGAAAAAAGGAATGTATGTCTTATTATCTCCTTTTTTAAAATCGGTGCTTTTTTCACATTCATTCTGTCTTCAAGGCAGTAAAAAGCCTGAGCTACTCCGCGGGCGTTCTTTCCTGAAATTGAAATACTATCACCAATATTTATTATATAGTCCTCAGTCTGCTTTTCATTAACAGAGCATAAAATGAAATTATCAGAAATCTTCTCGTTTGAAATCATTGCTGAAACTTTCATCGAGGTAAAAAGATAATCAGTAAAATCTTTTGCTCCTGTTATCATAACCTCTTCAGATTTTTCAGGTATAATTATATTTACTCCGTTTTTTAACTCAAGCTCATTCTCATCAGGCAGGATATCAAAATTTCTGACATCCTTTCTATGGATATTTAAAAGTCTCTTTCTAAACTCATATTTTTGTTCGTTTCTCATTATTAACACAACCTTAATACGAAATTTATGTCTCAAATATCCTTACTGGAAGAATATCACAATTATAATTTTACACCTTATCCCAAAAAAAGTAAATTAGCTTTTTTTGCACTAATCATACATTATTTGCACTTCTTTGACAAACATATTTGTCCTTATTTGCAGCTTTATACATTTTATGTTTTTACTAAAAGAACAGCTTTACCGACCTCTTTAAATCTGGTTGGTAAAGCTGTTTTTTTAACGTATATTTCGCAATTTATTTCTGCAAACATTCTAACTTGGATATCACAATTATTATTTTATAAAGAAAAGAAGGCAGAAGTGTTAATTCCATGTTTTAAACAAAGCTCATTTATCTTTGAATAATCACATGAGTCACTCACTTTTTCAGCATGGCAGTCACTGCCCATAGATATCTGAACTCCGCTGCTTTGAAGCTCTGAAACCCAATCAAGATACGAACTGAGAAAATGTTCAGGATATACACTTTTAAAGAAGCAGTTATCGGGGTCAAACGCAACATTATTTTCTAACATTGCAGCTTTAATTTCACTTTTAAAGAAGCAGTTATTGAGTTCAAACGCAACATTATTTTCTAACATTGCGGCTTTAATTTCACTTTTCATACCTTGCGGTATGACGGAAAAATCAAGAAACGGGTCCTCATAATCCGGAATATTCCATACATTTCTAAAAAGATTTATATCAAACCACAGATAATGTGCCATAATTCTGGTGTAAGGGTGCGTTGCAGCAAACATATACTGTCTGTGATATTCCTTCAACACAGAATCTAAATCTGTAGCACAATACATAGGCCAGTGCATACCGCTTACAACGTATTCTATTTTATATTTTTCCAGAAACTCTTCATCAAAATCAAACATAATCGGAGCATTGGCAGGTCCACCCGAACGAAATCCGTATACGGGAAGCTCCTTATAGTCACCTCTGGCAATTTTGTCTACTTCCCATTTTGAAATAATGGTAGCTTCAATCCCAAAATGGAAATGTCCTTCAAGCTCGGGATGGTTTTGCATTGTAATTTCATACGCTTTTCGTGAAGCGGCAATATCAGGCTCCTGAATTCTTGTATGATAATGGTCTGTCACACCATAGTCTGTTATTCCCAGTTTTTTCATTTCTGAAACAAGAGTTTCATATTCCATACACGCACTGTCACAGCTGTATTTAGTATGTATGTGCCAATCTGATGTAATTGCCATGATTATCAACTCCTATACTTTTTTAGATTATTTTTAATGCGTAAATTGAAACAATCTGTCCGGAAAATTAACTGTCATTCCGTCAACTTTTAACATACACATCTTCTTCATAAGGGCAACACTGGTTACACCCCATGCCCGTACTCCAAGATTTAAATCACGTAGCTTCGCCATAACTTCATCTGTAATACTATTCGCATCGGGTGCCATTTCTTCCCCATTAATATCACGAAGCATATTAATGTTTTCATCGCTTGCTTCAAATACAAGCCAACCAACACGAGCCTTTGGATTGAGCTCTTTAATCTTTCTGATATAGTCATATTGAAAGCTTGTAAATGTTGTTTTATCAAAAACTCCAAACTCTTCTATCATATTCAGGGTATCTTCTTCAACCCCACTGCCTTTCAGCTCAATAGCAAATTTTATGTCATAACTTGAAAAGGCTTCCAAAAACTCGCGTAAAGTAATAATTCTGTCGTAAAAGCCGGTTGTGGAATTTCCATATATTTTGAGCTGTTTCAGTTCATTTAAGGTGTAGTCACAAACACGGCCTTTACCATCTGAAACTCTGTCAACAGTATCATCGTGAAACAATACCAAAACACCGTCTTTCGTTCGCTGTACATCAGTTTCTATTCCATTTGCTCCCTGCAAAAGTCCCATATAAAATGATGACATGGTGTTTTCAGGAGCATATTCACTTGCCCCTCTGTGTGCATAATTAATCATAAAAGCCCTCTCCTTTTAATAGTAAAATCTAATATTTATTCAATTAATTCAAAATGATATTTTCCATTTTGATTACGGCTGTTCAAAACCTTCATACCGGCAAATTCAAATTCACATTCAATCTCCGAAGGTATTGAAGCATCATAATAATAATGCTCATTTGTTTTTTTCCATTCAACACTTATCGTTCCATACTCCGTATCATAATGACCATTTGCTTTTGTTATCTTTCCGGTAGTATCAAAATAAGGTGCAAACCTCACCTTTTTACAGCCGGGGTTATCAAACGAAGGACAAATCCCCAAGCAATGAGTATACATCCATTCCGTGCAGGAACCGAGAGAATAATGATTAAAAGAATTCATTCCCTTTTTTATGCCATCTTTTTCGGTATAACTGTCCCATCTTTCCCAAATGGTCGTTGCACCATTTACAATGCTATACCCCCAGCCGGGAAATTCTGTACTCGTTATCAGACGATACGCAATATCTTTTAGACCAACCTCACAAAGTGCAGGCAACAAAAACCTTATGCCTAAAAATCCTGTAGTCAGCTTTCCGTCATCTTCTTCAAATTTTCTTATAAGATGTTTTCTTGCTGCTTCTTTATCGATTATTCCAAAACTATAGGCTATAACATATGCGCTTTGCGTATCAGAAAATATTTTTCCTTCAGCATCTACAAATTGTTTACAAAAAGCCCCCTTTATCGATGTATACAATTTTGCATAGTATTCTTCTTCATAGTCATTTAAAACAGCACATAATTTTGCTGCTAAATATGCAGCTCTTGCATAATACAAAGTAGAAAGGACACTCAAATCAGTAGATTTACCCAGAGAAAGCCAATCTCCGTACCTTCCTACGTAGCCACGAATATAGTCAGGACTTTCCGTTTGATAATAGTCAAGAAGCTTTTTGAGCGCAGGTAAATTATCCCGGACAATTCTTTTATCTCCATACATTTTGTAATGAACATATGGAATTTCACCAATTGCCTCGCTCCAGCCTGCGGAAGCATCATATCCGGTATATGAATAAGACCCCACCGGAGGAACAGGGGCAACAACGGGAATTACTCCATTCCCAAGTTGTTCATCCCGTACGTCAGAAAGATATTTCTCATAAAACCTGCGGCAATTCATATTGAACATAGCACTTTGACAAAAAATCTGTGCATCGCCTGTCCAGCCGAGACGTTCATCACGTTGCGGGCAATCTGTAGGAACATTTAAGAAATTATCTCTTTGCCCCCACAAAGCATTTTGATATATCTTGTTGACAATTTCATTATCACACGAAAAACTGCCACTGCTTTCAAGGTCTGTATACATTGCTTCGGCAACTATATCCAAAATTTCAACATTTCCTTCCGTTATAAGCTCAGCATACTGGAAGCCGTGGAAGGTAAACGTCGGTCTGAAAACCTCTTCTCCTTCGCCGGATAAAATATAAGTATCGGTCGCTTCAGCTCCTCTTAAATTCTCAGTATAAAGTTCACCTTCTGATAGAATTTCTCCGTGTCTCAAGACGACTTTCGCACCTTTTTCACCTTTAAAAACACAACGGAGAACTCCTGAAATATTTTGCGCGACATCGTAAAGATATGTGTTTTCTCTCTTTTTAATCAGAACAGGCTTAAAAGTATGCTTTACAACAATAGGAGGAACATAAACTACTTCAGCATATAAATTACGCGAAAACTTAAATATACTTTCAGAAGCTACATCCCAATTTGAGTCATCGTAGTCAAAAACAGAGAAATCCCCTAAATTCAACCTGTTATCAATATATTCACCCATATAAATATCGCTTCTCAAAATAGCACCTGAGTTTGCTCGCCAAGTTTCGTCGGTTGAAATTTCTTCATTAGTACCATCTTCATATTCAATACGAAGAATCGATGTGAATTCTATACGGTCAGAATATCCGTTTCTCTTAAATGCATAGTCAGAACCAAGATGACCTACAGCCCAGCCATCGCCTAAAACTGCTCCGATAGCATTTTTCTCACATAACATATCGGTAACATCATAACGCATAAATGGCAGCTTTTTTCTGTAATTCACCCACCCGGGAGAAAGATAGTCATTAGAAACCTCATACCCGTTTATGTATATTTTAAAAACACCAAGAGCCGATGCGAAAAGTGTCGCCTTTTCAACTTTCCCCTTCAATATAAAAGTCTGTCTGAAATACGGTGAAGGATTTCCGTATTTATCGTCAGCAGATTTATATTCTCCGGTAGTATAATATATCCATTTTGATTCAAAAAGCATATACTCTCCCCCTTTAAACTATTTTCAGTAATTCCGGATTAATTTATTATTCCAAGTTTACAGTAACCCTGTTTTCTTCCGAATAATCAATTCTGTCTCCTGATTTATTAAGGCTGTCAATAAATGCAAGATATTCTTCTTTTGATGAAAACCGAGGTTTAAACTCATCAATTATCTTTTTTGCTCTTTTTGCAGAATCAGAAAGAAGTATTAAGAGCATTCCCAACTGCATTTTTGCACTCGCAACGCAAGCTGCAACAGGGTCTTTGATTTCATAATCACTACCATGTGCCGTACCTGTTGCTCCTGCCGCATAGGGATGGACTACAGGCATAATTCCGCATAAATCTCCCATGTCGGTACTGCCCGAACCAATAAAATTATTAGTAATGAATTCATATTCAGGAATAGCTATTTCAGCTGCATCTTTGGCTACCTGCATCATATTTTCATCATTTATTAAAGGAGCATATCCCGGAAAGTCTATTATTTCAACATTAGTCCCAATTGAAAGAGCAGCTCCGCACAAAGCCTGATTTACCTTTCTATTTGCACTGCAGATAGCCGTAAAACTTGCACCACGCACATAGCTTTCCAGCATGGTTCTGTCAGGAATGGCATTCACCATTGAGCCTCCGCTTGTGATAATCGGATGAACTCTTATTATATCGCTTTCCTTAAAGGTTTCGCGTATCGCGTTGATAGCATTCAGTCCGCAATTTGCAGCATAAAGTGCATTTCTTCCCTCCCAAGGAGAGCTGCCAGCATGAGCAGCTTTTCCTTTGTAAATAATCTGCTTTGCCATACAACCTACTGACCCTTTTCTGACAGAAAAGTTACCTGAAGTATGAACCATAAATGCAATATCAACACCGTCAAAATATCCTCTTGACAAAAATTCACTTTTTCCGCCAAAGTATTTGATTTTGCCTTCTTTAATGAGATTACTTCTGTATTCGATTTCAAGTAGTTCTTCCGCAGGAACTGCACAAAGCCTTATTCTTCCGCAGAATTTGTCTAATACTCCGGGTTCTTTAAGAGCAGCAGCTATGCCTACAAGTGCCGCGCACTGAGCGTTATGTCCGCATGAATGTACTGCCCCTGTTTGAGGGTTGGCCTCTTTGTGTTCAGGACAAATTATAGAGTCCATTTCTGCTAAAATCAATATTTCCGGCCCCGGTTTTCCTGTATCTGCAATTGTGTAAAATCCGGTGATGCCTTCTGCTAAAACGAGATCGTATCCAAGCTTTTTAAAAACATCTTCCATGTACGCTGACGTTTCATATTCTTTATATCCTGTTTCGGGATGCTTCCAGATAAATCTTTCTGTCTCCAAAATCTGCTTCGTATGTTTGTCCACAGCAATACATAATTCCTTCACAAAAAACACCTCTCATAATAATTTAACAGTGATTGTTTTTATTGATAACTCACGAATTATTTTCATAGAATCACACAAACAATTGATATACAAATTATACACTCTTTATCATTCATATGTCAACTTACAGAAATTGCATATTATACACTTTTTTTGCACTTTCCTATGCGAAATTTTCTTAATAGAGAAGAATGAATCAGTCACATTGAGTGGGGCCCCTGGCACATCGATAAAAGGCTATTCACAACATTTGCTTAAATCACAAATTCCGGCAACAACAAAAATTGGGTGCTACGGAAAATTTACCGTAACACCCACCTTCTGTGATATAAACTCATAGCGAGTTTTGATTATATAAAGAAAAACCGGAGTTATTACACAAAAGACTCTTTTGGAGCTGATTTTCTGAGTTATTTTAAAAAGCTTTTATTATTCTTGTATCTCTATACGCATTTTCTCAACACGTTCAAGCCAGTCCCAAAATTTATCACCATACATACCAAGGATGCCTTCCTCGTAATTTTTAAGTGCGTCTGTAACACAGTCGGTAAAATCCTTTGCACCTACGCAAAGAAGTGTAGCATCACCACAGGCAGAATGGGTTACAAGACCTTGCTTTTTCATTTTATCGTACACCCACATATTACCTGTATGTGGCCAGATGCCCGGTTTTCCGAAATCCTGAAGTTCATCCTTCATTTTTTGATAATCAGGATGCTTTTCTATAGAACGCAAACAATCCTCAATAAAGCAGTATTCTGCATAATGACGGAATGTAACCGAACGGAAAAGAACACCGAAAAGGACAATTTTAGCATTACTCCAGTACATCTTCTCCCACGGTGAATCTGCCGCAAAGGGACTTTCACCGAATTCACCGTAACGACCTGCAGTATGACCGTGTGTTTTAGTGAGGCGGTATTTATCCTTACCAATTACTGCAACGGAATGTGTTGCCTGGTCACTTCTTACCGCATCAGGCAGTGTACGGAAATAGTTCGTGAGATAGCCTGTGTCTGACGGCTTATCTAAATGCCATGTTTTATAGGCATTTATAAAGTCTTTCTGTGTAAATGTCGGGAAAACAAGATTTCCCTCTTCTCTGTCAATCACATCAAGGAAACCGCCTACAATATCCTCGGCACCATTCTCAAGCTTACCTACACTTTTGTAGGAAGAATGAACAAGAACCGTGTCGCCTTTTTTAATGCCAAGCTCTTCAACTGCTTTTTTAATGTCTGTGCGTGTAATAACAGGAATTTCGTCAGCTCTGTCAATGTAAAATTCTTTGTAAGCACTACCAAGAAGTTCAATTTCTTCAAGGATGTCAGCTTCAAACTCTTTCAAAGTTTTTTTCCAAGGACATCCGATAAAGCCTGCTATACCGTGACGGAGGTCCTGACGGTTGAAGTAATACTCAACGCCTGCTCTGTCATTGATTTTGCTGAAAATATTGCTTGATGTTACTACAATCTGAAAACCGTTTTTAATATATTCTTCGCTTTTTTTGATAGTTTTCGGAACTGCAGGGTCCTGCTCTATGTACTCAATCGGTACGTCACCGTATTTTGCCACATATTCGGGATAAGAACGTCTGTTTTTGAAGTCATTTTTATAGTAACCCTTTACCCAGTCACTCTGCTCGGAAAGCTTGTGCCAATCCTTTTTATCATAAGCATAGTACATATCGGGGCAGATTGTAAGATGGCTGCCAAGATAATCTTCCGCATCCGGATAATCGTAAAAAGGCCCCTGCCAGATAAGAGGCTGCATTCCTCTCGCCCTTACCCAGTCACATAGATAGCGGTAATCCTTAAGCTTTTGTTCTTTTTCACGGTAGAAATTTTCAGGAGTTCTGATATCATCAAACTCTTCATCAAGACCAAGATGGAAGTACTTTGGATAATCAAACATTTCTGCAGTTTCAACAATCAGATCTTTGCAAACCGCGTAATATTCGGGAGTTGACATCTTTTCCCTGCCGTATTCTTTAAGCCAGAGGTCGTGTCCCGCAGAAAAATTCAGCTTTGGAATAAGAGTAATCCCTTTTTCTCTGAGGCGGACAACCTCACGTTTTACTCTATTTGGTGTCCAAGCACCCTCTATAGAAAATTCGGGATGAGAGTTAAAACGGATACCCTCACCTATATCAAGAACAATATGTGTAAAATTGTACTCTGAACACTTGTCTATGATTTTATCCCATACCGATTCGTCAAACTCAAACGTATTGTAGTATTTTTCCCACATATTCATTCCAAGATGCACTAAAAGTGCTAACATTTTTGGCATAATTATCACCTTTCTTTCAAAAAATTTCTCATTTTGGGGACAGTCCCCAAAATGAGAAATTTTTTAATTACTCTCCGTAAAATTCGCGTTTGGCAGCACCGAGAAGTTCGATTTCTTCAAGAATAGCTTCTTCTGACTTACCTTTAACTGTGGGAACCCATGGACAGGCAAAATAACCTGCAACACTGTCTTCGATAGGACTGTTGTGATAATATTCTACAGTTGCACGGTCGTTTGTCTTAATGAAGATATTACTCATAGCAGCAACAAACTTATAGCCTTTTGCTGCGTATTCCTCACGTTTTCTGATAGTTTTCTCAACTACAGGGTCCTGTTCTACGTATTCAATAGGCGTATCACCGTATTTTGCTACATACTCGGGATATAATTCTCTGGTTTTAAAATCATTTGCGTAGTAATTTTTTACCCATTCATCCTGCTCTGACACCTTTGTCCATTCTTCCTTTTTGAAGGTGTAGTACATTTCAGAATATATTACGCAGTCTGTGTCAAAGTAGTCATAAGCTTCCTCATAATGAAGAAACGGTGAATTCCAGAAGCAAGGTGTTGCACCGGTTTCCTTTACACAGTCAACAAGATATTTGTAGTCTTCAAGGTACTTCTTACCCACTCTGTAGTGATTTTCAGGACTTGCAATATCCGGAGATTCCTCATCAAGACCAAGGTGGATATATTCGGGAGAATCAAAAATCTCATAAAGCTCATTAATAAGGTTCTTGCAAACCTCGTAATATTCGGGTGTAGACATCTTTTCTCTGCCGTACTCTTCAAACCAGAGGTCGTGTGCTGCAGAGAAGTTAAGCTTGGGGATGATGTCAAGACCAAGTGCCTTAACTCTTTTTACTTCTTTGTTCCACTCTTCGGGTGTGAATGAGCCTTCAACCGCAAGTTGAGGGCAGGATTTATACTTTATACCCTCACCACAGTCAAGAACAATTGTGTCAAGTCCTTCGGCAAGCACCTTGTCCACAATCTTATTCCATACCTCCATATCAAAGCGAAGCTTCTCGGGTGATCTTGCCCACATTTTTTCGCCAAGATAAACCATTATTGCCCACATTTTTTCCATAATAACCAAACCTCGTTTCTTAAATTTTCTCAAAAAGGGGACAGTCCCCTTTTTGAGAAATTTACTCGTTATAATATTCTTTCTTTGCTTTTCCGATAAGTTCAATAGCTTCAAGGTGGAAGTCATCCTTATCAGGTGTAAGTGCACCCCATGGAGCTGACATCATACCTGTGAAAAGGCTCTGGTCGGGACAAACTTCCTTGATGTACTTAACACTGTCAACTTCACTGCACTTAACAAAAAGATTAGACGGTGCCATAAGGAATTTACGACCTTCTTTAATGAACTTATGAAGAAATTCCGTTGTAAGAGTTACAAAGGGGTCTTCCTCAATAAATTCAATCTTATATCCGTAACGGCGCACAAATTCTGTTTCGTAATAATCCTTTTCCCAGTCTGACTGATTTGCAATGGGTGTCCAGTGCTCCTTAAGATATGAGTAATACATCCACAGGTCGGGAATTGCATCCCTGTCAAGCTGATTCTGGAATTCATCATCAAGATATGTCCATGCATCGTGCCAAGCGTGGACCCCTGCACCGGTGTTCTTTACACACTCACAAAGATAGTTAAAGTCCTTTACAAAAGCATTTTTGTATCGGATTACAGTATACTCGTTATCCTTTGCGTGCTTCCAGTTTTCCTCATCCATGCCAATGTGAATGTATGAAGGATGCATAAACATTTCATAAACTTCTTCAATAAGGTCTTTACATACTTTGTAATAAATATCTGTTGAAACCATCTTGTGATAGTCACGGAGCCAGATGTCGTGTGTTGCAGAGAAGTTAACCTTGGGAATAAGCTCAATACCCATTTCCTTAGCCTTTACAATCTCGCTCTGAATAAGCTCATAAGACCATGCATTGTCAACTGCAAGCTCGGGATGTGATTTCCACTGAACACCCTCACCAACATCAACAACTACAGTATTAAGGCCACATTCTGCACACTTATTAATGATTTTGTCCCAGGAATTCTTATCCGCAACAATATTGCCAGGATATGACTGCCCCCACATACCTCTACCAAGATGAATTAAAATACCCCAAATTTTCTTGTCCATTGTTATTACTCCTTATATATATTACTAATAATTATATTTGTGCTTCTTCTCTTGCAACTGTAAGATATTCGCCAAGCTCACTTTCGCAGGCATATTTAACCTGTGCAATTTTCCATCTTAACTGATCGGGACCTGCAATGTATTCCATACTGGGTTCCCAACCAAGACGGGAGTCAAGCTCTGCACATTCTATTGCTGTTTCTGTGTTTTTGATTTCTTCTTCAGCTAAAGCACGCATTTTTTCCACTATTGCCGGAACGTCTTCCTTTTTGGCAACATCCAGGTCAAGCTTCATAAGATACCACTGTTTTGCATGAACACCTGTCACGCACTGACAGCAGATGTATTTACAAAGTGCAGTAAGTCTTTCAAGGTTTTCGTTGGGATTTTCTATAGCTTCAAGGATTGCAACGCCTTTTTTTGCTTCCTCAACTGCAAGCTTCCAGGACTTGATTTCATCAGGAATAAGCTCTATATTAAGGCGATAATCCATATTCCAGCAAGCCTCATCCTCATACTTTGCACCCATAAGACGGTTGCCGAAATGTGCATAGTCTGTATTGGGCACCTTAAGTGCAAGCTTTATACAGAAGGGAAATGCCGCACCGACACGGTTCTGTGTACCGCTGTCTGTTCTTGAATGTGTCATATAAGCGTTACTGTCACTCATATGACGGAGTGCCTTTTTGATTTCCTCAACATTTTTGTCACCGAAATCGTGAACGATTGCATCCTCAAGATGCTTTTCCATATCGACGCTCTGGTCACGGAAAACTTCGTTTGAAAGCCTTGAAATAATCGAAGGATAAATTCCGAAATGATGGGATTCCATAAGTCCGCAAATGCCACATTCTTTTGCTGCTTTTATCATACTTTCATATCTTTCCATCCACAGATATGCCCCGGGCTGATACGGCATTACGCCCATATCCCATGTGATACCGCCGGTATTTGTCATTGCGTAAGCCTTAAGACCTTTACTTGTGACATACTTTGCATCGTCAAGCATTCCCTGCTGAATATGCGGATGTGTAAGTGTATAGTCTGCGGCAAAGCATCTGATGCCTGCTTTATTTTTATATTTGCAACCATTTCCGACAGTCATCATAATCGCTGTACCTTCGGGGAACTGATCATACCATGCGTGTCTTACATCCTCTGTTTTTCCGACAACGTTGTAGTTCCACGCTACAAGCTCTGCTTCAGGGTTATATTTACGGATAGCCTTTAAAATAGTGTCCATAAACAGCGGCATATCGTATGCGGGACATCCTGCCGTTGTAGGCTTACCTGTTGGGATTATATCAATTCTTTCATTAAAGGAAATACCGGACCTTATTGCCGGGTCCTTTGACGGAAATACAAGACTGCTCTCAACAAGGATAATACCCTTGATTTTTGGACATTCACGGAAGAGCTTGCCGTAAGTATTCTCATAGAACTGAACGCCCCCTTCATCTTCGGGATGCATCTTATTGTCAAAATATATGTAAACATATATATCAATACCGTATTTTTTAGCCCTGTATATAAGCTCATTAAAGTCCATATATCCTGTGGGTGTTTTATCAACATCATTTACAAACATTACGATAGCGTCTCTGCCGTCGTGTGCAATACCTGCAAGATGCTCATTAGGGAAACGGTCAATCTGATAGCCCGAATGAACCATCTGCGGTGAGAAAAGCGGTTTTTTTGTTACTGTGCCATGCTTTATAAAAGGTGCTTTCCTGATTGTCATACACTTTTCAAGCCAGTAAAGTCCTTGTGCACAGCCTCTCGCATCATAGCCGTATACTGTAATTCCGTCTTTATCCGTATCAATACGAAATCCCTTTGTACTGTCTGCACCTGTCATATCAACAGACTGATCTGCGATTTTAACTTTAATGGCACCGCAGTGCTTTGATACGGTCGCACTTACTTCCATACTTTTATAAAGATAATCGACAAAATCCCAAGCCGCAGTTTCAATGACACTGTCAGAATCCTCATTACCACCGATATTAATACAGATTCCGTCACCTATAACAAACTCGTCATCATTAGCGGTGAGTTCAAAATTTCTTATCCCCTTTTCGTGAAAATCAAGCATTCTTTCACGAAAGCCGTATTTTCTTTCTTTTTTAAGCATAACGTTACCTCCATCCATACTTATAGCAAATTTCAAGTAATAAAACAAGTCCAAAATTTGCTGTTTTATGGTACATTTTTTGCTTCATCACAGGTCAAACTGTGCAGCTTCAATATATTCACCCAGCTCTTTATCTATTGCATACTCAACCTGTGAGATTTTCCAGCGAAGATGGTCACTGTCTGCAATGTATTCCATACTCGGTTCCCATCCGAGACGGGAATCATAATCAGTGCACTCGATTGCAGCCTTTGCATTCTCTATTTCTTCCTTTGCAAGTGCACGCATATCGTCAATTATACCCATAACGTTATCAGCGGTTGCCATATCAAGCGCCATCCTCTTAAGGTGCCATTTTTTACCGCAGATTGCACTCTTACACTGACACTCAATATATTTACAAAGAAGAATGAGTCCTTCAAGATTTTCGTTCGGAGTTTCAATACTTTCAAGAATTTCAACACCCCTATGGGCATACTCTACCGCCTTTTCCCAGGATTTAATTTCATCGGGAAGTGTTTCAGGGAAAAGTCTGTGACGAAGCTGCCAAACCTTCTCCACCTCGTGCTTTGCGGCAACAATACCGTTTCCGAAATGTGCATAAGGCACCGTAGGCGGTTTAAGTTCAAGCTTTATGTTAAGAGGCCACGCTGCACCTATACGAAGCGTTGAGCACTGGTCAAGACCTGTTGCCGTGTAACATTCGTTAGAATCGCTCATACACTGTAATGCCTCTTTAATTTTTTCTGTATCCTTATTTCCGTACTCGTGACAGATTACATCATCAAGAAGTGATTCAGCCGAAGCCTTCTGGTCACGGTATATTTCATTGGAAAGCTTTGAAATAACAGACGGGTACATACCGTAGTGGTGGGATTCCATAAGTCCGCACAAGCCGTATTCATTTGCAAGCTCAATAAGCTTTTCGTAACGCTTCATCCACAGCTGTGCCCCCGGCTGATAAGGCATTACGCCCATATCCCAGGTAAGTCCGCCTGTATTTGTCATTGCATATACCTTGTATCCGTTTTCGTGAGCGTACTTAATATCAGAAAGAAACTTTTCTGACGGATAGGGGTTACTGAGAGTATAATCAACACTGTATGTTTCTGCCCCGCCTTTAGTTGTATAGTAGGCATTTTTGTCGTATGTAATAAGAACGGTTGCGTCTTTGGGAATCTGTGAAATCCATTTGTGACGGATTTCGTCGTTGTTTCTTTGTGCAGTATACGTCCACACAATAAGCTCCGCATCTTTTCTGTATTTACGTATAGTGTCTTTAATTGTATCAAGGAACAAAGTCATATCACAGCAAGGGTATCCTGCAGGAGTCTTTTTACCCTGTGGGATTTTTGTATAGTCATCAAGAATAGTTGTTCCCTGAAGAGCTTCAGGATCTTTACTTGGGTAACAAAGACTTCCTTCTACGAGTACCACACCCTTAAATCCGGGGCACATACGGAAAAGCTTTCCGTATGTAGAATCGTAATACGCCTCCCCACCGGGGTCCGCAGGATTTACGGTGCTTCTTATGTAACTGTAAGCATAGACGTCAATACCATATTTTGCGGCTCTGTAAATAAGCTCGTTAAAATCAAGATACCCATAGGGCGTCATATCAAGTTCCTTAACAAAAAGGAGAATTGCATCACGGCCATCGTGAGCAATCTGCGCAAGATGCTCGTTAGGATAATTGTCCATACCGTAGCCCGAATGTACCATCTGCGGTGAAAAAAGCGGTTTTTTCTTCACTGTGCCATACTTTATAAAAGGTGCTTTCCTAATTGTCATTGTCTTTTCAAGCCAGTAAAGTCCCTGTGCACAGCCTCTCGCATCAAAGCCGCAAACGGTTATGCCGTCTTTATCCGTATCTATACGGAAACCTTTTGTTTTATCGGCATCAGTCATATCAACAGATGAATCTGCAATTTTAACATTAACTCCGCCTTGTACTTTTTCCTTTTTAGTAAGAACGGCACCTATGTCCATACTTGTGATAAGGTAATCAAGAAAATCTTTTGCTGCAGTTTCGATTACAACATCTGCATCTTTACCGATTGCAACAAAAATACCGTCGTCTATAATAAATTCATCATTTTCCGCTTTAAGGTCATAATTTCTTATGTTTTTTTGATGAACTTCAAGCATTCTTTCACGGAACTGATAGTTTCTTTCTTTTTTAAGCATATAATCAATCCTCTTCTCTTGCTGCTTTAAGGTATTCTTCAAGCTCTACCTCACAGGCATACTTAACCTGTGAAATCTTCCAGCGAAGATGTTCACTGTCTGCAATGTATTCCATACTAGGCTCCCAACCAAGGCGAGAGTCATAGTCTGTACATTCTATTGCCGCTTCGGCATTTTTGATTTCTTCCGCTGCCATTGCACGCATTTTTTCTACGATTGCAGGGACATCTTCCTTTTTCGCTCTGTCAAGGTCACGAAGTGTAAGCACCCATTTTTTTGCACAAACGGCACTCTTACACTGACATTCAATATATCTGCAAAGAAGTATAAGCCTCTTAAGATTGTCGTTCGGATTTTCTATGGTATTAAGAATAGCCACACCCTCACTTGCGTATTTTACAGCCTGCTTCCAAGATTCAAGCTCCTCGGGAATGATTTCCGAATTAAGTCTGAACCGCTGATTCCATGTAGTTTCGTACTTAATTCCGACGATACGGTTACCAAAGTGTGCAAAAGGCACCGTAGGCGGTCTTAATCCAAGCTTTACGCAAAGGGGCCACGCCGCACCTATACGAAGTGTAGAGCATCCGTCACCGCTTGAACGTGTGTAGCAAGCGTTAGAGTCACTCATACATTGGAGTGCTTTTTTGATTGTATCAATATGCTCATCACCGAACTCTGTTACAAGTACATCATCAAGCATATCTTCCATTGGTTTATCTTTTTCACGGAAAGCCTCATTTGCAAGCTCGGCAATAAATGAAGGATAAAAACCGTAATGATGAGATTCCATAAGTCCGCAAACACCGTATTTTTCTGCAAGGTTGATGATTTCTTTATAACGCTCCATCCACAGATACGCACCGGGCTGATACGGCATTACACCCATATCCCAGGTAAGTCCGCCGGTATTTGCCATAACATACGGTTTAAGTCCTTTTTCAGAGGCGTATTTTAAGTCTGATATAAATCTTTCACTCGGGTAAGGATTTGAAAGTGAGTAGTCTGTTACAAAAACTCTTGAACCGGCTTTATTTGTATGCACCATATTTTTGTCGTAAGTTGTAAGGAAAATTGAACCTTCTGGAATCTGGTCAATCCATCTATGCCTTATTTCGTCATCCTTATTTGCCTGAATAGCATAGCTCCACACAATAAATTCCCTGTCCTTGTTATTTTCCTGAACAATCTCTTTAAGCATCGAAAGGAACATCGGCATATCGTAAGCCGGTGCACCGGTAGTGCTCTGTTTTCCTACAGGAATCGAATCAACCTTATCCTTAAGCTGTGTATCTGCACGCACTGCAGGGTCCTTACTTGGAAAAACAAGTGCATTTTCAACAAGAACGATACCCTTGAATCCGGGGCATTGTCTGAAAAGTCTGCCGTATGTTCCGTCATAATACGCCTTTGCCTGTGGATTTTCGGGATGATATTTATTAACTATGTAGCTGTACGCATATACGTCAATTCCGTATTTTGATGCTCTGTAAATAATCTCGTTAAAATCAAGATAACCGTAAGGTGTCATATCTACATCTTTAACGAAAAGAAGTATCGCATCTCTGCCTGCGTGGGCTATGGCATTAAGATGCTCGTTAGGATAATTATCAAGACCAAAACCTGAATGAAGCATCTGTGGTGAAAAGAGTGGCTTTTTCTTTACTGTACCGTATTTGATATAAGGAGCTTTTCTTTTTGTCATACACTTTTCAAGGTAATAAAGTCCCTGTGCACAGCCTCTTGCATCAAAGCCGTAAACTGTAATTCCGTCACCGTCTGTATCAATGCGAAAGCCTTTTGTTGTGTCAGCATCTGTCATATCAGTAGCTTTGTCAGCAATTTTAACATTGATTGCACCTTTAACATTTTCCCTGACAGTAACTGCACCGCCAATCTCCATACTGGTGAGAAGGTAGTCCGCAAAGTCCTTTGCCGCAGTTTCTGTTACAATATCCGCATCTTTTCCGATTGCAATAAGAATACCGTCTGTAATTTCAAATTCATCCGTTAAAGCTTCAATAGAGAAGTCCCTTATCCCCTTTTTATGAATTTCAAGCATTCTTTCACGGAATTCGTAATTTCTTTCCTTTTTAAGCATATATACACCTCATTTTAGCTTTCTACTGTGATTATACTATACATATAACCAAAAGAAAAGAGACAAAATCTAATCTCTTAAGACAAAAAGTGCAAATTGAAGGCTAAAACTATTTTACAATTCCACGATTAGTGGGATTACAAAATAAAGAAGTGTGCCGCTTCGCCCACGCCGCGCACGCGCAAAGTGCAAACACAGTTTCACACGTATTAATTTACGCAAATTCCTATACTGAAATAAAACAGAAGGTGTAAAGAAATTGAATTTCTTTACACCCCTTTACATTGGGGATAGGAAAAAATGCTTCAGAACGGACAAACGGAACGTCAAATCCCTTCATAAAGGGATTTGACGGTTACCCAAGGCGTACTACGTCAAATCAATAATGAAGTTTATGTTTTTCTTTGAAAAACTTTGGCTTCATTATTGATTCTCCTTCTTCCCAAAAAGTCTACGGACTTTTTGGGAGCCCTGTCGCAACAGACCCCATTCAGAGTGGTAGCACAAGCGTGCTCTGAATGGGAGAGGAGCAACAAAGCGACAGCGTCGATATTTGCGAAGCAAATACGACTAAAGCGTCAGTTGCGACGATCGAGAGGTGACGTTTTGCTAGCAAAAAGGCACAAAAACGAAGAAAAATCGAATAAAATGAGATTTTTCAACAAAATAAGATAATTCTATGATTTAGAGACTGTCTATATTTCGTATTATTATTGCCTTTTTGCGGTCTGGACTTTTTTACATCCCCTTTTACAAATATTAATTTATTCTTTATACATCGATTCCGCCATTTCAATAGCTATATCAACCATTTGATACCCGGCATCGGGGCAAAGTGTTGCACTTGTATATGTTGACTCATACACATTAGGAAGAAACATTTCCCGTGTAGGAACATAGCAGTCAATTCTATGCGTGTTTGCTTTTGTTACAAGCATAAGCTTATCTGTCGGCGATTTTTCACGAATCATATCACCAAACTGACTGAAGATTTCTCCACAGAAAGAATATATAAGGCACTCCCCTATTCTAATAACCTGAACCGGAACATCGCACTCCGTACTTGGGTCATCCACATAGTTGCTGATGTAAGCGTTAGCACCTGCATACACCATAATATCACAGTATGGGTCTGCAATCGTCATAGTCCCTGAGGGAGGATTTTTCTTGAGAGCGAGAACTCTTTCTGTATGCTCTTTCGGCACTTCACGCTTCTTGATAGTAACAGAATTCCACTTAGAGTCAAGTCTTTCGTCTTTCAAAGGCTCTGCCTTTTCGATAGTCTTTAATATTTGTTCTGACAACACTGATGCGATATAGTCCGTTTTAAGTACTTCACGAGGATTTACTCCAAAATTAACATGATTGATATTTCCGCAAAATCCGGAATAGAATACTGTTACAAAATCTGTACCGAATTTCTTTTTCATATTGTCTGCAACAAGACCCGAGTAGTCTGCACTTATCTCGTCAATACTTGAAAGAGTGTCGTGATGGAGCGCAAAGCTTGTCAGAATACCCATCGGATTTCCGTCTTTGTTTTTTACCACAAATACAGGAAGCGACTTATCAGGCTCTGCAACAGGTTTTACTACTTCATCGATATATTCTCCCGGATTAGTACGTACTTCTCCGTTTTTAAGCACATATTCTCGCACAAAATTCACATTTTCCGCTTCACCGATTGCAAAGCTTACTGTAGCTTCTTCAAGACGGTGGTATGCACTTATAACAGCATCTGCTGAGAGAAGCTGCACCATCTTAATATAAAATGAATCAAGCTCCTCATTCATAACAGGCTCATTTTCAAGAAGCGGAACTCTGTTTTTATAATTTCCCAGGTTGTCACGTCCCGGACCGCTTGTATGAGAATGTGTAGCACCTACAATTATTGAGTCCTTGTCAATCTCCGTCTTTTCGCTCACTCTCTCACGTACAAATTCAGCAAGGTTTTTAGGTATTCCAAGGCAGTCAAGGCAGAGCATGGCAACATATTTTCCGTTTGCCTCCATAACGGCAGCCTTGGCGTAAAGCTTTGTTCTGATTTTACTATTTACTCTCTTGCCGAAATATCCAAATATAGTAGTTCCAAAGGGTGGAGTTATTTCTGTTTCATAAAATCCGCAACGCATAATATATTACCTCCAAATCACACGGGGTATTCAATCTGAACTGTCTTACCTTCTTTTGCAGACTCAACAACTGCACGACATACACAAACTGTACGTGCACCTTCTCTGCCGGTTGTTATGATTGGCTTATTTTCTTTGATAGCCGCAATCATAGCTCTGTGCTCCTCGTATGTGTTGTGATTTGCAATTGCAACCTTTATCATATGCTTAACTGTCTTTTCACTGATGCCTTTAACCTGACCGTTTGCAAAGGGAGCACCATCAATTTCTTCAAGGAAAAGAGTAAGCTCCGGAGTAGTATTATCAACAATAATAGTACCCTTCGTTCCATAAAGGACTGTTCGCATTGTATAATCACGCTTACAACCGATAGATGTAAACACCTTACCAATTACGTTGTTAGGGAATTTAAAGATAGCAACGGTTGTATCGTTTATAGGCCAGTCTTTAAGATTTTTGTGGTTTGAATATGCTGTTGTTTCTGTGGGGTCACCTGCAATCCATCTAAGAAGGTCTATCGCGTGGCATGCACCGCCTATAATTGGTTCACGCTCAGGATCTGTTCTCCAACCGTCAGTCCCTTCAAGTCCCTGATAGTCATGTGCATATTCTGATTCAACATAATAAAGCTCGCCGATAACGCCGCTTTCAACAAGCTCTTTCGCTTTCATAAAGCCAGGTGCATAACGGCAAACCTGTCCTACAAGAAGGTGCTTACCTGTTTCGTCTGCAGCCTTTACCATATCCACACATTCGTCAACGAAAAGTGACATAGGCTTTTCACAAACAACGTGCTTACCATGACGGAGAGAATAAATTGTGGCAGGAGCGTGACCGCGGTCACTTGTTATAACTGCAACAACATCAAAATCTTCTTTTTCAAACATTTCTTCCATATTATCGTAGCAGTTAGCGTTATAGAGCTTATATGTAGCTTTCTTTTCTTCACAATTTTCAATATGATTATCCATAAGAGCTACAATTTCAATTTCTTCTATTCTTTCCATTGAAATAAGATGATTGCGTGAAAATTCACCGCAGCCGATGATTGCGTATTTGATTTTTTCCATACTAAATACTTCCTTTCACTTCCTGATACAGGAATAATATTTATTTTCAATATAACATCGTAAACAGCATATAGCAATGCATATTTGTTCGTTTCAGATATATTTTTGTTCACATTAAAAAATATTTGTTTAATTTTTCAATTATCCATTGACACATATCATTTCAGATAATATACTGAATTCAAGGCGGTGATAAAATGATTCGTGTAAACTCCCGAAATATGTATCTTGACAAAAGTCTGAAAAACACTCTGCGTGTTAAGGATATACTCAACTTTATGACAATGCATATTGACCCTGACTTCGTTGACGTTATTGAAATGCACGACTTCTGGGAGATAGTGTATCTTGAATCCGGTGAAGCTATTGCTATAGCTGACGACAAAGAGGTACATCTGTTTCCGGGAGATGTTATTTTTCACAAGCCGGGTGAAGCACATGCAATAAAGGCTGCAAACGGTACAACGGCAAAGGCGTTTTTTATATGTTTTCACTCAACAAACAAATCTGCAATGCTTTTCGAGGGATTAAAAATCGGTCTTGACACAGAGCAAAAAAAGATGATATACCGTCTTTATGATGAGGCACGTAAAATTTATCTTTATACAAAAAAGTATTATCGCAGTGTTATATTTTCCTCAAGTGCTCTGTCACCCGATGCACCTACCGGTTCACAGCAGCTTTTTAAGATTCATCTTGAAGAGTTTCTTATTTCGGTAATTCAGCTTATTGAAAAGCGTGCAAATGTAATTACATACGAATCTAAAGAAGAGCTTGAAGAACTGATTTTTCAGAAGATGGTTGAAAAAATCACCTCATCCGTTTACTCAGTAATTTCTGTCGAAGATATCTGCAGTGAATTTCATTACGGAAAAACTTATCTTTCGCAGCTTTTCAAAAAACATTCCGGACATTCTATAATGCAGTACTACAATTCCCTTAAAATTAAAGAGGCGAAAAAGCTTATAAAAGAAGGTAAACTCACAATGGCTAGAATTTCAGAAAAGCTTGGTTTTAACAACCAGTATTATTTTTCTAAAGTTTTCAAAAAAATTGAAGGTGTAAGTCCAAGTGAGTATAAATCGGCAAATATATAAAAAGGAGTGTAAAAACTAAGATTTTACACTCCTTTTTATTTAATAATTATACTGCATTATGCTGTATTTTAAGTGTTGCCAAAGATGATTTTAATACTTCCTCCGTTGAAAGGTACTTTGTTGCTTCTCCGTTTATTTCACGCACGAAGTCTTCCGTATAGTCAAATTCAGCCTCTGATTTAGAAACCTGAACAGGCTCTTTATTTCCGCTTTTATACATAGTTACCCCGTCTGTAAAGATAGAGAATGTAATAACACCATCTGTTCCCCAGATTTTAAATTCCCAATAGAACGGAAGAGAATATCCTGCCCCGTCAGGCGAAGCGTAGGACACATCCGCCATTACACCTGCACCGTTTTCCATATTAAGCATAAACATACCGCTATCGTGGAAATGAGGATGATTATATGCATATTTATTCCAGCTTCTTGCTGCCATTATATCCTTTACTTCACTGCCTGTAAAGTACCTGAGCAAATCCACACCATGGATACCGATGTCGTTAATCGTTCCGCCGTGTTTTCCTTCTTCGAAGTACCATTTTGCACGGGTTTTATAAGAAAGAGGATGCTGTCCGTCAAAGCTGATGTTATTTATTTCACCGATTTCCCCCGCATCTATAAGTTTTTTAGCGGTAATCATATTGGGATGATACCTTAGGTCAAGCATCATAAAAACAGAAAGTCCTGTTTCTTTCTGAAGCTTAATTATTTCCTCAACTTCTTCAAGTTTTATACAGAGAGGCTTATCTACAAACACGTGCTTTCCGGCTTTAAGGGCAGAAATCACCATAGGCCCTCTTACCTTGTAGTAATTACCGATAGCAACTGCGTCTATATTTTTATCGGAAAGAAGTTCTTCGTAAGTTTTATATGTAAACTCTACACCGTAGTTTTCCTCTGCATATTTCTTATCAGGCTCATATTCCTCCCACGCACCGCATACATTGATATTTTCATTCTTTCTTGCCTTTCCGAGAAGAGAGTAAATATGTGTGTGACGGAAACCTGCAAATGCCATATTGATTTTTTTCATAATTTTCCTCCCAATATGTGATTTCACACCAAATTTTCCTTATTCTAATGATAGCACACGCACAACTTAAAGTCAACAAAAGCATATCCACTTTCAATTCAATATTAAAAGGCTTCAGTAACGGCATAATCGTTACTGAAGCCTGTTTTATTTAGGAAATTTTGACGGCTTATTCACAATTCCACATATATAGTTCATATCCACATTATAATATTTTGCAAGGTTTATTGCACTGTCTAACGGAATTCTAATCTTCCTGAGTTCATAATCTGCATAAGTTCTTTGACTGACATTCAAAAGCAGTGCAATTTCCGTTTGGGTTTTATCATTATCTTCTCTCAACGCACGGATTCTTTCTGCTATGTCCATAATCAACACCTCAAGAGTATTTTACAATAGCGGTTATTACACTATTGACTTTTAGTGTAATATACACTCAAATAAGATAAAATATTCCTTTTAGGAGGTAAAACTATGCTTGATGAGGCAACAACTCCCCTTGTTCCGGGATATGACGGACAATACTGTCCTGGCAATGGTACAAATTGCGATGATGACGGTTATATCATCAGTTGGTGCGACGAGTGCGATTATCTGATGTGCTGTACTTCTGAAGAAATAAGCGATTGCAGAAACTGTCCCGAAACAGCTTGCGAATATTATAGAGGCAGATAAAAAGAGGATGTAAAGAGACTCAATTTCTTTACATCCTCTTGCATTGGAAATATGAAATATCATCCACACAAATCATTATTAATTTATTCTTCTGCGATTTTCTTTGCTTCTGCCAGTTTTTCCACCGCATCAAGAAGATCCGCTTCAAACTCTTTCATTGTCGCTTTCCAGGAAGCATTTATCATACCCTGAAAACCTTCAAAATTCGGGTCTTCCTGCATAATATAGCGAATTGTATCTCTGTCGTTATAATTCACCTGATAGTTTGAAGATGTACATATATAGGGACGCTTTTCTGCGATAAATTTATCAAGAAGTGTCTTTGTCTGCACTACAAACGGGTCTTCTTCAATATACTCAATCTCATATCCGTACATTTTCACAAAATGCTCTTTATAATGTTTCTGCACGTATTCGGGTTCATCGGAAACCTTCTGCCAGTTTTCCTTAAGATATGAATAGTACATCCATACTTCGGGAATTACACTCTTTGAAATATTCTGCGCGTGTTCGGGACTGATAGAACACATCGGGTCGTGCCAGATATGACACTTTGTACCTAAATCCTCAACACATTTTATAAGGTAGTTGATGTCGTGCACCAGAAGTTCATCGTGGCGCATAATTGTCATATGGAATAACGGACTGAACGCAGACATATGGGACTTGTCCTCTTCATCCATACCGATATGTATGAATGAGGGCTGAAGAAACATCTCATAAACGTCCTCAATAATTTCTTTACAAACCTTATAATAAATGGAAGTTGATACCATTCTGCCGTATTCACCCAGCCACGCGTCATGCTTTGCAGAAAAATTAACTTTGGGAATAAGCTCTATCCCCATTTCGCGAAGGCGTAAAACCTCACCCTTTATTTTTTCAGGCGACCAGGAGCCTTCTATTGCAAGCTCAGGATGTGATGGATAAACCACACCCTCACCAAGGTCAAGAACGATTGTGTTCAAACCGTTTTCTGCGCATTTATCAACAATTTTATTCCATAATTCTTCATCAAAATGAAGCTCTGTCTGTGCATTTTTATCTGCCCACATATTACGTCCGAGGTGGATAAGTATTCCCCATATTTTCATAGTTAACAAACTCCTATATATTTATTTTTCATTGTCTGCGCTCTTTTCCCAGCCGTATTCGTTCTCGCGGATGCCGGGATACTTTTCGTCAAGATACTTTTCACGGTACGGGTTGATTCCTTCTATAACCTTGTCGGGATGAAGCGGAAATTCCCACCTCTTGCCCTTAAAGTATCTGTTGTGGAAAGTTTGTTCAATTCTTCCCGATTTTTCCATTACATCCATACATGAACGGATACATCCCCTTGCACCGCAGATTGCAAAATATCCGCTATGCTCGTATATATAGTTATAGAATTCCATAACGGCATGGTTTCCGGGTTTTCTTGCCCATTTTGCACCTGCCATAGTATAGCACAATATATATGCCTCTTCCTCTGTCATCTGCGAATTACGCACATCAAATGCCATATTGGGGAATTCTTTTTTAAGGAACGGAGAACATTCGTTATTCATACCGTGGTGCGAAAGAGTACATCTTCCCATCTGCACATCACCGTACCAAACTTTCTTTTCACCGAAATCAATAGTTATTCTCTTGCTTTCATCCTTCGGGTCGGGAATTGCACCACCGGGACAACCTCTTGTGCAGGCACCGCAGTGAAGACAAAGTGTTCCCGTGTCCATAATCGGGTCAGGCTCAAGCACTGCATCTGTGAAAATCAACCCAAGTCTAACCCTTGGACCGTACTTTTTTGTAAGGAAAACCTTTGACCAGCCGATTTCACCTAGACCGCAGCCTGCCGCAATCACACGGACACTGCATATAACATCAGGAGGAAGCTTACCCTCTGCAACGGGTTTACGGTTTACACCGTTGCCTTCGGGAACAGCAGGATAATGTGTAACTGCCTCGTATCCGCAATCCTCAATAAAACAGCTTAACTGATAGGATTTCATCGGGCGGAAGAAGGAATTAAGCTTATTGTACGAATAAAAGGTGTAATTGTGCCAGTGTGTACCCTCTTCAATACCGCGGTTTGCCCCTCTTGGAATGGGCATAGCAATTGCAATTACCGATTTTGCATCGGGAAAATAAGAAATCGGACTCATAAGCTTGGGAGCATTTTTAAACCTTTCAATATTACCGATTGCGATACAGTCGATACCAAGCTCCTTTGCTTTTGCCTTTAAAATCTGAGATGTCAGTTTCATTTCAGCGACCTCTCTTCCTGTCTTTTGCATAGGTGCTTGCCAGAACATCCACTACCGGCTTTTCTTTCAGGTCTGCATAAGGGTCACTGCCGATAAACCAGGGTTCACGGTTACGGAACTTATTTTCAAACACATTTAAAAGAGCATTTCTTTCTTCAAGTCCGCACATACAAGTTCTGTTGCATACTGCAGCGATACGATCAGGCTCGGAATCAGGTGAAAAACGGTTTACAACTGCACCGTTTTCACAAATTTTACACTTATTATAGTCAATTTTACCCACAGTGAATTTCTTACCGCAGATTTCGATTTCCTCAGTTTCATCCTTGCTGATAGCACCAAGCGGACAAGAATCGGCACAGCTCTTGCAGCCGTTACAAATATCTTCTTCAAGAAGCGGTGTGCTTTCAAGTTCCGCATCAGTGAGAATCATATGGAAGCGCTGTCTTGAACCGAATTTTTTTGAAAATGCTATTCTGTTGTAGGAAATTCCGCAAAGACCTGCCGCAACAGCAGCATAGTTGAAATCAGGATAAACATTAGGTGCAGGCTTACCCTCTGCAACAGGCACGCCTGCCGGAGGAAGGTCTATGGGATTCGGGAAAACGGGAACTGCCTCCCATCCGTTACTTTCAATAAAATTAGTCACGTCATACGCTGAAAGAGCGAGGAACTCATCTTCAAGCCAGTTTTTACCGAAAAGCTGATAATCGCCGAAGTTTGTACCCTCTTCAATGCCACGGAGTGCGCCACGGCAAATTCTTCTTCCGAGCATAATAACGGTTTTTGCTTCAGGGAAAATAGAAAACGGATTAAGTCTTGCATCAAGATTTTCAAAGCGGGATTTATCCGCAAATCCGATAAGGTCTATTCCCTGCTGTTTTGCAAATTCTTCTATTTTTTTCTTTAATTCTGTCATATGTATCTCATCCTTTCTGAAAATAATTATATATTCCCGAAAGCGAACTTTCAATAGTAAAAATAGATTGTGATTTATATTTTCGCCACTTGATTTAATATTCAAATCGTGATATAATACAGAATCAGGAGTTGATGAAATGGATAATATTATAAAATCGCCGATAATTTCTTTGAGGGCATATAGTTTAAAAGAAGTGGCTGGAAAAGCTACCGAGGTAAAAGGACGGCCTTTTCATTCTCTGACTTACAGAAAGCAAGGGACAGTAAAAAATATTGCAGGAGATAAAACTTATATCTCTACCGAGGGCGTCATTACTTTTATGCCAAAAAATTTAATCTACAGCACGCAGATAACAGAGGACACACACCTTATCGCAATTCATTTTGACTGTCTTGATACTGTTATGTCCGACTCCCCTCTTGTGATAGATGGTCACGGCGGGAATTTTTCTCACCTTTTTGAAATGGTTTATAAAACATTTTCCATACACAATAGCAATAACTGTGAATGTTATTCGTATTTCTACAAGCTCCTTTTTGAAATTGAAAAAGTTTTAAGAAAAAGCGAAGAAAGCAAAATTATCTCTTCCGTTATAATTGCAAAAGAGAAGATCGAACAAAATTTTTATGACAACAATTTCAATATAGATTCACTTGTGAGAAACCTTGATATAAGTGCATCTTACCTGAGAAGTGAATTCAAAAATGCTTATGGGGTAACCCCCATTGAATACTTAAAACACATCCGTCATCAAAATGCTCTGTCTCTTCTTGCATCCGATTATTATACCGTTGAAGAACTTGCGGAAAAATGTGGCTATGGCAGTGCAAGCTACTTTATTCAGTCATTCCGCAAAATCACCGGCTATTCACCGCTGAAATACAAGGAAAAATTTCTGGATAAACAACAATAAATACCTGCTAAAGAAAATCAAGAAGAATTTATTAAAATTTTCTAATCGCAAAAAAGGCTTCAGTAACGACAAACCGTTACTGAAGCCTTTTTAACTTTGTTTATTGGGACTCTTTTAACATCCCCGCAAACAAGGGGATTGGAAAAAGTGTTCTCAACGGACAAATGGAACCGTGGCTTGCCACGGGTTACCCGAAGGCGTACAAAGGTACGTCGAGAGGTGACATTTGTCCGTAGCAAAAAGAGCAAAAACAAAGAAAGACCGTATTTCATACGGTCTTTCTACATACACAAAAAGTTTTAAATTTCATCCCTTATTAAGTTATGCTTTTATTTTCTTTTTGCGGTGAGGACGCTTTTAACATCCCCGCTTTGATTATTAGTCAACAAGCTTAATTATAGCCATGGGAGCATTGTCACCACGACGAACGCCTGTCTTGATAATCTGTGTATAACCGCCGTTACGCTCTGCATACTTGGGAGCGAGTTCGTCGAATACCTTCTTAACAACATCTTCCTTTGTGATGAAGCTAAGAGCCTGTCTTCTTGCATGAAGGTCAGCACGCTTACCGAGAGTAATCATATTCTCAGCAAGGGGACGAACTTCCTTTGCACGAGTAACAGTTGTTTCGATTTTACCGTTTTCCAAAAGAGCAGTTACCATACCGCGGAGCATTGCCATTCTCTGGTCAGTAGGACGACCAAGTTTTCTTGTTCCTGCCATTTTAGGTTTCCTCCTTCAAAAACTTCTGATAAATGTAATTAATCCTCATCGGGAGCAAATCCAAGCTTGAGAGATTTCAACTTATTTGTAACCTCATCAAGTGATTTGCGTCCAAGGTTTCTTACCTTCATCATTTCTTCTTCCTTGCGGAGAGTAAGGTCTTCAACAGTGTTGATACCTGCTCTCTTAAGGCAGTTGTAAGAACGAACTGAAAGGTCAAGTTCCTCGATAGTCATATCAAGAATCTTTTCTTTCTTAGTTTCTTCTTTTTCAACCATTGTTTCAACATTCATAGCTTCGTCTGTAAGCTGAATAAAGAGCATCATATGATCGTTAATAATCTTAGCTGAAAGGCTGATAGCCTCGTCAGCAGTTTTTGTGCCGTTTGTCCATACTTCAACAGTAAGCTTGTCGAAATCAGTATTTTGTCCTACACGGGTGTTTTCCACGTAGTAGTTAACCTTTTCCACAGGTGTGTAGATGGAATCCACAGGAATAAGTCCGATAAGGGGTTGTAAAAGTGCCTTATTCTTTTCAGCAGAAATATAACCTCTGCCCTTATTTATTGTGATTTCCATATAAAGCTTCGCATCTTCGTTCAAAGTTGCAATGTGAAGGTCGCCGTTTATTATCTCAACATCGCTGTCAGCCTTAATATCACGGGCACAAAGCTCACCTGCACCCTCAGCTTCAATATAAACAGTCTTAGGACCATCTGAATAAAGCTTGATAATAACTTGCTTCATATTAAGAACAATTTCACTAACGTCTTCTTTTACACCGGGAATTGTAGAAAATTCATGCTGAACGTTTTCAATCTTGATAGATGAAATTGCTGCACCTTCAAGAGATGAAAGCATCATTCTGCGAAGTGAATTACCAAGGGTTGTACCGTATCCGCGCTGAAGCGGAGCTACAGTGTACTTACCGTAAGAACCATCCTCGCTGAGTTCAACTCTCTCTACGCGAGGCTTTTCAAATCTTAAATCAGTCATTATAAAAACCCTCCCATTTTTTTATTTTTAGATAAAATACCCGAGGGTATAAGCTTTACGCTTTATGCAGACATACATCTGCAGCTTATTACTTGGAGTACAACTCGACGATAAGTGTTTCGTTGATCTCGTATTCGATATCTTCGCGCTTTGCAAGAGAAGCTACTTTAACGCTGTTTGCATTTGCATCAAGCTCAAGCCAAGCGGGAACCTTATTACCATCATTTGCTTCAAGTACAGCCTTAATTTTGGGAAGATCCTTACTCTTATCAGTAAGAGCGATTACATCGCCTTCCTTGATAATATATGAAGGAATATTTACCTTTTGTCCGTTAACTGTAAAGTGACCATGTCTTACAAGCTGACGCGCTTCAGCACGGCTCATAGCAAAGCCTGCTCTGTAGCATACATTGTCAAGACGGCTTTCGCAGAGGATAAGAAGGTTTTCACCGACAATACCACTCTTCTTGGAAGCCAATTCAAAGTAATGAGCAAACTGGCTTTCAAGAACACCGTAATATCTTTTAACCTTCTGCTTCTCACGAAGCTGAAGACCGTATTCTGAAACTTTCTTTCTACCCTGACCATGCTGTCCGGGAGCGTACTCACGTCTTGTGATAGCACACTTATCAGTATAACATCTGTCGCCCTTTAAAAAGAGCTTCTGTCCTTCACGGCGGCAAAGTCTGCACACCGCACCTGTATATCTTGCCATATTACTTCTGCACCTCCATCACACTCTTCTTCTTTTGGGCGGACGGCAGCCATTATGAGGAATGGGAGTAACATCCTTAATCATGCTAACTTCCAAGCCTGCTGCCTGAAGGGCACGGATTGCAGCCTCACGGCCTGCACCGGGTCCTTTAACGAAAACTTCTACAGTTTTCAAACCATGCTCCATAGCTGCCTTTGCAGCTGTTTCTGCTGCCATCTGAGCAGCGAAGGGAGTGCTCTTTTTAGAACCGCGGAAGCCAAGTCCGCCGGCACTTGCCCAGGAAAGAGCATTACCGTTTACATCGGTCATGGTTACGATAGTATTGTTAAATGTGCTGCGGATATGTGCTGCACCGCGTTCGATATTCTTACGCTCTTTTCTCTTACGAGATACTCTTTTTACTGTTTTAGCCATGCTCTCTCCTCCTTACTTCTTCTTATTAGCGATTGTACGCTTGGGACCCTTACGGGTTCTTGCATTAGTTTTTGTTCTCTGTCCTCTTACAGGAAGACCTCTTCTGTGACGGATACCTCTGTAAGAACCGATTTCTGTGAGACGCTTAATGTTAAGTGCTACTTCACGGCGAAGGTCACCTTCAACTGTGTATCCTTCGTCAATTGCATCTCTGAGTTTTGCGATTTCATCCTCTGTGAGGTCCTTTACTCTTGTATCAGGATTGATACCTGTTGCCTCAAGGATCTTTGTTGCGCTAGTTCTGCCGATACCGTAAACATAAGTGAGACCAATCTCTACTCTCTTTTCACGGGGCAGGTCAACACCGGCTATTCTCGCCATCTGTTAATACACCTCCAAAAATTAATTCAACAATACTTTTATTGGATTAGGGGTAATTGATTATGCGTTTTGGGCAATCATTCAAGATGATTTCAGCCGCGCCCTTAACGGACTAAAAAATCAGCCCTGTTTCTGCTTGTGCTTGGGATTTTCACAAATCACCATTATTTTACCTTTTCTCTTGATAATTTTACATTTTTCGCATATAGGTTTAACTGAGGGTCTTACCTTCATTTGAAATACCTCCTAATTTAAGCATTCGGGAAATCCCGGATGTCTTATAACTTAATCTTATTTTGCCCGCCAAGTGATTCTTCCGCGGGTGAGGTCGTATGGAGAAAGCTCCACAGTAACCTTGTCTCCGGGCAAAATCCTTATAAAGTTCATTCTTAACTTGCCGGATATATGTGCTAATATCTGATGACCGTTTTCAAGCTCTACCTGAAACATTGCGTTCGGAAGTGCTTCGAGAACAGTACCTTCAAGTTCCAATACGTCTTCCTTAGCCAAGGCTTCAACCTCCTCTTTTTAATAAGCCTTTAAGTTCCTTACGGATGTGTGCATCATACAACGGATTGTAAGCATTAAGATTAATACTCGCACCCGTTAATCCAAGATGCTTTACATTTTTTCTTTTCGGATCTGACAGAAGTTTATTTTTGCCATCAGCTAAAAGAACAAATCTGTCCTTTACGCCAATTACAACATATACACTACCTTTATCATGACCCGAAAGAGATTTTACAACATCACCACAGACCATACAACCACCTACACTGTAAGAAGAAGCGGCCCATTGTCTGTAACTGCGATTGTGTTTTCGTAATGAGCAGAAAGTTTTCCGTCGCGTGTTCTCACTGTCCAACCGTCTTCAGAGTCAAAATTAACCTCTTTGACGCCCTGGTTAATCATTGGTTCAATAGCAATGACCATACCGCTTTTCAGTCTAATTCCCCTGCCGCTGTTTCCGAAATTCGGAACATCCGGCTCTTCATGAAGATTCTTACCTACACCGTGACCTATTAATTCACGTACCACTCCGTAACCGAAGCTTTCAGCATAGCTTTGTATTGCAAAGCCGATATCTCCTACTCTGTTTCCGGGAAGTGCTGCCTGTGCACCACGACTAAAACATTCTTTTGTCACATCAATAAGCTTTTGGGCTTCCTGTGATATACTACCTACGCCGAATGTTCTTGCAGCATCGGCATGATAGCCATTATAAAAGGCACCTACATCCACACTCACTATGTCTCCTTCATTAAGAACTGTATTCTTCGAAGGTATTCCGTGAACAACAACACAGTTTGGTGAAATGCAGCTTGCAGCAGGAAAACCGTTATAGTTTTTAAATGAAGGCTTTGCTTTATGGCTTACAATAAGCTTTTCGATTTCATTATTAAGCTCAAGCGTGGTTATGCCCGGCTTAACAATCTCACCTGCAAGGCAAAGTGCTTCACTAACAATTTTTCCTGCATCTTTTATTTTTTGAATTTCTTCAGATGATTTTATAATAATCATTTCTTAACTCCCAACGCCACAAGAACTGCATTTGTAGTATCTTCGATAGTGTCGCATCCGGTAACATTTACCAGTAGCTCTTTATCTTTGTAAAACTCTATCAGCGGTTCTGTCTGGTTATGGTAAACACTCAATCGCTCGCGAATTGTCTCAGGAACATCATCTGCTCTGCGAATCAGCTCACCGCCACATCTGTCACAAATTCCGTCCTTCTTTGGCGGATTGTTTACAATGTGATATGGAGCTGCACAGTTTTTACACTCTCTTCTGCCGCCAAGACGATCTATGATTACATCATCAGCGACATCAAGATTAAGTGCTGCATCAAGACTAATTCCCATACTATCCATTGCCTTTGCCTGGGGAAGCGTTCTGGGAAATCCGTCAAGTATATAACCGTTTTCACAGTCCGCTTCTTTAACTCTTTCTGCAACCATATTGATTACAACATCATCAGGCACTAAATGTCCCTGAGCGATGTACCCTTCTGCCAAAAGCCCAAGTTCAGTTTTTTCACGTATAGCATTTCTTATAATCGCGCCGGTTGAAATGTGCGGAGCATTGAGTATTTCACTGAGTCTTTCAGCTTGTGTACCTTTACCTCCGCCGGGAGGTCCCATAATTGTAATTTTCATTACTTTCCCTTCTTTCAGGACACTAAAGCTGCCAACTTACCTTGTCTTATTCTAAAAATCCTTTGTAATGACGCATAAGCATCTGGCTTTCAACTTCCTTAACAGTTTCAAGAGCAACACCAACTACGATAAGAAGGCTTGTTCCTGTAAGTGAAAGTGCAGATACATTTGCTGCAACAATCTGTGTCAATACAATCGGAAGTACTGCAATAACAGCGAGACACAACGCACCAATCAAAGTAATTCTTGAAAGAACCTTTGCAATATAGTCCGAGGTAGGCTTACCGGTACGGATACCGGGAATCATACCGTTGTTGTTCTTGATGTTATTTGACACTTCAATAGGATTAAATGTTATTGATGTGTAGAAATATGTGAAACCTACAATCAATAAGAAATAGAGAATCGGATAAACAACTCCGCTTGTAAGGAAGTTTGAAATACTTACAAGCACACCTGTTGTCTTACCGAAAATCTGAGCAAGTGTTGCAGGGAATGTCATAATGCTCATCGCGAAGATGATCGGAATAACACCTGCCATAGCAACCTTGATCGGAATGTTTGAGCTCTGACCACCATACATTTTTCTTCCAACAACACGCTTAGCATACTGTACAGGGATTCTGCGTTCACCCTGATTTACAAGTACAACAAACATAATTGAAAGCAATGAATAAATAACCAAAGCAACAAGCATATACCAGCGACCTGTGGGAACAAAGCTGTTCCAAGAGGTCTGAATCATTGTGGGAACACTTGAAACGATACCTGCAAAAATAATCATCGAGATACCGTTACCGATACCCTTACCTGTAATCTGTTCGCCAAGCCACATAAGGAATGCTGTACCTGCAGTAAATGAAAGAACTATTGTAAGTCCTACAAAGAATGAAGGTACACCCTTAACTGTCATTATAGCACCCTGGTTTCTAAGTGTCATATAAAGGCCGAACGCCTGAATTGCACCAAGAACAACAGTAAGATAACGGGTAAGCTTTGTAATCTTCTTTCTGCCTTCTTCGCCTTCCTTGCTGAGTCTTTCAAGAGCAGGGATAGCAACACACAAAAGCTGCATAATAATTGAGCTGTTGATGTAGGGAGTGATTGACATAGCAAAAATTGTTGCCTGTGAAAATGCACCGCCTGAGAATGTGTTAAGAAGGTCAAACAATGTGCTTCCGTTTGAACCGTTAAGCCATTCTGCAAGAACTGTCTTGTCAATCCACGGAACGGGAATAACGCTACCGAAACGGAATACTACTAAAAGAAGTATTGTGTATAAAATTTTTCTTCTTAAATCGGGGATCTTCCATGCATTACGTAAAGTCTGCAGCATTTTAGATCACCTCCACCTTGCCGCCTGCGGCTTCGATTTTCTGTGCAGCACCCGCTGTTACGCGAGCAGCCTTAACGGTAACCTTCTTTGTAAGTTCACCGCGACCTAACACTACCACACCGTCAAGGATTTTTGAAATAACGCCTGTCTCCTTAAGAAGAGTTGCGTCTACAACTGTACCGTCCTCAAACTTGTTAAGGTCAGCCACATTGATTTCTGTATATTTCTTAGCAAAAATGTTCTTAAAACCTCTCTTGGGCAAACGTCTGTAAATAGGCATCTGTCCACCTTCAAAGCCGGGTCTTACACCACCGCCACTACGAGCGTTCTGGCCCTTATGACCGCGACCTGCTGTTTTTCCGTTACCGGTACCTGCGCCTCTACCTTTTCTCTTAGCTTCAGTTTTGGTGCCGGGTGCGGGACTAAGCTCGTTAAGTTTCATTTTGCCACACCTCCTTAAATGTTAGATTTCTTCTACCTTTACAAGGTGACATACCTTGTTTACCATCCCTCTGATCTGGGGATTGTCTGCATGTTCTTTCACGTCACGGATTTTCTTAAGACCGAGAGCTTCTACTGTAGCAATCTGATCTTTTTTGCAACCGATAACGCTCTTAACAAGAGTTACTTTAAGTTTAGCCACTTTCTTCTCCCCCTTACAGTTCTTCTACAGCCTTACCTCTGAGACGTGCAACTTCTTCTGCACACTTAAGAGAAGCAAGACCTTCGATTGTAGCTCTTACTACATTTCTGGGATTGTTACTGCGAAGGCACTTTGTTCTGATATTCTTGATACCTGCAAGCTCAACAACTGCACGAACAGCACCGCCTGCGATGATACCTGTACCTTCTTTAGCCGGCATAAGAAGAACTCTTCCTGCACCGAACTCGCCTGTGATTTCGTGGGGAATTGTAGAATCCACCAAAGGAACAGAAACCATGTTCTTCTTAGCGTCTTCAATACCCTTTCTTATAGCATCGGGAACTTCGGCTGCCTTACCAAGACCATAACCAACCTTGCCGTTTTCGTCACCTACAACAACAAGTGCACTGAAACGGAATGTACGACCACCCTTAACAACCTTTGCTACACGGCTGATGTGAACAACCTTTTCTTTAATATCAAGTGTTGATGCGTCAATACGCTCTGACATAAGTTTCCCTCCTTTTCTTAGAACTTAAGGCCGCCTTCACGGGCGCCTTCTGCAAGATTAGCAACTCTTCCGTGGTAGATATAACCGCCACGGTCGAAAACAACCTCAGTAATTCCTGCTGCGATTGCCTTTTCTGCTACCAACTTACCAACTTCTTTTGCTGCGTCTTTGTTTCCGCCATAAGTATCTTTAAGTTCGAGACTTGAAGCGGATACAAGTGTTACGCCCTTCTCATCATCAATGATCTGTGCGTAGATGTTTTTAAGGCTTCTGAAAACATTAAGACGGGGACACTGTGCTGTACCGCTGATCTTATTACGGATGCGGGCATGTCTCTTAAGTCTTGCCTTATTGCTGTTAGTTTTGCTAACCATATCGCTTTATCTCCTCTCTTACTTCTTGCCGGCTTTACCTTCCTTGCGGATGATACGCTCGTCAATATATTTGATACCCTTGCCCTTGTAAGGCTCCGGCGGACGTGTTTCTCTTACTTCTGCTGCAAACTGACCAACAACCTGATTGTCTGCACCTGAAATAATTACAGAGTTAGGATTGGGAACCTCGATTGTTACACCCTCGGGAGCATTCATCTCAACATTGTGAGAGAAGCCAAGGTTCATTACCAATGTCTTACCCTGAAGCTGTGCTCTGTAACCAACACCGTTGATTTCAAGTTCTTTCTTGAAACCTTCTGTAACACCAACAATCATGTTGTTAAGAAGTGTTCTTGTGAGGCCGTGAAGAGCCTTATGCTTTTTAATTTCGCTGGGACGCTGTACCTCAATTACAGCACCGTCCTGCTTTATTATCATATCACCGTGAAGCTGCTTCTTAAGCTCGCCCTTAGGTCCTTTTACAGTTACGAAGTTATCTTCAGAAACTGTAACAGTTACACCTGCGGGTACGGTGATAGGCATTCTACCTATTCTAGACATTTTTTCACCACCTAAATTCAAAAATTATTACCAAACAAATGCAAGTACTTCTCCGCCAATTTTCTCGGCTCTTGCTTTTTTGTCTGTCATGATACCCTTTGATGTGGATATAATCGCAATACCAAGGCCTTTAAGCACTTTAGGAAGCTCCTGTGCACCGGCATAAACGCGAAGACCGGGCTTTGAAACTCTCTGAAGACCTGAAATAACCTTTTCTTTATTTGCTGCGTACTTGAGGGTAATGTGAATCATGCCCTGCTTTCCGTCATCTATGATCTCATAGCTCTTGATATAACCTTCCTCAAGAAGAATGTCTGCGATAGCCTTCTTCATATTGGAAACGGGAACATCAACTGTTTCATGCTTTGCTGAGTTTGCATTACGGATTCTTGTAAGCATATCAGCAATAGGATCTGTTATTTGCATGAGTATACCTCCTTTTCCAAAGCTTTATAATTACCAGCTTGCCTTCTTAACGCCGGGAATCTGTCCCTTGTATGCAAGTTCTCTGAAGCAGATACGGCAGATACCGTACTTTCTCAAGTAAGCGTGAGGTCTTCCGCAGATCTTGCATCTGTTATAGGCTCTTGTGCTAAACTTAGGTGTTTTCTGCTGTTTTAAAACCATTGCCTTTTTAGCCATTATCTATACCTCCCCTTAGCTTCTGGTAAAGGGCGCACCCATAAGGGTTAAGAGTTCGCGGCCCTCTTCGTCTGTGTTTGCTGTAGTAACAAATATAATGTCCATACCTCTGATTTTATCGATCTTGTCGTATTCGATTTCAGGGAATATGAGCTGTTCCTTGATACCTAAGGAATAATTACCTCTGCCGTCGAAAGCATTAGGATTAATTCCTCTGAAGTCTCTAACGCGGGGAAGTGCTACGTTAAAGAGTCTGTCTATAAACTCATACATCTTATCGCCACGGAGTGTAACCTTGACGCCGATGTTCATGCCTTGTCTGAGCTTGAAGTTTGCAATTGACTTCTTTGCTTTTGTAATAACAGGCTTCTGTCCTGTTATTGTAGCAAGATCGCTCACTGCAGCATCAATAACCTTGGGGTTATCCTTTGCTTCACCGAGACCGATGTTGATTACGATTTTGTCAAACTTCGGAATCTGCATAACGCTCTTGTAGTTGAACTTCTTCATAAGAGCAGGAGCAACCTCGTTTGTATAAAGTGTTCTCATTGTTGACAACGCACTTACCTCCTTTCAATTAATCATCAAAGTTTTCGTTGCACTTCTTACATACGCGCACCTTTGTGCCGTCTGCAAGAACTGTATATCCGATTCTTGTGGGCTTGCCGCACTTTTTGCAGATGTGCATTACATTTGACATATTAAGCGCTGCTTCCTGACGGATGATTCCGCCTGTATCGCCCTGTCTGCGGGGTTTCTTGTGCTTTGTAGCCATGTTAACGCCTTCAACGATTACGCGGCCGTTTTCATGGTCAACGCTAAGAACTTTACCCTTTTTGTTCTTGTCCTTACCGGAAATTACAAGAACTTCATCGTTCTTTTTAATCTGATTGTTTTTCATTAAGCGCACCTCCCGATTAAAGTACTTCGGGTGCGAGAGAGAGAATCTTCATATAATCGTTATCTCTGAGTTCTCTTGCAACCGGTCCAAAAATACGTGTACCTCTGGGGTTCTTATCTTCTTTAATGATAACAGCGGCATTTTCATCAAACTTGATGTATGTTCCGTCAGCTCTTCTTACGCCTTTTACACTGCGTACGATAACAGCCTTAACAACATCACCCTTCTTAACCATACCGCCGGGAGCTGCTTTCTTAACAGAAGCAACTATTACATCACCAATGTTGCCATATCTTCTAAGGGAACCGCCCAATACACGGATGCACATAAGCTCTTTAGCACCTGTATTGTCAGCAACCTTAAGCAGAGTCTGCTGTTGTATCATGTTTTTTCACTCCTTCTTGTTTTAGAGAAGAATTATTTAGCCTTCTCAATGATTTCTGCCAGTCTCCATCTCTTGTCGCGGCTCAAAGGACGTGTTTCCATAACTTTAACACGATCACCGATACCACAGGTGTTTTCCTCATCATGAGCTTTTATTTTTACAGTTCTTTTAACAACCTTACCATAGAGAGGATGTTTCACACTGTCTTCGATTGCAACAACGATTGTCTTGTCCATCTTGTCGCTTACGACTCTGCCGATTCTTACCTTACGATAATTTCTTTCAGCCATTTGTATTTACTCCTTTCTATGTCTTACTCTTCGCCTTTGATTTCTCTCTCGCGGATAACAGTCATAATCTTAGCAATATCCTTTTTGATTGCAGGAATCTTCATAGGATTTTCAAGATTATTTGTAGCGAGATTAAATCTCTGTGTGAAAAGTTCCTTTTTAAGATCAGTAATCTTTACCTGTAATTCTTCGGTAGTTAAATCACGAATTTCTTTTATTTTCATTCGTTGTCACCCTCCGTTTCCTGTGTTTCACGCGCAACAATCTTGCACTTAACGGGAAGTTTGTGCATCGCAAGACGAAGAGCCTCACGTGCTGTATCTTCAGCAACGCCACCGATTTCAAACATCACTCTGCCGGGCTTAACAACTGCTACCCAGTACTCAGGTGAACCCTTACCACTACCCATACGTGTTTCAGCAGGTTTTTCAGTGATAGGCTTGTCGGGGAAAATCTTAATCCAAACTTTACCGCCACGCTTTATATAACGTGTCATTGCAATACGGGCTGCTTCAATCTGATTGCTGGTAATCCAGCAGGGTTCAAGTGACTGAAGACCAAACTCACCGTATGTTACAGTGTTACCGCGAAGAGCCTTACCTGTCATTCTTCCGCGGAACTGCTTTCTATGTTTAACTCTTTTAGGTGTTAACATTATTTTCTTCCTCCTTCCTGAGTCTTTGGGCGTCTAGCCTCAGAAAGAACCTCTCCGTTGTAGATCCAAACTTTACATCCGATCTTACCGTATGTGGTATTAGCTTCTGCAAAGCCGTAATCAATGTCTGCACGGAGTGTCTGCAGCGGAATTGTACCCTCGTGGTAGTGCTCGCTTCTTGCAATTTCTGCACCGCCAAGACGTCCGCTACATGTAGCCTTAATACCCTTAGCGCCCAATTTCATAGCACGGCTCAATGCACCCTTCATTGCACGACGGAAAGAAATACGTCTTTCGAGCTGTGCAGCGATTGATTCAGCTACGAGCTGAGCATTAAGGTCTGCCTGCTTGATTTCAACGATATTAACAAATACCTGCTTGTCTGTAAGCTTAGATATTTCTGTCTTAAGCTTTTCAATATCCTCACCCTTCTTACCGATAATGATACCGGGCTTTGCAGTGTGGATAGAAACCTTAATTGTGTTTGCCTTCTTCTCAATATCAAACTTTGCAACGCCTGCGCTGTAAAGTCTCTTCTTGAGATATTCTCTGATCTTGTAGTCCTCTACAAGACTGTCTCCAAACATATGGTCCTCGGCGTACCATCTGGAGTCCCAGTCCTTGATAATACCGACTCTAAGACCGTGCGGATTAACTTTCTGACCCATGTTTACGCCTCCTTACTCTTTTTCTTTTACAACAATTGTAATATGACTTGTTCTTTTTCTTATGCGGAATGCTCTGCCCTGTGCTCTGGGTCTGATTCTCTTGAGTGTAGGACCTGCATTAGCATAAATTTCTGCTATATAAAGCTTGTCAGTATCAAGACCGAAATTATTTTCAGCGTTTGCTACTGCACTGTCAAGAAGCTTTATAAGAAGTTCGCTTGCAGCCTTAGGTGTATTCATAAGAATACCTCTTGCTGTAGCTACATCTTTATTTCTGATAAGGTCGTTTACAATGTTGACTTTTCTGGGCGAAATACGCGCATAACGCAGTATTGCCTTGGCCTGTGTTTTAGCCTCCATCTGTCATGTCCTCCTTACTTATTTACTCTTTGCACCCGCGTGGCCCTTGTAGGTTCTTGTGGGAGCGAACTCACCTAACTTGTGACCTACCATATCTTCTGTTACATATACCGGAACATGCTTTCTTCCGTCATGAACAGCGATTGTGTGACCAACGAATTCGGGGAATATAGTGGAGCTGCGGGACCAAGTCTTCAAAACTCTTTTTTCGCCCGCTTCGTTCATTGCAACTACTCTTGCTAAAAGCTTGGGTTCCACGAAGGGTCCCTTTTTAATAGATCTGCTCATACTCTCATTCCTTTCTCAATTACTTCTGGTTACGACGCTTCACAATAAACTTGTTAGAAGCTTTCTTATGCTTACGTGTCTTGTAACCGAGAGCAGGCTTACCCCAGGGAGTAACGGGAGAAGGCATACCAATGGGTGACTTACCTTCACCACCACCGTGCGGATGGTCGTTGGGGTTCATTACAACACCACGAACTGTAGGTCTGAAGCCCATGTGACGCTTACGTCCTGCTTTACCGATTGAAATGTTTTCATGGTCAATGTTACCAACCTGGCCAATCGTTGCAATACAGTCAAGTCTGATCATTCTTACTTCACCTGAAGGAAGACGAACCTGAGCGTATTTATCTTCTTTAGCCATAAGCTGAGCACTGTTTCCTGCTGCTCTTACAAGCTGAGCACCTTTACCGGGCATAAGCTCGATATTGTGAATAACTGTACCAACAGGAATGTTAGCAATAGGAAGTGCGTTACCGGGACGGATATCCGCTGTAGCACTACACTCAACAACGTCACCAACATGAAGGTCAACAGGAGCTATGATATATCTCTTTTCGCCGTCTTCGTACTGAAGAAGAGCGATGTTTGCACTTCTGTTAGGATCGTACTCGATTGCTATTACATTTGCCTTCATATCACGCTTATCACGCTTGAAGTCAATGATTCTGTATTTTCTCTTTGCACCGCCGCCACGATGACGAACTGTGATTCTACCGTATGAGTTTCTTCCGGCATTTGACTTAAGAGGTTCAAGAAGAGAACGCTCGGGAGTCTTCTTTGTGATTTCCTCAAAAGTGGAAACAGTCATCTGTCTGCGTGCAGGTGAAGTAGGTTTATACTTCTTTATTGCCATTTGTTTTCACTCCTTTACATCAATCCATCGAAGAACTCGATTGTCTTACTGTTTTCAGCAAGCTTAACGATGGCTTTCTTCCAGTCAGGTCTCTTACCGCTGTTAGCACCCATTCTCTTAATCTTGCCAAGAACTCTCATAGTTGTAACTTTTTCAACTTTTACGCCGAAAATTTCTTCAACTGCTTTTTTGATTTCTATTTTGTTGGCATCCTTACTAACCTCGAAGGTATACTTTCTGTCAGCCATCTGGTCCATAGAATTTTCAGTTATAATAGGCTTCTTAATGATTTCATAAGACATCATTATGCATACACCTCCTCAAGTTTTGCAACGGCATCCTTCGCTACAATAAACTTTTCGTGGTTAAGAACGTCGTACACATTAAGCATTCCTACATAAGAAGCCTTAACGCCTGCAATGTTTCTTGCAGAAAGGTAAACATTCTTTTCCATTTCATTTGTAACGATAAGAGCTTTGCCTTCTACGCCCATAGCCTTGAGCATATCAGCAACTGCCTTTGTTTTGATTTCATCCATCTTAAGGTCTTCGATTACCATTACGCACTCTTCAGCTGCTTTTGCACTGAGAGCACTTACCATAGCAAGCTTCTTAACCTTCTTATTGATTGTGTAAGAGTAATCTCTGGGCTTGGGGCCGAGAGCTACACCGCCCTTAATCCACTGAGGAGCACGTGTACTACCCTGTCTTGCACGACCTGTACCCTTCTGTCTGAAAGGCTTCGCGCCACCGCCGGCAACTTCCGTACGGGTTTTGGTACTCTGTGTACCCTGTCTCTGATTTGCAAGGTAGTTAACTACAGTTTCATGAAGAACTGCCTTATTAACTTCTGCACCGAAAAGCGCTGCACTAAGTTCTACATCGCCAATCTTTGCGCCCTGCATATTATATAATACCGCTGTAGGCATTTATAGCATCTCCTTTCCGTATGGCTTACGCCTTTACTGTATTCTTGATAGTTACTATACCGCCCTTGGGTCCGGGAATTGCACCCTTAACGAGAATGAGGTTTCTGTCCATATCAACCTTAACAACGTCAAGATTCTGAACTGTAACCTTTTCACAACCCAAATGTCCTGCAAGTCTCTTGCCTTTGAAAACACGTGACGGTGATGAACATCCACCCATTGAACCGGGTCCTCTGTGGTAGCCGCTACCGTGAGTCATAGGTCCACGGTGTGTGCCCCATCTCTTAACAGTACCTGCATAACCTTTACCCTTGCTGATACCTGTTACGTCAACTCTTTCGCCTTCTGCGAAAACGTCTGCTTTAACTTCATCACCAACGTTAAGTGTGATTTCATCAAGACGGAATTCCTTAAGAACCTTCTTGATTGCTACGCCACTTTTTGCGAAGTGACCTTTGAGAGCCTTTGTCATGTGCTTCTCTTTTACTTCTCCAAAGCCGAGCTGAACAGCTTCATAACCATCTGTTTCAACTGTTTTTCTCTGGATTACGTTGCAGGGGCCGGCTTCTATAACAGAAACCGGTACTACCTTGCCTTCAGCATCGAAAATCTGAGTCATACCGATTTTCTTACCGATGATTGCTTTCTGCATGATTTGTTCCTCCTTAAATGGTTATTGGTTGACTTTCGCCAACATTACCTTCCGCTCTTGTCGATAAGCTTGATATCAATTGATACACCAGCGGGAACATCGAGTTTGCCAAGAGCTTCCATGGTCTTGGGGGTAGGATTGAGAATGTCGATAAGTCTCTTGTGAGTTCTCTGTTCGAACTGCTCACGGCTGTCCTTATACTTATGAACTGCACGAAGGATTGTAACAATCTCTTTCTCTGTGGGAAGCGGAATAGGACCTGAAACTGTGCTTCCTGTTCTCTTGGCAGTATCCACAATTTTTTCTGCGGACTGATCAAGAAGAACGTGGTCGTATGCCTTTACCCTGATTCTGATTTTCTGCTTTGCTGCCATTGCTAAGCCTCCTAAAAAATAGTATTCGCTGACTCATGCGACGGACTGTACACGGCACCGGGCGTTTCGCCTTTAGCCATATTAAAACCCAGAGCTAGACTCCGGGTACTACATGAAGATGGGCGCAGATGCGCAAAGCTTTATCATGTTGTACAGTGACTGGCGCCCAATTTCAAGAATTGGACATTCTCCACGGAAAAACCTACCGTATTGGTAGCAACCTCCCGCTTCATCGTCTGTCATGTCACAGCGCGACTATTATATTACATATAAAACGGAATTTCAAGTATTATTTTCGAAAAATTTTAAGTTTTTCGAAAATTTGTATACTTGCACAAATAAAAAGGTTTGTTTTATACACTTTGTACAAAGCAAACCTTTTATTTAACTATTATTACTCTGTTACAGCCTCAAACGCCTTTCTTGTTCCGAGTTCATACGCTCTTTTATAGTCAATCGTAAGAGTAAGACTGTCTTTCCCGTAATTAAAATACAAATGGAACTTGGTATGTGTGGGAAGCATACGTGCTTCCACATGAAATTCGTGAAGCGAATACCAGTACCCCGTTGCCGCACAGACTGCATCATCCTTCGGATGCATTGAAACAACACGGGTGTTTTTACATTCCGTATAGGCATAATCTTTAAGACCTGCCTGAATTTCAAACTTTTCTCCGTTTCTTAATCCCAGGCTTATATTACATACATCTTCCGTAAATTCTGTAGTTGCAGAAACAACTTCTCCGCAATCTTCAAGTTCAAATGTTTTACCGCTTACAATTTTAACATAAGGCGAAGCAGAAGATGTAATCACGGGATATGCAAGGCTTTCGCATCTTGCCATAAGGGAATCGTGTGCAGCTTTGTTTTCAGGAAGAGTATCAGAAAGCTTTGTAACAATATTCTCATAGAAAGAATCGAACACATTCTGAATCACGCCATTATGTCCCGAATGCACAACAATTATCATATCATAATCGGGATACACTGCACAAACCTGACCCATCGCACCGCAATACCTGAAAGAATTGTGTTTTCCTCGCCACAACTGGAAAGCATATCCCTGTGACCAGTCGGTATCTTTATCGGGAGTGCCTGTCTGTATATGTTTCTTTACAATAAGCTCTGCCCAATCTTTACTTACGAGCCTCTCCCCTTCCCATACGCCTCCGTCAAGATAAAACTGTCCGAAGCGGGCAATCTCCTCCATAGTAAGACGCATATTACCGTAACCAAGGAACATACCGTTGCTGTCGGTTTCATAATATGGGGAAATGTTAAGCTTTTCAAAAAGTCTGGGACGAAGATAATCAATCACATCCATCCCGACTGTTCTTTTAACGATTGCAGAAAGAACATAGGTATTTGTGTTTTCATATCGGAACACTTCACCGGGGGCATAAGAAAACTCTGCATTAAAGAATCTTTCAAGAAGGCCCTCCGGAGTAACTTCTTCATAAGGACGGCCGAACACAATTTCCGTGTGACCGTTTGACATAATAAGAAGATGCCTTACCGTCATTTTCAGAAGACGGGGGTCGGGATTTTCAGGAACATACTCGGGGAAGAAATTCACAACCGGAGTATCTATGTCAAGTAATCCTTCATCCGCGGCAAACACTACCGCAGTAGATGTAAACGCCTTGGTGCAGGAATTAATAATGTGCTGTTCTTCCTTGTAAGGCTTGAAGTAACCTTCCGCAATTATCTTCTTGTGACGGATAATCATAAAACTGTGAGTTTCCTGATCCTTTTCATTAAGACACATGGTGTCAATTAATCTTTCTATTGATTCACTTGAAACACCAACCGATTCGGGGCTTGCATACTGGAACCATTTTCCTGTCATATCAAATCATCCTCCAAAAAATCAAAGTGCCTTTGTTGCCTCACTTACACCAATAAAAGTTTCGCAGAACGAGAACTTCTTTGAATGGGTTGTGCTCAATTCCGGAGATACAAGCATAGCCTTTACCTTATCGGAACTAATTACATTATTCATATATTTAACAAACTGACTTACTGCAACTCTTGTATTCTTCTGAATAAATGTAGGAATTACTTCATAGCCAAGATTCTGAAGCTTCGAAAAGCTTTCAAGTATTTTTCCGCTTACTGTCTGAGGATTCGGAATAATTGGTGTTGTTCCTGAAAAGAAGTTTCCATCATAGGACGGACTTATAACAACATCCTTATCTGTATATTCAAGGAACTTTTCTTCATTTACTAAATATGGGTCAACCGCTACCCAGGGACGTACCCCCTGTTCACGGATGCAGTCAAGGAAGAATTTATAGTCGTGCCAGTAAAGGTCATGCTGGCGGAAGCATACATAGTCATATCTTACCTGTGCGTGATGACCCTCGTCCTCAAGACCAAAGTGGAACATTTCGGGCTTATCGAAAATATCAATTACTTCCGATATAAGATCACGGACAAGAGCATAGTATTCGTCTGTCGAGACCATTCTTGAATATAGTCCTAGCCACGCATCGTGCGCAGTTGAGAAGTTAAGCTTGGGATACACGGTAAGTCCCATATCACGAAGCTTCTGAAGTTCCTCTTTAAGTTCTTCTACTTCCCACGCACCCTCAATTGCAATTTCGGGATGGGATTTATACTTAACACCGTCTGCAAGCTCAATCAATACAGATTTGTAACCAAACCTGGCTGCCGACTTTGCAATCTCTGTCCAGGCAGTCTTATCGGTATTAAGCTTTGTATAAAACTTCGTGCCGTAGACAGTTTCACGGGTAACTGAGTCATCCGCAATGTTGTCACCGAGAAACATTTTAAACATATAATCGCTAACCATTAAAGCTTACCTCCCTCTGTGTATTTTTCAATAGCTTCTTTTGTTGCGATAAATTGATTGAAAAAACCATACTTATTCTTTTCTATTGTAGGACCGCACCAGGGAGCAACTGCAATACCCATAAGTTTATCGTAGGGAATTTTTTCAACACAATATCTTACAGTATGGTCAATGTTATATTCACGGAAGCAATTTGAACAGGTGGGAATAACATCATATCCGTTTTCAGGAAGAGATGTGTAGCTGTCAATCTTTGCAAGAAGGAATTTGTTGTAATTATCAGGGTCTGCGGGGTCGTTAAGTCTGGGGAGTGTTGTTTCTGTATCTTCATACAGATTCAGGTAATACCACGGACTTACAACAACATCCTTTGCTACAAGCTCTTTAAACTTTTCAGGCTCGTGCGCGTATCTGTCAACATACATCCAGGGACGAACGCCTTTCTCACGAACACATTCGTGGAAGAAAAGAGTATCATGCCATAAAAGGTCATGCTGACGGTAACACACAAAATCAAGAAGTCTTTGGTTAAGGTGATTCTCTTCATCCATATCAAGCATAAAAAGTTCAGGTTTATCAAATATATCAATAAGCTCGTGAATAAGGTCACGTGCTACCTGATAGTAAATGGGGGTAGAAACCATTCGTGAATATTTACCAAGCCACGCATCATGACCTGTAGAAAAGTTAAGTTCAGGAATTGGTGTAAGACCAATCTTACGAAGATACGCAAGTTCTTCTTTAAGTTCTTCCACTTCCCATGCCCCCTCAACCGCAATCTCGGGATGAGTTTTATATTTAACACCGTCAACCGTGGGAATAAAAACCGTATTGAATCCGCACTCTACTGCTTTCTCTGCAATTTCACGCCACACCTTTTTATCGCAATTAAGCTTTGTCTGAAAAATCTGTCCATTTGCATTGGGACGTGTAGGTGAATCGTTCCACTGATTTTCACCAAGATACATCATAAATGCAAGCATTTTTTCTTTCATAGTGTTTCACCGCTTCCTATTAAACTGATGAATTAATTATACATTAAACAAATTCAGTTGTAAAGCAAAAAAATTTTTTTGATGAATAATGCACATTTCTATTGTTAATAGTTTAAAAAGGTGACAATAAATTTAATTAATCATAGTAATCAGTTACTTCCAGTCCGTATTTCAGCAGAACTTCTTCAATATATGGAGCTTTTACCTCTTCGGGGATATTATCATCCAGAATTACATCCTGAATTTCTTTCAATGCCCGTATAGCTGCCTTATTTACAAGAGCATCAAAGTCCATATCGCCCATTGCTTCGACAGCATACTTTCCTATTTATCTGTACAAAAGTTCTCTGTATGTTTCTTCCATAAATAATCACCTCAAAGTTATTTTAACATTTACAATATATTTTTTCAATAGGTTTTCTATTGTATTTTTTAAATATATTATATTTTTATACTATATGATAAATTATAGTAGAGGTGATTGTTATGAAGTTTGAAATAAAAAACACAAAAAAGAAAGAACCTGCTATAAATAAAACACTTTATATAAAGCAGGCGCTTGCCGATAAAATTGAAAAGATTGCTATTGAAAATGAAACCAGTTGGAATAACGTCGTAATTTCTATGATTGAAAGCTGTCTAGACAAAAACAACTAATCAAGAGGTGTAATGTGTAATATGAAGTATAAGATTAAAGATACTAAACAAAAAGATCCTGCTATTTACAAAACACTTTATATAAAACAAGCACTTGCGGATAAAATTGAAAAGATTGCTATTGAGAATGAAACCAGTTGGAATAACGTCGTTATTTCTATGATTGAAAGCTGTTTAGAGGAAAGCGAATAAGTCAAGGTTGTCAGTTGACAACCTTGCAGACTGTCGAAAAAGTCGGTCAACCACAAGCAGAGAAAATAAAGCCTTCCCCTAAGAGGGGAAGGAGGACCGCTTGCGGTGGATGAGGTGTTATATAACGAAAGAAATCTTATGGCTACAAACTGCAGTTTGTAGCCATTTCTGCTTGTTTTCGCCGAACACGTCCTCTACCGTATCCACATACGCCGACGAGTTCGTGTTCGACAAATTTACCTTTCTTTTTCGATGTCTGCCATCGTGTCGATAGGTTTATCGACACGATGCAAGGTTGTCAGTTGACAACCTTATTTTTTCTTGATAAAATAACTGTGGTGGTTTTATGATAGAATATGTAATAGGAAGAAACTCATCCGGAATACGTGCTGACCGCTTTCTTTTAAAAGCTACTACTGCACCCTCTTCCCTGATTTATAAAACATTCCGCAAAAAGGATGTTAAAGTAAACGGCAAATGGATAAAGGAAGATTACATGCTTTCTGAAGGCGACGTATTGCGGATATATATAAAGGAAGATTTTCAGAAAGAAAAGCAAGTTAAGAAGTGCAAGCTTACTGCTCCGATACTGTTTGAGGATGACAATATTATTATCTTTAATAAACCCAGGGAGCTTCCATGTCAGCCTGACGCCAAGCACAAAGACGGAACGCTCTCCGATATGCTGAAAAGCTATCTTGCCGAAAAAGGAGAATACTCTCCAGAAAGCGAGGCAAGCTTCTCCCCGGCACTCTGCAACCGTCTTGATACAAACACGTCAGGACTTGTAATCGGGGCGAAAAATGCCGAGGCTCTGCGTGATATGAATGAACAGATACGTCTCAGGAATGTACACAAATATTACTTGTGCAGACTTGAAAATATTCCCGAAAAAAAATCGGATTTTGTAAACACATATATAATAAAGGAAGAAACTACGAATAAAAGTCGTATTTCTGATGACGGAAAAGAAATTTCAATGGAATATATTGTCATTGAAGAAAAGGATGGCACTGCACTTTGTCAGGTGCTTTTGCACACGGGTAGAAGCCATCAGATAAGAGCGTACTTCTCATCAATAGGTTGCCCCCTTGTCGGTGATAAAAAATACGGTGCCAAAACGGGCGGTGGTCAGGCACTAGTAGCACACAAAATACGTTTTGACTTTCCTGATAAATACGACGGAATTCTTTCACGTTTAAAAGGAAGTCACATTCAGCTTGACTGTGTTAACATTTAGTGTTGACATTTTTCGACATTTGTGGTAGTGTATTTTGTAGAAATAAAGAAAGGAATGTATTCAAATGAAAAAATTCATAGCAGAATTCAAGGAATTTGCTCTCAAAGGCAATATGGTTGACCTTGCTATAGGTATGATTATTGCTACATCCTTCAACGCAGTTGTTAAATCAATTGTAGATGATATTTTAATGCCTGTTTTTGGCATCATCCTCGGCGGTAAGGATTTCTCAGGTCTTGCAGTAAAAGTTGGCGAGGCACAGATTAAGTACGGTATGCTTATTCAGAATCTTATTAACTTCTTTATTATAGCGTTCTGTTTATTCCTTATGGTTAAAGTTATGAACAAGCTTAAGAACCCCAAACCTCAGGAAGAAGCACCCGCTGAACCTGCTCCCAAGCCGGACGACGTAGTTCTTCTTGAAGAAATCAGAGACCTTCTTGCAAAGGAAAAAGTTAATCAGTAAATTCAACATAAAAAATCCGCATCTTAAGATGCGGATTTTTTGTTATTGTTTTTCTTTCAGATAATCTTTTACTGCTTTATTTACTACGCAGAAATTATTTGTAAGAATTGTATCTATACCCATTTTAATATAATCTATTGCTTTCTGAGGCTCGTCTGCAAAGAACATATTGCATTTAATTCCGTGTTCGTGAGCTTTCTTAATCATATCCTCGTTTACGTACTGCATATAAAACTGCACCTTATCGGCACCTGTTTCAATAGCACGCTCTACAATTTCCCAAGGGCGGTCGTTATGATGTCCGACACACACGGGGATTTCGGGGGCATAGCGCTTGAACTGTTTTATCTGTGCATCAACTTCAAGCATCAGATAACAGTGGCGGATTGCATCATATTTTTTAAGAAGCGCTACAATTTTCTCCACATACCACTGAGGAAATTCCTCGTCATAGTAATAGTCACCGGGTTTTATGTGAATATTCATAATTGCGTGACCTGAAAATCTCTTAAGAATTTCTTCAAAGGTTACAATAGGGAGTCCTTTGAAGTTTTCGCTGAATTTACAGCCGAAGTCAAGCTCTTTTAATTCTGCCAACGTTTTGGAATCAACATGTCCTTCCCCGTCAGAAACTCTTTCGAGTGTTCTGTCGTGGCAGGAAACTATTTCCCCGTCTTTTGTAGGCCAAAGGTCAAACTCAATTTCGTCCGCCCCCATTCCTATTGCCGCACCGTAAGCAGGAAGTGTATTTTCAGGTGCTGCAAATGAAAATCCGCGGTGTGCACACACTCTGGGGTAAGGCATATATTCCTCAAAAGGAACGATTGCACTTCCGCCATTTCTGTACTGCCAGGGTTTTCTTCCATATTCTATATATTCATAGTGGGGTGCATCTGCTCTTCCAAAGCCCGCAGGCTTAAGATATTTTTCAGCAGGGTCAAACTCTGCAAAATCAATGCCGAATTTACCGTGCATATTAAGAAGCACATCACCTTTCGGGGAAACTGCCATACTTGCACCGCATATCTCAGAATCTTCGGAAAAGCTTACCGATGAACGCAGAACGTAGGCATTAGTGTTATATGCAAGGTGACGGCACATTATTTCAATTGCACTGTGACTGTCACTTCTCTGTAGAGAACAGCCGATTATTATATCCACATTTTCTTGGGCAATTTTTGCAAATGCTTCATAAAAATAAAAATCATAGCAAGTAAGAAACGCATAACGAAGTCCTTCAATTTCCATTGTAAAAGGCTCGGAATATTCAAAGGTGTAACCGCTTTCAAGTTCAAGAGTTTCAAGCTCCAACGGAGGAAGATGCTTTTTGAAGTATTTCCCGAGAAGCTCTCCGCACCTGCCGTAAACATAGGTTGTGTTTCTGTAACCGCCCGCCTCTTTTGACAGTGCATTTACAAAAACAAGGCTTTTACACCTTGCGGCAGTATTCTGACATTCAGTTAAAAGAGTATCAATATATTTTTCGTGATAGTAAAGAGTTTCTTCGAGCGTACCGGTTGCACAGGGAACATCACTGTACTCCGGCAAGACTATAATATCCACACTTTCGTCACATTTTTTAAGCAGATTGATTTTATAGTCAAAGTATTCATCGGAAAAAGAAACGTCTCTTGAATACGGTGGCTGAATAATAGCAGCTTTCATAAAACAGTACCTCCTAAAAAGGGGTGTAAAAAACCGCGTTTTTTACACCCTGTATAATTTTTATTGAAGTGTGCTTCCGAGATCTTTTTCGCGGATTGTACTTCTCTTAATTTTACCGTTGAAGGTTTTCGGCAGCTCTTGTACATATTCCACAATTCTGGGATATTTGTAGGGAGCTGTATTTGTTTTAACATAAGTCTGAAGCTCTTTTGTAAGTTCATCAGACGGCTCAAAGCCTTTTGCAAGAACGATTGTAGCCTTAACAGCAAATCCACGGATAGGATCAGGAACCCCTGTTACGGCAACCTCATTAACTGCGGCGTGTTCAAGGAGAACACTCTCAATTTCAAAGGGTCCTATTCTGTAACCTGAGGACTTTATAACATCGTCATTTCTGCCGACATAGCGGAAAAGACCCCTTTCGTCACGGTACGCAGTGTCGCCTGTGTGATAGAAACCGTCGTGCATTGCTTTCTTTGTATCTTCCTTGCTGAAATTATATGTATCAAGAAGACCGCAAGCCTTTCTGTCACGGCTGAGTACACGGATAGAGATTTCACCCGTTGTACCACGGGGGCAGGACTGGTCGTTAGAGTCCAGAATATGCACATCAAATCCCGGAACGGGAAGACCGATTGCACCGGGTACCGGCTCTGTCCAGGGGTAGATTGTTGCAATACAGAGAGTTGTCTCTGTCTGACCGAAGCCTTCGTAGATTTTAAGACCTGTTGCCTCAAGCCATTTATTATAGATTTCAGGATTCAGAGCCTCGCCTGCAGTACAGCAATGAACAAGAGACGAAAGGTCGTATTTTTTAACATCGTTAAGAAGCATCATTCTGTACATTGTAGGAGGTACACAGAAGGTTGTAACCCTGTATTTCTCAAGAACACCAAGAATATCTGCACCGTCAAACTTATCAAAGTCGTAAACAAGAACTGCAGATTCACCGAACCACTGTCCGTAGATTTTTCCCCAAAGGGACTTAAGCCATCCGGTGTCTGATATTGTGAAGTGAAGACCGCCATCCACAACTCTGTGCCAGAAAACACCCGTCATAATATGACCGAGAGGGTACTTGAAGTTGTGCGTTATGATTTTGGGATAACCTGTTGTGCCCGATGAAAACGCCATCAGCATTGTATCATTTACAGAAGTATCCTCATCACCCGTGGGTCTCTGCCACTGGTCGCTTGCCATTTCGAAGCCTGCCTCAAAATCAATCCAGCCCTCACCTGCATCCTTATGCTTTGTAACAAACTTAAGGATAGGATGATCATAGTCTCCTTGCATTTCATCAAAATATTCTGTTGCGTGGCCGTCACCTGTGATAACTGCAGCCTTGATATTACCTGCGTTACAGCGATACACATAATCCTTGCCTTTAAGCATATCTGTTGCCTGAACAACTATTGCACCGATTTTGTGAAGTCCGAGGATACAGAACCAGAAGTAATAGCTTCTCTTAAGAGTGAGCATTACTGTATCACCCTTTTTGATACCCATATACTTAAAGTAGTTTGCCGCTTTGTTTGATGCAAGCATCATATCGCGGAAGGTAAATCTCTTTTCCACGCTCTTATCAGCGGAAAGCCAAACCATAGCAAGCTTGTCGGGTTTTTCTGTACCGAGTACATCTATAACATCATAAGCGAAGTTAAAATCATCGCGGTATTTAAGTGTGTAGTTAGTCTGTGCATCCTTAAGAGAGAGGAAATCATCTCTTGTTGCACCGACAAATTTTTCATATATTGCCATAACGGCAACGCCTCCATTTCTGATTACAATAATTTAATGGGAATCAATTCCCGCAAGTTTTAATTATTTTACCACTACGGCAATAAATTGTGCCGGTTCGTCACCGTCTGCCTGCTCGGCATGGGGAACGCTTGAATCAAAGTAAACGCTGTCGCCCTCTTCAAGCTCGTAGCAAATATCACCGATATAGAGTCTCATCTTGCCTGAAATGACATAGTTGAACTCCTGACCCTCGTGTCCGTGAAGCACGGGAGGAGTCTTATCGGGATTTATTGTAACCAGAAACGGCTCTGCCTTTTTATTACGGAAGGTATAGGCAAGGTGCTTGTAGTCGTATTCGTGTTCACGCTTTACGCTGAAGCCCTGACCCTTTTTAACCATGCTACACATAGAAAGTGTCGGCTGGTCACCGCTAATCAGATCGAGCACGTCTACGCCTAAGATTTCTGCAGCGTTATAAATAAAGCTGAATGAGAAGTCCATCTCGCCGTTTTCATATTTTTTATAAATTTCTATGTCTTCACCGAGTTTCTGTGCCATTTCTTCAATGCTGATTTCAAAATCCTCACGAAGGGACTGAAGACGCATTCCGATATCTTTAATCTGTGTATTCATAGCTATACCTCCTATATAAACTTTGCAGGGGCGGTTTAAGACCGCCCGCATTTTGGGACATTCCTGGATGTCCCCTACACATTAATCAAGCTTTGTAGTTGAAGCCAAGCTGTACTGCTTTCATATTAAGGTCAAACATATTCTGCTTAGTAGCAGGAACTACCTTCTGCATTGCTTTTTCGATGTTTTCTTCAGGAACGATACCGCTCTTTGCAATCATATGACCGATAATAATCATATTTGCAAGACCTGTAAGACCTTCATCTGAAGCCATCTTTGTAGCAGGAATGTAGTAAGTTTCCACATCTGTGCGCTCTACCTTTCTGTCGATAAGTGAGCTGTCAACAAAAATCTGTCCGCCTGCCTTGGTTTCATTCTCGTACTTATCAAGTGAGGGAAGGTTCATCGCAATAAGAATGTCAGGATTTGACACGATGGGTGAACCTACCGCATTGTCACTGATAATGATGCTGCAGTTTGCAGTACCGCCACGCATTTCGGGACCGTATGAGGGAAGCCAGCTTACCTCTTTACCGTCGATAAGACCTTCGTATGCAAGAAATTTTCCTGAAAAGAGAATTCCCTGTCCGCCGAAACCTGCAATTAATATTTCTTTGTTCATTGTAAAATCTCCTTTCCTTATTTCTCTTCTGCGTATTTATCTTTATATACTCCCAAGGGGTAGTAAGGAAGCATATTTTCCTCTAACCAGCCGATAGCCTTATCAGGAGCAAGGCCCCAGTTAGTAGGACAGGTTGAAAGCACTTCTACAAGAGAGAAGCCCTTGCCATCAATCTGATTCTGGAAAGCCTTTTTAATAGCTGCCTTAGCCTTTTTAACGTTAGCTACGTTATTTACTGCAACTCTTTCAAGGTATGTTGCACCGTCAACGTTTGAGAGCATTTCACAAACCTTTACGGGATAACCAACTGTCTCAACATCACGACCGTAGGGAGAAGTCTGTGTCTTCTGTCCGGGGAGAGTTGTGGGAGCCATCTGACCGCCTGTCATACCGTAGATTGCATTGTTAACGAAAATTACAGTAATGTTTTCGCCACGTGCGGCACTGTGAACTGTTTCTGCAGTACCTATAGCTGCAAGGTCACCGTCACCCTGATATGTGAACACGATATTGTTCTTATCGCTTCTCTTAACACCGGTTGCAACAGCCGGAGCACGACCGTGTGCCGCCTGAACCATATCACAGTTGAAGTAATTGTATGTAAATACGCTGCAGCCTACTGATGCAACACCGATTGTTCTGCCTGTTACGCCAAGCTCGTCAAGTGCTTCAGCTACAAGACGGTGAATAATACCGTGTGTGCAACCGGGGCAATAATGCAGTGTATTTTCTGTAAGCGCATTGGGTTTTTCAAATACTACCATTAGTTTTTACCTCCGTTCGCTTCATAAATCTTATCAAGAACATCCTGAGTAGTTGTAATCATACCGCCTGTACGGTTGCAAAGAAGAACTTCTTTTTTGCAACGGATTGCAAGCTCGATATCATCAATCATCTGACCCATTGAAAGCTCAACACTGATGAACTTATTAACCTTGTCAGCTGCCTCGTTAAGTGCTTTCTTGGGGAAAGGCCAAAGGGTAATGGGACGAATCATACCAACCTTAATGCCTTCTGCTCTTGCAGTGTCGATAGCATTCTTCGCAACTCTTGAAGCTACGCCGTATGCAACGATACAAATTTCTGCATCATCCATAAGATATTCTTCGTACATTGCTTCTGTTTCTTCGATTTTCTTATATCTTTCATAACGCTCGAAGTTGAGCTTTTCAAGCTCTTCCGGAGCAATGTAAAGAGAGTTAACGATGTTAGGCTTTCTTTCACCCTTTGTTCCTGTAAGTGCCCATGACTTGTCGTACTCATTGATTACGCCCTTCTCAAGGCTTACAGGCTCCATCATCTGTCCCATTGTACCGTCGGAAAGAATCATTGCAGGCATTCTGTACTTTTCTGCAAGGTCAAATCCCTTGAATACCATATCAACCATTTCCTGAACGCTGTTTGGAGCAAGCACAAGAAGGTGGAAGTCACCGTGTCCGCCGCCCTTTGTAGCCTGGAAATAGTCAGACTGTGAAGGCTGAATACCGCCAAGTCCGGGGCCTCCACGCTGTACGTTTATAATAAGTGCGGGAAGGTCGCAACCTGCAAGATAGCTGATACCCTCACTCTTAAGGCTTATTCCGGGGCTTGAGGAAGAAGTCATAACCCTCTTACCTGTAGAAGCAACACCGATAACCATATTGATAGCTGCGATTTCACTTTCAGCCTGCAGGAATACGCCGCCCTCTGTCTTAGGCATTTTCTTTGCCATATATGCCGCAACCTCTGTCTGCGGAGTAATAGGATAACCGAAGTAATGCTTACAGCCTGCCATAATAGCAGCTTCAGCCAAAGCTTCGTTACCTTTCATCAAAACTTTTTCTGACATTTACTTTTCCTCCTTACTTCTCAACTTTGATTACGCAGTCAGGACACATTGTTGCACAGAATGCACAACCGATGCACTTATCCTGCTCTGTAACCTCTGCGGGATGATATCCACGCTTATTAAGGTCATCTGAAAGATGAACAATCTTCTTGGGGCAAGCTGTTACACACAGACCGCAACCCTTACACAAATCCTTGTTAAAGGTAACCTTTGCCATTATATATCATTCCTTTCTGCCCAGCTCTGTCTTACATAAAGCTCAATAGGCATTAAATTTTCAATTTTATCCTTAAGTTCGTCATATAAATCGCTTTTTACAGTGGTCATTTTTATGGGGATGCCCGACTTTTCAGAAACCTCGTTTGCGTAAGCGACAGATTCCAGAACATCCTCTGCCGTTGTATCGTCACCAAGGTTTGAGTCATTCACTATCCCCGTAAATTTCATATGGCAGGCATTTTCAATCTCTGCCATAATCTCAAGCGTCATATCCGCATTTCTTGTGAGAGGGCGGAATTTGTTGATTACGAAAAGAAGCTCATAATCACCGTCTTCAATAATACCCTCACTATAACGTCCGAGAGCCAGTGCCCCTCTGTCGTCACCGCCTACGTCAATAACTGCGTGTATCTCCTTATTCTGAAGTACCCCGTAAGTTTCGGCAGGAAGGGCAGGAACATCAACATTACTGTTGGCATATTCCGAAGAAATAAGCTCCACCCCGTTGTCCCGAAGAACTGACATTGAATCCTTTGTTCTGAAATATGGATTTACTATGTCAAGGTCCGCAATAGAAACCTTTTCATACTCCTTTTTAAGCCAAAGAGCATAGTTTACGGCAACGTTCGTTTTTCCGCTGCCGTAATGACCGCTGAAAATCGTGATACGTTTTATACTTCTACTGTCCATCCCATATCATCCTCACGCTTACCCCACTGAATACCTGTAAGAGTATCGTAGAGTTTTTGGCTTACTTCGCCGATTTCGTTATTGTTGATAATCATTACATCGTCAACATAACGGAGCTTTCCAACGGGAGAAATAACAGCAGCTGTACCTGTACCGAAGCACTCTTCAAGCTTGCCTGACTTCTGTGCCTCAATAAGCTCCTGTGCGCTGATTCTTCTTTCCTCAACCTCGAGGCCCATCTTCTTACAAAGCTGAATTACACTGTTGCGTGTAACACCGGGAAGGATACTTCCGTTGAGCATAGGAGTAACGATTTTACCGTCAATCTTAAAGAAGATGTTCATAGCGCCAACTTCTTCGATATATTTTCTTTCAACACCGTCAAGCCACAATACCTGAGAATAACCGTCATCGTGTGCCTTAACCTGTGCAATAAGGCTTGCAGCGTAGTTACCGCCTGTTTTTGCAAAGCCCATACCGCCCTTAACGGCTCTTACATATTCATCCTCAATCCATATACCTACAGGAGCAAGACCGCTTTCATAGTAAGCACCGCTGGGAGCAAGAATGATTATGAACTTATATGTCTTTGAAGGAGCAACACCGAGAAATTCGTCTGTTGCAATAATGAAAGGACGGATGTAAAGTGATGTGCCGTCTTCTGTGGGAATCCAGTCCTCATCAACCTTAACAACTGCCTTAACAGCCTCTACGAAATCTTCAACGGGAAGCTGGGGAATGCAAAGACGGTCGTTTGTGTCGTTAGTTCTCTTTGCATTCATATCGGGGCGGAAAAGTCTTACCTTTCCGTCAACGCCCTTGTAAGCCTTAAGTCCTTCGAACATTTCCTGTCCGTAATGGAATACCATTGCGGCAGGACTCATTACAAGGTCCTGGAAGGGTACGATTCTTGCGTCGTGCCATCCCTTACCCTCGGTATAGTCCATTACAAACATATGGTCTGTAAAGATTTTACCGAAGCCGAGCTTCTGTCCCTTTGCAGGTTTTTCTTTTGGAGTAGTAGTTTTTTCAATCTTGATATTAAGCATATCAAAACTTCCTTTCTAATTTATATAAATTTTATTTTAATTCTTTTTAAGTCCAAGCATATCAATTGATTCTTCACGCATTTTATATTTGAGAATCTTTCCTGCCGCATTCATTGGGAATTCCTTTACAAATACAAAATATCTCGGTACTTTGTGACGTGCAATGGAAGCATTACCGAATTCCTTCATTTCTTCTTCGGTAGCCTCTTCCCCTTTGTGGAGAATTATCCATGCACAACATTCCTCACCATATCTTTCATCAGGAACACCTACAATCTGGACGTCCCTTACTTTGGGATTTGTAAGGTAGAATTCCTCAATTTCACGTGGATAAAGGTTTTCACCGCCACGGATAATCATATCCTTAAGTCTTCCTGTTACTTTATAGTAACCGTCAGGTGTACGGCAACAGATATCTCCGGAATGAAGCCACCCGTCTTTGTCGATAGTCTGTGCAGTAGCTTCCGGCATTTTGTAGTAGCCTTTCATAATATTAAAGCCGCGTGCTACAAATTCACCGCTTTCACCGTCGGGAAGCTCCTCCCCTGTTTCGGGATCAATAATTTTACATTCGACACCGGGGAAAGCACTGCCCACAGTTTCAACACGGTGGTCAATATCCTCATTAACTTCACCCATTGTGCAACCGGGGGATGCTTCTGTCTGACCGTAAACGGAAATGATTTCACGCATATTCATTTCGTCTGCGGCTCTTCTCATAAGGTCTGCAGGGCAGTTGGCACCTGCCATAATACCTGTATGCATATAAGAAAAGTCTGTTTTAGCAAAATCAGCATGATTGAACATTGCAATAAACATTGTGGGAACACCGTTAAAGCAGGTTATATGTTCATCATTCACGCAGGCAAGGGAGGACTTTGGTGAGAAGTAAGGCATCGGGCAAAGTGTGCCGCCGTGGGTCATCATAGACGTCATTGAAAGCACCATACCGAAACAGTGGAACATAGGCACCTGAATCATCATACGGTCTGCCGTCGAGAGGTCCATTCTGTCACCGATTGTCTTACCGTTGTTAACAATATTTCTATGGGTAAGCATTACACCCTTTGGAAAGCCTGTTGTCCCTGATGTGTACTGCATATTACATACATCGTCAGGCTTAACAAGTGACGCTCTGCGTCTTACCTCTTCCTTGGGAATAAGTGTACTTCGGCTGAGCATTTTATCCCAGGTAAGACATCCGTCCATTTCAAATCCTACAGTAACAACGTTACGCAGGAAAGGAAGATTTTTAGAATAAAGAGGATCACCGGGATTAAGTGACTTAAGCTCAGGACAAAGCTCCTCAATTATTTCTTTATAGTTAATATCCTTGCAATCCTCAATCATAACAAGTGTATGGGTATCGGACTGCTTTAAAAGATATTCAATTTCGTGAATTTTATATGCAGTGTTAACCGTTACAAGAACTGCACCGATTTTTGTAGTTGCCCAGAAAGTGATGTACCACGCAGGAACGTTTGTTGCCCAGATAGCAACGTGGTCCCCAGCCTTAACACCCAGAGAAATCAACGCTGCGGCACATTCATCAACGTCACGGCGGAATTCCTTGTATGTTCTTGTATAATCAAGGGTTGTGTACTTGAATGCGTACTGGTCAGGGTACTTTTCTACCATTTTGTCAAGAACCTCTGAGAAAGTCGCATCAATCACATCGTACTTTTTCCATACGAAGGTACCTGTCTTTGAACGGTTATAATAAAGCTCGTCGTAGTCTTTCTTTTCTCTGGAAAGGTTGGCAACATAGTTTGTGAAGTGCGTAAGCACAATGTCTGCATCATTTATATCGTCGTTCCACAGAACGCTTACATATCCGTCAAAATTAAGTGATGAAAGAGCGTTTACGAAATTATCTACGGGAAGATCTCCTTCCCCGATAAGTACGCTTCTTCCGTCCTTCATATCGCCAAGACGTGCATATTTTATATATGCACCTAAGTGTTTAATAGTCGTTTCTGCACTTTCATTTGCACTAAAATAAGTTTCTCGGACATTCCAGCTTGCACCGATTACTGCCGATGAAAAGTGGTTAATAATATCAATTACATTCTCCGTTGAAGAAAGGTAGCCTGATGTTTCAAACAAAATCTCCACATCTGCACTTTCTGCACGCTTGATTGCATCTGCAAGCTTTTCGTCAAGCACATCAAAATCAACCTTGTTTTCTATAGAAAATATTACTCGCCGGATTCCTGCAGTAGCTGCCATATCCACATACTTGAGCACAGTTTCTGCATCAGCTTCACTGCTGTCGATATCATAGGGATAGGTAAGTGCCGTAACTTCAAGATTTCTGTTTACAAGCTTACGCTTTGAGTCAGACAGCCTGCCTGAACGAAGAATTGAATCGTAGTGCTGTTTTCTTTCTTTTATTGCGTCGTATATTTCAAAACCGTCAAAGCCGTAATCATATGCATAGCGGCACATATCAATAAACGTTGCACGGTTTACGTTTTGTGTTGAAAAGGTCAGTTTCATTCTTACGCCTCCTCAGCCACAATCTTGTTCAAAGCATTAATATACGCTCTGACAGAAGCGGCAACAATATCCGTTGAAATACCGTTACCTGAATAAAGCTTGCCGTTGTTGCGAAGTCTTACAAGTGCTGACCCAAGTGCCTCTTTCCCATCTGTAACAGCCTGCACCTGGAAATCGTCAAGCTCATAATGATAGCCGATGCTCTGTTCAATTGCACGAAATACAGAGTCAATGGGGCCGTCGCCTGTGCTGACACCTGAAAGGAGCTCATCACCGCGTTTAAGAGTAACCTGTGACATTGAATTTGTAAGATTACCGCAGTTTGTAGAATAGCTTTCAAGGTGGTATGTAGAGGGAGCCTGCATAGCATAGCTTGCAATCAGTGCTTCAAGCTCTTTCGCTCCTACACTGCCCTTTTTCTCACAAACCTGCAGAAGTGATTTATGCACCTTGCCGTTATCATCATCTGAAAGGTCATAGCCTAAGATGTTTACAGCGTGTGCAACATCTGAAAGAGTGCTGTCGGAATCAAGAATTATTTTCTTTTTCTCACTTACATCTGCTGTTTCGTAAGTATCGTGGTTTATTTTTGTAAGCATCTCGTCAATGCTTGCGTGAATTTTTGTATTTGCAAGGTCTGTACAAACACCAATTGCATCACCGCGTGCAGTAATCGCATCTGAAAGAGCACCCATCATAAGGCTATCCTTTCCTGCCATAGCACATTTAACCCCGTCCGCACCCATGCCGATTGCAGAAATTGCTGCTGCAACAGCCATACTGATATGATCAGAAACCTGTACGTACACGGGAACAGAAACCGCATCCTTCACCTTTTTAACGAGGATAGCAATTTCTTCGGGAAGTGATACACCCGCATCATCACAGACTGTGACAATGTTTGCACCGTTTTCTTCGGCAGTTTTTACGGCTTTGATAAGAAAATCTTCGTCAGCACGTGTTGCATCAAGTGCTGAAAATTCAACGTCATCCGAAAGTGCCTTTGCCGCTTTTGTAAGCGATGCAATTTTCTCCACCATCTTATCTGCCTTTACGTGATAAAGATATTCCATCTGCACTGTAGAGGTGGGAACTTCAACCTGAAGACGTGGCTTCATGGCATCCTTAACACATTCCCATGCGTCATTTACGCCCTCTTGTGTAAAACCAACAGGAATTGCCACAACGGCATTTTTTACATTCTGTGAAACCGTTCTGTATACAATAGTATCTTCACGAACGCTCTTAATGGAAGCTAGTTCAATCGCACCAACCCCCAACTTATCTGCACATGCAGCAATAGCCGTCTTTTCGCGAAATAGAAGCGAAACCTGACGGTCTTCTGATAATTTTTTAAGTGTGATGTCAGTAATTTCGATTTTTTTCATAGCATATAGCCTCCATTAAAAATTTTCAAGGAATTTAAAAAGCCTGCAGCACCGTTTGCCGCAGGCTAAAAGTATTCTTACAAATACACAACCTTAATTACTTACATACACGACAAATAGCGCTATTCATTCCATGCTCACCGAGTAGAATAATAATAGCGTTAATGAGAAGTATGTAAGCCATAAATAAAGCTGTACTCATAACAATAACCTCATTCCTTTTTGCTAATTATACTCGCGCGGAAAGCATTTGTCAATATTTTTTTGAAATAAAACGATTTTTTTACAAATACTCTGCAATTGCCTTTATCTCGTCCTTTGCTTCAACAAGTGCAGAAATAAGCTGACCGTTTTTTTTATTCTGATTTGGAACCGTGTTGATTGTTGCAAGTGCATTATATACACAAGCCGAGAAAAACTCGTCGTCTTCTCCCACCTGATACTTTTTCTCAAGGTCTTTCTTGAGTTCATTCATAAGAGAAATGGCATTTTCCTCGTTTACACTGAAATCCACAAGTATTTTTTCAATCTTCTCTGCAAAAGACAGAAGAAGCGTTTTTGCGTTTTCCATAATTATACCTTGCCTTCAAGTTTTTTAATACTTCTTATATCGTCACCAAGAAATTCAAGTATTGAGAAGTTCCCTGTTATTCTTGACGCAATTCTTTCGTTGTAAGTTTTTTTAAGCATCCCACGGTTAAGATTAGTAGAAATAATCATCTTTTTACCCAGGATAAGTCTTGTATTAATTATTCTGAAAAGCTCTGCACTCGTAAACTGTGTTACAAACTCACTTCCCAAATCGTCAAGTATCAGAAGCTCGCAGTCACCAAGCTTTTTGACTATATACTCCGAAGCTTCGCTTACACTTCTTCCAAAATGCATATCTTCAAGTATCGGAAAAAGTGCATTACAGCTTACATACAGAACATCCCTTCCCTTTTCAAGAAGGCTGTTTGCAATTGCAGAGGAAAGGAAGGTCTTTCCAAGACCGCATCCACCGCAAAACAAAAGATTTTCATCAGCCGAATCAAAGTTTTTTGTATATGCCATACATTCGTTAAGGATTGCACGCATATTCTCACGTGGAGAGCATCCGTATTCAGGTACATATTCGTCACTGTAATATTCAAGCTTGAAATTTTCAAAGGTTTCGGATGCCATTTTAGGCGAAAGATTTGCCTCACGCATTGCAATCTGCGTAATCTCTTTTTTCATGCAGGAGCAAAGCTTTTCTCCGTCATAACCTGTGTCGGAACAAATACGGCACTGTGGTGATATCTCAAGAAAATCTGTCGTAAACCCGTTTTCGGCAAGAAGTCTTTCCCTTTCTTTAAGAAACTCTTTATTTTGTGACATAATACCGCTTACAGCCTGATTTTCGTCACATTCACCGCTTGCAATAAGATTTAACATTCTTATTCCGTAACGGTCAAGCTCTTCCTCGATTTCTTTAATCCTGGGAACTCTTTCAAATACCTCCATACGGCGACGTCTGATTTCATTTTCACGTTTTTCTTTTCTGTCTGCTATTATTCTTGAGGCTTTATCGTAAATTGTTTCAGCCAATTTCTTCTACCCCTTTACTTTTTTTGTTTCTCAAGTCTCAGTCTTCTTTCAATTGCTGCCATATCGTCAAGCTGATATGTTCCACCTGAAGTCTTACTTTTCTGAAGCTGCTGTTCCTTCTCCGCAATCTGTGACACTGTCTTTATTCCTTTTGTATGCCATGATGTAAGAATTGTATTCATATACGGCATAGATATTTTTCCCGTATTTGTTACCGTTCGTTCATAAGCGTTTCTTATCATTGCTTCACTCATCGAAAACTCTGATACCCACTTTGATATGTAATTTGCCTCTGTACCTGAAAGCTCTCTGTCAAGGCCAAACATCTTCTTGCACTTATTCTGCATCTTTACAACTTTTATTGCCCTGTTAAGCTCCTTCGTAGCACTTTCCAGAGTATTTATTCCCTGTTCATTCCATCCTGATGCAACCTTTTCTATGTATGCAAAGCTTGTTTTATCAATCGTTACACAATATTCAAGAAGCACCAGAATCATTTCCTGACTCATTGAATACCATTCCGAAAAATTATATAATGCGGTTACTTCGCGTCTTGAAAGGGTTTTCTTTAAAAGCTGCTCTGCCATGGCTACGGTTTCTTTCATTTTCGGATTTATATCCATAGCTTTTGCAATATCCTTCATAGAGGCTTCATGATGCTTTTCATCCTCTTTAATCGCTACAGGAGGTTTTTCGTCTGAAGATATTTTTTCTGTTTTCATCTGTTCTTCTTTTGCTACAGGGGCTGTATCAAATACAAGGGTTCCCTTACCTTCACTATGTACAAGACCTACCCGTTTCCAATAACGCCACGCCTTGTTTACGTCAGTTTCAAGAACATCAAGTGCATCTGCTATATCTGCATTTGAAACATCCGTACCCTCGTAACATTTTAATAACCCGTACAAATACACTTTCACATAAGTTGCATTAGCCTGAGGCATATATTTATTTATAAATTCCATGGGGATTGGTACTGATTTATTGGCATGTATAAAATTTGCCATACAATTCCCTCCATTATTTTTTTACAATCCGATTTATTATATCACACTTTTTTTCAAATGTACAGTATTTTCGAGGTTTTTTCCATGTTTTTTTCTTTACTTATGACTTTTAACATATTATTTTGAATTTTATATTCTGAAAAAATCGGTTTCAGTGTGTAATACAACCATTTTCTTTAACATTTGATAACGTTAATGTTAAGATTGTGTTACTTCTATTGCATTATTCTATCTTTTAGTGTATGCTATGTGTGTAAAATAATTATAAAGAGGTGACCTGCTATGAATAACAAAACTACACACATTGACATCTGCAAGACACGCGACAACGAGATTGATGCGATTATCTGCCGTGTTCACGAGGCACTCGTTGAAAAAGGTTACGACCCTATCAGTCAGTTGGTTGGTTATATTATGTCAGGTGATCCCACGTATATTACAGGACATAAGAGTGCACGAAGCCTTATAACAAAGGTTGAACGTGACGAAATCCTTGAGGTTGTTTTCAGAAAATATCTGCAAAGCAAGTGATATTTCAGATTACAATATGGACTGATGTCCTTTATTACTTCAGTTCATTCATTCTTCATTATTTTCCTCCACTCGAAGGCTGCCAATCAGGGCGGCCTTTTCTCTTTTCCCTGACTATTTATTGACACTTGTTTTTATAGATGTTATAATTCAAAAAAAGCAAAGCCGGGAGGCGTGATTATGATTACAATAAAAAACAAACGTTTTACCCTTTCTATTGACGAAAACTGTAAAGCACAAAGCCTCATACTTAATAAAACCGGAAAGGAATGTCTTTCCGAAAGCAACGTATCGCTCTTTTCGCTTACACAGGAAAGACCGTACAGCAACGAGTTGAAGCTTTCTCATCCAAACAGGCGTACTACATATCAGGCAAACAGTGTTGTCCGTGAGGGAAACAGGCTTATAGTGGGATTTGAACTTCTTACCCTTAAGACTGTTATTGAAATTAAAGAGGCGGATAACTACGTAAGTTTCACACTTGCCGACTACATAATTCCGGAGGGGGATTTCCTTGCTTTAGCACCTATGGATTCTCCACCGGTTTCACAATTCAGATTACTTCAGCTTCCTGTTATAAACCACAAAAATTACGGTGAGTGGCTTAATGTATCATTTGATGATGACGTTGCTGTAAATGTTCTTGCAACCTCACACTACCCTGATGTGGGTTATGAAAAACGTGAAGACCATCGCATTATGTATGTAGATGCAATAAAGGGCATTAAGGTCAAAGGATGCGGTGCAGCACTTATTGTGGCAGAACCGGGCGAGCTTCTTGACTGTATCGACAGTGTTGAAAAGGATTTCGGCCTCCCTCTCGGTGTAGAATCAAGACGCAGTCCCGATATCAACCGTTCAATATATCTTACAAGCATTATCAACACAAAGAATGTTGATGAGCATATAAAGTACGCAAAAATGGGCGGCTTCAGGCTGATGCAGATATATTTTACCGCTTTTATAAAGTCAAGCGGATGCGGATATCAGCTCAAGGGTGATTATGAATTCACAGACGATTATCCAAATGGAATAGAAGATTTAAAAGAAGTGCTCGGCAAACTCCGTGCAGCAGGAATTTCCCCCGGTTTTCATTTCCTGCATACACATATCGGCACAAAAAGCAGCTACGTGACTCCTGTTGCAGACCCGAGGCTTGGTCACACAAGAATGTTTACACTTGCAAAGCCGCTTTCAAAGAATGATACAACAGTTTACGTATACGAAAATCCCGAAAACACTGTAATGCATCCCGATTGCCGTGTGCTTCAGTTTGATGGTGAGCTTATTTATTACGATAGCTATACCACCGAAGCACCTTTCTGCTTTACAGGCTGTAAGCGTGGTCACTTTGACACGAATATTACAGAGCATAAGTATGGCACAATCGGCGGTATTGTTGATATAAGTGAATTCGGTGCACAAAGTATCTATATAGACCAGCGTACAGATTTGCAGGACGAAATTGCAGAAAAAATAGCAACACTCTACGATGCAGGCTTTGAGTTTATGTATTTTGACGGTTCAGAGGGAACGAATTCCCCCCATTATTACTACGTACCCTATGCACAGTACCGTGTATACCGCAAGGCAAAAAAAGCACCCCTTTTCTGCGAGGGTGCGGCAAAGGCACATTTCAGCTGGCATATGTTAAGCGGTGGTAATGCATTTGATGTATTCCCCACCGAAATATTTAAAGAAAAACTTATTGAGCATCCTTTTGAGGAAGCGTCACGTATGGCAAATGACTTTACCCGTGTAAACTTTGGATGGTGGGCGTACCGTGATGATACCCAGCCTGATACTTTTGAATTCGGCACAAGCAAAGCTGCCGCCTGGGATTGCCCCGGAACTGTAAACACTGAAATTTTCAAGTTTGAGTCAAATCCACGTACTCCCGACATCCTTGAAGTTATGCGCCGTTGGGAGGATGTAAGGGAGAAAAAACTTATCACAACCGAGCAGAAGCTTATGCTCCGTGATACAGAAACAGAATTCACACTTCTTATAAATGAAGCTGGCGAATATGAGCTTGTCCCCTATTATGAGATAAAAACCAAAAACACCGACATCAGTGCATTCAGTTTTGAAAGGAACGGCAGAAGCTATATCACCTGTTGGCATAAGACAGGAGAGGGTACACTTACCCTTCCCGTTTCAAAGGACAGCATAATCTGTGAAAAAGAGCTTGGTAAAGAAAGAATTGAAATTGTTGGAGACGATAAAACTGCCATAATTCCCATTTCTGGCAAAATTTATATAAGCAGTAATATGTCCATTGAAAAATTAAGAAAAGTGTTCGAATAACGAAAATGAGGATGGAAATTTCCATCCTCATTTTCGTTATCCAACATTAATAATTACTGATTTTTTCTTTATAGCATAATCATAAGCTAGTTTTGTACCGCTTTTTGGTTGATACTCCGTTAAATCTTTTTTGTTGTTTTTTCGTTTTGCCGGTTTGTATTCTTCGCTGTAATAAGCAATACAAAACAAGCTGTTATCTATCATTTCATAGTTCCTTTCCACATATACTGCCTTCCCTGCATCAAGTATTTTTTCAGGATAATAAGTATCTTCATAACTTTGAAGAAGATAATTTTTATATTCATCACTTATATGCGGAAATTCTGCCCGCACATAAACCCGTTTTATATTTGAATATTTTTCTTTCAGATTAGTGACAATATCATAACATAAATCATTAAATTCGCTTTTGCTTCCAAAAAGGAATGTATTAACACCTCTTTCAATCAGTTTTTCAACTTCTTCATAAAGTCTTTGTTTTAACTCATCCGTTTCGTTTATTTTTCTGTGTCCAAAAAAGCAGCAAGTTTTGTTTTTATCATATCTGTTCATCGTAATGTTGTTACCTTTTTCTTAAATTTTCTTTAATAATAACATTTTTCTTTCCGTTAGTCAACTATAAGGTTTAGTTTTAAACCTTTTACCATGTTCATAATTCAAGACAAAGCTTTTATAATAAACGTATAAGCATTAGTTGTTTCAGGAGCGTAGTTATGAACAGATATGATAAAACCAATGCCGAAATCGGTGCAAGAATAAAAGAAATCAGGCTAAAAAGAAACCTTACTCAAGAAGCCTTGGCTGAAAAAGCTGATATTTGTAATCCGCAACAAATAAGTAATATTGAGCGTGGCTTGTCGGGACTCTCTGTGGGAAAACTGAAAGATGTATGTAGAGCACTTGATATTAATGCTGACTACCTTCTCTTTGGTGTATCGGCAAAAAATGTTGAAACAGTGCTTCATAAATTCGTTTCAGATATGACAGATGAGCAGATTTATAATTTGCTAGAAATGGTTAAAGCGTACGCCAAAACCTGTGGGATTAATAAAGAATGAATACAAAAAATATAATCCAACCGAAAGTTCGTGCGTATATCAAACTCAAAGAAAACTAATTATCAATAAACAAACAAAAAGGTGAATAAAAATGCGTTGACTGTTTCCGTAAAATTCCTTGTATCAGTTTCCTTTGCTGACAAGGAATTTTAGTCTGCCCTCGTCAATAAGTTTGACGACGCAGACGGTGGAATAAAGTCAACGTATTTTTATTTACAAAGACCACAATTTTATTATATGGCACGGCATAGCTTAAAAACGCCCCTGCGAGGTCGTTTTTGGGGAACCGAGCCAGAGTGCTGCCGGTGGCGGATGAAACGATGGCACAGGGTTGTGCAGAAACAGGAGCTATGCAAGCGGTAGCGAAGCAGAGCGACATTGTTTCAAACGGTTAAGGGAATCGAAACCTCGGAACTTTCGGTTCTTTTGGTTACAAAAGAACACCTGTCACTTTTCCAAAGTAAAAGCACATCTCTCCCTCCGTCTTTTGCTACGCAAAATCCACCTCCCTCATCAGATGGAGGCTATGGTACACCCGTGATTTAAAAAATGCGTAGTCCCCTTTTCAAGAGAAACTACGCACAAAAAACGTCGTCTCTTTCAAAGGTTACCACACACTTTTTTACCATATACACTTGAACACAAGGACAGGCGAAAGAAGAACAACGCTTTTTACAAAATTAGCGTTGCCCTTGTGTTCATAAATAATACATGGGTGTATAGAAATACCTATAACATAAGCATATTAAGTTTTGGTAAAAAAGTAGTGGTGTCTATATTTTACCATATGTTTTTTTAAATTACAAGAAAAAGTTTTCTTTTGGTTTTTAGGACGATTTTTGACGCAAAAGTGCGAAATGAGTCCGACGACAAAGAAATAAAAAATATAATTCAACAAAACTTGCTTTGTAAAAATGACATAGCTACAAATATTTCTTACGCCCCTGCGAGGTCGTTTTAAGGGGTGCGGGGGAAATTCGAAATCCCCCGCGTTTTGGTCCTTTTGCGCCAAAAGGACAATAAATTATCCCTCAAGATTGAGGGGCAGGGGAGCTGATGCGTTTGATAAAACGCTTTTTTCTTTTAACAAAAAACGTTAATATAACGTAGCTATATATCTAACAAAAACATTTTAATATGGAGTAAACAGGAAGATGTTCTTTTGTAACCAAAAGAACGCCTGTCACTTTTCCAAAGTAAAAACATTTTTCTTGAATATCTGAAAACGTTACATTTGTGTAATTTCCTGTACGATAAGAAATATGGGTGTAAAGAAATTAGTTTTCTTTACACCCTCATTTTTGTTATTCAATTATATGCTCCCCACACATGGGAATTATACTTTTCATATCTTTTAAGAGGAAAACTTTATCGCCCTTAGAAAGTTCAAAGCTCTTTTCCATATTTACATAAACTCTGCCAATCTCGGTTTCGCCTACCGTAACATCTACAGTATCAACATCAACAAGCTTATTTCCGTCATAATCTGCAAAAACTACTGTATACTCGCCTGCTTTCGGAATGTTAATCAATGCACCGTTATTTTTCACATCCGCTATTTTAAATTCCGTATTTTCGCCGTAAATCCATTCTTTGTCAAGGATTACAAAATAGAATCTTAAGCTGTCTGCACCGATGTACATAGCATAGTATGTTTCATCAACTTCCATTCCGGGATAGCCTGAACTTTCAGCTACTCCGAAAATGGATTTCCAGTCAGCACCAAGGTTTGCCGTCATTACGTTGTCATTAAATGAAAGTGTACGGCTTCCGTCAGGCTTTATGTGCGAAAGACCTGATGCACCGGAGTTATTATGCGGACGGAATGCATCACCCGATGCATAATAGTTAAAGTAGGTTGTACCTGTAAACTTGTAAATGGTGTAGGGACTTATTTTTGAAACCGTGAAGTTGTTTTTCATATCGTTCCATGTATTTATTGTAATTACGTTATCAAGGTCATAGCCCGCATCATTTCCGCCCGAAACAATTGTAGTTTCAATTTCGCCGTTGTCGCTTGCAAATTCAAGATATTTTCTGCCGGGCATATTCGCATTATCCGACTCTTTTACTGTTGCAACGAAGGAAAGCTTGTCACCTTTTGTATAACCGTAATCGGGGAATGTGCCGTAAGGAACATTTGTAACCGCAATAGTTTTATCGCTTGCAGTATCCTTTATAAGCATTTCCTGTGTAGCCGTCCCTGAAATGGAATTATTTGAAACACCCACAAATATGCCCTCAACCCTGACTTTCGCACCGCTGTCAAGTGTAAATGCTTCTGCTACGGTTACATTTCGCATATCCTTTTCAACCGATATATTAAGCGTGCAGGTACATTCTGCAAAGTTTACTGTTACGCTATCCATCGGGTATGTAATGACAGAGGGGGTAACGGTGTAATTTTTAATTTCCATCTCTTCCCCGTTTGAAAGCGATGCTACAACAACCATACCCGTATTATCAAAGGTTTCCTGATCATAGTAAATTGTCTTTGCCGGAGGATTTTTGATGCTGATTGAATTAATTTTTACAGTTGGCTCGTCACTTGACATTGACGGTCTCAGAACTGCATAGCGGTCATAAGCAATAAGTGAAATAAGAATGTTATCGGGATTTATGTATATATTTTTACCGATTGTAAGTGCTTTTGCCTTGCCATTCTCAACAGTTAAAAGCGTGCTGTCCCCTGCATAAACATACACAACTTCACCGCCTGACCATTCTGCAAGGATTATATCACCTACAGAAAGCTCACCCTCAGAAACAATTCTTGCACGGTCGTTATCAGGAATTATGTACTGACCTGTACGAATATCCATACCTCCATAGAGATTCGGAACAATTATTTTCGAAATCTCTGTATCTTTGTAACAGGTAAGATTTTCCGTATCAATAATATCGTCAAGTGCCTTATTTACATTCTCGTAGTCAAGAACATCTATTCCAAGAGTCTCCTTGTATATGGCTTTTGCCATATCAAGACCTCTTGCAAATTCTCTCTCATTTTCTGCATAGATTAATGCATTGTTTGAAAGCATCAGACTGTCAGCCGTGCTGTAGCCTGACACGGTGTGGTTTATCTTGCCAAGCTTTACTCCGTTCACGTATGTTTCGTTACTTTGTATAAGTGTTCCCGGAGTATCAGCAGTTACCTTAACCGTGTAATTAACCTTAACGGTAGATTTTGCAGTAACATCGCCTTCCCATGTAAGTGTCTGACCGTCTACAGTTACACCCTCGTCTCCCTCAAAAAACTCTGTTCCGTCCGGAAGTGTATCGGTTATTGTAACATTCTGCAAAGTACTTACACTCTCATTTTTAAGCTCAATACTATATGTTATACTGTCGCCCGGTTTTACAGATGCATTTTCATAAACAGAAGATAATTTCTCCATTACAAGACCGGGGATTTCCATACGATTAACGGATTCCTCTGTGGGAGTGAAGTTTCTTGCAAGAGGTCTTAACAAGCAGAAGCTGAATACTGTATCTTCTGTTGTTGCCTTGAATATATATCTGTAATTATCAGCGTCTGTAAAAATAGTTTCCTGATTTATTTCCTGTATCTGTCCGTTTACAGCTTCACTTGCAGCATCTTCATAAGACAGTGCAGGATTACCGGTGTTAACCATATATGAGCCTGCACCGGCACAGTGAAGGAATGTTCCGTCACCTACATAAACATACACGTGACCTTTTGTTCCTGTCCCCGCTGATGCAGCAGCATGGCGGTAGTTAAGGATATCACCTACCTGAAGATTTGACATTATTTCATTTGCAAGTGCCGTTTTCTCTTCCTCAGTAGTATAGTCTGCCGGTTCCCAATAGCCTATGACATCGGCATTATCTCCGTAATCACGGGCATAAGCATTGTAGTTTGAAGTGTTGGGAGTTTTTTGAAGTTCAGCAGGCAAAATAGTTTCTCCAAATCCCTCAAGGTAAATAGCATTTACATATGTACTGCAGTCAAGATAGATTTTGTGCTGTGCTGTGGAATCCTCGGGAGAGGGACTGATATGACGGCGTGAATTTTTCTGGTCATATTCAATCTGCCCGCCCTGATTTTTATACGCATAGGCGATTTCTTTTACAATATCACCGTTGGTAAGCTCTTTTTCCACGGGACGTTCTATCCACTTGTCATCAAGAATTACAAGGTTATAACCACTTCCGTTTGCCCCTGTGTACAGTGCAGTAAATGACACGTCAGTTACTAAACCGGGATAGGTCTCATCATTTTCAGTAATAAAATCGTCTTTCCAGTTTTCACCGAGGATTTTTTCCATAGAGGTATTACGCAGATTAATTGGTCTGTTGTTATATTTTATATCATTCTCCTCTGTTGCGGTACTTACTTTATGTAATCTGTAAATCTCGTTAGAAGCAGAATAATTTATATAATATTCGCCTGTAATTTTCACGTAAGAGTAAGGAACAGTGCTACCTGCGGTAAATTTTGTGTAATCACCGTCAGATGCAGGCATTACTATAAAGTGATTTTTCAAATTAGCCGTTGTTTCAAGAGTAGTCACATTATCAAGGTTGTATGTAACCGTATTACCTTTTGAAATAACTGTTGATGCAAAATCATTTGAGGAAGAATAAACAAGGTGAATTCTGCCGGGGTTATGACTATTGTTATCGCTTGTTACAGTAGCAGAAAACCGCACCCTGTCCCCTTTTTCGTAGTTGAAGTCGGGATATGTGCCCGGAACACCTCTGACCCCGATAATTGTGTCATTATTAATATCCTTTAAAAGCACCTCTTTGCTTGCACCTCTGCCGTCGTAGGACACACCCACAACATAGCCCTCAACAGTAAGGACAGTTCCTAATTCAGAAGCGGAGGCTTCGCTGACACTTACTACATCAGCTGCCATAGTCATCATTGGAAAATTAAATAAACCTATGATGAAAACGAGCAAAATCAAGATTGAAAGCTTTCTCATAAACAAAACTCCTTTTAATAATTTATATGTTGATTTTACCACGCTGTTATGTTATAATCAAATATAAATATTTTATAACTATTATAAACATTTATTTATGAGGTGTGCTATGCAACAATCGGAAAAGTACGCATACAAGGTTTGTCAGTTAAAAAGCTTTTCAAAAGCGGCAGAAAAGCTTTTTATATCACAGCCTTCATTAAGTGCTACAATCAAGAAGCTTGAAAAGGAACTTGGTTTTAAGATTTTTGACAGGTCAAAAACCCCCGTGGCTCTTACTCCCGAGGGTGAAATATACTACGAATATCTTGAGGAAACAATAAAGAGCGAGACGGAAACATTGCGTAGAATAAAAACATTAAAAAAGCCTGTCACTCAAAAGCTTTCCGTAGGCGGCTCAAACTATATTTCCCACATTCTTCTGCCCAGAATATGCGGAAAGTTCGCAGACCGTTTTCCCGATACGGAAATCAGACTTGATATGGGACAGACAAGCTCCATACGGAATTTGTACGAAAAGCTTGCAGATGGCACTATTGATATAATGATGAGCCACACCTGTGACAAAGATAAGTTTGATTTTGTCCCGCTTTTTGAAGAAAAATATGTTATAGCAATAAGAAAAGATGCACCCGGTGCAAAAAATCTTCTTCCCTATTCAATTACCAGAGAGGAAGTTCTCAGTGGAAATACCGACAAGGAAATAACTGACTATTCTGTTTTTGAAGGTGTTACATTTATCCGCTACGGCAAGGGCGGAAGTACATGGAAATATATGCACAAGCTTCTCGAGCATTGTTCTTTCTCCAATATACAGATTTCAGGTTCAAGAAGCCTTGAAACTCACTACGATATGATGCTTTACGGACAGGATGCAGTAATAACAACTGAAATTCTTATTTCACAGAGACCGGAAAAAAGCAGCGAACTTTTGTACTTTCTTACAAATACGAGCCGTCCCGTAATGCTGATTTACAAAAAAGGAGTTCAGCTTTCCGAAAGTGCCAAGGAGTTCATCAGCCTTGCATCAGAAACATATAGTTCTAAAGACAGCATATATAAAAGCACCTGCTTCTGCAAATGCCCGGAAGAAAAATTATAATGTTAATTTCCGGTATAACAAAAAACAACCTGAAGAAGCATTTTATTCAAATATATCCATTTTTGTGCAATATATACAAAAGAAATTTTAATATAATGTTTGTTTTTTACAGTTTGCTAATTGAAATTTGTAGAAATATGAGTTATTATATAAATGTACCAAAAAGGTACATAAACTTTTTTCATTTTCCCTCCTTTTAGTGGCAGACGGTTTATCTTGTCTGTCATATTTTTTTTGTTTTTTTGCATATAATCCTCCTTACTCCAATATATTGGTTTTGTAAGGAGGATTTAACTATGGAAATTAATATTAAAAACGAAAGCTTATCCGTGTGCAGGTGTGTTTGCCGCACAAAAAACAAATTCACAGCAGAATGTGATGTTATTGTCCCCGATTCTAAACCTGACATTCTTAAAATCTTACAGCTTAGTGCACATCCTAAAATCACAAATTGCGAAACTAAAAATGACAGGGTGACTGTTACAGGCACAATTTCGTTCACTATTCTTTATCTTTCTGACGACGAAGAAAAATGTGTAAAATCAATTACGTCCTCCTGCGAATTTTCTAATGTAATACGGGATGACAATATAAAAGATAATATGCTCACATTTGCAGACGTAGATATAAGTGAGCTTGGGGCAAATCTTGCAAATTGCCGTAAAATCACATTTAAAGCGTCTCTTTGTATGTCAACACAGGTTTACTCCTGCTTTGAACTTGAGCTTATAAGCGATATTGAAAATGCCTGTACAAAAACACAAAGTCTGTCATCAAGCGTTATATGTGCATACGCTCAGGACACAAGCACTCTTACAGACAGTTTTTCACTTCCTCAGGGCAAGCCGCCTATATGCGAAATTTTAAAGGTAGACGGAAATATTTCTGACAGTGAAATAAAAGTCATTGATAATAAAGCAGTTATAAAGGGTAACATGTGCCTGACAGTTCTTTATAAAAGCGAAAAAGGTATTGAATATACAAAAAACGAAATTCCTTTTGCACATATTCTTGAAGCTGACGGCATACGTGAAGATATGGATACTCAATACATTGTAAAGCTTACTGAAATTCACGCAAATTCCGCCAATAATTCAGAAGGTCAGCCCTGTATTATAGATTTCACTGCTGATTTCCTATTCAGGGTTATAGCTCGCTGCACAAACAAAATCAATTGTGTTGTTGATGCCTTTTTACCCCATGGAAGGCTTGAATGTAAACATTCAACTGTATGTGTTGACAGCATTGAAACTGTAGTTTGTCAGAATGCCGATATCCGTGAAAAAATCACTCTACCCGATTCTTTCCCGCCGATTTCATCTGTTTATCAGGTTAATGTGCGGCCTTTTGTTGAAAGCTGTACTGTTCAGGAAGAAGGTATTCACACAAGTGGTTATGCAGAGGTGTCTGTGCTTTATTTGTCTGATGATGAATCTTCCCCCGTATACAGCTACAAAACAAATATTGATTTTTCCGTAGTTTCAGACTCTCCGGGATGTATGCTGACACCTGTATGTGAGTGTACACTTAAAAACAGTAGCTATACCATTAATTCCGAAAACTGTATAGAATTACGTTCAACACTTGATGTCAGCGTTCAATGCATACGCACTGCCGAAGCAACTACAGTTTACAGTGCGGATGTAGGGGAATACGTTCCTGAAAAGAGACCCAGTATTATTGTATCTTGTCTTTGTTCTGACCGCAAATTATGGGATATTGCAAAGGAATACTCGGTTTCACCTGAAAGCATTCTTTCTGCAAATGCCCTTGAAAGTGAAAACGATATCTCCTCTGATATTGCACTTATCATACCTAAGTAATTGAATTTTCTGCCGGAATACATGTAATTATTCAGAAGAACTATAAATTATACGAATTTAAGAAGGGGATGTAAAAAAAGTCCAGACCGCAAAAAGGCAATAATAATACGAAATATAGACAGTTTCTAAATCATAGAATTATCTTATTTTGTTGAAAAATCTCATTTTATTCGATTTTTCTTCGTTTTTGTGCCTTTTTGCTA
>JAZPYX010000080.1:0-21954 GCA_045544395.1 Clostridia bacterium
ACTTTTGCGGAAATTTAATTGTGTGCCTTTTATTGTTCGGAATGGTCACTCCGTTCCCATCCTCCACGGTAATGTGCCTTAAAAAGCCACCTTGTAAAACAATCTATACTTGCTAAATTTCTGCCTGTGCACCTTGTCGGAAAAAATATGTTACCACATTATTTTATCCTTTCGCACTGCACATACAAAAATTTTTCTGCGTATATATCGCATTCCAAGATAGCTTTTCAAGGTTGCTCTGTAGTGCTGATTAACTTTTCGGGAAGCTGCCTGGGAAAGTAGGTCGTCGCCGGAACCAAAAAAGACATCCAATCGGATGTCTTTTTTGTATTTGTGTCCGAAAGGACACAACATCATTTGACCGCTTGCGTTTAAACAAAAGCAACAGAGTTTGTAATATATCGTTAGTTCAGATAAACTAATAAATTGAAAATAGCGGATAATATATCAAAAATCAGCAGTTTGTATAACTATCTTTTTCTTTTTCTGTGCGTATTCATATGCTATTCTTGTTCCGCTTTTGGGTTGATAGGGTGATACATCATGCCGGCTGTTTTTTCGCTTTGAAGGTTGGTAATCTTCATTATAATATACAACGCAGATATCTGAGCGGTCAATCGTAATGTAATTACGTTCTACATAAGCTGCACGCCCTGAACCGGAAATTCGTTCCGGATAGTATGTATCTTCATAACTTTGTAAAAGGTATGCCTTGTATTCATCATCGATATACTGAAATTCTGCACGAACGTAAACACGACGTATATGTGGGTATTTCACTTTTAAATCCGTAACGACGGTAAGGCACAGCTTGTCAAAGTCGCTCCGGCTACCAAATAGGAAAACACTTACATTATTGTATATAATAAGTTCCTCGATAATATTGTATAGCCTTTCTTTTAATTCGTCTGTTCCTGCTATTTTTCTATGTCCGAAAAAACAGCAGATCTTTTTATCATTCATAACATACCTCTGTAATAAAAAAGTGCGTAGCCACACTCAAAAGGAGAGCCACGCACCAAAAAAGCGAAGTGACTCAAGTTTCAAATGTTGCTACACACTTTTACTCATAACACAGACTAGTTGCCTAGAGGTATGACGAAACAAGAGTGTACGCCTTTTTACAAAGATAGCGTACCCCCTAGGCACAAAAATATTAACTTGTCTGTATTAAAAAATTAGTAAAAGTTGTAGCTTCTACATTATAACACATCCCGGCAAAGTTTTCAAGAAAAAAATAAAAAGACTATACTTAAAGTACTTTATAAGATTTCAGCTAAATGATAACAAAAAAATTCTGTATTTTTTCTTCAATTCATATGTGTCATAAACTAAAGTATTTTTGAAAATACCCCAACATAAACAAAGAAACGACATAGAAAATCTATGCCGTTTCAACGAAAACAATATTACTGTTTTATTAAGAACACCCTATGCGTTCTTTTCATTCTTACCTTGTATTATTTAAAATAGTCTGTATACGCCTACAACCTTACCAAGAATTGAAACGCTTTCAACAATAATTGGCTCCATAAAGTCATTTTCAGGCTGAAGTCGGAAGTGACCGTCTTCCTTATAAAATGTTTTTACCGTAGCACTGTCATCAACAAGGGCAACAACCATGTCCCCATTACGTGCAACATCGCATTTTTCAACAATTACATAGTCACCGTCAAGAATTCCTGCATTTATCATACTTTCACCGCGAACGCGAAGCATATATATATCGTTCTTTTTCGCAAAATCCATAGGAAGGGGGAATGTGCGTTCAAGATTTTCTTCTGCAAGGATTGGCAATCCGGCACTGACCCTGCCTATTACAGGAACTTCAAGATATTCTTTTTCCATTGAAGAAATATTTGTAGGAACGTTTGCAAGGCGAATACCGCGCGAACTGCCGTTGTCCTTAATTATAAGTCCGTTTTTTTCAAGGCGTTTAAGATAACCATGAACAGTAGCAGGGGAGTTAAGTCCCACTGCCTCACATATTTCCCTTACAGTGGGTGGAAAACCCTTTTCAGACACTTGTTTTTCTATAAAATTGAGAATTTGCTGCTGCTTATCAATATTAGCTGCCATAGTTTAATCCTCCTGTAAAGTTATTATAGATGTATTATAACACATATATAAACAAAAATCAAACATTTGTTCGAGAAAAATCAGAAAATTTTCGGAATTACTTTTTCTTAGTGAAAAAATCCTTTTTAAATCTTTTTGCAAAAGCTTCAAAGTCCTTTGCTTTCCAGACAAGAATGTTTTCATGTTTTTCACGTATGTCCATTTCAGTGGAGGTTTCTTTGAAAGACAGGGCTGCTTTGAGCGTAGCATTGGAAGAAGGACTGTGCTTTAGCGTCAGAGAGAATCCTTCATTTTTTGAACATTCGCCTTCATAAACATAAGTTTTGTTGTTATCTGTCTTAGTACCTTTAATCTTTTTTCCGTTAAGGGTGTAGGTACGGTCATTTTTATGTGAAGCAGACCATTCCCCTTTTTCATAGTCAAAAAATATACTGCCTGAAAATGTATTGCTGATACGGTAATCACTTTTATAGTTTGCAGTACCGCTTGTTGAGTTACCCTCAAGATTAAATAATAGCTTTTTATCAGAAGTGTCTGAATTAAAAACTATTTCAGCATAGGAATCATATACGGTGCTGCCTTTTTTTATATATTCTTCCCTCGTGTCTGCCCAACGTGTGAATTGCAGGCCTTCTAAAAAATTATTAGTGTCTGTCGCTTTTATGGCTGCGGTTACATCAATATCGTTAGCAGGTTTTTTAATATCTGATGATGTTTTTGTTTTATAGGTCAGCGATACTATTTTGTTATCATACTCAATTAATTCAAATTCTACTTTTTCTGCACTACATAACATATCATACCAGTTACTTATTTTAAGAGAGTTTTTTTGCAGTGCTTCTTTAATAAGCTCTCTATAAAGCATATCCGAATCATCCATATCCTTATACACGGATAACAGATAATTAAAAATGTCTTCGTAAGAGGCAGTCAGCACAATTCTTTGAGCTTTTTCTTCACCGCTATTAAATTTATAAACAGTTTCTGTTTTTTTGCCAAAAGTACATTTTTCAAGCAAGTCAAGAAACTTGTTATTTCTTAAAAAATCAAGTTTACTTTTATTATTTTCTTTTTGTTCTCTGTTAATGCTTGAATAGGATAAGTCAATTCCGGTAACAGCATCATAAAGCCATTTTTTATGGTTCTGCAGATACTTTGCAGCACATCCGCCGGAGTTTTTTAATGAATTGCCAAAATGTGCAGACGGAACTGTCATATACATTCCATCAGAACCGGGAATCATCGCTGCAATACGTTCATTATTGAGATAGCCTTTTACCTGACCTTCGCCTTTGGAATTTTCATAGCTTCCGTCTATAAAAAAGCTTGTTTTTCCGGGAACATTAGATAGCGATAAATCTGCTTTGTGAAATTCTTTTTTGCCTGTATAGTCTACAGATATGTCAGTTGTGAAATCGTTTCTGAGGTCAGGGTTAAAACCGAAAAGACTTTTTTCTGTGCTTTTTAATTGTGTAATTATACTTTCACCTGTGTTTTTAAAAAGTAGCCCCACGTAAACTTCCGGGGAGACAGAATACATAATAGTCCGTCCGAAAACAGTCACTGTCAGAATTATAGCTATAATCAAAACTGAAAATAAAATGATAAAGGGATGCCGTTTTCCTTTCTTTCTGTGTAACTTTGCACGATGCGTAGACCTGCCTGAAAACGGGTCAGAAGAAAAGAAAAGCTTTCTTTTGTTTTTTGATGTACTCTGATGGTTATTATCCATTTCGTATTCTCCTTGTAAAAGAAAATCATTCTTAAGCATTATAACATAATAAAGTCATATTTTCAAGGAAACTGTCGTTATTTTATTATTGCTACTTGAAAAAGCAGGTTAATAAGTGTAAAATATAAAGAACAAAGTAAAAAGTGGGTGTTTTATTATGAAAAGAATAAAGTCATTTGCAGCATTGGTTACGGCTGTTTTCTTAATTATGGCAATATCTGCGTGTGAAAATAATTCTGCAGAGAATAAAAGCTTGTGGGACAGTGCTATATATGTAGAGGATAAAGAGTTTGGTGAAGGAGAAAAAAGCTTTTTCCTTGAAGTAAAGACAGATGAAAAAAGTGTAACTTTTACTGTTAATACAGATGCAGAAAACCTTGAAGATGCACTTGTTGAGCATAAGCTTATAGATGGTGATAAAGGTCCTTACGGTCTTTATGTAAAAAAGGTTAACGGTATTACTGCGGATTATGACATAGACCAAAGCTACTGGTCGCTTTCCGAAAATAACAATCCGCTTCAGACCGGTGCAAGTGGTGTTGAAATTAGCGGAGGGGAGCATTTTGAGTTTACATATACGAAATGAGAGATAGGGAAATGGGAAAGTTTAGCGGAATACTGATATGTTCAGATGTAGATGGTACATTTCGTTGTGATGAACTTACTGCAAAAGTAAATGGAGAAGCAGTAAAATACTTTATCGAAAATGGCGGTATGTTTACTTTTGCAACAGGTAGGTCTGTGCCACATCTGAAAAATTCGGAACTATGTGGCTTTATGAATGCTCCGGCGGTAAATCTTAACGGTGGAATAGTTTATGACTATAATTCGGACAAACTGATACGGGAAAACCGTCTGGGTTTTACAGTGGGAGATTTTATTGAAAGTTCAAAGGCATATATAAAGAAAAGTACAAAAATATATATTTACGACGGAATAAATGAATCTGATTCAATGACATGTAATATTGATAACATTTTAGAGAATATAATAAAATTGAAGTCGATAAAATTGTATTTAGTGTTTGAAACAGAAAATGAGGCAGATGATTTTAAAAATTTTGCTCTGAAAAATAGCTGTTTAAAGGAGTGTTGTATCAGTAATTCATGGGAAAGAGGCATTGAAATTGACGGAAAAAATGCCACCAAAGGTGACGGGTTAAATTATATCAGAAATTATATGGGAAATATTAATACAACGGTGGGCGTTGGGAATTATGAAAATGATATTCCTCTTATAAAACATGCAGATATAGGTGTTGCGGTAGGAGATGCAACAGACGAAGTGAAAAAACATGCGGATATTATAGTTAAACCGTGTGACAAGTTTGCAATAAAAGACCTTATCGAAATTCTTGAAAAAAGGGTGATAGTATGAAAACAATAGTAGTATATAAAACAAAATACGGCTCTACAAAGACTTATGCCGAATGGATTGCACAGGAGCTTTCCTGCGAAGCTGTTGATGTAAAAAACACAAATATAGAAAAACTCACTGAATATGATGCAATCATATATGGCGGTGGACTTTATGCAGAGGTTATAAACGGTGTAAGTATTATTACAAAAAACCTTGATAAACTTAAGGGTAAAAAGATTGCCGTGTATACAACGGGTATCACACCTCTTGACTGCAGGGCGTATTACGATGATTACGTTATAAAAAAGAATTTTAAAGACGGTGTTCCCGATAATATCAGGGTATTCAACTTCCTCGGTAAAATGAAAATGGATGAACTGTCGGTAGTACATCGAACTGCACTTAAAAGCCTGAAAAAAATTATGAGCAGTAAGAAAAATCCCTCGGAAATGGAAAAGCTTCTTGTTGAACTTTGTGATGCTGACGGTGATTTTTCAAACAAGGAGGATATAAAGGAACTTATTTCATACATCAAAGGATAATTTATTATGAAAACACTTTTTGTTGCACTTAATGCAAAATATATTCATACAAACCTTGCTCTCAGGTCAATAGAAAGGTATTGCAGGGAATTCAGTCCTGTAATAAAGGAATATACAATAAATGATAATGCAGACAATGTGATTGCATCAATTTACAGTGAAAAGGCAGACATAGTGGCGTTTTCCTGTTATATATGGAATATAGAGGAAATACTTTATATTGCGGAGTCACTGAAAAAAGTTTCCCCATCAGTTAAAATCATCCTCGGTGGACACGAGGTTTCTTATGACAGTAAAGATGTACTGAAAAGTAATCCTTCAGTAGATTTTATTATCCGTGGAGAAGGGGAGAAGCCTATGAAAGAGCTTCTTTCTGTAATAAAGGATAATTTGCCATTGTCTGATGTGCCGTCACTTACTTACAGAGACGGCGACAGTATAAAGGAAAATGAATTGTCAACCCCCGGAACTTTAAACGAATACGAATTCTGCTACGATGAATCAATACGGGATTATAAAAGTAAAATCATATACTACGAATCTTCCCGAGGTTGTCCGTACCGTTGCAGCTACTGTCTTTCAGGCAGGAGCGGAGGCGTGGACTATCTTGATATTGAACGTGTAAAAAAGGAACTGCTGTTTTTTATTGAAAACGAAGTTCCTCTTGTGAAGTTTGTTGACCGCACCTTTAATGCCGACAGAAAACGGGCAAGGGAGATTTTCCTCTTTATAATTGAAAACAGTAAAAAGACTAAATTTCATTTTGAACTTGCGGGCAACCTTATTGATGATGAAACTATTGAGGTGCTGAAATCTGCACCTGATGGTGTAATTCAGTTTGAAATCGGTGTTCAGTCTACAAATCCCGATACACTGCGTGCAATAGGAAGAAACATTCCAATTTCAGCATTTGAAGATAAGATAAAGGCACTTCTTGAAATCGGTACAATTCATATTCATCTTGACCTTATTGCAGGTCTCCCGTATGAGGATTATGAAAGCTTTGCACGTTCCTTTGACGAAGTTGTCAAGCTTCGCCCTCACGTTCTGCAGCTTGGTTTTCTTAAACTCCTTAAAGGCTCACGAATAAGGGAAGAGGAAGAGAAATTCGGTTATAAGTATAAGTCAAAATCCCCGTACGAGGTTATGGAGAATTGCTTTATATCCTTTGACGAACTTATAAAGCTAAAGTATATCGAAGACCTTTTTGAAAAATACTACAACAGCGGTGATTTTAAAAGATGTATGGACTATTTATTTGAAAACTGTCCTTCACCCTTTGGCGTGTTCGAAAAGATATATGACTACTATACGGAAAACCGCCTTTTTGACCGTGCAGTAAGCCTTGAAGAAAGGTACGATATTATTGGGAAAATATTTGATATAAAGGATTATGCAAAAGCTGACCGCTTAACTAATCCAAAAGCTAAAACACCTTATGAGGTTGATGAGGTTTTCAAGGCACAGTGCTTTGAATTTTTAAAGAATGAGAAGAATATCGAAAAATATCTTCCCGAATACAAAAACAGTGCCCCCAGAAACATATACAAACGCTTAAGATTTCAGAAAATCTTCGGCGGGGTGTATATGTATGAAGGTTTAAAAAACGAATTGATTAATATAACAGAAGAATTTTAATAAAAAGGAAACTGCATTTCTCCGTGGAATGCAGTTTCCTTTTTGCCGTATAGGAATTTGCGTAATTTAAACGCGAACAATAATTGGCAGAATTGAATTTTGTCGGAACGCGACGCAGGGTGCAGTTACACGTTCCTTTTTAATTTGTAAAGGAAATTACATCAATATAACGTATTTATATACATGATAAAAATGTTTTGTTTTTACTTTGGAGCAAAGAAGTGTGATGTTCAGTCTCACTTTTTTTCTTCGATTAAATTGTCAACAATCTTTGAAATATGTTGACAATTTAATCTTTGTGTTATAAAATTAAAACTGGGAGGTGTTTTGTGTGCAAAATACTATGAATAGAAGCGGTACTGTTCAGGCTGTATTAAAGCAGTTAAGGCGAGATATCATTATGAAAAAACTTGACGATGATACCCCTGTTACAGAATTGCAGTTTTCAGAAAATTACGGGTGCAGTCGTGCAGCTTTGCGTGGAGCACTTACAGTTCTGGAACAAGAGGGACTTATCAGGGTTATGCCTAACGGTACAAAAAGAATAAGAAGCCTCAGTAGTGATGATATAAATAATCTTTATGAATTACGCACATATGTGGAATGTAGTGCCGCAAAACAAATTCTGAGTAAAGAATTTATGGATGTTTCCCGCATTATAAAGGTGATTGAAAAAGCAGGAGATACAGATTTTCTAGACTGCGATGCTCTTTTTCACGAAACTCTTGTCGATATGAGCGGAAATAGAGCTCTCATGCAGGTGTGGAAGACCTTTAGTCCGGTGCTTCGGGAATTATTTGTGCTTAACTTCAGTCATTCAGAAAAAATAAGGGATACACTTCAGGAAAGGCATTTGCTTATTGCAAAAATGCTTTTGGAAAAAGATGAAAAAGTCATAGACATATTACAGAAACATATAGAAGAAGCCAGAAATCTTTCTGTGTCGGAATAAAGAAAGGTGATATATTATGAAAATTACAGACGTAAAAGCAATAATCGTAAAACAGCCTGAAATCAGTATGATAGGTGATGGCAGTCAGGATACTGTCGTTATCATGGTTATGACTGATGAAGGAATTACAGGTATTGGTGAGGTTGACTCTTCTCCTTATGTTGTTAAAGCTATTGTAGAATCTCCTGCATCACATATGGTATGTATGGGACTTCGTGATATCGTAGTTGGGGAAGACCCCTTTGATGTTGAAAAAATATGGTACAAGATGTATAACCTTGCAAACTATTACGGAAGAAGAAGCGCTGCTATTCACGCAATGAGTGGTATTGATATGGCTATCTGGGATATTCTAGGTAAAAAGCTTGGTGTTCCGGTACATAAGCTTCTCGGCGGTGCGTTCCGTGATAAGATTCCGGCTTACTGCAGTGTGCTTATGCCTGATAATGAGGACGAAATCAAGAGAATTGCAGATACATACCTTCCGCAGGGCTACACAGGTATCAAATTCGGCTGGGGTGCCCTCGGACAGAGTGACAAGCGTGACCTTGAGCTTGTTAAGATGTGCCGTAAAGCAATGGGTGACGATCCAAAGCTTATGATTGACATTGGTATGGTGTGGAAGGATGTAAAAACCGCTATCCGCCTTTGTAAAGAGTTTGAACAGGAGGATGTTTATTGGGTTGAAGAGCCATTTACGCCTGATGACCTTGAAGCGTATAAGAGACTTACACACAGTGTTGATATGAGAATTTCTGCAGGTGAGCAGGTTGGAACTATGTTTGAATTCAATGACCTTATTGCAGGTTGCGGTATCGACATTATTCAGCCCGATATCAGCCGTTGCGGTGGTATTACTATCGCAAAGAAGGTCATTGATATGGCTTATCTTCACAAGATTCCTGTTATTCCTCATGCGTTCAAGACAGGTATTCTTATGAGCGCTTCTCTTCAGGTTATTGCAGCTGCACCCAACGCATTGTGGCTTGAGTATTGCTGTCAGGAAACAATTCTTTCAAAGAATCTTGTTAAGAAGCATTTTTCAATCGACGATGAAGGTTATGTAAATATTCCTCAGAAGCCGGGTCTCGGTGTTGAAATTGATGAAGAAGTTCTTAAGCGTTACGAGGTAAAATAAGAAAAGGTGGCTGTGTAGATGAATACATGGGAGCTTCAGCAGAAGATACACGATTGTATTAAAGAAAATCTTCACGTCGGAATGACTGAAAAAGAAATAGGGGAAGTTATTTCAGGCGTTTGTCCTGACTGGCGCGGCGATTTGATTTCAGGAGAAAGAACGGCAGATATTGATGGTGAACCTACTGAAAGAATAATAAAGAAGGGCGACATAGTCCTTTTTGACCTGCAGATATATTCAGACGGTATGTGGTCTGACCTTACCCGTGTATATTTTGTAGGTGAACCTTCCGAAAAGCAGAAAACAGCTTATGAAGCTGTTATGAAAGCCGTTTCAGAGGGAGAAAAACTTCTGAGACCAGGAACAAAAGGTAAAGATATCTGGAATACTATGCATAAGGCAATAGGGGATGAGTTTGCGTTTGCTCATCACGGCGGGCACAGAATTGGTAAGGATAATTTCTATCTTGCACCAAGCTTTCTTCCTGACAGTGAAGAAGAACTTAAATGTGGCGAGATAATAACTCTTGAGCCTGCAGTTTATTACCCCGGAGAATTTGGTATCAGACTTGAAAACAATTATATTATTACAGAAAACAGATATCAAAGACTATGTAGTTTGCCAATGGAAATATCACATTATATGGTGAAAGGATAATTATTATGTTAAAAGGTGCATACGGCGTGTTGCTTACCCCTTTTGCAGAGGATGGTAAGGTCGATTATAACGCATTTGAAAAAGAGCTTGACTTTGTAGGAAAGTCCGATATTACAGGATTTTTTGTGTGCGGAACAACGGGTGAATTTATAAGTCTTTCTCCCGAGCAGAATATGGATATGCTCATATTTGCGGCAAAAAAGCTTAAAGGTAAAAAGAAACTTCTTGCGGGAGCGTCAGACCCTAATCCTGCAACTACTATTAAATATATGAAATGTGCTGCAGACCTTGGTTATGATGCGGCAATGATTTGTCCTCCTTACTATTTTACAATGAAGCAGGAAGACGTAGTAAGATACTATAAATATCTCGGAAAGCAGAATATCTGCGATATCGTGCTTTACAAAATACCCATGTTCACAAACACTATTGAGGTTCCGTCTTTCCAGCAGCTTCTTGGAGAGAAGCGTATCATCGGTATGAAAGATTCGTCTGCAAATATCAAGCAGATTGCTCACGAGGCTGACCTTGTAAGAAGACACAGACCTGATTTTTCACTTCTCGGCGGTACTGATGACAGTCTTGTTCCGAGTCTTCTTGCAGGCTGTGTTGGTTCTGTAACGGCGTTCTCGGTTATTGTTCCGGAGGTTAATGCAAGAATATATGAGCTGTTTAACAGCGGAAGAATTACAGAAGCAATGGCTCTTAATCAGAAGGCTCTTCAGCTTTTAAGATTTGCAGACTCCACAATGTTTCCCAGCGGATATAAGCTTGTTTATGAACAGAGGGGACTTCCTATGGGACACTGTCAGGTTATTGACGAGGCGGCAATACGTTCGCTCCGTCTTGCAATCAGAGCAGAGCTTGAGAGTCTGTTAAGACACGTGTAAGGGAGGAAGTTTATGAAAGCGGCAGTATGGGATGCAATTGGGCACGTGAGTATAATGGAAAAAGAGATGCCGGTTGCAGATGAAGGTTTTGTTGTTGTTAAAGTAAAAGCTGTCGGCGTTTGTGCCACTGATATACATATGATAACAGGTAAAGTAAAGCTTGCAACGCCACCGCATATTCTCGGCCACGAAATTGCGGGCGAAATTGAGGAAATCGGAAGCGGTGTAAAAGGCTGGAAAAAAGGGGACAGGGTAGTAATAGACACTATAGTTTCCTGCGGAAGGTGCACAGCCTGCAAAAGTGGGCGTAAGGAGCTTTGCCCTGAGAGAGAAGAAATCGGCTATACTCCCTATGACGGAGGATATGCTGAATATGTCCGAGTTCCGGCCCAGTGTCTTGTTCGTTTGCCGGATTCTGTTTCTTATACAGAGGGTGCAATTATGGAAAGCGTTGCTTGTCCGTTTGGTGCAGTTTTAAGAATAGGTGTAAAGATGGGAAGCACAGTGCTTGTTCAGGGCGGAGGACCTGCAGGAATTGCTTTTATTCAGGCAGCTAAATTAAGCGGTGCTAAAAAGGTTATAGCATCTGTAAGAGGAAAGGAGCGTATAGAATACGCAAAGTATTTTGGTGCAGATGAAGTTATTGATGCGAAGAATGAGGATGTGCTTTCACGTGTAATGGAGTTAACCGATTCAATTGGATGCGATTATGTTATGGATGCGGCAGGAAGTGTAGAAAGTATCGGACTTTGCTTTGATGCGTGTAAGGTAGGCGGAGATATACTTTATTACGGTATTCCGGATGCAGAAGCAAAAATAGATTTTCCGTTTATGAAAATGATGATGAAGCAACTGAGGCTTCACGGCATACTTGAATATTGTGCAGGTTGGGATACTCTTGCATCACTTGTTGAAAACGGGAAAATCAATCTTCGTGATATGGTTACACATAAATTCCGTCTCGAAGAGCTTCCGAAAGCAATAGAAAAGTATGAAACTAAACAGAGAGACTTTATTAAGATGGTAATAGAAAACTAAAAACGGGGATGTAGCAAAATCGTTTTGCTACATCCCCGTTTTTTAGGGGTGGACGAAAAATAGTGCAGATTGGACAAACTGAGCTGATAATGCCTATAAATAGGCATTATCAGGTTACCCGAAGGCGTACGTGGGTACGTCGAGAGGCGAAGTTTGTTCAAAACACAAGGCATATTATCACAAAAATTCGTCAAATGACGAATTTCCACCTTAACTTTTGTTTTCTTTTGACTTTACATCCGCAACAAAAAGACTTTGTTAAGCTATTCCTTTGCCTTGTGTGGTGTGTGCATTTTGCTACACCCCGTTTTTTTACAATCTTTTATCTTATGCCGTAATTTTCAATTACGTAGTCCATATCTTTGTCGCCTCTGCCTGAAAGATTAATAAGGACAGAACCTTTTCCTAACTTCTTTGCAAGCTTCATACCATATGCAACTGCATGGGCACTTTCAATTGCGGGAATAATGCCTTCCATTCTTGAAAGCTCGAAGAATGCATCAATTGTTTCATCGTCATTAATAACATCATACTTAACTCTGCCAAGGTCGTGAAGAAAAGCGTGCTCAGGACCTGATGAAGGGTAGTCAAGACCGCTTGCAACGGAATAAACTGGAGCAGGCTCGCCATTTTCGTCCTTAAGCATTATGCTGTTAAAGCCGTGCATAATACCTTCTGTACCGTACTTAAGGCTTGCTGCGTGGTCACCTAAAGTTTCACCTCTTCCAAGAGGCTCAACACCATAGAGGTCAACAGGGTCATTAAGGAAACCTGAGAACATACCCATAGCATTTGAACCACCGCCTACACAGGCAACAACAGCATCGGGAAGCTCACCTGTCATATCAATAAACTGCTCTCTTGCTTCAATACCGACAACGCTCTGGAAATCTCTAACCATCATAGGGAAGGGATGAGGTCCGAGAACGGAGCCGATACAGTAGATTGCATCGTGATATTCTTCAGCATAAGCCTTGAATGCTGCGTCAACAGCTTCTTTAAGCGTCTGAAGTCCTTCTGTTACTTCAACAACGTTTGCACCGAGAATTTTCATTCTTGCAACATTTGGAGCCTGCTTTTTAATATCAACAGAACCCATATAAATATCACACTCAAGACCGAAATATGCTGCTGCGGTTGCAAGTGCAACACCATGTTGTCCTGCACCTGTTTCTGCAATAACCTTTTTCTTACCCATGTATTTTGCAAGCAGTGCTTCTCCCATGCAGTGGTTAAGCTTGTGTGCACCTGAATGGTTCAGGTCTTCACGCTTTGCATAAAGCTGAACATTGCCAAGCTTTGCGGAAAGTCTTTCAAGGTGTGAAATGGGAGTAGGACGTCCCTGAAATTCCTTGCGGATTCTGCGAAGTTCGTCAATGAATTTGCGTGACTTGCAGATTGTCTGATATGCTTCTGTGATTTCAGCCATTGCCTTCTTTAATTCAGGTGCAATATATGCACCGCCGTATTTACCGAAAAAGCCTTCATCGTTAGGATAGTTTTTAAAATAAGTATCAAAATCAATTCCGTTATAGTTCATTTTATTTTCCTCCGTAGTTTAATAATATGTGTTCTTTTAAAAACTGCTACGCCATCGTTTAGTTAATAAAAACATAAATACCCCTCCAGATAAAAAAGAAGCGTGCCGATTCACCCTTGTCGCGTGTGCACAAAATTCAATTCTATTAATTATTGCCCGCGATTAAATTACACAAATTCCTATATGGTAAAAAATCCCTGACAGAATAATACTATTCTGTCAGGGACGAATATATTATATCCGCGGTACCACCCTGATTTCACCATAGGTGCTCTCACAAAGTACAAACATACTTTTGGTTACTTACGCGAACCTGACGTCAGTGCATTTAACACCACCCTCAGCAGTCCATATTACGTAGAGAGACTTGTGGAACTCACACCGTAATCCACTCGCTCGAAAAGTCCGATTCTACCTTTTTCCTGCCTCAACGGTTTACTTTAACATAATAACACCATTTATCGCTATTGTCAATAGAATGTGAATTATTTTTAGTGAATTTTCCGGAAAAAGGCTGAAATTACTTTCCTTCAAAAACGATTTTGCCGAAATCTTCCGGTCTGTGGAAATCACGGAGAGAATCGGGATATTTACTCCATGCTATGTAATGCTCAACAGCAGTTTTTTCACCGCATTTGTAGAAGTTTGCAAGCATTGTGGGAGAAATCTTTTTAAAATACTTTGTTATAAAGGAGAAAGGAATCTCATAGAAAAGCTCCCAACCCTCGTCTGTGATAATGCTCTTGATATTGAAAATCTTCTGGTCATCAGTTGTAGGCACCATTTCGATACGCTTGTTACACACGTAGAGAAGGAGTGTTCCTATAGGATTTATTTCAAAATTAAAGTATCTTACATCGTCGTTATCGGGTGCAAAGAAGAACTCCATACAACTATCTTCGCATACGGGACTGTTACGTTCTGTATTTACTGCACGGATTTTTCGCTCATTTGTTTTCAGATGAACAAAAATCTTTTCATCGTTATACACAAGCTGTGCCTCTGTTTTATATGGCTTTTCCGGAACAGGATTAAGAACATAGTCTACCATAGCTTTGGGGACAGATGCCCATATTTCAGCATCAGGCACGTCATTTATTTTAGTTACATTATATGTTTTCATAAGTACCACCTCGACTGCATTATAACACTGTTTTGAGGTGCAGGCAAGCGAAACTGAAATTTTCCTTGACTTTTATCTGAAAAAGTGTAATATTATACGTGTATCAACCTTTAAAGGAGAAAATTGTTATGTTTATTGATATTCACGCACACGCGTACAGATATACCCCCATATTCGGATGCGGATTCTGTACTGCAGAAGAGCTTGTTGCAGAGTATGACAAGCTTGGCATCAACATGGGTGTTGTACAGCCCATCGTAAGTCCTGAGGTTTATTCTCCTCAGACAAACGAAGATGTTCTCGATATGGCAGAAAAGTATCCCGACAGAATCATCCCTTTTTGTAATATTGACCCCAGAGGCGGCAAGAACTCTCCTACAACAAACTTTACTCCAATTCTTCAGCACTATAAGGACAGAGGATGTAAAGGACTTGGTGAGGTTATGCCCTCAATGGAAATAATGGATCCCAAAATGCAGAATCTGTTGTATCATGCAGAAAAGGTTGGTCTTTCCGTTACATTTGATGGCTCGCCTCAAAAGGACAGTGGCTTTGGTGTATATGATGATGTACATCTTCCGCAGCTTGAAATGACACTTATGTCTTTTCCAGGTCTTACAGTATTCGGTCACGGTCCTCTTTTCTGGTCAGAGCTTGCAAAGCTTGAAACAATCGGTGAGAGAGGTTATATTTACACAGTTGATAACCGCCATGTTGGTATGATGGGTGAGGGTCCAATAAAGGAAGAGGGTATTGTGCCCAAGCTTATGCGTAAGTTCCCTAATCTTATGGGAGACCTTTCTGACGGAACGCCCTGCCATATGCTTTCGAGAGACAGAGAATTCTCTGCTAAGTTTATGACGGAATTCCAGGACAGACTTTTCTTCGGTACGGATATGTGCTTTCCCGGAATGAACGTTCCGATTATAGGGTTCCTTAACGAAATGCTTGAAAGTAATATGATAACAAAAGAAGTTTACGACAAGATTTGTTATAAGAATGCAGAGAAATTCTTAGGTGTAAAACTTTGAGGCTGATGTTAAAAGCACCCACACTGCGAAATGGTGAATTTTAATCTGAAGTTTAGGTAGTGAGTTGGGTTGCCGAAAGTGCAACTGTTTTGCGGAGATTTATCAGTGTCAATAAGTAAAAATAAATAATTTTTAAGGGATGTGGTTTTTTGAACTGCATCCCTTGAATTTTGTTTGATGACTATTTTTTATTGCCTGTACTTGTATTTTATGATAAAATTATTTATGTATAGATACTAGATAAGGAACTATCGTTTTTAAGCATTGTAAAAAAAGCAATAATACTTTTTATCCTGAACACTGTTCATTAGGACCTACTAACGAAACCCCAGTATTTATGCGGGTTTGCGGAGTTGCGGTTCAATTTTATTTGCAGAAAAAAATGCAAATAACAACTCAATTTCGAAAGGTGGTAGGTATTTATCGTAAATAATCGCTGTGTGCGATGAGGACGTTATGTCCTTGCAAAAATTAAAAAACAAGTATGTTTTTATGGCAGACTATAGATTTCTATAGTCTGTCTTTTTTTATCTAATAACAGTTAAGGAGGGATTATTTTCATGAATTATCAAATGGATTATTTTTACGGACACGAAGCAAATCAATTTACTTTTTTCAGAATACCCAAATTACTTTTCTCTGATGAAAGATTTATTGGGTTAACTTCTGATGCAAAAATATTATACGGTCTTATGCTTGACAGAATGGGACTGTCGGTAAAAAATGGTTGGATAGATGAAAAAAATCATGTATATATTTATTTTACTTTAGAGGAAGCAATGGAATATATGCGTATAGGAAAGGATAAAGGAGTAAAGCTTTTTGCTGAACTTGATGATGAAAAAGGTTGCGGACTCATAAAGAAAAAGAAACAGGGACTTGGAAAACCTACGCTGATTTATGTCATGAATTTTGTTTCTAATATTGAGTGTCCTGAAGATGGTGATTTTGATCCTTCCAATAATGATGAAGCAGGGATTCCTGAATCAACCGAAGTCAAGACTTCTATAAATACCGAAGTCAAGACTTCTGGAAACGCCGAAGTCAAGACTTCTGAAAAACCGAAGTCAGGACTTCTGGAAATGCCGAATACTGCACTTCTGGAAAACCGAAGTCTAAACTTCGTAAAAACCGAAGTAAATAATAATGATTTTAATAATAATAAAAATAATAATACTGATTTTAGTGATAACTATCCTATCTCATCATATCAGCATAGAGAAAGACCAAAGAAAAGAGATGTGAAGGATGAGATAAGAGAGCGTGAAGAATATAGAGCACTTATTTGTGAAAATATAGAATACGAATATCTAGCAAAAAGCTATGGTGAAAGCGATGCTACCGGTATTGTTAACATAATGGTAGATGCTGTATGTAGCAAAAAAGACTACCTGGTGATTAAGTCGCAGGAGATCCCACAGGCAGTTGTTAAGAGTGTACTGCTAAAACTTGATTATAGTCATGTAGAGTATGTTTTGGACTGTATGAAGAAAAACCAAACCAAAGTACACAATATCGACAGCTATCTATTAACATCTTTATATAATTCTTTGTCAACAATAGACCATTATTACAGAGCAGAAGTTAACCACGACATGTGTGGAAATATTTGAAAGGAGCATAAGTCATGAGAGATTATAAAACTACAAAGGCAAATAAAAAGGATAGCGGGAAAATGTCCAGAGAGAGGTGATGACCAAAGCTCGATGCTTAACTATCTGTTATCAGATATGGGCCTTCTTGCAAAAGAAATGATGCAAAGAGAATTAAACAAAAGGCCCGGCAGAGTGAAGATGTTAGTTATTCCAATCGTACTTGTTGCGGTGGTTGCACTGTTCTATGTAATAGGTGCAAATCTATTCTCTTCACTTGGCGGAATTATGTAAGGAAGGAGGTAAATCTTATATGCAAAAGCTTATTAGAAAATGCAGAGAAACATCAGTTAAGGCGTATTTGAAAACAAAGAATTTTCTTTCAAATACAGACGGCGACCAGATTACAGGCTGGCTCATCGTAATCCTTCTTGTTGTAGTTGTTGGTGCATTTTTCCTTAACACATATAAATCAACAATCGTTGAAGTGTGGGAAGCAATCATCGATAAGATTTACGACACATTCGGAATTTAAAAGATGGGGAGGTGATTACCTTGAAGAAAAGAGGCAGTGCCTATTATGAAATCATTATAAAAACATTGGTGTTTATTACCCTGATTGCGACGGCTATTTCGTTCTTCGGGGTATTCACCACTTATCTCAATGTTAACTATGCTGCAAGGCGTGTTACAAGAGAAATTGAGATATCTGGCCGCGTATCCTCCGAAACACATGCCTTGTTTAATGAAATGAAGGCAAACACAAATATCGGAGATACAGCAACGATGAGCGTTTCTGCAACATACTTTAATGCAGCACAGAAAAAGATACAGTTAAGAGATACATTTACTGTTACGGTGCGGTCATCGTACAGAATAAATATATTCACACCGACCGGAGGCACACCAGTCGGGTTTGATATTCCGCTTGTTGTCCGGCTAACGGGAATGAGCGAGAAATTTTGGAAGTGAGGTAGCTTAATTTGAATTTAATACTAAAATATGCAATAGAAATCGGAGCTTCCGATATTCATATTACAGAAAACCAGGAAGGCTGGGTAAGAGCAAAAGGTAATCTTCATAAATGCGGAGATAAGATTTCACTATCTGATATTGACGAGTTTATCGAACTTGTCATTCCGGGTTTATTGGATGATTACATAGCTCTTCGTGATAAAAGAAGAACAAATCCTATTGACGGAGCGTTCAAGTATATGTTCCGAAGATTCAGAATCAACATTTATCGCGGAATGGACGGCATAAACCTTGCCATCAGACTTTTAAGTGATAAGATTCTTTCCCTTGAAGAACTTTATCTTCCAAAGGAAGTTGAAAGGTTCACGCAGATTAAGTCAGGTCTTTTCCTTGTTGTTGGTACCACAGGAAGTGGTAAGTCTACCACACTTGCATCAATGATTGACCACATCAATAAGGAAAGAAGCGAAAATATCCTTACTGTAGAACAGCCTGTTGAATATATCCACAATTCAATTCAAAGCAGAATTGAGCAGATTGAAGTTGGAATACATGTAGATTCCTTCCAGACGGCAACGGTTGCTGCGATGAGACAGAATCCTAACATTATTCTCGTAGGTGAGATGAGGGACCTTGAGACAATCCAGAATGCAATTACTCTTGCAGAAACAGGCCATGTTGTTTATGGTACTCTTCATGCCAAGAGTGTAACAGATACAGTTGACCGAATTATTGACGTATTCCCGCCTAAACAGCAGGATCAGATAAGACTTCAGCTTGCAGGTGTTATCAAAGGCATCATGCATCAAACGCTTGTAAGAGGTGTTGGCGGAGAGCTTGTTCCGCTTATTGAACTTTTAAGCGCCGATGATGTAGTTGCAGCCATGATTCTTGGAAAACAGAAATCAAATTCCATCCGAGATTACATGAGAGGTAAATCCTCAATGGGTAATGTCCATATTGCAGATAATGCTGCATGGCATATCAAGAATGAAAGACTTACCCTTGATAATGTAAAACCGATTCTTGCACCTGATGACTTTGGAATCGTAAGAACTCTTACAGAACCGACAGAGAGAAAGAGAGGATTTAACTAATGGCAATTTCTTTAATTAAATACTCTTTCGAAATTGGTGCCATAACTGAAGAGCAGAGGGAAAAAGCTGAAAGGTATAAGAAAGAAACCGGTGCAAGTGATGAAACCGTTATTAAGGATATGAAGCTCCTAAGTGATGAAAAGCTGATTCAGATTTATTCCAAGATTTATGGATATAAAGCTGAACTTGAGCCTGAAGTATCTGACTTTACTCTTGCAACCCAGTTTAAGAAAAGGGATTTGCAGAGATTAGGATTCTTTCCGGCAAACAGTGAAAATGCTATAGTCCTTTATACATCAGAGCCTTCAGAACTTTTATTCGTAGAGGATTTTGTAAGAGACAAGACGGGATATCGTTCGAGGTTTTCTTATGTTATTACTACGGATGCTGCGATACATAAGCTGATTGATTCTGTGTTCAGAGAAGAAACTTCGGTTGATGCTGATGAATTTGGTATTTCCGGTGATAACATGACAAGCAATGTTGTTTATGATATTGCTGAAAATGATTCGTCTGCGATTGTAAACTGGGTTAATAAGATATTCCGTGATGCAGTTGAAAACAGAATCTCGGATATTCATTTTGAACCGCAGGAGGATGCTTTTTATGTGAGATACAGAAGCGATGGTTCGCTTAAGATTGAGCATAAGCTTCCAATGTCAACAGCAAGGCAGATTATTAACCGAATCAAAACAATGTCAAATCTTGATGTTAATACTTCAAAAAGTATTCAGGACGGCAACTGCCGACTTGATATTTTCGGTAAGTTTGTTGACCTTCGTGTTTCGGTAATTCCTGCAGTAAACGGTGAAAACCTTGTAGTCAGAGTTCTTGACCAGAACAAAATGAGTCTTGATGTTTCGATGATTGGTTTCACCAAAGAAAATGAGGAAAGGTTCCTTAAGATAATTGAAAAGCCAAAAGGGATTATTCTTCTGACCGGACCAACCGGTTCCGGTAAGAGTACATCGCTTTATGCTGCATTGTCTGTACTCAATACAACAGACCGATGCATTATTACTTTTGAGGATCCTATTGAATACCGTATTCCGGGCATTGTTCAGGTTCAGATAAACCCTGCGATGGGAGTTACATTCCCGCAGGCACTTAAAAGCGGACTCAGACAGGATATTGAAGTCGCACTTGTGGGTGAGATTCGTGATATGGAAACTGCGTCAATTGCGTTTGATGCTGCGAACACCGGTCATATGGTTTTCTCAACCCTTCATACCAACAGTGCTGCATCTTCAATTTTGCGATTGGTAAAGATGGGTGTTGAACCGTATATGGTTTCTTCAACACTTATCGCTGTAATCAATCAACGATTGGCAAAAAGAATTTGTCCTCATTGCAAAGAAGAATATCTTCTTCCTAAGGATTCACCTTACAGAAAAGTATTAAAATGCGGTGATGCTGAGGTTAAGCTTTACAGAGGAAAAGGCTGTAAAAAATGCAATGGTGAAGGATATAAGGGCAGAGTTGCAATTCAGGAGTTTCTTATTATGAATGACGAGCTTGCCGAGATTCTTGACAAGGGGGGCACAACCCTTGAGATAGAGCAGGCAGCCATAAGAAACGGTATGAAGAAAATCCAGGAGGACGGAATTGAAAAAGCCCTTCAGGGTATTACAACACTCGATGAAGTTCACAGAACTGTGTTCTTCGATGAGTTATAAAGGAGGTTTATACAGCTTTGGATATTTTAATAAAGAATAATATCATAAAGAAAAACAAGCTGATTGTGGATGTCGGAATGTATGAAACAAAGGTTTTAGAGGTCCACTATGAAGCAAAGAAGATTACTGTTACAGATGCAAGAACAATCAGCAGTAAAGGTCTTGTTGATGAAAACGGCATTGACTTTTCAGAGCTTGCATCAGTAATTGACACAGAATTTTCAAATGCCGGTAAAAAGGATGTTTCAGTATCCTTGCCCTCAGAAATATGTGAGAGCAAGATTATTACAATCAAGAACAAAAAGAAATCTGAAATCCCTAAAATCATAAAAAAAGAGCACATGACATTCGGCAGAGCAAATCCGATAACTCATGTCGTTGATTATGCGTTTCTGGGAATGAGGGAAGAAGACGGCGATACGGTTTTCTATTATCTCTTATCGGCAGTTCAGAAAAGTGTTGCTGCAGATCTCGTTGCGTCATTTGAAAAACATAAGTTGAAAGTAAAAACCATTGTCAGCAGTGTATATAATCAGATTTGTCTTTCTGAAATATTCTTTGATGAGTACGAACATTTAAACAGACTTTTTGTTGACTTTGGAACCAATTCAACAAGAATAACAGCTTTCTCAGAGGGCATGGCGGTTTACACACGAAGTGTTGATATCGGATTTAACTCTTATGTAAGAAGTCTTTTTTCTGCTCAGGAAGAGGCGGGTAAGCCCGAAATTATAAGAGCGCTTACAGAGGTTGGAGAACACACAGACCTTGCCGGAAACATTATCGGTGAGTATTTCGATGTTCTTAATCTTGATACATACAGAAAATGTGTTAACGATGTGGATGATTACACAGCGAATGATATTTCAAGAGTAATTGACCTTTGTTCCAAAAA
>JAZPYX010000081.1:0-4052 GCA_045544395.1 Clostridia bacterium
AGCAAAAAGGCACAAAAACGAAGAAAAATCGAATAAAATGAGATTTTTCAACAAAATAAGATAATTCTATGATTTAGAAACTGTCTATATTTCGTATTATTATTGCCTTTTTGCGGTCTGGACTTTTTTACATCCCCTTTGAATTTACTTATTATAAAAAGCCTTTCTTGCTTTGCCGAGAAGCTCAATCTGTTCAATAATATCGTCACCATACTGTGGTGTGAACTCTCTCCACGGACAAGCTACAAAGCCTGCAATGTTATTATCCATCCACGCCTGCTCGGGTGCTGAATAATATTCAAATGTTGCCCATTCGTTATTCTTTATAAAGATATTACTTGTTGCAATTACTATATTGTAGCCTTCCTTAACGTAACGTTCACGTTTGGAAATAGTTCTTGAAACAACGGGGTCCTGCTCGATGTACTGAATTGGAACGTCACCGTATTTCTCAACATACTGGGGATAGAAATCACGCTTACAAAAGTCATTTGCATAATAGTTCTTAACTACTGGAATCTGGGTTTCAATAGGTGACCAATCCTCTTTTTTATATGTATAATACATTTCGGTGAAAATTGTAACGTCTTTATCAAAATACTCATACGCTTCGTCCCAATGAAGAAATATAGTATTCCACATACAAGGCTTTGCCCCTACTTTTCTTACACAATCAATAAGGTAATTATAATCGTGATACATCATTTCCTTTGTACGGAAATGGTTCTCAGGTGTTCTGATGTCGGGTGACTCCTCATCAAGTCCAAGGTGGAAATATTCGGGATGTTCAAAAAGCTCATAAGCTTCTTCAATCAAATCTTTACACACCTTATAGTATTCGGGAGTAGATATAAGCTCTTCCCCATACTGTTTAAGCCAGCTGTCGTGTGCTGCGGAGAAATTGAATTTAGGAACAACTTTCATTCCCTTTGATAAAATTTTCTTTATTTCATCATGAAATTCCTCATAACTCCATGCACCTTTTTCAGCAAGCTCGGGATGAGATTTATACACAATACCCTCGCAAAGGTCAATGATGATTGTATCAACGCCAACCTCCACGCATTTATTTATAGCTTTGTTCCAGATATCTCTGTCAAGCCTGAAACGGTCTATTCCTATATGTTCGTAAGACTTTTCGCCCCATAGTTCACCAAAATGAAGTAATACTGCCCACATTTTTTCCATAATTGTACGCCACTCTTTCAAAATTATTTATCCTGTAAATATTTTAACAATGAAAAGCACTTAATGTCAACAGTTATAGCTGTTTATTAAGTCTACTTTTATTCGAACTAAGTTAAAACTATTGTAATTTACAATAAAGATATGCTAAAATAAAATAAATCTTATTATGGGAGTTATCTTATGAAAGCTGTAGGTATTGACATTGGAACAACAAGTATATGCGGAGTATTAATCGACTGCGAAACGGGAAATATTGAAAAATCAATTACCCGCAACAGCGATGCATTCATAAAAGGATGTGAGCCTTACGAAAAGCTCCAGTATGTAGACAAAATTATCGATATAGCAACTAAGGTCCTTGATACACTTATTAAAGACGACGTTGTGGTTATTGGCGTTACGGGACAGATGCACGGTATTGTATATACAGACCAAAACGGTTGTGCAGTTTCTCACCTTTACACCTGGCAGGATTGCAGAGGTAGTCTCCCCTATAAAGACACAACCTACGCAAAATATCTTGGCAGCCACACGGGATACGGCAATGTGACAGACTTCTTTAACCGTGAGAACGGAATTCGTCCGAAAAGTGCTGTCAGTTACTGCACTATAGCCGATTACCTTGTAATGCGTCTTTGCGGTCTTGCATTGCCCGTTATTCACACAAGCAATGCAGCAAGTTTTGGCTTGTATGATATTATAGAAAAGAAATTCAATTACGATTTTTCACCAACTATTACAGACGATTATACCATTGCAGGTACATACAAAGGAATACCCGTTTCTGTTGCAATCGGTGACAATCAGGCAAGTGTATTTTCCACTCTGGCAAATGAAGATAATGTTCTTGTAAACATTGGAACAGGCAGTCAGGTTTCGGTAATTTCTGATACGCCCGACTGTAATGATTCGGTAGAAGCACGCCCGTATTTTGACGGCAAGTATCTTATTGTTGGTGCGGCACTTTGCGGCGGCAGAGCTTATTCCACACTTAAAGACTTCTTTAAAAGCATAGTTTGCCATTTTAAAGAGGTTACTGATGAAGAAATATATGAGGTGATGAATAAACTGGCTGCAAAAGGTGATTCTGCACTGAATGTTGATTCCCGGTTTACCGGTGCGCGTAACAATCCTGAGCACAAAGGTATAATAAGAAATATCACTCCGGATAATCTTACAGCAGAAAATCTTACCTCGGCATTTGTAGATGCAATTTCAACAGAATTGTGCTGTCTGTATTCGGATATCGGTCATAAAAAATCCGGACTTATTGCATCAGGTAACGGAATTCGCAAAAACATGGCACTTATTAAAGCTATTGAAAAAGGATTCCATTTTCCACTCCTTCTTCCAAAGCACGTAGAAGAAGCTGCGTTTGGTGCCGCCTTATATGCACTTGTTGCCTGCGGAAAATTCCGGAGTGCAAAAGAAGCACAGAAGCTTATTACCTACCGCGATAATTCAAGCCTTATGAACCCAATGAACATAGGTAAGAAAATTTCCACATTGAGAAGTGAAAAGGGTATGACCCAATCAGACCTTGCAACTTATCTTAGCGTCAGCAATAAAGCGGTGAGCAAATGGGAAACCGGTCAGGGATACCCCGATATTACACATTTTCCAAAGCTGGCTTCACTATTTAATGTATCGATAGACTATATTATGGGAGAGGATAACTAATGAGTAGAGAACTTTACAACACACCAATATTTTTCGAAAGAAACAGAGTCGGAAGAGTTTACACAGGCGGAAAGCTCTTTCACGGATTTTTCGGAGATGCGCCTGAAGACGGATTTTTGCCTGAAGAATGGGTTGCATCATCAGTTAAAGCATTGAACAAAGAAATGGCACATCCGAAAGAGGGTATTTCAAAGATTAAGGATTCAGACCTTTATTTTGACGAGGTACTTACTCAATTTCCCGATGAAATGCTTGGTAAAGGAAACAAGTACCGCATACTTGTAAAGCTTCTTGACAGTGCAGTAAGACTTCCTGCACAGGCACATCCCGACAAGCCATTTTCAAGAAAGCATTTTAACAGCGAATACGGAAAAACGGAAAGCTGGCTTGTTCTTGACACGCGTCCCGAAGCAAAAATTTATTTCGGTTTTCAGGATGGTGTGAATAAGGAAATTTTTTCAAAAGCCATTGACAACAGTGAAACCGACAAAGATGCTATGGAACGCCTTTTAAAGTATTCCTATGCACAAAAAGGTGACCTTTATCTTGTGCCTGCAAAAACTGTTCACGCAATCGGTGCCGGCTGCCTTATCCTTGAAATTCAGGAACCTACAGACTTTACAATTCAGCCCGAGCACTGGTGCGACAAATATAAGCTGAATGATCAGGAAATGTATATAAGCCTCGATAAAGAAACCGGAATCGAATGTTTCGATTTTGAAGCTGATGCTGACACTAAGCTTACCCCTGTAGTTTTAAGCAAAAAAGACGGTGTAATCTTGGAAGAACTTATCGGCAAAAATGATACCGATTGCTTTATAGTTAACCGCATAACATTAAAAAATTCATCTTACACATTAAATGTTCCTGATAGTTATGCCGTATACATAGTAACTGACGGAAACGGAACAATTACCGGTGATAATTATTCCAAAGAAATCAAAAAAGGTGATTATTTCTTTATGCCCTGTGCTTCAATGGGAAAATACAGTGTAAAGGGCGATGTAGAAATTGTTGAATGTTATTAATATTTAACTAAGCATAGGGGATGTAAAAAAAGTCCAGACCGCAAAAAGGCAATAATAATACGAAATATAGACAGTTTCTAAATCATAGAATTATCTTATTTTGTTGAAAAATCTCATTTTATTCGATTTTTCTTCGTTTTTGTGCCTTTTTGCTAC
>JAZPYX010000082.1:0-24575 GCA_045544395.1 Clostridia bacterium
TATTGAATATATGCGACCTGCGTTTAGTGTGTGTTATTGATTTTTAGGAGGTAATGATTATGAGAAAGAATTTTGGAGCGAAAGCTATTTTATATCCGATGCCGGTACTCATTATCGGCACATATGACGAGGATGGAAAACCTAATGCGATGAATGCCGCTTGGGGCGGAATTAGTGAAGAAACACAGATTTCTATTTGTGTGGATGACGGACACAAGACAGCAAAGAATGTTGTTAAAACAGGTGCATTTACAGTAAGCATTGCAGATGCAGAAAATGTTGTTGCTTGTGATTATGTTGGTATTGTTTCTGGTAATAAAGAGGCTGATAAAATAGAAAAAGCAGGTTGGCATACTACAAAGAGTGAGTTTGTAAATGCTCCGCTTTTTGATGAACTGCCTATGGCTTTGGAATGTAAGCTTATCAGCTACGACGAAGAAACTTGCAGACTTGTGGGCGAAATCGTAAATGTCTGTGCTGATGAAAGAATACTTGATGATAATGGCATAATTGATTTGAATAAATTCAGTCCTATTACCTACGATCCGGTGCATCATACTTATCGTAAATTTGGTGATGTGGTTGGCAAAGCATTTAGTGATGGGATGAAGTTGAAATAAAATGAAAAACTATTGTGCTTTGATGTAATATATGTTACAATATGGCAAACGATTGTTTGTCGTTGGATGAACAGGTAAATTAATCAAATATAATAATATTCACCTATAAAATAAAAGAAAGAAGGAAAGAAAATGAAAAAAATAATTAGTTTATTGCTTGTTTTATCCATTATTCTCTGTAATGGGGTAGTTTCCCTTGCTCTCGGAGAAAACGAGGCAAAAATAACCTCGCCAAGTAATGGCGAGTGGATAGACCCTTATAAAACTACAACTATAAAATGGACAACACCATCTTCAGGATTGAACTACAGAGTAACAATCAAAAATGAACGCACAGGGAAATATATTGTTCAGAATGAAAAGGTAAGCGGCAGTTCATATTCAATAAAATCAAATGTTCTTGATTTTGAGGAAAGATATGTAATATGGGTTGGCACATACGATGGTGCTACTTCTGTTGGGCGTGGGGATTCGATAACCATTAGTGTAAATGACAGAAATTCTTCACAAAAAGTTTATCAGGAAGCGGATTTTTCATATCCGAGAAACAACCAAGAGATTTCTGCCGATAAAGATTTAAAAATTACCTTAAACGGAAATAGTGACCTTGCATATAATTTGACAGTCAAGGACACAACAAGCGGAAAAACTATTGTAAATGAATCCGGCTTAACAAAAACATCTTACACAATTAAAAGCAGTTTGCTAACAGAAGGACATTCTTATAAAGCGTGGGTTGGCACATACAAAAAAGCATCTGTTGAAAAGAAGCAGCTCGGAGCAGGTAATAGTATTGAATTTAAAACAGAAAAAGCTACTGTAAATGAGCCACCACAAAGACCTGTTGTAGATACAACTAGCGGAAGTGATAGACCTGAAAGACCTGTAGTTGATACAACAGGTGGAGAAGACAACAAACCCGAAAGACCTGTAGTTGATGTTGAAACACCAGAAACACCTTCTTATGAAGCTGCAAAGATTTCTGCACCATCAAATAAAGAATGGCTTGATCCTACTAAGAAGATTACAATAAAGTGGAATAATCCTGCATCAGAATTAGAATATTGCCTTACAATAAAAGATGATGTTACAGGTGAATATATCGTAAAAAATGAATATACAAGTAGTACATCATATAGCATAAAAGCAAATACATTTACATCTGAACATAGATATAAAGTTTCTTTAACAACTTATGCTGATGAAAGCAAAATTGGCAGTTCCGATGAAATATATATCAATATGAATGAAGTAGACTATACCGAAGCAAGATTTTCATATCCTACTGACGGAGCTACAATTGATGCTTCAAAGAAACTTACACTAAAATTCTCAGATACAAATTCTGATTTTTGCTATAAACTTTCAGTTGTTGATACTGACACCAATAAAAGTATTATAAAAAACAAAGTGATTAGCGGGGGCTCTTATTCTATTAGTGCCAACACATTAGATTTTGGAAAAGAATATAAGTTATGGCTAGGAACATACATTAATTCTAATGCTTCAGAAGCTGTAGGAAAAGGTAATACTATTTATATTTATACAGAGGAAGAAGAAAAAGAAATTGAAACTGCAACGGTAGAAGCTGTGTTTTCTTCCCCTGAAAATAATGATATAATAAACTATAAAAAAGACTTAACAATAAAATGGAAAAAATCTGATGTTGATACTTGCTTTGAATTGACAATCAAAGATACAACAGACAACAGTTTTATTGTAAAAAATGAAATCGTATCGGTAACAAGTTATAAGATAAAATCTTCAAAGCTCAAGGCAAAACATCAATATAAGGCTTGGATAGGTACATATAACAATTCATCTAATGATAAGAAACTTATTGGCAAAGGTGATGAAATATATTTCAGTACAGACGGAACTATCCCTGTTTTGGTTAAATCCTTAAACGCAGAGCTTGAAGATAAGGGACTTGTCTTTAAATACGAATTTACAGGTGATGATTTTGGATATGCGACAGTTGTTGTAACAGATTCCAAAGGTAAGACAATTTATAATGAAAAAGTTTATGATTTAAATGGCGAAATAATTATAGAATCTGACAAATTGGAAGAAAACTATACTTATACTTGTGAAATTCAAACGTATTCCTCTAATGGAGAAAAAGCCGCATATAAATCACAAAAATATACTGTTGCTAAGTCGGGATTTTCTGTAACAGGCGTTACTAAACCAACCGGAGAGCTAACTTATAAAAAGGGATTTACTGTAAAAGGTGTCGTTGGCTCGGCTTATCCGATAGCGGAAGCAAAAATCGTTATTTTTACAAAAGGAAACGAAAACAGCGTATTAGACATTGTTCACTTGAAAAATTATAATCAAACAGCAAAAAATCCCACCCAATTTAACATTAAAGATTATGACTCGGAAGTGAATTTTGGAATATTAATACCCGGTGAATATACATATAAAGTTACCGTTGTTGATACGATGGGGAATAGTTATACTGCTGTTGAAAGTAATTTTACCATTGTTAGAGAGAAAGGCACTTACGATGATGTTCCTTCTAACCATAAAAATTATAATGCAATAAAACAACTTTCGCTCGATGGGATACTTGCAGGAGATGGAACAGGAAAATTCAGACCTAATGATTCTATTACAAGAGCAGAATTTGTGAAAATGCTTTATTTTGCTTTTGATTTAAGTTCTGTTGAAACAGGAGCAGTACAAGGTGAATTCAAGGATGTGCCAAAAGACCATTGGGCACGAACATTCATTATGGCTGCCTATAATAAACAAATCATAAGCGGAAAAGGAAATAGCAATTTTGCTCCAAGTGATAATGTTACATTTGAAGAAGCTGCAAAAATGTTGGTATGTATTAAAGGCTGGAAAGATACAGCAGAACAAAATGGCGGTTGGTCAGGTGGTGGATATATAACCGTAGCTAACAAAAATAATTTCTTTAAATTAACATCTGCTATAAATGGTAACTATAAACGGAATGCTTCTCGTGCTGATGTTGCACAAATGTTTTATAATGCTTTGAATAAGGATACAAATGATGTGGTTAAGGCAGATAAAATATATACGATAAATGGAATTGAGTTATATGCTTATAGATTTTCTGACGGTTATCATTATGTAGACACTTCTAAAGCTTTCTCTGCTTTTGGAGGGTATGATAACAAATCAAAAGATAGTAATTTAAAAGGAAGTTTGCAGATATGGGATTCAAATATAACTAATGGTGGGAAATCGTTAAGAGTTGATTATGATTTTACCATAAAGCGTAATAGTTATCCTCCATATGAATTTGATATTAAACTAACCCAAAATGGCGTTTTGCTTGCAAACTCAGAATACAAAAATTATTTTCGCAAAAACAAAATTCAATTAGCTGATTATAATGACATGGTATTAATAAATGTACATGACCTTGCTATGATTACTAATCATACTATAAAAAGTTGGGAGTTTGTTCCAGACCCAGTTAGAAATGCAACTATAATTAATGGTAATTTATATTCAAATGATGCCGTTGTAAGAAAAGCACAGATTCTCTATGACAGCATAGAAGATTTGGGAGGATATACTTATCTACAAACAAGATTGAATGAATATATTAATTGTCACGAAGGTGCAAAAGAAGCATATGGTAAAGCAACAAATGTTGAAAAAGTATATCAGATAGAGGGATTTCTTACTGGGCTTACTATAACTATAGGCTCTCTTTGTGCTGGCAATGTAACCGGTGTGGAAGCGTCAGTTTCTACGACTCTTAATGCACTTTCAGACAAAATTAAACAAAATTGTGATACAGAAGGTGATTTAGTATTTTTATTGTTAAGCAATTCTGGTACAATTTCATATTCTAAATTTATTAGTCTTCACGCTGGGGTAGATAGAAATACTATGACAAGGGAACGAGCGATTGAATATTTAACTCTATATTATGAAGCAAAGATAGATAGTGCAACAATCTTAATGGCATTTTCATATTTTGCAGAAAAATGTCCAGAACATTTTGGCGACGCATTATTACAATCCGCAAAATCTGCTTTCGGTCCGATTATATCTGCATTAACAGGAGATGTTTTGGGGAAGTATGGTATTTCTTCAATGTCATATGATATAGCAAGTTTCTTGTGTGGAACTTCATCAAGCTTGCTTGATTCGTTGGTAATTAGCGATAATGAAATATTAGTGAATTGGGCGAAAGAAGTAAAAAGACTAAAAAATGAACTTACTGAAGCCCTATATTCTGAGGGAGAACAAACCTTTGATGTTCCCGGAAGATTTGTATAAAATGAAAAATAAACAATTTATAAAGGAGCGTTAAAAATGCAAAACAAAGAAAACAAACAAGAGAAAAACATCAATTTATTACCCGAAGGAATTTTATGTGCAGGGTATTGCAAAAATTGTAGGTACAGCGAACCATACAATGATGGTTGGTACTATTGTAACTACAAAAGAAAAAGCGTTGACCCCAACGAGTGGCACGAGTGTTGTGAATAAGGTGTTACATATTACCGAAAAATGTTATGAAGCTATCGTGAAAACGATAGCTTCGACCATTCCTGAATGTGGCGGTATTCTTGGAATGAAAAGAGATACTGTTATTTCTGAATATGTTTTTGACAAAGGTATTGAAAATTCAACAGAATATTATATCCCCGACATCAACACTTTAAATAAAGTGTTGATTGAGTGGAGCGATAAAAATATTCAATTTTGCGGAATGATACATAGTCATTTGTTGGGACGAAACAAATTATCTTCTTCCGACATTGATTATGGAAGGCAAATTTTGAAAAGTATGAATATGGATAGTATTTATATGCTTCTTGTCGATACAGATACAGTACATCATAATTTATCGGTTTTTGAATTAAAAATGGACTCGTGCAAAAAAATACAGTATGACATAATTTAAAATTCTAGTATTGAGTATCAGTGATAAAAATTGTTTGATAAAGAGAAATGAGAATGAAAATAAATGAAATTAAAAAATCACAAATAGGCCCTGCTTTGTTTTTCTGTGTAAACGGCGAATTGTTATTTCATGGATGCACTCTTGAAGAAAGTGAACCATATGGTATATTTTCAAACTTTCCACACAGTCATTATGATGTTTGGAATAATAATTATGAGAGAAAATATGGTGTGGACTTTGACTATTATCCTAGAGGTAGAGTTGTATATCGCAGCAGTGATGATACATACATGATTTACTATGATATGTGTATGAAACCGTATATTGCTTTGGTGATAAATAAATATGCAGGAAAGAAAACTGAGGTCAGTTATGATGAACATTACCAGTGTCACATATGCAATAAAAACTATGTGTTATAAAATATTATAAGTTTTTTGAAATTAGAAAAACTCTATGGATTGTATTGCCTACAATATAGCTAAAGCACAGCCCTCGTGGCTGTGCTTTTAAAATGCCCAATTTATGCGGCTTCCAAAGACCTCAGTTTGTTACATATCATATGTATATGAGGAGCAGATGTAAAAACTCGTGTTTTTATTTACTGTACTTCTCTAATAAATAATCACAATTAATCACTTTTTCACAAATAGCAAATCTGCTGAAATAATAGTGGTTTGCCGCTTCAAAGCCGATTGCAGAATTCATATTCATCAGGCGAAGCATATTCATAGCATTTTCTTTCTCATCAAGAACCACTTCGTAAAGTTCCTTTTCCGAAGCTCCGCCATTACGCAAACGAACAAATTTAGTATGATTAAGCGACGCTCTAAAAAGGCTGTATCCTGCCTCTGCCATTATGCGGATTTCCTTGTTTTTATCGTCTTTTATAAGTTCAAGACCTTCTTTCCACTTAGAACAGAGCTTTTCAAACTGATTCTGAAATACTTCTTCAGGGTAATCTGCACGCCAGTGGTGCAATGCATCATAGGCAAAGCAAGTCATGGTGGCATCATAGCCTGTTGGCTTTTCGTAAAAGAGGGTAGAAGGACCTGCATTCTGCGGACCTACATAAGCCGTTGTAATACAGGACGGAAATTCACAGAAAGCATCAGAGAATATCTTCGTTGCTTTTTTTATATTTTCACTGATTTCGGGGATTCGTGCATTCTCAAAAAAGTATTTGCAGGCATAAAGAAGATTAATTGAAGGATATCCGCCAAGTGTCCAGCTGAGTTGCACGTGGTCAACGCCTTCTTCACGAAGTCGTGACATCATTTTGTCAATCTTGTCAAGTACAGGAAGTGCAGGAACTGTTGAACATTCCCAGGTTGTGTTAATCTGTATTTTTGCTGCAGTTTCAAGCCCTCTCTCTTTTGCTCTTTTCCACATTTTAATGGCTCTTTCTCCGGGCCCGATTATATTAAGTGAGTAGTCGCTGAGGGTGTATTTTACTCCGCCTATTTCATAGGGAATTTTAGCTTCACAAATACTCTCTACACCTACACGCTGGGGAAGGTGGTCAATTACATCATATCTTGCTTCGATAGAGTCGCAGTCCCATGTATAGTCAAAGATTTTAATATCGGGATTTACTCTGTCAACACCCTCGCGGACTGCAGTGAAAAATTCTCCGATTACTTCGCCGACAGTTTTGTCCTTGCATCGGGGACAGTTGCATTTGCCGTTCTCATGAACGTGAGAATAACAGTTTGTGAGATTTTCGCTCTTTGCCATACAAATGAAACCACCGATAAGGGGTGCCGCCTTGCAGATTGATTCAAATGCATTTTTTATGTAGTCCTGAACTTCCTTTGTAGAGGTACACATACAGATATGGTTGTCGTCCTTGTAGTGTCCCATTATTTCGGGATGCTTTTCAAAGAACGCCTTGTTCATACTGCGCGGCTCATTTATGTAGAGGAATACTTTAATACCGTATTTGGCACATCTTTCAGTAAATTTTTTAAGATTTGCAAGACGTTTTTCGTATCCTTTTGAAAGCTCCTTGTTAAAAGGAAATTCTGAGAGCATATACAGTACGCCCTGCATATAGATGCCGTTAATGCCTACCCGACGGTAGCTTTCAAGAAGCTCATCGGGGCAATATTCCTCGCTATCAACATCAAGGCACTTCTGATAAAGTCCCGAGAACAGGTAAATTATTCTTAACTGGAAGTTTTCCTTGCCTGAAAATTCAACATCGGGCATTATAAACTCAAACTCAAAAGGTTTTTTACCGTCAAGAGAAAGGGAAGACATAGATGCCTTAACTCTTTTGAGTGCACCTTTATCTTCGTCCGAAAGAGGTTTCCACTGAAGCTTTTCACAGTCAGGCTTGGCCTGAAGCTTAACATTAAGGAAATCCTCCTCACGCAGAAGTATTGCAAGCTCGTCTGCATCTGTTTCAAGAAGCTCTATAAGCTGTTCGTATGGGAGAAGATGCCACATAGCACGGATGATTGTTATATAACCTTTTCTCATCCACACATCACTTTTCTGGTCTTCATAAATTCCCATTGCATCGCCAAGTTCTTTTATGTTTTCAGAAGTAGTCTTAAGAAGCTTTGCTATTTTTTCATATGTAAAAAATTCTAACGCACGAAATACAAACGTACATTCTTTTGTTGGAAAATGCAAAAAGTCAACAGGCTTTTTACCTATTTTGGGTAATTCAAATTTCATTTTATATTCCCCTTTCGGGACTGCTTAACTTCTTCAACATATCCGTATTTTTCAAGGAAACTGAAATATTCCAGATGTGCTTCGATTTCCTTGTCAGGAGTGTTGTATGAAAGTATGGCATCAAACATACGGATTACATCAAGCATACTTCTGCCGGGGGCGAGAAGTGCCCATGTAAGCTCGTATGCCATAGGTTGACATTCCCTTTCCTGTGCGGGAACACGCACCTGAGAGAAGGGAACACCTGTTGAAGCTTTACGGTAGTAGATACTTGCCGCCTTTTTCTCTGCATCACTAAGCTCTCTGTCGGGAAGTGAAGAAAAATAATCGTCTGCCCAATGAGCAGGAAGTTCGGGTTTAACAATGCCGGGGAAGAAACGGTTGAAAGACTCCATTCTTCCGAGGTAGTATGTTTCAAATGCTTTAACTTTTGAAAGTACATCGGTTTTCTTCCAACCGAACTTTGCAGCCTTGCCTGCAATAAAGTTCTTTTCGGTTTCAAGCCAGTAAGCGGCTATTTTACCAAGCTCGTCTGCCATTTTCCCGAAATGGTTTCTGTCACCACAAATCATTACGGCAGTGTATGCTGCAGCCATAGGAACGAGCTTTTTAAGCTTTTCAGGCTGAATTGCATCAAAAATCGGCGCATCGCAGTGATGATAGTCGCTTCTGCCTGCACAGCCGCTTACAAGCCAGTTTGTGGGAATATCAACGCTGCTTTCTCCCATCCAGCAGTCATCAGAAAGACTTCCGGGCCTAAATCTGTAGTAGATTTCGGGGCAGAGTGTATCCATTGCTTTTTTTATAAGCATATCGCCAAAGAAAGGAAGAGAAAGGGGAGACAAGGTAACTGAAAAGCCCATGTTAAGTGTATCTGCTGACTGAACGGTAAGAGTGTCGATACTTAATGCTGCAAGAATCTTTTTGTTGTGTTGTGCAAAGAACGCGGCAAAGCCGTAACGTTCCATAGAGAAAATTATTCTGAGAGTTTTCTTCGGCTTTGGGAGGATGCCGTCATCAATAAGCTTTTTAAGCATTATCGCAATTTCTACTCCTACACCGAAGCCCTGACTGTCATCTGAACGGAAAGGCTCGTATAAATGTCCCAAAAGTGCAAATTCATCCTCGCTTTTTCCGGGAATGGTTGCAGTTAAGGAATAAATTTCACCGTCGTAAATTTTTGTGTTCATTACACCGTGAAGGACAACTTTTCCTTTTGCCATCATTTTAATAAGTTCGATACCTTTTTTAGGGGAAACACTGAAAACGGGGAGGACAGCATCTTCTTTCAGATGATACCATCCGATGTGTCCGTGTCCGTTTGTCCATGTGGGGACGTCAGGCTCATGTTCTGTGGTTTCAAATGCTGCAAATACAATGCCTGCACATCCGGCGTTGGCAAGGCTTTTGTGAAAATTGCTGGCAACGGGGTGATATCCCCTATAAAAAACAAATTTTCCGTCACAGTCAGGATTTTCAGGATCAAGAGTTGAATAGTCAACAATTTCTGCCGTTATGCCGCTTTCAGGAGTGGGTGCAGAATATTCTGATACGAAAAGTGTCGAAATATCCGTGTCTGCGATTATTTCCGAAACAGGCTCTACAATCTCAAGAGTCGAGCGACCGCATAAATCCCATGCCTGAGGCATTATGAAGTCGTAGGATGAAGTCACACCGTCAGCCTTATGGGGGATTCTGCGTACATCTGAGAAGCCTTCTTTTCTAAGAACTTCTTCGCACCACGCAGTGGAATCACGGAATGCAGAATATCCACGTGGCTTTTCAAGCTGATAAAGCTTTTCAATGTTTCCGAGAATACGCTCTTCGGAATAGATTTTACAAAGGATGTCGTAAAGATCAGATTTTAAAAATAAACTCATATTTGTTTCTCCTCGTATTTAAAAATTTCCTTGTAACTACATTTTACTTTTGTTATAATGAATTGTAAACGTACGGTGCAAACCTTTTTTTGTACCAAATTAGCATTGTGAGGTTTTGGTATGCCATATTTTGATACGTTTTTAGCCAATCTGAATGTAGTTGTCCGCATTTCCGATTTTCTGTCTTGCGGGGTAGGTGACGTGTGGGCAGATGAAAAAGCACAGTTTGAACAGAATAAGTTTTACTGCATAAAAAAAGGCTCCTGCGTTATTACAATTGACGGCAAGGAGTATTATGGAAAAAAGGGTACTTGTTTTTTTATTCCTGCAAATAAAAAGAACGGCTACCGCAATATATCGGATGCAGAATTTGAAAAATACTGGTTTCACTTTGATTTGTATCCCGACAGCTCACTTTTTCATTCCCTGAATCTTGATTATGCCATAGATACAAAGGATGACACCATCCTTAACCTTTTTAAGGAGCTTTACGAAAAGTACAACAGTGACAAGCTTACCGACAAGCTCGATGTAAAAAGTCTTGCGATAAGAATCCTTTCGGAATATATTGCAGAATCCAATAAAGAGACAAAGGTGCATTTTACCGATTCTGAAGAAAGATTTTCCTCGGTTATTTCCTATATAAATCAGAATCTTGGAAATCATATTTCAAATGAAGAACTCAGCCGTATATGTTATTTGCATCCTAATCATTTTGTAAGATTTTTCAAAAAGAAAACAGGTACAACTCCGCAGAACTATATTATGGAGCAGCGTGCTCTTATGGCAAAAAGATTAATCGACCAGACAGATATGACGTTTTCTGATATTGCAACACAGGTTGGATTATGCGATGCACCACATCTCTATAAGGTTTTTAAGAAGTATTTTTCTTTAAATCCACAGGAATACAGGAAGACAAGTTACCGCAGACGATGGCTGTAATATAGATAAAAACCGGGAACTGTAAACAAATTATTTTACAGGTTCCCGGTTTCTTATATTTGATTTCTATAATATTGACAACATTCTGTACCAATATTATTTCAGATTAAGCTGACCAAGGCTTGCTTTTCTGAGATAGTCGTTGATAAATTCATCAATTCTGCCGTCCATAACAGCACCGATATTACCAACCTCGTAATTAGTTCTGTGGTCTTTAACCATATTGTAGGGGTGGAATACATAAGAACGAATCTGGCTGCCCCATGCAATTTCTTTTTGTACACCCTTAATATCTTCAATTCTTTCTTTCTGTTCTGCTTCAGCAAGTTCCATAAGCTTTGCCTTAAGCATCTTCATAGCCGCATCCTTATTCTGGAACTGACTTCTTTCGTTCTGACAGGCAACAACAACGCCTGTGGGAATATGTGTAATACGAATAGCAGAGCTTGTCTTGTTGACGTGCTGTCCGCCTGCACCGCTTGCACGGTAAGTATCAATTCTGAGGTCATCGGGATTGATGTTGATTTCGATGTCGTCTTCAATATCCGGCATTACTTCAACAGATGCAAATGATGTATGTCTTCTTCCTGCCGAATCAAAGGGAGAAATTCTTACAAGACGGTGGATACCTTTTTCGCATTTTGCAAAGCCATACGCATTAAGTCCTTCAATAAGAATACTTGCACCCTTAAGACCTGCTTCATCACCGTCAAGAATATCGAGTATACTCACCTTGTAATCTCTTGCTTCAGCCCACATGGTATACATTCTGTAAAGCATCTGGCACCAGTCCTGAGCTTCTGTACCGCCTGCACCTGCGTGAAGCGTAATGATAGCATTGTTTTTGTCATAAGGACCTGAAAGAAGCGTTTCAAGCTTCATATTCTCAATCTTTTCCTTGAGAGCTTCAAAACCTGTTGTGATTTCTTCCAACAGAGTATCATCGTCTTCTGCTATTGCAAGCTCGACAAGTGTCGAAATATCTTCCCAGTCGGTTTTGAGGTTGTTGAAACGTTCTATTTTAGTGTTCTGTTCCTTTATTTTCTGAAGAACCCTCTGACTGTTTTTTACGTCATTATAAAAATCAGGAGCAAGGCTTTCTTCTTCGAGCTTTTTTACAGTTTCTTTTGCACCGTCAATGTTAAGTGCAATCCCAAGCTCATCTACAGGCTTCTCAAGAGCCAGAAGCTCAAGTCGTATTTCTTCGTATTCAACTATCATATTATTCTTCCTTTCCAAGACAGCAATGTTTGTATTTTTTTCCGCTTCCGCAAGGACAAGGGTCGTTTCGCCCGATTTTTACAGCGGTACGTTTGACGGGCTTTTTAGTATCTGTGCCGTCTCCGTGTGAAGTTACTGTGGGGGTAGCAACCATCTTTCTTTCAATAGGTGCCTGAGGTCTTATATGGAAAAGAGTTCTTACTGTATCCTCACGGATGAGAGAATTCATTTCCATAAACATATCATATCCGTAAATTTCATATTCCTGAACAGGATTATGCTGACCATATGCACGAAGCGTAATTCCGTTTTTAAGCTGATCCATATCATCAATATGATTCATCCAGCGGCTGTCAACACTTCTGAGCATAACTACACGCTCAACCTCACGCATATCTTCACCAAAAAGTGCTTCCTGTGCCTTGTACGCTTCATGTGCTTTTTCCTTGATTTCCTCGGAAACAGTGCGTGCATCAATTTTATTAAAATCACGTGTTGCAAAATCAAGTACACCGCGGGTGAAGAACATATCTTCAATGTAATTTGTAAGTCCCGTCATATTCCAGTCATCGGGGTACTGTGCGTTGGCATATGTTTCCATAGCACCGTCAACGATTTCATCAATCATCTGATAAATTGAATCACGCAGGTCTTCCCCGTCGAGAACCTTTCTACGCTGTTCGTAAATTACATTACGCTGCTGATTCATAACATTGTCGTACTGAAGAACATATTTTCTTGTAGAATAGTTTTTGCCTTCTATTTTCTTTTGTGAGCTTTCTATAACGCTTGTAAGCATTGACTGCTCAATTGGTTCATCTTCCGGAAGACGCAGAGTAGTTATCATTTTTTCAATTCTTTCTCCGCCGAAAAGACGCATAAGGTCATCGTCAAGTGCGAGGAAAAACCTTGATTTACCCGGGTCACCCTGTCTGCCGCTTCGTCCGCGAAGCTGATTGTCAATACGGCGTGACTCGTGACGTTCTGTACCGATAATGTAAAGACCGCCTGCTTCCCTGACTTCATCAGCCTCTGCTGCAATCTCAGCCTTATGCTTATTATAAAGTTCGGTGAATTTTGCACGTGCTTCGATAATCGTTTCATCATCAGTATCTGCAAAGCCGGTTGCTTCAGAGATAAGCTCCTGTGCATAACCAAGCTTTTCCATATCTGTTTTTGCCAAATATTCAGCGTTACCGCCGAGAACTATATCTGTACCGCGGCCTGCCATATTTGTAGCGATGGTAACGGCACCTTTTTTACCTGCCTGTGCAACGATTAAAGCTTCTTTGTCATGATGCTTTGCATTAAGCACCTGATGCTTTATGCCGCGCGCCTTTAAAACGGCACTCAATTCCTCGGATTTATCTATTGTAACTGTACCTACAAGTATGGGCTGACCTGTTTTATGAACTCTTTCAATTTCGTCGGCAATAGCCTTTATTTTTCCGCTATGGTTCTTATAAACCTGGTCGTTTTCATCAACACGCATAAGAGGCTTGTTTGTGGGAATTTCAATTACATCAAGGGAATAAATTCCGCGGAATTCTTCTTCCTCCGTTTTAGCAGTACCTGTCATACCGGAAAGCTTTTTGTAAAGGCGGAAGTAGTTCTGGAAAGTAATTGTTGCAAGGGTTTTATTTTCTCTTTCAACCTTTACACCTTCTTTTGCCTCAATAGCCTGATGAAGGCCGTCGCTGTAACGTCTTCCTACCATAATACGTCCGGTGAATTCATCTACAATGAGTACTTCACCGTCTTTTACTACGTAATTTACATCCCTGTGCATGATTCCGTGGGCACGCATCGCCTGATTGATATGATGTGAAATAGTCATATTTTCGGGGTCGGAAAGGTTTTCAATACCAAAAGCCCTTTCTGCCTTTTCTATACCGCGGCTTGTAAGAGTTACGGTTTTGGCTTTTTCATCAATTATATAATCTGCATCAATTGAATCGTTTTCTTCTTTGTCGTCAAGCTCTTTAAACTTTTTTGAAGAAAGCAGCCTTACAAATCTGTCTGCAACAGAATAAAGCTCAGTTGAATTTTCGCCTGCACCGCTTATTATAAGCGGTGTACGTGCTTCGTCAATAAGGATTGAGTCAACCTCATCTATGATTGCAAAGGCGTGGCCGCGCTGAACCATATTTTGCTTGTATATAACCATATTATCACGAAGATAGTCAAAACCAAGCTCGTTATTTGTACCGTAAGTGATATCTGCCTCGTAAGCCTTTTTCTTTTCTTCGGGCATCATCTGACTTACGGAAAGACCTACGCTAAGACCTAAGAAGCGGAAGAGTTTTCCCATCCACTCACTGTCACGCCGTGCGAGATAATCGTTGGCCGTCACAATATGAACACCTTCACCTGTAAGAGCATTAAGATAAGCAGGAAGTGTAGCAACAAGCGTTTTACCTTCACCTGTTTTCATTTCAGCAATACGTCCCTGATGAAGTACAATGCCGCCTATTATCTGAACGGGGAAGTGACGCATTTCGAGAACTCTCCACGATGCTTCACGTACAGTAGCAAAAGCTTCGGGAAGAATATCGTCAAGGGTTTCCCCGGATTTTAATCTTTTTTTGAATTCGTCTGTTTTTGCTGTAAGCTCACTGTCGGAAAGTTTTTTAAAGGATTCCTCAAGTGCAAGCACTTTATCTGCAATTGGTTGTATTTTCTTCAAAGCTTTCTGTGAATATGAGCCGAACAGCTTGTCTAAAAATGCCATTTATATCACTCCTTAGAAAGGCACTATTATGATGCGGAATTTTGTTTTATAAACCCGAAAATTCTTTCTGATGAACTGTAGGAGAAATTGTCTGTCAGTGCATTTTTCATGCGGTTAAGTTCATCGGAATTATCCATCAATTCTCTGACAAGCGAGCATAAGTCAGAAGTTTTATCACGGGTTTTTGCCATATCGCTTTCTGTCCAGAAACGCATATTGTGGGTTTCACAACCTGATACGGCATCAATAAGAATCATCGGAAGATGGTTTTCAGCAGCTTCAGTAGTGCTGAGACCCCCTGGCTTTGTCAAAAGAAGGTCGGCACTGTTCATATAAAGGGGCACATTGCGTGTGAATCCCAGAATACGTACGCTGCCCGGGTCTTCAAGTTCCCTGAGCTTTTTGTAAAGACGGTGGTTGCTGCCGCATATAACAACGAGCTGTTCGTCATCTTTAAGAAGCAGTGAAAGCTTTCTCGCAATAACTTTCAGCGGTCCGCAGCCCATGCTCCCGCACATAAGAAGGATAAGACGTTTATCAGTGGGGAGCGAAAGCTGTTTTTTACTGTCCTCTTTAGTTAAAGATGTATGAACCCTCTGACTTACAGGAATCCCATAGGCTACAATTTTTTCACGTTTTACTCCCTGAGAAACAAAATCCTCTGTAATGTCCTGATGCGGAATTATATAATAATCAAGGTTGCTTGCACCAACACCGGGACTACAGGTGTAGTCTGTTGCAACAAAGTACGTTTTGTCTAAAACAAGATTATATTTTTTCATGGCACGTGTCAGCGTCAGTGCTGAAAACGGATGTGTACATATAACAGTGTCTATGTTTTCCGAAAGAGCTTTCTGCTTCAGCTTTTTTGCACCTTTACAAATTGTTTCATAAAGCATAGAACGCTTACGCTTACTGTAAACTTTTTCTGCCTGCTTATATCCTATTCCGAAAAGAACAGGTGCGTTTTTGTAAAGGCGTATGTGCCATTTTGAAATGAAATTAGACGCCTTTTGTGAAAAAAACGCCAGTGAATCTGCAATTTCGCAGTATATACCCTCTTTATCAAAGGCTTCTTTTATAGCTTTTGCAGCGGCGTTATGTCCGCCGCCTGTATTACAAGTCAGTATTAATACGCGCATAGGGATACTCCTCCAAACTATCTCAGGCAATTATACCATAAATTCAGTAAAAAATCAATAGTTTAAAAAACAGTTTTAATGTTTATCCTGAGAGGAGATTTTTTCTGATAAAAAGCCCTTCCTGTAAGCTGAAAGTAAGGCGTTAAGGGTTTTTATCCGATGAAGGATGTTCTTTCCTATGTCGGTGTTTCTTACACGGCAGCGTACAGGATTCTGCTCTATAACGATTTTGCTGGAATGAAGGTCAAAGTCATTTTCTATAACATCGTTTACAGTTGTGAAAGGATGATGCTGTGTAATTGAAAAACCGTAGGAGTTATTGATTAGTGTATAACCTGCAATTCCTGTAGTTTCCTGATAAGGCTTGGAAAATCCACCGTCAATGACATAAAGCTTTCCGCCTGCCTTAACGGGACTTTCACCTGCCCCCGTCTTCACCGGAACATGACCGTTTATAATATGCGCACCGGGGGAGTTAAGACCGAATTCACAAAGGATTTTGCTGCAATATTCGGCATTTTCTATAAATGCGTAATAGTGGTTTTTCGGTTCTTTAAGAAGTGACGGGTCACTTGTGAAATATGATTCAAAAGTTGTACACTTTTCTTTTCCGAATAACGGTGAAGAACTGCCGCACCACAGATACCAGAAAAAGTCCGTCTGCTCAGAAGAGAGTTTTTTTGCAAAATATGACTCTCTTACAAATTTATCTGCAGTATCAAGATATGCCTTTCCGCATAAGGGAGAACCAAAAAAGTTTACTTTCTGAAAGTTTCCGTTTTCATCAAGGGGTATACAACCGTGAAAAAGAAGATTTCCATTATGGATTTTGTACATACCGCCTTTATTTACCATAAGGCGTATATGCTGCTGAAGCTTTTCGCTATGCAGAAAGGAATGGCGAAGTGAAGATATAACAGCCTGCTCCCCCTCGGTTAATTCGTAAGGAGATTTGAAGTCAACTGTAGGAAATGATGTGTCTTTCAAAGGATAAGAAATACCGTCTATATCAACAGCACCTGATGAAATATCAATTTTTTCAAGAAGGTTACGGTGCTTCATACGGTACTCATCGTGCCTGTTTATAATTTGTCCTTCAAGCTTGAATTGGATTATAGATATTGCTTTATGCATTTTTGCGGCAAATCTGGCATCGTGAGTATGGATTTTATGCTTGTGTGAATCAAGTGGCATAAAACACTCGCAATCATCGTCTGAATATACTTCGTATGCAAAATTTGCAAGCGGACGCGTGTTTATTCCGTATCCTGTTTCCAAAACGTCAAAGTTATTGTACCTGAGGGAATTGCGAACTACATTTGCTATGCAGGCGGTGTTGCCCGCAGCGGCACCTATCCATTCAATATCGTGGTTTCCCCATTGAAAATCAATAGAATGATATCCTGAAAGTTCGTCCATAATCAGGTCGGCACGCGGACCTCTGTCAAAAACATCTCCAAGAATATGAAGGTGGTCTATAGAAAGTCTCCTTATAAGGTTTGATATTGAAACTATAAATTCATCAGCCATTTCAATATCTATTATGGAATTGATAATCTGCGTGTAATATTCGTGTTTGTTAGTTTCGGCATCAGGCGTATGGAGAAGCTCCTCTATAATATAGGAAAAGTCCTTATCCATAGCTTTACGCACTTTTGAACGTGTGTATTTTGAAGCCACTACGCGACATAATTCCACAAGGCGGTAAAGTGTAAGCGTATACCACTCCTTGCTTATAATATTATTCTGCTTTAAAAAATACAGTTTCTGTTTAGGGTAATACACAATAGTGGCAAGCATTTTTCTGTCTTTTTCCGGAACAGTAGTAGAGTAGAGGTCATCTATTTTTGTTTTTATGACCCCTGAAGCATTTTTAAGCACGTGTAAAAAAGCCTCGTGTTCACCGTGGAGGTCGCTTACAAAATGCTCTGTTCCTTTTGGAAGGTTTAAAATTGCCTGTAAGTTAATTATTTCCGTGGAAACTGCACGTATAGTGGGATAATCCTTGGATAAAAGTTCAAGATATTCAAGCGAGTAATTGTTTTCCATAAAAATCTCCTCTACAGCAAGTTGTTTGGAATAATTTTATTTCCCCATATATCAAAAATATAATTTCCTGAGTTTATAAGTGCTGCTAAATCTATAGAGCTTTTAATTTTTTTTGAAGTACACATAGCACACATTCCTTGATGGCCTTCGTGGTGAAAATCAGTTCCGCCTGTAATGATAAGCCCGGGATTTTCCTTTACAAGCTTTGCAGCAATCCCTAACCTTGAATTATGACCGGGATGCAGATTGAAAACCTCAACCCCGTCAACGTAGTCAAGGTCGCACAGCGTGATATTATTCCGGAAAGGATGTGCCTGAATTATAATATTTTTATCGGATTTAAATTCCCTGTAGAATGTTTTGTAATCTGATTTAAGGTATTCTGAGCAGGTATACACATCATCTTCAGAAATTCCGTAAACAAGGTAGTCGTTACAGTTTTCAGGAAAGCGTATTTCCATACCGAGGATTATATCTACACCAAGCTTTTTGCCGGCTATTTTTGTTTCGTAATAATCATTCAGAAAATACTCGGCATAATCTTTTCCGCTTGAATGTTTTTCTAATCCCAAAGGAGTAAAATGGTTTGTTAAAACAAATCCGTCAAATCCCATACAGGCGTATCTTTCTGCTGCTTCGGCAGGTGAGAAGTCAGCACAAGTGCTGACCGGCGAGGTGTGTACGTGCAAGTCATATTTATATTTATACTTTTTTAATCCTGTTATTCCCATAAAATCACCAAAAAATAAAAAATAATGAAAGATAGCCGCAACTGTAACGTCACGGCTATCACGCAATTATTTGTCCATATTGAACTTCTTTCTGAATTTTTCAACACGACCGCCTGTATCAACAAGCTTCTGCTTTCCTGTAAAGAAAGGATGGCACTTTGAACAAATTTCAACAAAAATGTTTTCCTTTGTAGAACCTGTTTCGATTACATTACCGCATGCGCATTTGATAACGGTCTGCTTATAATCAGGATGGATACCTTCTCTCACGACATTCACCTCTTTCCGAAAAAATGAGTGTATTAAAAAAATTAAATACCAATTCAGCAGATGCTATTATAGCATAAGTTTTCAAAGAATGCAACAACTTTTTTCGAAAAGTTATAAAAATATTTTCAGTTGATAAAAAGTGGACAAAAACACGGGAAATAATCTTGACAGTTTACATAATTAATAATATAATATATTTATGTTTTAATGTGCGGTATTTTGTGCATTAAAGCTTAATATATATAAGGAGGTGTTATAATGGTAATTGCCATTGCTGCTGTAGTTGCGGTAGTTCTTGCAGTCATCTCCGGCGTTATTTGCTTTCGATTTGGAATATCATACAGAAAAAAAATAGCTGAAGCCGAGATTGGCAGTGCAGAAACTGAGGCAAAGAGAATTGTTGAAGAGGCTGTTAAGACAGCTGAAAATAAAAAACGTGAAACGCTTCTCAGTGCAAAAGAAGAGATTATGAAAAACCGTAATGAAGCTGAAAAAGAGCTTAAGGAACGTCGCGGTGAAATCTCAAGACAGGAACGCAGACTGCAGCAAAAGGAAGAGGCTCTTGATAAAAAGACTGAGTCCCTTGAAAAGAAGGACGAAATTCTTAATAAAAAAATCAAAGAAGCCGATGATGAAAAGGAAAAGATTGCAGGAATCCATAAGGCACAGATTGAAATGCTTGAGCGCCTTTCAGGATTGACCGCTGAAGAAGCAAAGGATTATTTGCTTAAGAGCGTTGAAGACGAAGTTCGTCATGAAGCTGCAATGATGATCAAAGAAGTTGAAACTCAGGCAAAAGAAGAGGCTGATAAACGTGCGAAGAATATTATCAGTGCAGGTATCCAGCGCTGTGCGGCTGACCACGTTGCAGAAACTACCGTATCGGTTGTTTCACTTCCCAATGATGAAATGAAGGGAAGAATTATCGGTCGTGAAGGAAGAAACATCAGGACACTTGAAACACTTACCGGTATTGACCTTATTATTGATGATACTCCCGAAGCAGTAATTCTGTCGGGATTTGATCCCATCAGACGTGAGGTTGCCCGTGTTGCTCTTGAAAAACTGATAGTTGACGGACGAATCCATCCATCAAGAATTGAAGAAACGGTGGAAAAAGCAAGAAAAGAAGTAGATGCTACCATTAAACAGGAGGGTGAACAGGCTACCTTTGATACAGGGGTACACGGCCTTCATCCCGAAGTTATTAAGCTTTTAGGTAAGCTTAAGTTCAGAACAAGTTATGGTCAGAATGTATTGAAACACTCTATAGAAGTTTCTCACGTTGCCGGTATTATGGCAGGGGAGCTTGGAGTCGATGTTGCTACAGCAAAGCGTGCAGGCTTGCTTCATGATATAGGCAAGGCTGTCGACCATGAAATAGAGGGAAGCCATATTTCAATCGGTGTTGACATTGCCAAAAAGTATAATGAAAACAAGGATGTTATCCATGCTATAGAGGCACATCATGGTGATGTAGAAGCAAATACAATTATTGCGTGTCTTGTCCAGGCGGCTGATGCAGTAAGCGCTGCAAGACCCGGTGCTAGACGCGAAAATATTGAAGCTTACATAAAAAGGCTTCAGCAGCTTGAAGAAATTGCAACGTCATTTAACGGTGTTGAAAAGTCATTTGCTATTCAGGCAGGAAGAGAAGTTCGTATTATGGTTAAGCCCGAACAGGTTGGCGACGGTGATATGGAATTTGTAGCACGTGAAATCGTTAAAAAGATTGAAAGCGAGCTTGAATATCCCGGTCAGATTAAGATTAACCTGATTCGAGAGACAAGGGCTACTGATTACGCAAAATAATTTTTTGCTTCCATAAAATGCGCAGACCGCAGGAGTTATATATGTAATGTAGATAACTCTTATCGGGAAGGTATAAGGAAAGGACCTTTGCAATCTGAATGTATAAGGAAAATTCGCTATGCGAATTAGCAAAATAAGCTACGGTCAAACTTCACCTCTCGACGTACTTATGTACGCCTTCGGGATTCAGTTTAACCGTTCTGCAACATTTTCTGTTCGCAAAAAAGAAGTTTCCATAAAATGCGCAGACCGCAGGAGTTATATATGTAATGTAGATAACTCTTATCGGGAAGGTATAAGGAAAAGACCTTCGCAATCTGAATGTATAAGGAAAAGATTTTTTATAATCTTAATGTTTATGGGCAAACAATTCAACTTAAGACAAAGGGCATTTCAGCAAGAAATGCCCTTTGTTTCCCCTCGGACTTAGAAAGGTAAAAAGATGAATATTTTATTTATAGGTGATATAATGGGGAGAAGTGGCAGAGATGCTGTGTTTGAACTTCTTCCGGAAATTAAAGACGAATACAGTATTGACTATACAATAGCAAACGGGGAAAATGCCTCAGGCGGACTTGGAATGAATAGTCGCGGATATGATGAGCTTAGGCGTGCGGGAATAGATTTTTTTACAATGGGCAATCATACTTTTTCAAAAAAAGATGTGAAAAGGCTTTTTGCAGAAGGTGAAAATCTTGTCCGTCCTGCAAATCTTGAAGGCGATAATCTCGGTGAAGGTATGGCAATTGTTAATATAGGAAACGGAATAAAGCTTGCAATAATCAATCTGATTGGACGAATATATATAAATGATAAAAACAAGTCTCCTTTTTTTGTGGCAGATGAACTCATAAAAAAAGCAAAAGAAAAAACCGCTAATATAATTATAGATTTTCATGCCGAGGCCACAAGTGAAAAAGAAGCACTCGGCTATTATCTTGACGGAAAAGTCAGTGCCGTTCTCGGAACACATACCCATGTGCAAACTGCTGACGAAAGAATTCTTCCGAAAGGAACTGCATATATTACCGATGTGGGAAGAACAGGTGTGCGTGACAGCGTGCTTGGACTTGACAAGGATGTTTCAATTGCACGGTTCATTCTTCCACCGGATGAAAAGAAACCGCCATTTAATGTGGCTACAGGTAAGTCACACCTTTCAGCGGTAATTATCAGAATTAATGAAGAAACAGGAAAAGCAGAGGAGATAAAAAGAATATGTGTATTACAGAAATAGGGAGTGTAGCGTTAGAGAGAAGCAGCACTCTGTCTGTGTTTGAAAACCTGGTGCATGGATTCACTACAAGAAAGGGTGGAGTAAGTACCGGCGAGTATGAAAGCCTTTCAATGAGCCGGTGGCGTGGAGATGACATAGAATGTGTAAAACAAAACGAAAAAATTCTGTGTGAAAGCCTTTCTCTTGATATAAACCGCCTTACGGCAACAAAGCAGGAGCATACTGATACAGTTGAAATAATCAGTGAAGAGCGTATTGGTTACGGAATAAATATACCATGGAACAAAGGCGTAGATGCATGTATTACAACACTTAAAAATGTGCCGCTTCTATGCTACAGTGCAGATTGTGTTCCGATACTCTTTTATGCGGATAATATAGAGGCAATAGCTGCAGTTCATGCAGGATGGCGTGGAACAAAGTCTGAAATTGCAAGAAAAACAGTTGAAAAGCTTGTACTTCTGGGTGCTGACAGAAGCCGTATTTATGCTGCAATCGGACCGTGTATTCACAAATGCTGCTATGAAGTAAGTGATGATGTCGCATTGCAGTTTGAAAGTAAATATTATGAGCCTTGTTTTGGCGGAAAATATATGCTTGATCTTGCAAAAGTGAACTATGACCTGATTAACGGATGCGGTGTTCCGGAAGAAAACATCTCAGTATCTGAAAATTGTACAAAGTGCAACAATGAATTGTTTTTTTCACACAGAGGACAAAACGGAAAAAGCGGAACGCTTGCCGGAATTATTTGTATGAGGGAATGATTATGTTAAAACAAAAAATATACAGGATAACAGCAGTATTAATATCGTTGTGCATTGTTTTCAGCGGTTGTGAAAAAGAAGAAAAGCCTCAGGAAACAAAACAAACAGCTGATATTACATTTCAGATGAAAATGACAGAATCATTTAATCCGCTTGTTGCAGAAAGTCAAAGTGTTCGTGATGCACTTTCCTTGTGTTATGAACCTCTTTTTGCACTCGATGAAAAAATGATGCCCTACGGGGTGCTTGCAGACAGTATTACCGTTTCGGAGGACTGCATGAGTGCAATTGTAACGCTTAAGGAATCCGTTCTCTGGCATGACGGTATCAGTTTTACTTCAGCAGATGTAGTGCACACAATTAATACTATAAAAAACAATTCAGCTTCGCCCTATTATAAATGTGTGGAATATATTGAAACTGCTCAGTCGCTTGAGCCGCTTTCTTTTAAAATGAATTTTTCAAAGCCTTACGGTCAGATTATATATTCTTTATATTTCCCTGTAATAGCATCGCACAATAAAAAACCTGATGAAAAGATTATCGGAACAGGACCATATTCTGTTGATAGCTACGCAGCAGCTGTGTCTTTAAATCTTAAAAAGAATATAGGTTGGCACGGGGATTTGCCCACATGTGAAAATCTTGTTATAAGTATAGTTCGCGATAATGAAGTAGCAACTTCTGCCTTTAATTCAGGAAATGTAAGTGCAATAACAAGCGGTTCATACGATTTACAGAATGATATGCCGAAAAACGACCCTAAAATGACACAGTACCCTTCAAAACAATATGAATTTATTGCATTTAACCACAAAAAAGGCATTTTTTCATCAGATGCTGTAAGGATTGCAGTATCTTCTGCTATTGACAGAAGTGCTATTGTAGCTGATGCGTATCAGACTTTTGCACAAGAAGCAAATGTGCCGATACATCCTTCGATGGAAAAAATGGCGGCAACATCTGTTGGAAGTCAGTATAATCTTTCAAATGCTGAGGAAATGCTATTTTTTGAAGGATATTCAATGAATGAAAGTACAGGTGTTCTTCAGAATGATGAAGGAAAGAAGCTGTCGTTTTCGCTCCTTGTAAATAAGGAAAATATTTATCGGGTAAAGGCTGCAGAAATGCTTTGCTCACAATTGTTTCTTGCAGGAATTGAAGTAAAAGTAAAAGAGCTTGATTTTAAGACCTATTCATCTGAAATATCAAAAGGGAACTATGATGCATATCTTGGAGGAACAATTCTTTCTAATTTGTATGATTTCGGATTCCTTTTGTCGGAAAACGGAAGCCTTAACAATTTTGGATATAAGAGTGAGTATATGAATGCAGCATTGGAGGCTTTGTCAAAAGCACCTACAGAAGACGACCTTGCAACAGCACTTATAAGCTTTGACGATGTATTTTTAAGTGAACAGCCTGTTTGCGGTATTGCATTTACAAAGGATGTTCTTATGACTGCGAAAAATATTTCAGGAAAGTTATCACCGCTTCCAGGGTATCCTTATGGAAATATAAATAAGTGGAAAGTAAGTAAGTAAGTAATGGCAGTAATCGAAAAAGAAAGGTAAATTTGTCGAAC
>JAZPYX010000083.1:0-33965 GCA_045544395.1 Clostridia bacterium
CGAGGTTCGGATAACTACTGTCACGCTAACCTGTAAATCCCTGTGTACAGGGATTTACAGCTCAGTTTGTCCGTTCTGAAGCATTTTTTCCTATCCCCAAAAAACAGGAGGTGTAAAAAAACTCGTTTTTTTACACCTCCTATGAGTAGTCCTGTAAGCCGAGTTCTGTCGTTTAAAACGGTCATCTATCTACGCCGTATATCTCTATACGGCTCAAGCCGCCTTTCGGATTATAGGCCGGACAAGCCAATCCAGCTGACGTTGCTTCGGATGGGGTTTACATGGCACAAAGCGTTACCGCAATGTCGGTGGGCTCTTACCCCGCCTTTCCACCCTTACCCACGAAGTGGGCGGTTTATTTCTGTTGCACTTTCCTTAGAGTCGCCTCCACCGGGATTTCTCCGGCATCCTGTCCTGCGAAGCTCGGACTTTCCTCATCAACGATTACTCGTTGCCGCGACCGTTCAGACTACTCAAATATTAAATTGTATAATTCGGAATACGGAGTGCAGAATGAATGAAGATTTTCTCCGCAGAGAAAATCAACCATCATTTCGAATTTCGAACTTCGAATTTCGCATTAAATAACTGTAAATTGTTGTTACTTAATTAAATTCGTATCCGTAAGCGGATTGGACTGCACCTTACTTATTTTAAACTGAACATCCCCCATAAATCTTTCGTCAAGCCTTTTATAAAGAATTTCGCAGGCAATAATTTCGCTGTCGTAGTGCCGCATTTCGATAAAATCAATGTCGTCTGCAATCTTCAGCATCGACACCTCGTGATGCTTCAGGTCGCCTGAAATATACACATCGGCTTTAAGTGCTTTTGCTGTTTCTACAAGACTTCCGCCTCCGCCGCCGTTACACACAGCAACCGTTTCTATTGTTTTGTTTTTGGTGAATGTGGAATAAAGGTTAGCGATTTTAAATGTTTCCTTAATTCTTTGTGAAAGAGAGACTGCCGTTTCGCCAAAGGGGGCTTTGCAAACTCTTCCAAGCTCACCTTCCATATTGCCTATGGGAATAAGGTCAAGTGCCTTTACCACATTATCGGTAAGTCCTCCGGGGGCACTGTCAAAATTCGTATGTGCACTGTAAACTGAGATTCCGTGTTCGAGTGCCGATACAATCATTTCACCGTGGTCAGTTTCATCGGTTATCTTTTTCATAGAATTAAAAATGGCGGGGTGGTGTGAAATAATAAGCTGTGCGCCCTCCTCTATCGCTTCCTTGACTACGTTTTTGTCGCAGTCAAGACAGATAATAGCCTTATCTACTTTTTTGTTTTGTCTTCCGATAAGAAGACCAATATTGTCAAAATCCTCCGCAAACGAGTGTGGAAAAATTTCTTCAATATAGCGTATTATTGAGCTTAATTCAACCATTACAATTCTCCTTTCAGGAGATTTTCGTATTCATCTTTAATATGTTGATAGTGCTTTCTTTTTCCTGTAAAAGAGCCTGCTTTTTCCATTCTTGCAAGTATACTTTCTATTTCATACAGGCGGTACTTTACATAGTCTTGGAAAAGAGTGGGTTTTTCCTTTATAAGAATGGGACCGATTTCCTTTTCTGTTTCGGTAAGGGAGTATTTTTCCCCGCGTCTGCATAAAAGTGCAGTGTACATTTTTCGCCCTTCGCGGGAAATTGCTTCTTTTTCTATAACAAAACCGTTTATCGAAAGAAATTCGCGTAATTCCCTGTGTGCCGTCTGCATCTGCAGTACAAAATGATTGCAGCCTTTTTCCTTTTTCAGAATTTCTGCAATTGTTTCTCCACCCATACCTGCAATTATCGCACAGTCAGCTTCTTTTTCCTTTATAGCTTCGAAACCGTCGGAAAGCCTTGTTTCAACACTGTCAGATGCATCAAAAAGAGAAATGTTCTTTTCAGCCTGATTAAGAGGCCCCTGTTTTATATCTGCGGCAATGACCTTTTTTGCAATCCCTTTTTTTGCAAGGTAAATTGCGATATACCCATGGTCTGTGCCAATATCACATACAGTATCAGACACAGGGACAAGGTCTGCAATCATTTTAAGGCGTGGTGTAAGAAATTTTTCAATAGATGCCATATCAGCTTAAAAGCTCTGCCACAACGGCATTAATTACCTTACCGTCAGCTTTTCCCTTTAATTCAGCCATAACGGTCTTCATTATCATACCCTTATTTTTTGTTGCAATAACATCTGCAAACTTCTCTGTAAGAAGTGCCTTTACTTCCTCAGCACTCATTTGTACGGGTGCAAATTCGTTAATTATATTGTATTTTGCAGTGTATTCCTCTATAAGCTCTGTTCTGTCTGCAGGGCAGGTATCAATCTGCTCCTTTGCAGCTTTTAATTCCTTAAGGATAACTGCATCTGTCATTTCTTCAGTAATGTCGTTACGTACGCCATTGTCAATGCCGTACTTTTTAACTGCGGCAATGAGGTTTGAAATAGCATCCTTTCTGACTTTGTCCTTTGCCTTCATAGCGGCTATCATTTCTTTTTGTAAAGCTTCAAGTGTCATAATAAAAACTCTCCTTTTCAATTTGGCATAATAGAACTGTCTGCCATACTAAGATATTTATCATCGTAGGTTGCAATAATATGGTCAACGACCATTATATCCATTCCCTCAAGCAAATCACAAAGTCTTGATGTTATCAGACGGTCATTTTCAGAAGCAACTAAAGTGCCTGAAGGGTGATTGTGGGCAAGGATAATCTGGCTTGCATTATGACGTATTGCACATTCCACCACTTTTCGTGGACTTACATCGGAACGGGAAACTGTGCCTTCCTCCAGTATTTCAAAGGCAATAACTTTCCTTTGTGCGTCAAGGCATATAACTGAAAACACCTCGTTAGGAAGGCTGCCTATCATTCCGCATACAAACTTTCCTGCATCGTAGGAAGTAGCAAGAAGCTTTTTATTTCTTACTGCGAGACTTTGGTAAAACTGCGAAAATGCAGGAATTGTTTTAAGGAAAACAGCCGTATGCTCTTTTACTCCCTTGACGGTACACAATTCCTCAACCGACGCCCCGAAAACTCCGCTTACAGTGGAAAACTTTTCAAGAAGTCTGTGAGCAATCGGATTAGTGTCGCCCTGGGGAATGGCATAAAAAAGCAGAAGCTCAAGCACCTCGTGATCCTGGAAAGATGTGAGCCCCTCCTCAAGAAATCTTTTTTTAAGTCTTTGTCTGTGTCCTTCGTGCATAGTAATCACTCTGTATATTTTAAAAATTCTTCTTTTGTAATAAGTGCGTTAAGTGCATCTACAAGAGCATTCACAGATATATTTTTCGGTATAGAAAGCTTTTGGCAAAGCTTAACGCGTGCGGCGGCACTGTCGGTGCCGCCGTACAATCCTCTGTCGTATAAATCTGCTTTTGCTATTTTATCGCCCGGCTTTTCATCTGACAAGTATTTTTTTAAAATATCCTCAAGGATTTTTTCGTCAATCCCCTCAACCCCAAGCTTCCCTTCTTTAGACGCAGCAGATTTTCTGCGTTCTTTACCGAAAATTTCGGGAATATAAACCTGGCGGATATTGCCGTCACCGATAAATCCTTTGATATGATTGCGTATCATAAAGCCTGCCCTGTCAGAATCTGTCAGGATAAGAATCCCCCTGGATTTAGAAAGAGTACGAAAAAATTCCCGCTTTTCCTTGTCCTTAAAAATCCTGAACCCTTCTGTTGTAAAGATGGGGGCATCGCAGACTTTTTCAAGCCGCATCTTGTCATATTTGCCTTCGACAATAATGGCTTCTTTTATGTTTATCATCAGTTTGTTTCAATAAGTCCGTAATTACCGTCTTTGCGGCGGTACACGATATCCATTGTGTTTGTTTGCGCATTGCGGAATACGTAGAATGAATGATTAAGCATATTCATCTGAAGCACCGCTTCTTCTGCACTCATCGGTTTAACCTGGTGTGTTTTTGTTTTGACTATTTTGATTTCAGCATCATCAGTATCGTCGTAAGATGTAAAATCATATTCCTTGTTCACACCTTCGCGGAGCTTTTTCTGAAGACGTGTTTTGTTTTTTCGTATCTGGCGCATAATGGATTCGGAAATTTCGTCAACTGCGTTGTACAAATCATCGTTACGCTCTTCCGCACGGTAAATCATTTCCGGTGTACGTATTGTAACTTCAACGATTATTTTATCTTTTTGTGTGCTGACTACAATATCTGCGGAAACATCCTCGTTAAAAAACTTGGAAAGCTTGTCGATTTTTTTTGAAATCATTTCTTTCTTTTCCGTGCTAAGTTCCACTTTTCTTAAATAAACGTTAGTTTTCATATATGCCCCTCCTTAGAATTAGTGTTTACTCTTATTATACATTAAATATGGGGCGTAGTAAACAGTTTTTTGAAAATTATATAATATTTACAATTTCTTTTGCAGACAAAGTCTCTGCTGTTTCGTCTTTTTTTATGGAAGCCTTTGCATTTGAAAGCATCAGCTTGATTCTGTTTTCCTGATTTACCTTAGTTGCACCGGGGTCATAGTCTATTGCCACGATGTTAATATTGGGGTTTTTATCCTTAAGCGGTTTCATCATTCCTTTACCAAAAATATGATTAGGAAGACAACCGAAAGGCTGCGTGCAGACTATATTATTCACACCTTTTTCAGCAAGTTCCAGCATTTCTGCAGGCAGCAGCCACCCTTCGCCCATTTGTGCCCCTGTACATATGTATTCGGATGCGGTTTCTTTTATATGTTCAAAATTAGCCGGGGGATCAAATATATTATACTGTTTTATTGCTTCAATCATTGTGTACTGCATCTTTTTAAGTGCATTGTAAACAATGCGCATTGCTATCTGACGACCTTTTTTCATCCCGTATAATTTATAGTCGGAAATACTGCTGTAAACACTGTAAAGACAAAAATCAAGAAGCCCGGGACAAACAACCTCAGCCCCTTCGCTAAGGAGAAATTTTTCAAGGTTGTTATTTCCTAAAGGGGAGTATTTAACAAAAATTTCACCAACTACACCGACCTTGATTTTAGGAGTGTGTTTCATTGGGATTTTTGAAAAGGCTTCCGCTATTTCGCGGAAAGTTTTTTCGGAATGTATAAAAAACAGCTTGTCTTTTTGTATGTGCTTTGATACCTTTTCGGTATATATCCTTACGACTTCGTCGGTGTCACCCCGGAATAATTCGTAAGGAAGGCACTGATTTCTAAGGTTTGCTATTATATCACCAAATACTGCCGCAAAAAGCATCTTTAACAGAACGTTCAGCGAAAGGGAAAATCCCGGATGATGCTCTATAGCGTTAAGACTTAGCGATATTACGGGAACATAGCCGTAACCGGCTTTTTTTAGAGCTTTCCTCAGAAGCGATATGTAATTTGAGGCTCTGCAGCCACCGCCTGTCTGAAACAGAATAAGTGCTACTTTGTGTGAGTCGTACCCCCTGTTTATTATAGCATCCAGAAACTGTCCTATAACCAGAAGTGCAGGATAGCAGGTGTCATTATGTACATACTTAAGCCCAAGCTCCGTAATTTCGGGGCCGCTTGTTTCGAGAAGCTCTGTCTTATAGCCATAGCCGTTAAGAACCTGCATTACAAGTCTGAAATGCGTGGGAAGCATATTCGGGACAAGTATGGTATGGGTATTTTTCATTTCTTTTGTAAATGGAACGTAGTTATTTGTCATAGTAATAAACCTTTTTCTGTTATTGATCCTATCAGGCTGCGAAGCCTGATTTTTACTGCACCGGGATTTGTGATTTCATCTATTTTTATCTGAGTGTAGAGTTTGCCGTTTTCTTCAAGAATAGAACGCACCTCATCTGTAGTGATGGCGTCTACGCCACAACCGAAGGAAACAAGCTGAACAAGCTCCATGTTTTCGTTTTCTGAAACATAAGCCGCAGCATTGTAAAGACGTGCGTGATATGTCCACTGGTTAAGCACCTTAACATCAGGCCGCTTTTTTGGAAGGGGAAGACTATCTTCGCTGACAATTACAAATCCAAGTGACTGACTGAGCTTATCAATGCTGTGGCATATCAGACTGTCAATATGGTAGGGCCTTCCTGCAAGTACCATCACAAATTTATTGTTTGCTTTTGCATATTCAATTGCTTCTGCGCCTTTTTCTAAAACATCCTTACGGTACGCTTTAAGGGCGGCAAAGCCTTTTTTTACAGCGTTTTTAACTTGTTTTACGGAAAAATCACCAAGCTTTTCATTAAGGCAGGTAAAAAGTCCCTTTGTAAGTGAAGAAACACTGTTAATATTAAGGTAGGGGAAAAGGAAGGTCGTTTCCTTAAGCTTGTCAACATTTCCCGAAAGAAGCTCGGAATAATAAGCTACAACAGGACAATTATAGTGGTTGTCTGAAAGCTTTTCATTTATATTATATGTAAGGCACGGATAGAAAATAGCATCTACATTCTCTTCAAGCAGGTGCATGATATGCCCGTGCATAAGCTTTGCGGGATAGCATGCCGTGTCTGACGGAATAGTAAACTGCCCTTTCCTGTAAATTGCCCTTGAAGACATTGGAGAAACTACAACGTTAAATCCAAGATCGGAAAAAATAGTTTTCCACAGCGGCAGAAGCTCATACATGCCAAGGGCAAGCGGCAACCCTATCTTTTTACCTGTCGTGGAAGGACTGTCCTCTAAAAGCCTTTTCCGTTTGTATTCATAAAGGTTCGGCATTTCCGGTGCTTGCGTATCGCCGCTGCCTTTCTGACACTGATTACCTGAAATAAATCTTTTACCGTTCTGAAATGTATTTACTGTAAGGTGGCAACCGTTTGTACAACCCTTGCACGTAACGGTGGAAGCTTTGTGAGAAAAAGTAAGTAAATCCTCTTTTGAAATCAGGGAAGATACCTTTGTACGCATTGCGTAAATAGCCGCACCGTATGCGCCCATAAGACCGGAAATGTCAGGACGTATGACGTCCTTTCCGAGTTCTGTTTCAAAGGCACGTAAAACGGCATTGTTATAAAATGTACCGCCCTGGACTACAACGTTTTCTCCAAGGTCATCTGGAGAGGATGCACGGATAACCTTATAAAGTGCATTTTTAACAACGCTTATAGCAAGCCCTGCGGAAATATCCTCCACAGACGCACCCTCTTTTTGTGCCTGCTTAACGGAGGAATTCATAAATACTGTACATCTGCTTCCAAGATTAACCGGGTTTTCAGCAAAAATGCCCTTTGAAGAAAACTCCGCGGCATCAAAGCCAAGGGATTTGGCGAAGGTTTCAAGAAACGAGCCGCAGCCTGATGAGCAAGCCTCGTTAAGCATTATTGAATCAATCGCACCATTATGTATTTTAAAGCATTTTATATCCTGACCGCCTATATCAAGAATGAAATCCACATCAGGCTTGAAATGCTTTGCAGCAGTAAAGTGAGCAATTGTTTCTACAATACCGTAATCAATGGAAAAGGCGTTTTTTATAAGCTCTTCACCATAACCTGTAACGGCACTTCCCAGTATGTGTATGCGGTTTTCACATTTTTCATAAATTTCAAAAAGACAGGATTTTACAACTTCGAGGGGATTTCCCTTGTTTGATGAGTAGTAGGAATAAAGTATTTCTCGTTCTTCTGAAATAAGAACGAGCTTTGTTGTGGTACTGCCACAGTCAATTCCAAGAAAAGCACCGCCGCTATAAGAATTAATGTCAGCTTGAGGGACAGAAGCTTTGGCGTGGCGTGAAACAAAATCCTCATAATCCTTATCGCTTTTAAATAAAGGAGAAAGTGCGGTTCCTCCTGTTGAAAGCTTCACATTTTTTATGCTGTCAAGAAGCTTTTTAGCTGTATAGCGGTTTTCAAGGGTTGATGCGTAATATGCTGCACCAAGTGCAACGGATATACGGGCATATTCAGGAAAAATTGCATTTTCGTCAGATAGGTTAAGTGTGGTTTTGAAACTGTCGCGAAGTCCTTGACAAAATGACAACGGACCGCCAAGAAACATTACCTTGCCTGTAATTTGTTTTCCTTGTGCAAGACCTGCAATTGTCTGATTAACTACTGCCTGAAAAATGCTTTTTGCAATATCCTCCTTGCGTGCACCCTGGTTGATAAGCGGCTGTATATCGGTTTTGGCAAATACACCGCAACGTGAAGCTACGGGATAAATTTTATGATAATCAAGGCTCAGACGGTCAAGGTCTTCCACGCTTACGCCAAGAAGAGTTGCCATCTGATCAATAAATGCACCTGTGCCGCCTGCACAGGTACCGTTCATTCTTTCATCTGTGCCACCGTCAAAGAAAATAATTTTGGCATCTTCACCGCCAAGCTCAATTATACATGATGTGTCGGGCGCATCACGGCGTACAAGCTCGCTTTCTGCGACGACTTCCTGAATGAAGGGCACGTTCATAGCCTCGGCAATACCAAGTCCTGCGGACCCTGAAAGTGCAAAAGCAAGTTCGCTGTCACCAACGATTTCATAAGCTTTTTCAAGAAGCTGCCTGCATTTCTGAAGCACTTTTGAAAAGTGCCTTTCGTAGGTTTCATATAAAATCTTTCCGTTGTTATCGATTAACACTGCTTTTGCAGTCGTTGAACCTACATCAATTCCAAAACTGTAGTTCATAAAAATTCTCCTGTGTATAATAAAGCGATTCTCCCCTATTAAATATTATATGCAAATGAAATTTATTTGTCAAGAATACGTAGCTTTCTTTACCGGAACTTTACCGAAAAATATTGTACACAAATTAGCCGAAAAGCCAACGCTAAAGATTAAAAACAACAATAACATATCCCTGAAAACATCCAAAAACCGCTATATATAGCCATTATCGGGCTTTTTTTACAATTGTGTTAAAAATAACAATATATTGTGATTTCCTATTGACAACGTAACTAGATATTGTTATAATGATACTACATGAAAAAAGAAATTTCGGAGGGAGAAAGATGAAAATTATAAAAAGAAGCGGTGCAGAAGTTACGTTTGACCCGCATAAGATTGTAATTGCGGTAACTAAAGCAAACGAAAGCGTTGTGCCCAGCAACCGTATGTCTGCAATTCAGATTAAGCGTATTGCAGAAGATGTTGAGAGTGCGGCTGCAAACATAAACAGGTCATTAAGCGTGGAGGAAATCCAGGACCTTGTCGAGGATCAGATTATGAATCAGCGTGCGTTTGACGTTGCACGCCGCTATATTACATATCGTTACAACCGTGCTCTTGTAAGAAAATCAAATACAACAGACGAGCAGATTCTTAGCCTTATTGAATGTAACAATGAGGAAGTTAAGCAGGAAAATTCCAACAAGAATCCTACAGTTAACAGCGTTCAGCGTGACTATATGGCAGGTGAAGTAAGTAAGGATATTACAAAGCGTATTCTTCTTCCTGCAGAAATTGTAGCAGCGCACGAACAGGGAATCATTCATTTCCATGACGCTGACTATTTTGCACAGCATATGCATAACTGTGACCTTGTAAATCTTGAGGATATGCTGCAGAACGGCACTGTTATAAGCGGTACTATGATTGAAAAGCCCCACAGCTTTTCAACTGCCTGCAATATTTCCACTCAGATTATAGCACAGGTTGCTTCCTGCCAGTACGGCGGTCAGAGTATCAGCCTTACACATCTTGCTCCCTTTGTTGATATAAGCCGAAAAAAAATCCGCCGTCAGGTAGAAGAGGAAATGGCTATCCTCGGTGAAAGAGTAGGCGAGGAAAAGATTGATGAAATCACCGAAAAGAGGCTTCGTGAAGAAGTTAAAAATGGTGTTCAGATGATACAGTATCAGGTTGTTACTCTTATGACAACTAACGGACAGGCTCCTTTCGTTACAGTGTTTATGTATCTTAACGAAGCAAAGAATGAGCAGGAGAAAAAGGACCTTGCTCTTATTATTGAAGAAACACTTCGTCAGCGCTACAGAGGAGTAAAGAACGAAAAAGGAAACTGGATTACACCTGCATTCCCTAAGCTTATTTATGTTCTTGAAGAGGATAATATTCATCCTGACAGTAAGTATTATTATCTTACAGAGCTTGCGGCTAAATGTACTGCAAAGCGTATGGTTCCCGACTATATTTCTGAAAAGATTATGCTTCAGAATAAGGTTGATAAAAACGGTAACGGAAACTGCTATACCTGTATGGGTTGCAGAAGCTTCCTTACACCTTTCGTTGATGAAGATGGCAACCCCAAGTATTACGGCAGATTCAATCAGGGTGTTGTAACTGTAAACCTTGTTGATATCGGACTTTCGGCAGACGGTGATATGGATAAATTCTGGGAAATTTTTGACGACAGAATGGAGCTTTGTCACAAGGCTCTTCAGTGCCGTCATGAAAGACTTACTGGAACTTTATCTGATGCTGCTCCTATTCTTTGGCAGCACGGTGCCCTTTTAAGGCTTCGCAAGGGTGAAACTATTGACAAGTACCTCCATGGTGGTTATTCTACAATTTCACTTGGTTATGCAGGTCTTTGGGAATGTGTTTACAGCCTTAACGGTAAGAAGCTTACCGAGCCTGAGGGTGAAGCTCTTGGTCTTGAAATCATGAAAAAGCTTAATGAGTACACTGCTAAGTGGAAAGCTGACGAAAATATTGACTATTCACTTTACGGAACACCGCTTGAAAGTACAACATATAAGTTTGCAAAGTGCCTTCAGAAGAGATTTGGTGTCGTAAAGGGTGTAACAGATAAAAACTATATTACAAACAGCTATCACGTGCATGTTACAGAGGATATTGATGCATTCGAAAAGCTTGCTCTTGAAGCGAAGTTCCAGGCACTTTCACCGGGCGGTGCAATCTCGTATGTGGAAGTACCCAATATGCAGAACAACCTTCCTGCTGTGCTTTCAGTAATGCAGTTTATCTACGATAACATTATGTATGCCGAGCTTAACACAAAGAGTGACTTCTGTCAGGAATGTGGATTTGACGGAGAAATTGAAATCAAGGAAGATGCCGACGGAAAGCTTGTATGGGAATGTCCAAACTGCGGTAATAACGACCAGTCAAGACTTAACGTTGCACGCCGTACCTGCGGTTATATCGGCACACAGTTCTGGAATCAGGGAAGAACGCAGGAGATTAAGGAAAGAGTATTACACTTATAAGCCGGAGATGTTAAAAATGCCCGGAAAATGAATTCGAAATGCGAAGTTCGAAGTGCGAAATGAAGCATTATAATTTTTAATCTGATACAATCAACATGGCGGTGTAAAAGTATTTTTTACACCGCCGTTTACAAGCAACCTAGGGAATAGGAAAAAATGTTCAGAACGAACAAACGTCACCCCGAAGGGGGTTACCCGAAGGCGTACGATGGTACGTCGAGAGGTGACGTTTGTTCGTAGCAAAAGGCTTAAAATCTGAAATTTGCAAAGCAAATTTCTACATTAAACAAGAAAAGCAAGAGTGTAAACATTCTTATTTAAATTAAAAATTTAATTTGTTACGCCTTTTGCGGTCTGGGCATTTTTAACATTCCCTTTAAGAGGAATAAACTATGAATTACGCTACCATCAAAAAATTTGATATCGCTAACGGTCCCGGGGTGAGGGTATCGCTTTTTGTAAGCGGATGCCGTCATCACTGTAAAAACTGTTTCAATAAAGAAGCGTGGGACTTTAGCTACGGAAACCCTTTCACGGAAGAAATAATAAGTGAAATTCTTGACGCTTGTGACCACAGTCATATAGAGGGATTATCCCTTCTCGGTGGTGAACCTTTTGAAAAAGAAAATCGGGCAGGACTTATATCACTTGTGAAAGCGTTTAAGGAAAGATTTCCTGAAAAAACCATATGGTGTTACACTGGATTTTTGCTTGATGATGAGCTTATAAAAACCGGAGACAGTGACGCAATGGAACTTCTTTCTTATATTGACGTCATTGTTGATGGCAGATTTGTGGAAGATTTAAAAAGTGCGGCACTTTTATTCCGCGGCTCATCAAATCAGCGGATAATAAATGTTCCCGAAACCCTTAAAAATGGGAAAGTAGTCCTTCTTGAAGGGAAATGGGAAAGAAAAATGGGTAGCGGAGATATATACGAATAAAGGATGCTTATTATTATGTAATAAGATGAAAAATCGTAGGGTGCAGCCTTCAGGATGCACCGAAATTTTTGAATAACGGTTCGTCGGAAACCGCCGAACCCTACAAGGTAGAATTAATCGTTATTTAACAAAGGAGAAAAACAAAATGGAAAAATATAATGTAAGAATTAAAAAACTTGACGAGAATGCAATTATCCCTACATACGGCTCTCCATTTGCGGCAGGTGCAGACCTTTATGCGTGTACTGACGGCAAAGTGGATATTGCACCTCACGAAACGAAGCTTATTCACACAGGAATAGCAATGGAAATCCCTGCAGGCTTTGCAGGACTTATTTATGCAAGAAGCGGTATCGCATCAAAACGCGGTCTTGCCCCTGCAAATAAAGTAGGCGTTGTAGATAGTGACTACCGTGGAGAATTAATGGTTGCTCTTCATAACCATAGCGACTTAATGCAGTCAATCGAAAACGGTGAAAGAATTGCACAGCTTGTAATTACACCTTATGTAATAGCAGACTTCATTGAATCAGATACCCTTGAAGATACAGAGCGTGGCGAGGGCGGCTTCGGCTCAACAGGCAAAAAATAAGGAAAAAGGTAATACAATATGAAAATTACAGATAAGAAAAATTTAAATTTAAAACTGATAAAGAGCTTTATAGATTATTATGATTACGAATGCTTGTCAGGTGCCGATATTATATATGGACTGCATGTTTGGCCGGAAGTAAAGAAAGAAGCGGAGAAAGCGATTAAAAATTATTTTTCCGGAAAAGAAAGGGAAATGGAGCTTGAAAAGATGATATCTGAAGCACAGACTCCGGAAGCTTTGGTTAACATAATGCGAAAACCGATGAGTATGCCTTTAAGAAGCCTGCTTACAAAAAAACTGCTTGAAAAGGAAGAAGCTGTGCTTCCTTTAATAAAAGAAAAAAGTCTGCGGAATTTTTCTGATTACTTTATCGAAAGTACAGTGGAATTTTTAATTTGTTGCAAAACAAATTGCAGTGACTGGATTGTAGAAAATTATTCATCAATTCGTTGTGAATATATGAAAGCACTTTTGTGCCTTGTTCTTGGCTTCAGGGGAGAAGTCGGTCTTATTCCGTGGCTGATGGATGAAACTGAACGATTTGGGGATATGGATTCAGAAGATGAACCTGAACGCGGTCCGGCATTGGCTGTTTTGGAGCTTTATAACAGGTTTTTAAAAAAGTGAATAATAAAATATTACTTTTGAAATAATGATTAAGCAATCGAGTAGGAGGCTAATTAACTAATGGTTAGCCTCCTACTCGATTGAATATATTAATTTTTTAGATAGTAAGCACTACTCTTTAGCATTCCCTGTTGTTTAGGGAATAGGAAAAAAGGTTCAGAACGGACAAAGGTCACCCCGAAGGGGGTTACCCGAAGCTGTATGTGTATACAGCGAGAGGTGACGTTTGTTCGTAGCAAAGGGCATAAAATCCGAAATTCGCCAAGCGAATTTCAACCAAAATAATAAAAGTAAATTTTGTTTCTGTTTTAATAGTATGAAATAAAATCTGTTCTCGCCCTTTGCGGTCTGGGCGTTTTTAACATTCCCTTAGATTTCGTACATTGTGAGGTATTCCTTTGTATTATGAATCATCTCATCAAACAGCTTCTTTGATGTAGCCATATCGAGCTTATTTTGTGGGTCATTGATAAACGCTTCAAATGCGATTGAAAGGTCCTTTTTCATAACTGCCTCTACAGTAAGCTGCTGATTTGCAACGATTCTTTCCGTAAGACCAAGGATGCCTGAAGGCATTTCACCTGCAAACATAGGTGTTACACTGTCTGAAGTGAAGTATGCGTTTGTTTCAACAACTGCACCGATTGGAAGATTGGGAATCTGTCCCTGATTGGGGATGTTTACATTTGTGATAAGGTCCTCAAGTCCCAGCAGTGCTTTCATCTGTGCAACGCCCTTTTCACCGGAGGGGTTAATTTCAAACTTCTCAGCTCGTTTAACCATTCTGTCACTTTGTGCCATAAGGTCCTTTGTGCGGTCCTTTCTCCAGCTTACGGGTGTAAGGCTGAAGCCCCAACTGTCAACCATTTCGGGGGAAGACATATACCAGTTTGAGGGGCAGAACTCTGCAAGATGTCTGTCACCTGCCGCAGCAATATATCCGTAGCGGAGGAACAGGTCGAACTTAACTCTCTGGTCGCCTTTAAAGTAACGGTTAAGCCAGTTCTTGTCCGCATCCTTTTCTCGTGAGTGACCTGTCTTTCTGTATTTTTCACAAAATTCACGGTAAATGGGGAAGATGTCGATATTCTTATATTTTGCCTCTGTAAGCCATGTGAAGTGATTCACACCTGTAACGTTGACCTTGATATCATCACGTGTTGCATCCTCGATACCACACATTTCACGAAGAGCATCAATAAGTACGTCCTGTGTACCGAACACCTCGTGACAGCAACCGATAGCTTTAATCCTGGGGAAAGTCTTGTAAAGAATATCTGTACATACTGTCATGGGGTTTGTGTAGTTGATTACCCAGGCATTGGGACAGTATTTTTCAATAAGCTTCGCATAACCTTCATAAATGGGAAGTGTACGAAGTGCTCTTATAAGACCGCCAAGGCCTACTGTGTCACCAACAGACTGATAAATACCATATTTTTCGGGGGTATGAACGTCTGATTCCATTTCGTCAAATGTACCGGGAAGAATCGACATTACAACAAAATCTGCGTCCTTCAGCGCTTCCTCTGCAGTTTCTGTTGCCACATATTTGAAGTTGTTGTATTCGGGATAGTAGTAGCTGATGTCATTCCCGATAATTTCGTTATTCTTTGCAGCCTGAAAGTCAATGTCGTAAAGATAAACAGTACCCTCAAGGGAACTTTCAAGAGCAAGGTCACTCATAAGCATCCACGCCCAGCCACGGCTTCCGCCACCTATGTAAGCAATTTTAAGGCCTTTTGCCTTTCCATCTTCGTAAAACACTAAAATTTCTCCTTTCGCTTTGCCTGATGGGGCAGGAAAAATGTTTCAGAACGGACAAACTGAATATATTCTGTATTATTATCACCGTTTTCGTTCTGGACATTTTTAACATCCCTTTTTGTATCGTATAACAAAATTGTATTAAAAACAATAGAATATATTGACTTTGTTTTAAAAACATTATATTATATTGACATATTTGAGCTTTGTTGGAGGCAAATCTAATGGATGCACTGTATCAGGAATTGCAAAATGATGTTCAGATTGAATATATTTCAAACAGCCTGGGTGGAAGAATGGCATCAATGCACTGTCACGATGCTTATGAAATATACATACTTGAACAGGGCGAACGTACGTACATTATAGACGGCACATTTATAGAACTGTCGAAACGGGATGTAGCACTTATAAAACCTTACGAGCTTCATTCTACAGATGGCGGGATGTACAGCAGGCACCTTCTGTATTTTAAAGATGCATATCTTGACCGTTTTTTTACGGCAGAAGCAAAAAAAGAACTTCTTTCTTTTTTTAAGAGAAAGAAGCTTACTTTGAACAGTGAAAATCACGAAAAGCTGAAAAAGCTTTTGGTTGAGCTGAAAAGAGATAGTAATAATTTTCTTTTGTTTTGTGAAATAATGAAGCTTTTTAACGAAAGCTGTCACAGTGATGAAAACAATATGGAAATCAGTGCCAGAAACAGACTTATTTCACGTATTGTAGAATATCTTGCAAACAACTATCTTGAGATAAAAAGCCTTGACAGTCTTGCAGACAGATTTTTTATTACAAAGCACTATCTGTGCAGACTTGTAAAAAAGGAAACGGGAGTTTCGGTTATTACTTATATTAACACCCATAAGCTGCAGCTTGCCTGCGAAAAGCTTCAGTTTACAAGAAAAAATATAGAGGAAATAGCTTCAGAGTGCGGCTTTAATTCTTCTATGTATTTTTGTAAAGCGTTTAAAAAAAATATGGGAGTAAGTCCGGGGGAATACAGAAAGCAAAAACAGTACTAAGTGTTTCGTTAACTTTTTCGTGTATAGGAGAAAAAAATGACTTTTTTTGTTTATATTCTGGCTTTTTTAAAAAATGCAATATATGGCTTATCTGTGTTTTTTGTAGGTGACCTTACAGAAACGGTGGATTTTCTGGATGTTCTTTCATTAAGATATTTGCTGAGCTTTGCGGTATTGTGGATTCTTAAAACTCTGAAATTAATGAAAATAGACGTAGGTGTGAAAGACTTTTTTGTAAAAAATAACAGGTCTCCTTACCTTAAATACATATTGTTGGCAGCATTGTTTGAACCTGTTCTTGAAATGTTTTTTGAAACTTTGGGTATTTCAATGACTACGGGGATTACTGCAGCGGTAATTTTGTCATTGTCCCCGGTAATGAGCTGTATTGCAGAAGGAATTTTCCTGAAAGAAAAAACAACAGTAATGCAGAAAGTATATCTGGGTATCGGAATTTTAGGTGTTTTGTACATAGCAATTAATACTACGCCGTCAGGCGGTAAAGATTCGGTACTTGGAATTTTATTTCTTGTTTTAGCTATTATGTCGGGTGCACTTTATCTGACGTTTTCAAGAAAATCGGGAAACAGCTTTCGGGCACTTGAAATTACCTATGTGGCGGTTTGTACCGGTGCAATATTATTTAACTTTGCAAATGTTATACGTCACATTGTTGCGGGTGATATAGAGAATTACTTTATGCCCTATCTTAACGGGGAAAATATTATAGGATTTGCATTTCTTGGAATTGTTTGTACAATAGTGGCTACATGTATGAATAATTTTGCACTGAGGAAGATGCAGGCATCTACAATGTCGGCATTCGGCGGAGTATCTACCTTTGTAACTGTCATTGCAGGGGTGCTTCTCGGTGGAGAAAAGCTTTATACATTTCATATAATTGGTCTTAGCCTGATTCTGATACGAATGATAGGTGTCAGCTATATTCAGATAAAACGAAGTAAAAAACAAATTGACAAAGAGTAAAAACACTCTTTGTCAATTTTTATTTGCGAAAAAATAAAAATTTAAATTAAAAACTATTGAAAAAAATAGATAAATATATTACAATGCAACTGTAGGTTGCTAAAAAAGTTAGCAAAGTTGCTTGACTAACTGCATAAATTTGTTATGATAAGATTAAAATAATGTAAAGTAAGAGGATGATGTTTATGACAATAGGTGAAAAAATTGCACAGCTTCGTACAGCGGCAAACATTTCTCAGGAGCAGCTGGCTGAAAAAATTGAAGTTTCAAGACAGTCTGTATCAAAATGGGAAATGAATCAGGCTATGCCGCAGATAGATAAGGTTTTGCTTATCTGTGAGTTGTTTGATATTTCAGCGGATGAGCTTTTAAGAGACAAAATAGACCTTAAGTGCCTTAGTGAAAAGAACCGCACTGCAAACAAATACTTTGGCACTGACGGATTCCGCGGTGAAGCGAATATGAATCTTACCTCTATGCAGGCATACAAGGTAGGGCGGTTTTTGGGATGGTATTATGCCAGCGCACTTTCCTCCTGCGATAAAACCAATTACCGTCCTAAAATTGTAATAGGTAAGGATACACGCCGTTCAAGTTATATGCTTGAGTACTCTATTGTTGCAGGTATAACGGCATCCGGTGCGGACGCATATATGCTCCACGTTACAACGACTCCCAGTGTTTCCTATGTAACAAGACAGGATGAATTTGACTGCGGTATTATGATTACTGCATCACATAACCCTTACTATGACAATGGAATTAAGGTTATAAACCGTTACGGAGAAAAGCTTGACGACAACACAACCATGCTTATAGAAGCGTATCTTGACGGGGATATGAAAGCCCTTGGTGTGGCGTCAGGGGATCTTCCTCTTGCACACCGCGAACGCATAGGTCGGATTGTAGACTATGTTTCGGGAAGAAACCGCTATGTAGGCTATCTTATTTCCCTTGCATCAAACTCTTACAAAAAGATGAAAATAGGATTGGATTGTGCTAATGGTGCTTCATGGATGATAGCACGGTCGGTTTTTGGTGCCCTTGGTGCACAGACCACCGTAATCGGGGCTGAGCCTGACGGATTAAATGTTAATCAGGATTGCGGCTCTACTCATATTGAAAAACTTTGTCAGCTTGTAAAAGAGCAGCATCTTGATGTGGGCTTTGCCTTTGATGGTGATTGTGACAGATGTATTGCAGTAGATTCTGACGGTAACGTAGTTGACGGCGATAAAATGATGTATATTCTGGGTAAACGCCTTAAATCAAGGGGTATGCTTAATAAAAACACTGTTGTTGCTACTGTTATGTCAAACAGTGGGTTTGTAAACAGCCTTAAGGAAGTTGGAATTAATTGCGAACAGACAAAGGTTGGCGACAGGTTTGTTTATGAATGTATGCAGAAAAACGATTTCGGTCTCGGTGGTGAGCAGTCGGGGCATATTATTCTTAAAAAATATGCTACAACAGGTGACGGACTTCTGACTGCAATTATGATTTGTGAAGAAATCTGTGACAGTAAGCTTACACTTAAAGAGCTTGCTTCTCCTGTTATGCTTTACCCCCAGTATACGAAAAATGTGCGTGTGAAAGACAAGGGAGCAGTGCTTAAAGACAGTGCTGTTCTTAAAGAACTTCAGGACGTTGAAAAGCTTATAGCAGGAAAAGGCAGAACTCTTCTTCGTCAAAGCGGAACAGAGCCTGTAATTCGTGTTATGATAGAAGCTGAAAGCGAAAATTTATGTGTTGAATATGCAGACAGAGTTGTAAAAGTTATAGAGGAAAGGGGACACGGCATTGAATAAAAAAGTAAAAACCGCGGAGCTTTTTGAATGTAAAAATGAAACTGTAGCACCTCTTTTTGAAAATGCGGAATATCCCTGGGAAATCCTTCCCAAAATAAAAGAGTATATTCTTTCTCTTATAGAGAAAGGGATAGACGGGTATACTCTTTTATCGCCCGGGGTTCTTGTGGGGGAAAATGTAAAAATCTACCCTACCGCAACCATAGAAGCCCCTGCAATAATAGGCTCGGGAAGCGAAGTAAGACCGGGGGCATTTATTCGCGGAAACGTTATAACGGGTGAAAAATGCGTTCTCGGTAATTCAAGTGAATTAAAAAATTGTATTTTACTTGACTGCGTGCAAGTTCCGCATTATAATTATATAGGAGATTCAATTCTTGGTAATCATTCCCATACCGGAGCAGGTACAATTTGCTCTAACCTTAAGACAGATGGGAAGAACGTTGTAATCCACGGCGACAGTGACTATGAAACCGGTCTTAGAAAAGTCGGTGCAATTCTTGCTGACGGTGCCGATGTAGGATGCGGATGTGTGCTTAATCCCGGAACGGTTATCGGAAAAAACACTTCTGTTTATCCTATGACGGCTGTGAGGGGTGTTGTTGGTGAAGGAATGATTGTCAAGAGTATGGATAATATAGTGAAAAGAAGATAGGGGAGACAGTTATGAATTTTATTAAAGTAAACAGCTATGAAGAGCTTAGCAAAAAAGCTGCAGGAATTATTGCTTCTCAGGTTATTATGAAGCCTGATTGTGTGCTTGGCCTTGCAACAGGTTCATCACCTTTAGGAACATATGCGAATCTTGTGAAAATGTATGAAGCAGGTGAAATTGATTTTTCAAAGGTTACTTCTGTAAATCTTGACGAGTATGCAGGTCTTGACGGCTCGCACGACCAGAGCTACAGATATTTTATGGACACAAATCTTTTTTCAAAGGTTAATATAGACAAGGAAAAGACACATGTTCCCAGCGGTATTGCAGCTGACCTTGTGAAAGAAGGTAAGGAATATGACGAGCTTATAAAGAGCCTCGGTGGAATTGACCTTCAGCTTCTTGGTATCGGTCTTGACGGTCATATCGGGTTTAACGAGCCTGACAGTGTGTTTACTGCAGAAACTCATCCCGTAAAGCTTGACGAATCAACAATAGAAGCAAATGCACGTTTCTTTGCATCAAAGGACGATGTTCCCCGTATGGCAGTTACAATGGGTATGATGTCCATTATGCAGGCAAAGAAAATTCTTCTTATTGCAAACGGACAGAGTAAGAAGGAAGTAGTGGAAAAAGCATTCAGCGGTCCTGTAGACCCGATGATGCCGGCATCTATCCTTCAGCTTCATCCTGATGTAACGGTAATATTCAGCGAAAATTAAGAAAGAGCTGTTAAAAACGTCCAGAACGTTTGCCGATATGAATTATGTAATAAGGCAATGTAGGAATCCGTATCGATTGATACGGATTCCTTTTTATCTGATTCGGCAAACTACGAACAAACGTCGCCTCTCGACGTACCTTTGTACGCCTTCGGGTAACCTGCGGCAAGCCGCAGCTCCGTTTGTCCGTTCTGAACGCTTTTTCCGAGCTCTTTCGCTATAGCGTTTTTATTCCGCAAAAATTAATTTATTCAGATGTTGTAACAAAGACCTCCGCATCGTGCTGATGCGGAGGTCTCTTACCGTATAGGAAATTACTACTTTTATGTTGTGTTTATAAATGACATAACGCCCCTTATTTCTTACGCCCCTGAGAGGCCGTTTTGGGGTCCGGGGAATCGGAACCCCGGAACTTTTCGTTCTTTTGGTTACAAAAGAACATCTGCCGCTTTGCTCCAAAGTAAACAAAAATGTTTTGTTTTTGCTTAAATACGTTACATTAATGTAAATTCCTGTATTGTTACAGTATTTTTGTTATGTATTCTCCTTCTAATGGGGTTATTTCAGCAGTTCCGTTTGAAATGTCCTGAATTGTTTTGATAAATTTATCCTCATTTCCGTGCTGAACTCCTATTGTAAGGCACACATCGTTTCCAAATGCACTGTCTTTAAGGATATAACCATCGGTGTTTATTGCGTATTCTACTTTGCCATAGGTTGAATAGTCACATTTCACAAGATACATACTGCAGTAAAGCTTTTCAATTCTTACTGCCGCATCAACGCCAAGCTTTGCCGTTTTACCGTAGGCACGCACAAGACCGCCTGCACCTAAAAGAACACCACCGAAATATCTTGTTACAACAACGCACACATCGGTAAGCCCCTCTTTTTTCAGTACCTCAAGGACGGGAACTCCTGCTGTTCCTGCAGGCTCACCATCGTCACTGTAACGCATAATATTATCTTCTCTCAAAATATAGGCGTACACGTTGTGGGTTGCCTGACGGTGCAGTGCACGTATTTCATTTATAAAATCCACCGCTTCATCCTGGGTTTTTACAGGACGGCAATAGCCTATAAAACGGCTCTTTTTTTCTATCATTTCGTCAGAAGCATCGTTTTGGACTGTTTTGTAATTCTGCATTATTTTAATCCTTTCAGATTATATAGTTTCGAAGCTTTGCGTAAAGGGAAGCATCTGCTAAAAGCACCATTTTTGTACCTTCTGCTTCATAGCTTTCTTCCAAAATAACCTCATCCTCGTGTAAAAGTGCTGCAATTTTACTGTCGGAATACGGAATAAGGACTTCTATCTGCTGCTTTTTTCCGGGAAGTGCATCGTGAAGAAGCTCAGTTAATTCTTCCATACCCTCTCCGCTTTTTGCACTGACAGAAACAAAGTCAGTATAATTACCCTCGGGGCGGGGTGAAAGAGGTGGTGCAACATCACATTTGTTAAACACTGCGATAATTCTTTCTGCACGGCATCCAAGGCTTTGTATAAGCTCATCAACAACCCTCATCTGACTGTACATTTCAGGGTTTGATGAGTCGATAACGTGAATAAGCACATCTGCAAGCACCGCTTCATCAAGGGTTGATTTGAACGCCTCTATAAGGTGATGGGGAAGCTTTCTTATAAATCCTACAGTATCAACAATAACGGCATTTCTTTCATCGGGAAGCGGAAGCTTTCTAACAGTAGGGTCAAGGGTTGCAAAAAGCATATTTTCAGCAAGCACTTCAGACTCTGTCAGATAGTTAAGAATGGTGCTTTTGCCTGCGTTTGTATATCCTACAAGGGCGGCAACAACCACATTGTCTTTTTCTCTGCGGCTCCTTTGCAGGTCGCGGTGTGCCTGAATTTCGCGAAGCTCTTCTTCAAGGGCGTGAATCCTTCTGTGGATATGGCGTCTGTCCGTTTCAAGCTTCGTTTCACCGGGGCCTCTGGTGCCGATACCTGCACCGAGTCTTGACATTGCCGTACCCATTCCCGAAAGCCTAGGAAGGCTATAGCGAAGCTGTGCAAGCTCAACCTGAATTTTACCCTCTTTGGAAATTGCACGTTGTGCAAAAATATCAAGAATAAGCGTGCTTCTGTCAATAGTACGTACGCCTGTATAGTTTTCGATGTTTCTTATCTGACTTCCTGTAAGTTCATCATCAAAAATAAGAAGTGTTGCCCCAAGCTCCTTCGCAGCAATGCGAAGCTCCTCCATTTTTCCTTCACCAAAATATGTGGAGGTTTCAGGATGGTCCTTGTTCTGAATAATTTCACCAACGACTTCAGCCTGTGCAGTAAAAGTCAGCTCCCGAAGTTCGTCTATAGATTCTTCGGTAGTGTCTTCAAGTGTATTCAGTTTTCCCGTATGAACACCGCAGAGAATAACTCTCTCGGTTTCTTTTTTTGTTTCGTGCAAAATAAAAACCTCACAATCGGGGAATATTAGCTATGCCGAAGGAAAATCCCTCGCTATAATTAAGGCGAGGACCGGATTTTCCGGCAAAGGATGGTGCTTTATGAAAAAATTAATATATATTTTACTGACTTTTCCAATTTGTGTCGTTATGAATGTATGGCAACCATGGGCAGGATTTACAGCTGCACTTTGTGTGTTTGACTACAGAAAACTCCGAAAATCCGTTCTGTGGGAAATACCAATGGCACTTCTTGCTTTAAGTATTATATCCGATGTTTCTTCAGATGATACGGAGGTTGTTTTAAGAATACTGTTGCCGCTTTCAGCAGTTCTTACTGCGTATGCCCGGCCGCGCAGACTGTTTTTTGTCCTTGCAGTCAGTAGTACAATGCTGTTTTTAAAAAACAGTTTGTCCCTAAGCGTAATGTGGGGAGTTATGTGGTATTGTACAAGATGCGTCTTTCTCTGTAAATTCCGCCCAGTACATTTTACCACAAAAAGAAAAGTATTACAAGGTAATTATTTAACGGAAAATTCTGTTTGAATTTCCCATTACTTATGGTATAGTTATAGTAGGTTGTTATTAAATACAAAGGAAGTTGTTATATGGAAACAAAGCTGTATTTTGCCCCTCTTGAGGGGATAACTACATATATGTACAGAAACGTACATAATAAAATGTTTGGTATGTGTGACGCATACTATGCACCGTTTATTACCCCAAGCGACAACGAAAAAATAGGAAGGAAAGGCTTTCGTGATATACTTCCTGAAAATAATAAAGGCGTCAGGCTTAAGCTTCAGGTGCTGACAAATAACGCGCTTTCATTTCAAAAATTCGTTGACCGTATAAAGGAAGACGGGCATACCGAGGTGAACTTAAACTTAGGTTGTCCGTCGGGAACGGTTACGGGAAAGGGCCGCGGTTCAGGCTTTTTGCGTGATACAGAAGCTCTTGACAGATTCTTTTCTGAAATATTTTCAAATACAGATATAAAAGTTTCCGTAAAAACAAGAATAGGTTTTTCTGATGCCGGAGAAATGGAAAAGCTTATGAAAGTTTATAATAAATATCCGATTTCCCTTCTGATAGTGCATCCAAGGACAAGGGCAGAGTTTTACAAGGGTGAAATTCATCTTGACGTGTTTAATCAGGTGTATGAGGAAACAAAACTGCCTCTTTGTTATAACGGGGATATAAAAACTCCGGAGGATTATAACCGTATTATAACAAGCTTCCCTCGCCTTGACAGTATTATGATTGGAAGGGGTGCGATACGTAACCCCGCAATTTTCCGGGAAATAAAAGGCGGAGCACCGCTTAACACGAAGGAGCTTCTTCTTTTTTCAAAGGAGTTGGCACAAAGCTATAATGACCATCTGGATTCTTCAATTTTTACGCTTCACAAAATGAAGGAAGCGTGGCTTTTTATGATGGATAACTATCCTTTGGAAACGAAAATTCTTAAAGCTGTAAGAAAAGCCAACAAGCTTTCAGAATTGATGAACGCAGTTGAGTATCTGCCTGAAATAAAGTAAGGGCCTGTATTCTACGGCCATAATGATATTGTGTCCTTGCGGACACAAACACAAAAAAAGCGTGCCGTGATCCCTGCGTCGCGTCACGACAAAATTCAATTCTGCCGAATGTTGCTCGCGGTTACGCAAATTCCTATAAAGAAACAAAAAACGACCATTCTGTCAGAATAGTCGTTTTTTTGGAGCGGAAGACGAGATTCGAACTCGCGACGTTCACCTTGGCAAGGTGACGCTCTACCACTGAGCCACTCCCGCATAACTGATTAACGATGCTATTATAGCAGAAGATAATTGTTTTGTAAAGCTTTTTTTCTAAAAAATTTAAAAAAACTTTTAAAAATGATGATTTTTAATGATAAAAAAAAGGATTTTTGACCTCAGTGTCGAAAAATAAACATTAAGAAGATTATTGACTGGGAAGGATGTACAATGGCTGCTTTTTTTCCTGAAGAGCTGGTTAATGAAATAGTTTCAGCTAATGACATTGTGGATATTGTTTCAGGGTATGTGCGTCTGAAAAGGTCAGGAAGCAGTTATATGGGCTGTTGCCCTTTTCACCGCGAAAAAACGCCCTCGTTTCACGTAAGTGCGGACAAGCAGCTTTACCACTGCTTCGGTTGCGGTGCCGGGGGAAGCGTAGTGCAGTTTATTATGAATGCGGAGGGGCTTGATTTCCCTGATGCATTAAGATTTCTTGCCGAGCGTGCAGGAATAAGGCTGCCCGACGACGGTGCAATTGAAAAAAACGAGGAAAAGTATAAACGAAAACAACAAATATATCAGATGAACCGTGACGCGGCATTGTTTTTCAGGGAATGTCTGCTTTCAGATAAAGGTAAAGCGGCAAGGGATTATGTCACGAAACGTCAGCTTTCGGGAAAGACGGTTGCCAATTTTGGTATAGGCTTTTCTCCCGGAGGATGGGACAACCTTTTAAAACACCTTCAGAATAAAGGTTATTCCAGAAGCCTGATGGTGGAAGCAGGACTTTGTATACAGAACGAAAAAGGTCACGTTTATGACCGCTTCCGTGAAAGAGTGATGTTTCCTATAATAGATGTTAAGGGTAATGTGATTGGCTTTGGCGGAAGAATTCTTTCGGGTGACGGTGCGAAATATATGAACTCTCCCGAAAGTATAGTTTACGATAAAGGGAAAACCCTTTTTGCACTCAATATCGCGAAAAAAAGTGACCGTGGATATTATATACTTGTAGAAGGGTATATGGATGTGATTTCCCTTCATCAGGCAGGAATAAATGCTGCTGTTGCAGGCTGCGGAACGGCTCTTACACGCGATCAGGCAAAGCTTATTTCAAAAAGTCCTGTTTATCTTTGCTATGATAGTGATGAGGCCGGGATGAAGGCGTGTGAGAGGGCAGCAGAAATTTTCCGGGAGTTTGAAACGAAGCTTAAGGTCATTTCGATACCGGACGGAAAGGATGCCGACGAATTTATAAAGAAACGCGGTCCTCAGGCTTTTGAGGAATTGATTAAAAAGGCAAAAACAGTGACAGAACACAGACTGGACGTTTTGTTAAAGGGCGTAGACCTTAACGATACTGCACAGCAGATAGAACTTCTTAGTGAAGCTGCAAAAATATTTTCAAGGATTACAAATGCTGTTGAAAGGGAAGTATATATAAACAGGCTTTCTGCAAAAACAGGCATCAGTGCAGAGGCTATCAACAGTGAAGTACGTAAGACAAACGCCAAGAATCTCAGAAAAGAAGTTGCAGGGGAATTAAGAAAAACCGTAAAAGAAAACCGCGGTAGTGCGAGGAAGGCTTCCGGCAGAAGGGAAACTGCCGAGGCAGGCATCCTTGCTATGTTGGCAGAGGATGGAAAGGTTTATTTAAAGCTTAATGAAAGACTTAGCAAAGAAAGCTTTGAAAATGATGTACATAAAAAGATATTTGAACATATTTGTGACTTTTATAAAGACGGTATGGCGGGAAAATGTGAAGACTATTTGCTGTCGGTTATGAAGGGAAGCGAACAGGAGCTTTCAACGGTGCTTCTTTCGGTAAGGAATGTTGCAAATAATTCGCAGGCGGCTGAGGATTTTATGAAAATTCTCGAAGATGAAATATTTAATGAAAAGCTGCAGAAAGCGCAGAAAGATGGAGATATAGCGCTTATTAGTGAGCTTCTTAAAAATAAAAAACAAAAAAGCTGAAAAGGATTGATATATAATGGGTGAAACTGCAAACAAAAAAGTTATTGTAAAAGAGCTTATTGAAAAAGGTAAGCAGAAGGGAATGCTCACTGAAACAGAAATAGAAGAAGCGCTTTCCGAGCTTGAGTTGGATGTTGAGCAGATTGAAAAAATCCACGATAATTTTGAAGCACTTGGAATTGATATAGTGGGAGATATCGACCAGGAAATTCAGGCGATTGAAGACCCAGATGAAGAAGACCTTGAGGATTTGTCTGTTCCTGAAGGTGTTAATGTAGATGACCATGTAAGAATGTATCTTAAGGAAATCGGCAAGGTTCCGCTTCTTTCAGCAGACGAGGAAATTGAATATGCCCGTCTTATGGCAGAAGGGGATGAGGTTGCAAAGAAAAAGCTTACAGAGGCAAATCTGAGGCTTGTTGTAAGTATCGCAAAAAGATATGTAGGTCGTGGGATGCTTTTCCTTGACCTTATTCAGGAAGGAAATCTTGGACTTATTAAAGCTGTTGAGAAGTTTGACTATACCAAGGGGTATAAGTTCAGTACTTATGCAACATGGTGGATTCGACAGGCTATTACCCGTGCTATAGCAGACCAGGCAAGAACAATCCGTATTCCTGTTCATATGGTTGAAACGATAAACAAGCTTATCCGCGTTTCCCGTCAGCTTCTTCAGGAGCTTGGCAGAGAGCCTTCTCCCGAGGAAATTGCAAAGGAAATGGGAATGAGCCTTGAAAAAGTGCGTGAAGTTATGAAGATTGCACAGGAACCTGTATCTCTTGAAACACCCATCGGTGAAGAGGAGGACAGTCATCTTGGTGATTTCATTCCCGATGACGATGCACCTGCACCCAGTGAAGCGGCATCATTTATGCTTCTTAAGGAGCAGCTTATGGACGTGCTTAATACACTGACACCAAGAGAAGAAAAGGTTCTTCGTCTCCGCTTCGGTCTTGAAGACGGCAGAGCAAGAACGTTGGAGGAAGTAGGCGGTGTGTTTGACGTAACACGTGAAAGAATTCGTCAGATTGAAGCAAAGGCACTTCGTAAGCTTCGTCATCCAAGCAGAAGTAAAAAACTTAAGGATTTCCTGGAATAATCGGACTTGATGTATAAAAAAGGTTGTCTGCGGGCAACCTTTTTTGTTGTATAGGAAATTGCGTAAACAGGAAAAACGTGATATAATAGAAAATGATTAAAAAAGGGCATAGAAAAACAGAGGTGTGCAGCCTCAAAAACTATGTAGTTTTAATCAACTCCGCTAACTGAAATGATGGGTTGTTGTTTGCTTGTGGTGAGGGAATTACGACATCAGGAAGAATCAGAAATCTTTCTGTAGAATTCAATTAACGGAGAGCCTTTAAGGCAAATTTCAAAAATCGTCATTATGTGACCGCATTTGCACAAAAGCGGATCATAACCAAATGACGACAAAAGAGACGACCTCCACGCAAGTGTAGATGCGAGGAGTCGTCTCTTTTGTTTTGAAACAGCCAAAGAAAGCTTTGATTCGTGTTTATGATGCTTAGCGTATAAGCCATAATATCTAATCATTTTAAAATGTTTGTCAGGAATATGAATAATAAGCATTTTAATAAACTCAATAGCAGGAACAGTGGTAGTGACTAACTCTTCATCTTCGTGACGGTTGTAATGGAAAGTAACATTTTCGCCATCGTAATTATCAATACGGGAAGTAGCAATAACAGGTCTGCCTAAATATCTGCCGATGTATTTTAAAACATCTTGATTGTTTGTAAGAGAAGGTTTTGCGTAAACATAAAAGCCATTGGGACAATTTTTGTATATGTAAGCCTTAACCTTTCTGAAAGATTTGCCGATAGCATCTTCCATATAGTTAAGAAGAAGCATACGAAAAGATTTGCGAAGAAGTTCATAATGAAAATGCTTAACAACACGCCAAGGAGAGATATTACCGCTACCACCTTCGGAAAGAAGTACATGAATATGAGGATTCCATTGTAAAGAGCGACCAAAGGTATGGAGAACACAGATAAATCCGGGAGTAAAACTTTCTAATTTATTCAGCTTTTTAAACATAAATAAAATAGCATCGGCAACAGCACGAAAAAGGCAATTTAATAAAGACCGGTCTTTGCGGAAAAAGATGCGAAGTTCTTCAGGGATAGTAAAAACGCAATGTCTGTGAGAAGTGCGGAGAAGTTTGAAAGACATGGCAGAGGAACGTTTGATGGAATACATATTGCCACAGGAATTGCAAAATCTACTTTTGCAAGAGAAAGGAACCATTTTGAATTTACCACAATGATTACAAGAAAAAAGAGTATATCCAAATTTGTAGTTTCCACAATGAAGCATTTTGTATACATTATCAAAAACGGCAGGTCGAATAGAAATGCCGCTGTCAACAACATCGTTAAAATGATCACTGAAGATTTGTTGAATAATACTCATACTTAAATTATATCGTAAAAGTTAAAGGAAAGCAACTACCCCCTCAAAGAATGAGGGGGTAGGGGGTGTTGAAGTGTGATATTTAGTCACACTTTTTTGCTTCAAATTCGGAAAAGTAATGTAGTAGATTGTGCGTGCGCAACAAGGAGGAATTGCACAATAATTGCCCCGTCCCCAATCTGTGCGTCCCCAATCTGTGCATCATATATCAATGCATCACGAATAGACAAAGCGAAAATGCTTTTAGACAGTGGCGATTACCGTAATGATGAAGTTGCTTTGCTTTGTGGTTTTAGTGAAACCAAATATTTTTATACAGTATTTAAAAAAATCACAGGAATGACACCTAAAGAATATAAACTTAAGACAAATGCTCGTCTACATTAAGATAGCCGAGCATTTTTATTATTTTATTTTCTCCGCTTCGGCAAGCATATTTTCTATAAATATCCCATAGCCTCTTGTTGGATCATTCACAAGCACATGGGTAACAGCTCCCACAATTCGGCCATTCTGAATTATCGGTGAACCCGACATTCCTTGAACAATCCCCCCGGTTTTTTGAAGAAGCTCCGGGTCGGTTATTTCTATCGCCAATCCTTTGGTCTTACTGCCGAAAGGCATAGTGCGGAGAATTTTTATTTCATACTCTTTTATTTCTTCATCAACTGTTGAGAGTATCGTCGCTTTGCCTGTTTTAACCTGGCTCATTACTCCCACAGGAAACAGCGTGCCGTCAAGACTGCTATGTGGAAAAATGTCCCCAAATATTCCTGCTTCGCAGTTTTTGCGTATAGTTCCTTCTATTTCGTGGGTGGGGGAGAAGCTTCCGCAAATTTGCCCGGGAGTACCCTTTTTCCCTTTTGTCAGCGAGAGAACATGGCTCTTTTCTATAGTTCCGCTTCCAATATCAAAATATGTTCCGGTATCACTGTCGCTTATGGAGTGACCTAATGCCCCGTAGGTTAAATTTTCACCGTTAAAATACGTCATAGTTCCTACTCCTGCAGTACTGTCGCGCACCCATATTCCTATTTTGAGGGTTCCATCACTTTCATCAGTAACAGGCGTGATTTTTACAGTTTTTGTTTTTCCTTTGCGAAGAAGAGTGATTTCAGAATTCTTTCTTAAAAGACCGGCAACTTCTTCGTTGGATTTAGGCTGAATTCCGTTGATTTTAATGATGATGTCACCACACTGTATGCCTGCCTCATATGCCGGACAAACAGAACTATTTCCATTTTTTATGGGGGAAAGCTTTGTGACAATCAGACCTTTGTTGAAAATTCGCAGTCCGATGAGATTTCCGGAAGCGTACAGGCTTTTAGACTCAGAAACGTTCAGCTTGACTTTGCGGAAAGCAAAGGCATCGCCTATCTTTAGTGAAACGTTATAGCAGCCTTCTTTAAGCGGAGTTACAGATTGTGAATCAGAAGATGCACAAACCTCTTTTGGAATATCCCCCACCAAAACGCCTGCACCAAGGTTTCTGCTGTGTGGCTGATTCAGATTCATTGTTATTTCTGAAGGAAATGCAAATAATATATCGGCATACAGAACACCTAATGAAAGAATACAGGCAATAATTGAACGAAGCGGCTTTTTAAAACATCTCATAACACTTTTCCTCCTATGGTTATGGTGCCAAAAACCGCGCTGTTTATGTAGGAAATTTATTCTTTGAATTTATATTGATTTAAATTTTTAAATTCGTATCCTTCTTTTTTTGCATAATCAATGACATTGCCCAGTGCCTCTGCATTACCTTTTGATACTGCGTGCAAAAGAAGAACGCACCCAGGGTGTATATCAGAAACTATTTTTGAAAACGCATTGTCAGCACTTATATTATCGTTCCAATCTACATATGCCTGCGACCAGAATACGTTTGTGTACCCCGCCTTTTGAGTCAGCGCCAGGGTGCGTTCACTGTATTCACCTTTCGGAGGTCTTAGAAAGGTGCACTTTGTTTTGCAGACACCGTATACCAGACGGTCAAGCGCAGAAAGCTCTTCAAGTAGCTTTTTATCATCCGTTACAGAAGGAAGGGAAGGGTGGTTAGCTGTGTGATTTCCGATTATATGACCTTCTCTTGCCATACGTTTTATGAGGTCGGGGTTGCTTTTTACATAAGAGGCGGTAACAAAAAAAGCAGCCTTGACATTTTTTTCACGCAGAACATCAAGTATGATGGCAGTATACCCGTTTTCATATCCTTCATCAAATGTAAGATAGATGCTCTTCTTTTTTGTGTTTTCTTTGTAGATACAACTATATCTGCGCATCAGTTCTTTTTGCTCAGGGGTGAATTCTGCTCCATGGGGAGTTCTCCGGAAGCCCCAGCATTGCAATCTGTTGGATAATAATCTGCCGTAAGAGCCATTTACAAAGGACGCTCCTTCGTTTGAAGAAGGCGTCTTCCTACAGCCGGGAATTAAAAGTAGAATAGTTAGAATAAATACCAAGCATTTTCGCATTTTTACCTCCAAATAAAAATAGCACTATCTATCAAGATAGTGCTATTTTATTCAAAGCTTTATTTTTTTATGTTATGCCTTTTTCTTTTTTGTGCTTACAGTAGCCTTTTCTGCAGAAAGATTCTTCCACCAAGCCCAGAAGGGAGTAGCAAGGAACAGTGAAGAATATGTTCCTGCAACGATACCCACGATGATCGGAAGAGCAAATTCGCGGATTGAATCAACACCCATTATATAAAGAACACCGATTGTGAAAAGTGTAGTAAGGGAAGAGTTGATTGCTCTGAAATAAGAACTGCGTATTGCATCGTCAGCAACTTCGTCGGGAGTAGCTCTGCGGAGAAGTCTGTTGTTTTCGCGCACACGGTCAAATACTACGATTGTAGCGTTGATTGAGTAACCCAAAATTGTGAGGATTGCTGCAATAAAGCTTGTATTTACAGTAAGACCAAACAGCGAATAAAAACCAAGCATAATTAAAACGTCGTGTGTGAGTGCAAGGACTGCACTGGCACCGGACTGAAGATCAAAGCGGATTGTAATGTAAAGAAGCATAAGGATGATTGCGATTATAATAGCTTTAAGCGAATCACCAATAAGCCTTCCGCTTACAGTTCCGTTGATTTTTACTGTGGAAAGGATACTGCTTTCCTTAAGCTTGAAAGTGGAAAGGATATCCTTTGTTATAGCTTTGTTTGTCTTGTCAGCGAGCTCTACTGTTCTGATATAAACCTGAGTGTCGCCGGCTTTCTGAACGGTGATATCATCTGTCTTTGCATGCTTTTTAATGATACCTTCAATTTGATTTTCAACTGAAGCGAAATCCTTGATTTCCTTCTTCATATCAATCTGAATAGTGTTACCTCCGGTAAAGTCAATACCGAGGTTAAGTCCTTTAAAAACAAGGAGAATAATGCTTAAAGCAAGAAGTGCACCGGAAATAGCAAAAAAGATTTTTCTTTTAGATGTAGGTGAAAACATTATTTCTCCTCCTTTCTCTTAGATAAACCATAAAGCCAGGGGTTTTTAACTCCCATAGCAACGAGTCTCTTAAGCAAGAATTTTGTGAGAGTAACAGCTGTGAACATACTCAATACAATACCGATAAACAGTGTCGTCGCGAAGCTTTTTATTGTACCTGTTCCAAAGAAATACAACACAACTGCAGCAATAATTGTTGTGATGTTAGAATCAACAACGGCTGTAAGAGCTCGCTTGAATCCTGCGTTAACAGCGGCACCTACGCTTTTACCGTTACGAAGCTCGTCCTTGATTCTTTCAAAAATAACTACGTTAGCATCTACAGCCATACCAATTGAAAGAATTACGCCGGCGATACCGGGAAGCGTCAGTGTAACGAAGCGCCACTGGGGCTGGTAGAAACCTGCCATAATAAGTGTCGTAACTGCTGTGTAAGCAATCAGAGATACACAGGAAACAAGACCGGGCAGTCTGTAGATTATAAGCATAAAGATCATAACCAGAAGAATACCGATAAGCGCTGCTGTAAGAGAAGTCTTAAGAGCGGTTGAACCAAGTGTGGGCCCGATATTATTCAGCTCTGCAACTCTGAGGTTAAAGGGAAGAGAACCGGAGTTGATAAGATCGGCTACAGCGTTTGCAGAGTCTGAGTCATAATCTCCTGTTATGATACATGTCTTATCATCGATTACTTCCTGCACTGTGGGCTGCATCTGGATTGCTCCATCAAGGGCGATGGCAATATAATTTTTGCCTTGACCTGCATTTACAGCAGCCTGGGTGGCAGCCTTGAACTTTTTACGGCCTGCCTTTGTCAGATTAAGCTGAACATAGTGCACGCTGCCGCTGGTTTCACTTACTGCACCAAATTTAGCTGTGGCACTCTTAACATATTTTTTAGAGCCGTCCATTACTACTTTGTTGTCCGCATTAAGAAATTCCAGCTTAGCAACTTTACCCAAGCTTTCCACTGCTTCGTGGGGGTTTTGTTCACCGGGGATTTCGATACGGATGCTTGTTCCGTTCTGACGGGTGATTGTAGATTCGGAATCAACACCATCCAGTCTTGTACGGATAATGCTTTCAGCAGCATCCATAGCATCATCGGAAACTTTGCTGAGATCTTTTACATCGGGCTCAAAAACGATAATTGAACCACCAACAAGGTCGAGCCCCTTTTTTATACCTCTTTCATCGTCAAAGGTGCTGGGTACTCTCAAGCTGCCGATTTTTACGTCAAACGCCGCAATACATGCGCATGCAACGATAAGCACGACAACAAGCACGAAAGAAATGACATTTTTAACTTTCATTTTTGTTCCTCCTTTGTCATTATAACAGTACTATTATAGTAAAAAATACCGAAATAGTCAATAGAAAAAGGTAATATTTATAATTAAAAAAGCAAATATTTCAGAGTGGAGAATTAAAAAGACCTGTCGCAAAACGAATATTTATGGGCCATTTCTTTGGGACAGTCCTGTTTTGGCACAAAAAGCTATGCTTTTTGTGCCAAAAGACTTTGAAAAGTCAGCCAAGAGCCATCCCGAAATGGTCCGCATAAATATTTATTCATTTTGCTACAGACTGTCATTATGGTTTATCACCACAATGATGAAAACAGTTGTACACTACACAATTAAATATGGTATAATATAAGGAGCCGAGAAGGTCGTAAGGGGATTGGAACTTAAAAAGTCCGAG
>JAZPYX010000084.1:0-45116 GCA_045544395.1 Clostridia bacterium
GTCATACCGCCACGTACTGTGAGGATACCCTGAGAAGCCTTCATACCTGTGATATCTTCGGGAGAAGTTTCAAGACGAACAAGAACAACCTTTTCTCCTCTTGCATTCCAAGCTTCAGCGTCTTCAGCTGTAAACACAATCTTACCGCAAGCAGCACCGGGAGAAGCACCAAGACCTCTGCCGATAGGTGTAGCAGCCTTAATAGCCTTTGCATCGAACTGAGGATGAAGAAGTGTGTCGAGGTTTCTGGGATCGATCATAGCAACAGCCTTCTTCTTATCGATCATACCCTCGTCAACAAGGTCACACGCAATCTTAAGAGCAGCCTTAGCAGTTCTCTTACCGTTACGTGTCTGAAGCATATAAAGCTTCTTATTTTCAATTGTGAATTCCATATCCTGCATATCTCTGTAATGATCTTCAAGGATTGAGCAAACCTTCTGGAATTCAGCGAAAGCTTCGGGGAATTTTTCTGCCATCTGAGCGATAGGCATAGGTGTACGAACACCTGCAACAACGTCTTCACCCTGAGCGTTTACAAGGAATTCACCCATAAGACCGGGTTCACCTGTAGCGGGGTCACGTGTGAATGCAACACCTGTACCGCAATCGTCACCCATGTTACCGAATGCCATCATCTGTACGTTAACAGCTGTACCCCATGAATAGGGAATATCGTTGTCACGACGGTAAACGTTTGCACGGGGGTTGTCCCATGAACGGAATACTGCTTCTACAGCACCCATAAGCTGTTCCTTGGGATCTGTGGGGAAGTCTTTACCGATTTTTGATTTATATTCTGCCTTGAACTGCTCTGCAAGAGTTTTAAGGTCTTCAGCTGTAAGGTCGATATCGTTCTGAACGCCCTTAGCTTCCTTCATTTCGTCAATAAGCTGTTCAAAGTACTTCTTACCAACTTCCATAACTACGTCTGAATACATCTGAATGAATCTTCTGTAGCAGTCGTAAGCCCATCTTGCGTTGCCGCTCTTTGCAGCCATAGCCTGGACAACGTCTTCGTTAAGACCAAGGTTGAGGATTGTATCCATCATACCGGGCATTGAAGCTCTTGCACCTGAACGAACTGATACGAGGAGAGGATTCTCCTTGTCACCGAACTTCTTGCCGCAGATTTCTTCCATCTTGTCGATGTACTCCATAATCTGAGCCTGAATTTCATCGTTGATTTTGCGACCGTCCTCATAGTACTGAGTACAAGCCTCGGTTGTAATTGTGAAACCCTGAGGAACAGGAAGACCGATAGCAGTCATTTCTGCAAGGTTAGCACCCTTACCACCAAGAAGGTTTCTCATTGTAGCGTTACCTTCTTTGAAGAGATAGACAAATTTAGTCATCTAAATTACCTCCTAAAAAATTTTGTTTTTCTATCTTTATTTTTTTCGCACCTAATATCATACACTATTTTTTCCATAAAAGCTAGTCTTTTTTCCAAAAATTTAATAAATTATTGAAGATTTTTCGCAATTTTCCTTAAATATTGAAGCGATTCGGGCAAATTTCCAAGGTGATACGCCCAAAATGGCTCTGTAATTTTGGAAAGCTCATACCCAAGACGGTTGTCCGCATTAGCAAAAAGTGCGTCCTTAAGATTGTTTTCTGATATGTAAATTGCAAGCTTAAGACCTGCCGGGGAGATTTTTTCGGAAGCTTCGTCACGGTGCTCTTTACATCTTACCTCGCCGTCTGACAGGGAAAAATACTCTGCCATCTCTCCGCAGGGACATTCGGGGGAGAATTCCGGCATAATACCGCAAAGCTCCATCAGCTTTAATTCGTACACGGTTTTAATAAGCTCCGGAGAGTCGGGACGCTTGCAAAGAACAAACAAAGTATTTAAAAGAAGCCTTACTTCCTCCTCCGCTTCAATACCGCTTTGTACAGCAATACGGCATAAATCAGCAAAATAAGCGCCGTAAGAAAGAAGCACCACGTCCTCGGAAAGAGAACGGAAGCTTTCAATCAAATCAGCGCTTACAAGTGAGTAAAAACCGTCTTTAATTTTTTTCAGCACAAAAGAAGAGTAGGAAAGAGGCATACAGCTACTACGGCTCTGATGTTTAAGACTTCGCACACCTTTTGCAATAACAGTCAGTTTTCCCATTTCGGGAGAAAGCAGGGTAAGGGTACGGTCATTTTCGCCGCTTTGAACCGATTTTGCAACTATTGCGTTAACTTTGACTGTGTTTTCTGCCATTTATTTTCCTCTTTCTGTCTTTCGTGTCTTTTATACTTAAGGTACATATCTATATTTCCCGTACCTGTGAATAAATCCCACATAATACTGCTTGTTCTTGCCATAACGACACTTCCTTTCACAGTTAGTATGCGGAAAATATTCTTTTTAATAGCTTGAAAAAATTTCTTTTTAGTTCGGAATTCGAAATGCGAAGTCGAAGTGTCATTTCGAATTATGAACTCCGAATTTATCATTTAAGTATGCGGTCTGGACGATTTTAACATCTCGCGCGAGATAGGAAAAATTGATCAGAACGGACAAACGGAACCGAAGGGAACCCGAAGGCGTACGAGGGTACGTCGAGAGGTGACGTTTGTGTGTAGCAAAAGGCATAAAATCCGAAATTCACTTGGCGAATTTCTGCCCGAACGAAGTTGAAAATAATGGTTTCATTCTTAATTTAAAACTTAAGTGATATTAAATCGCCTTTTGCGGTCTGGACGATTTTAACATCTCGCTTAATCTTTTACAAATCCAAGCTCTTTAAGTGCCGTTCCCTTATTTCGCCAGTCCTCTCTTACCTTTACCCAAAGCTCAAGATAAACCTGGCAGTCCAGAAGCTTTTCAATATCTGCACGTGCATACGAGCCGATTCTCTTAATAGCTTCGCCTTTTTTGCCTATTATAATCGGTTTATGGCTTGACTTTTCGCAGTAGATAACGGCTTTTATTTTTGTAATATCTTCGCCTTCCTGCATCTGTTCAATCTCAACAGCAGTACCGTGTGGAACCTCTCTGTCGAGGAGACGGAGAATCTTTTCGCGGATAATTTCTTCGCACATCTGTCTTACGGTGGTGTCAGCATAGATTTCAGTGTCATAGAAAGGCTCACCCTCGTCAAAATGCTTTAAAATTTCAGCACGAAGCTCCTTTATTCCGTCACGGTGCTTCGCACTTATGGGAATTATTGCGGCAAAGTCACCCTCCTGACTAAATGCGGCAATCTGTGGGAGAAGCTTTTCCTTTTCAACAGTATCAGCCTTGTTAATTGCAAGAATAAGGGGGATTTTTTTGTCCCGGGCATTTTTAATTACGTTTTTTTCAAGGTCGTAAATTTCTTTGCCCGCCTCGACAACAAGTATTGCCACATCCACATCGGAAAGGGATGAGCCTGCGGCATTATTCATATATTCCCCAAGCTTTGTCTTTGGGGTATGCATACCGGGTGTGTCAACAAAAACAATCTGATAATTGTCACCGTTATCAATAGCGGCAAGATTTGTTCTTGTGGTCTGGGGTTTATTTGAAACAATAGCCGCCTTTTCTCCGATAAAAGCATTTGTAAGTGTGGATTTACCAACGTTTGGTCTGCCGACAATTGCGGCAAAGCCTGATTTGAAGTTACTCATTTTATTTTCCTTTCGTAAAATCAACTGAATTTTTCTAACAGACATTTAAGGAAATCTATTCCGTACGGTACAAATATTATAAGACCGGCTATGGCTGCACCAATGCTTATGACAAGCACTGCACCGGCAGAAGCATCTTTTGCCCGTTTTGCATACATATTAAAAACAGCTGACGATAAATCTATTGCATTTTCAATGGCGGTATTTATAAGCTCTGCGCAGATTACAAGGGCACATAGTGAAATAACTATTGCCTTTTCTGTAAGGGTTAACCCGAAAATTACGGCACATAGTATAACCATAATTGTCATAATGAGGTGTACGCGCATATTACGTTCTTCCCGAACAAGCATTTTTATTCCGTCGAATGCATGGCGGAAGCTTTCTCTGAATGTAGAGTTTTTCATAATATCACCTGTGGAGATCCATTATATCCATAATTTCTTTTTCACGGTCACGCATAAGGGTTGTGTAGGGCTCCTCCATATGGTCAAAGCCAAGAAGGTGAAGTGTGCTGTGAACTGTAAGGAAGCCAACCTCGCGCTGGAGGGAGTGCCCGTATTCTTCAGCCTGCTCTTTAGCTTTTTCAAGTGAAATAACAATGTCACCAAGAAGCAGCAAATCCCCGTCATAGTCACCGCTATCCTCAAGCATTACACCGTCTTCATCAAACTCAAGAATAGGAAAACTAAGAACATCTGTAGGGGCATCAATTTCACGGTATTCCTTGTTTATTTCGTGAATACCTTCGTTGTCAGTAATAAGGATACTGACTTCAAAATCCGTTTCATCATCTGCACCGACAGTTTCAAGGGTAGTTACAACTGCCTTCTGCACAATTTCTTCAAGCTCCTCTGTAAATTCAAGCTTTTCCTGTTCGTCTTCAATAATAAACTGTATCATAATTTTTTCTCCATTCTGCCATACGGCTGTTCTTACGGGGTGTTCCCTTAAGATAAAATCTGTTAAAACCGGGGGCGTGTACCTCGGTTTTAACTCCTTGCAAGGGCTGGCACGGTGAGTGCCGCGCGAGCGTAAGCCCTTTACTCGAAGCGAAATATTTTCGTCAGAAACTTTTCGCTTCGAAAGGATGGCTTTGCCATCCCCTTACTCGTATTTAATGCGCTCGTGGAAGTATCCTCCCAGCGTTTTGATTATTACTTTGATTACCGTTTCAAGTTCTGCAAAGGTAAGGTTACATTGTGAAAGCTGTCCTGAGTTTACTCTTTCAGTCGCGATTTTTCTTACCATTGTTTCAATTTTAGCTTCACTTTTTTCGTCTATGCTTCTTACTGCGGCTTCGCAGGAGTCAGCAAGCATTACGATAGCGGCTTCCTTTGTTTGCGGAACAGGACCAGGGTAACAGAACTTTTTCTCATCAACTTCGGGGTCAAGCTCTTTTGCACGTATAAGAAAATATCCTGTGGAGGTTGTTCCGTGATGCTGCAATATGATATCACAAACTGCTTTGGGAAGTCGGTTTTTATTTGAAATCTCATATCCGTCTGTAACATGACTTATAATAAGTGATGAACTTTCAAAAGGTGAAAGTGTATCGTGAGCATTCTGGTCATACTGATTTTCTTTAAAATAAAGTGGGTGACGTATTTTGCCGATATCGTGATAATAAGCACCCACACGTGCAAGCAGAGAATTTGCACCGATGCTTCTTGCAGCAATCTCTGAAATATTTGCTACAGTAAGCGAATGGTGATACGTTCCGGGGGCATCTACCAAAAGTTTTTTAAGAAGCTTGTTTTCAGGATTTGTAAGCTCTGACAGCTTCATTGGTGTAGTAGCATTGAAAAGCATTTCAAAAAACTGTATAGAACCAATTGTAATCAGTCCCGACAAAATACCGCCAAGAAGTCCTTTGCCGAAAGCCGCCAGAGCCGCAGATGCACTGGAAGCTTCAATAAATGACATAGTAGAAAATGTTATGGCATAAAACACTGCTGATGCAACTGCCGCCGGAAGAAGGTGGGAACGCCTTTTTACTGCAGAAAACGCATAGGCAGATATTGTTCCGGCTATAATCAGACAAATAGTATGGCTCCAGTTTCCGTCAAAGGAAACTCCGCAGAAAATTGAGAGTATCATGTTTGATATAATTGCAGTCTGCGGTGTGGAAAAAATCGCAACAATTCCCGGAAAAATTCCCAGGGGAAGTATTGCCAGTAAGTGTGAAGGTACGTACCTGTTTCCATAAGATGAGATTATTACGGTAATTAATCCTGTAAGAGCAAGTATTGGAAGTGCATGTGCATCGTCGCGCCCTCTGTTATGAAAGTAAAATAGCAGCAATGTGTAGCACATAAGAACAAGAAGAATAATTCCTGTTGTGTATGTAAGTGAAATAGGACTTGTCCCCTTTATAAGTCCAAGCTCTGTAAGCATACCTATTTGTGCTTCAGAAACAACTTCGCCCTTTCGTACAATAATCTGATTTTTCTTATACTCAATAGGTGCAACACTGTCTTCAGCAGATTGTTTGCGAAGTTCTGTTTCTTCTTTGTTAAGCTCCACATTTTCAGTCAGTACAAGTCCGGCAAGTTCAGATGCCGCATTTTTTCTGGCCGAAGACAGGTTAAGTGCGTTTATTTTATCCTGACACTGCTTTTTTGCAAGCTCAATATCAGAAATAGCTCCCGACATAACATCGTCAACAATCTGCACTGTTTTACGCATTTCTGCAAATTCTTTGTCTGAAGCCTGCAGAAGAATAAGTGCCGTTTCGTCTGAAATCTTAAGCTTTACTGATGCACTCAGTTCAAGGGCGCCTTTATTGGGATAAATTTCTTTATCACTACGAAGGGAAGATGCAAGCTCAAAAACCTTGGAAATATCCTCTACAGCAGATATACGCTTATCATCGTTATGAATGTACACATCCTCAACGCCTTTGCGTGCAGCTTCACGGCGTGCATTTGTTGTAAGCTGGTCTACAATGGCACGAGGTGCATAAATATCGTCTTCAGAAACATCACCGACCTTAAGATCGAGCTGACCGACACTGTTTGAAAACATCACCAGGAAAAGTATAAGAAAAAGTGATACTACAGTTATTATAATATGGACTGCTTTATTAAAATGTAAATTCAGCATAACAAGCCTCCTTTGTTATTGCCTTTTTTCATATCGCTCGTAAGCGGCAATGATTTTCTGCACAAGGGGATGGCGTACAACGTCTTTATCTGACAGGTATGAAAAATCCAGCCCCTCTATATTTTTAAGGACCTTTGCTGCATCCTTGAGACCGCTTCTTTTTCCGTCGGGAAGGTCAATTTGCGTAACGTCGCCTGTTATTACAGCCTTTGAACCAAAACCAATACGAGTAAGGAACATTTTCATCTGTTCGGGAGTGGTATTCTGTGCCTCGTCAAGGATAATAAATGCGTCATCAAGAGTTCTTCCGCGCATATAAGCAAGGGGTGCAATTTCAATTACGCCACGTTCAAGGTATTTCTGATAATTTTCCATTCCGAGCATATCGGCAAGGGCATCATAAAGAGGGCGAAGATACGGGTCAACCTTCATCTGTAAATCACCGGGCAGAAAGCCAAGCTTTTCACCTGCTTCAACGGCAGGGCGTGTAAGGATAATACGGCTGACTTCTTTTCTTCTGAAAGCATCTACCGCCATGGCAACAGCAAGATAGGTTTTTCCTGTTCCTGCAGGACCTATTGCAATTACAACAGTATTGTCACGGATTTTCTGTATATAGTTTTTCTGCCCGTGTGTCTTGCATTTTACGGGTTTTCCTTTTGCTGTGATACATATATAATCCCCCTTTGCAGGGGCAACATATTCAATATCCTCTTTAACGGCAAAAATCGCATAGCGGATATTTTGCTCCGTAAGTGTCTCGCCGGACTCAATTTCACCGATAAGTCTTTCAAGCACCGATGCTGTTTTGTCGCAGTTGTCGCCAAGAATCTTAATCTGTGTATCCTTGTTTACAATCTTAACGTTCATTTCACGTTCTATAAGCTTGATATTGCAGTCAAAACTGCCAAAAAGCGACATCACTGTGTCAATGCTTCCGCCTTCAACTATTCTTTCCATCTTGGTCTCCTTCTGTGATTATAGGAATTTCTTTATCTGCACGTACAAGGCACTGAGCAGTGTAAGTAACCCGTACGCCGTTTTCTGTTTCGGAAATCTGACGGCTGATATTTTCAATATCATACGTTTTTTCCCTGAGGGTATTTAAAAAATCAATTTCGTGTCGCTTAGTTTCAGAGGCGACATCTGTATCTTCCGGGATGACATTAACCTCGCAATAAGTAGTGCGGGAAAAAGAAACAGGAAGAAAAGGAATTTTTACTGTTTTCTCTATTTTATCATAATCAGCATAGGAAATTCCACTGTTTAATGAAAATTTTATATTATTTTTTTTCAAATTTACGGAAAAGACTGATTTTTCGTTGCCTGTAGGTTCTTTTTTCAATGTTTTATATGGAATAAAAACAGTTTTTTCTTCTTTTATCTGAAGCGTTATATCGGCACAAGCATGATGATAATATGTTGGAATATTTTCGTTTTCGCTTCTCAGAACGCCTGAAACTACCGTTTGTCCTTTTTCTACTGTCATTCCTTCTGAAAAAAGCGGTATACCGCAATAGACCTGCATTTTTTTGATTACTCCCGTATAAATGGAAATAACATCTGAAGGCTCTGCAATTTTAATAAGTGACGGCTTTTTTGTCCGTGGCTGAATTTTCACATTGGCTGTTGTGCCTTTAATATCTACCCACATCCACATCAGGTCGTCTATTTCGAGAATTGACTTTCGTTTAATTTCATAGCGGTCAATTTTATGCTTGGGTGCACCTATATAAACTCCGTTTTCCTTTATAATTTCCTTCACATCACTTTGCAGTTTTTTGTTTCCTCCGTCTATATCAACGCGCCATATAAACTTTGAAAGGATACCGGTTGATATTAAAAACAAAAGGGGAAGAGTTATAAGAATAAAACGTTTCCTATAGCGCTTGAAAAATACCGGAAAGCCGGTTTTTTCTATTAACGTAAGAGTAAGACCTTCTACATTCTCGCCAAGGAGCTTTTGTGCACCTTTCCTGCTTAGTGAAAAAGTTAAGGAAAAATCACTGTCACGTTTTACTTTGTATATGTAAATACCTGATGTAGAGGCAATATTTAAAATGCGTTCAGGAAAATTACCTTCTGCTTTTACAGTATAGTTACCTTTAATACAGTTAATAATTTCAAACAACATATGAATCACTCCCATAAATAATTGTATGTTTGATGTTTTGCCGGCATAACTTATAAAATAAGGGAGATGTGGAAAATGAAGAAAAAAGAACAAAAAGTGCAGCGTATTGCAGATGCACTTGATGTACCGCTTAATGTGCTGAGCGATATTCCCCGGATAGAACTGATGGGGAAAAGCAACCTCAGTATTGAAAATTTCAGAGGAATTCTTGATTACGGTGAAAATTCGGTAAAGGTAAACACCACTGTAGGTATTGTTGAAATCAAAGGACAGAATTTATTTATTGAAAGTATTACGGATGAGGGTATTCTTATCAAAGGAAGTATAGAATCAATAGTTTTCATATAACGGAGGGTCAAAATGCTGTTTTTTCTTATTTGTGCATCATTTGCACTTTTTCCCGAAAAGGTGCTTTCAGGTGCGGGAGAGGGACTTATGCTTTGTATGAATGCAGTAGTGCCGTCACTTCTTCCGTTTATGGTAGCGTCAGGATGTATAATAAAAAGCAATTTTTCCAGACCTCTTGGAGCTGTTTTATCAAAAATTCTGAGTCCTCTTACAAAAATGAGCAGTGCCGGCTGCGTATGTTTTGTTACAGGTCTTATAGGAGGATACGGAGCGGGAGCCCGTGCAGTTGACGAAAGCTTTCGCAACGGGTGTATCGGCAAAAAAGAGGCAGAAAGACTTCTTGGCTTTTGTAATAATGCAGGGCCGCTTTTTATAATAGGAACAGTTGGTGTAGGATTATATGGAAGTAAGGCAGTGGGCGTAATGCTTTTTACAGTGCAGATAATAACTTCTGTCATATGCGCAAGGGTTTTTTCAGGAAATTTCAAAAGGAAAACAAGGGTGAAAGAAGAGTGGCTTTTCTATAAAAAAAACAAGCCTCCTGCAGGAGAGCTTGTTACGAAATCAGCAACAGAAAGCGGAAGTGCCATAATAACTGCCTGCGTGTTTGTTATTTTATTTTCTGCACTTCTTGAAGTGTTACCTTTTGGTCAGTACGGAATCCTCAGCGGAATTCTGGAAGTGACACGCGGGGCAAGCGAAATGTCGCAGGCAGGCGGAGAATCTCTTTCGCTGACAAGTGCCTTTTTAGCATGGGGAGGTATAAGTGTGCATCTTCAGGCTGATGCATTGTGTCAGAGAAGGTATAGTATGAAAATGTATTATATTGAAAAAATATTTGCCGCATTGGTTGCATATATCATAACAAGGGCGGCAGGAAGCGATATGAGTATACTTCTTGTACTTATCATTACAGGAACTGTAATCCTATTGTGTGCAGAAACTGTCAGGCTTCTTCTTTTCCCAAAATCTTCTCTGCCACTTTTATTCCGTCAACAGCGGCGCTCATAATTCCTCCGGCATAACCCGCCCCCTCACCGCAGGGATAAAGCCCTTTAATGTTTGACTGCAAGTCTTCGCCCCGTATAATTCTTACGGGAGAGGATGAACGGCTTTCCACACCGGTAAGTACCGCGTCCGGAAGGTCAAAACCTTTTATTTTTCTGCCAATAAGATTAATACCTTCGCGAAGTGAATGAGTTATAAAGTCGGGAAAAAGTCCGGATAGGTTTGATGGAGTAACACCTATAGGATAAGTAGGATTCACTTTTCCAAAGCCTGTGCTGCGTTGGTTGTTATTAAAATCCGCTACTGTCTGTGCAGGAGCAAAATAATTTGCACCGCCCATATAAAATGCAGCTTTTTCAAGTTTTTTCTGAAATTCCATTCCGGAAAAAATATCGTCGGGAAAATCTTCGGGGGTGACGCTTACAAGGAGTGCACTGTTGGCATTTTCTCCGTCACGGGCAAAGTTACTCATTCCGTTTGTAACAACAGTATTTTCTTCGCTTGCAGCGGCAACTACACTTCCACCGGGGCACATACAGAACGTATATACGCCTCTGCCGTCTTTCAGGTGTACTGCTGCTTTGTAATCAGCAGCAGGAAGCTTGTCTTTAGCATTATGGTAGAGGGCATCGTTTATAAGCTTTTGCGGATGCTCTATTCGTACGCCTACAGAAAAGCTCTTTTTCTCCATAATTGCACCATGGGAAAAAATCATACGGAAGGTATCGCGGGCACTGTGTCCCGTTGCAAGAATAACAGTGTCAGTTTCAATATCGCCTTTTGACGTTTTAACTCCCGTTATATGACCGTTTTCCGTACAGATATCATCCAGGCGGCAACAAAAACGGAATTCTCCGCCAAGGGATATAATCTCATTACGCATATTTTTAATAATTCCAGAAAGCAGATCTGTTCCAATGTGTGGTTTTCCGGCATACATAATTTCCTCGGGAGCACCGTGTTTTACAAATTCAGAAAGCACCTTATGCTGACGCGGATCTTTTGTTCCTGTGGTAAGCTTTCCGTCAGAAAAAGTACCTGCACCGCCTTCGCCAAACTGAATATTGCACTCAGTATCAAGCTTGCCGTCACTAAAATATCTGTCGACGGCATTTTTTCTGCTGTCAACATCCATACCCCGCTCAAGGACAATTGGCATTGCACCTGAGACCGCGAGAATATGTGCTGCAAAAAGCCCTGCAGGGCCGCTTCCTACAATGACGGGGCGCTTTAAAAGGCGTGATGCAGGCGGGTATTCATAAAGATAGGGGGTGTATTTTTCAACATTTTTAATATTATAAAAACGCTTTTCTCCACGAAGTGAAACCGCTACACTAATGCAGCGGCAGATTTTTCCGCGGATGTGGGCATCAATAGAATCTTTAAGCAAAGAAACTGAAATGATGTCGTAATTTCCGATACCCAGCTTTCTTTTTATTTCATTTCGTATGTCTTCCTCTGTATATCTGACAGGGAGAAAAAGGTTAGTTATTTTAAGCATTTTTGCCTCCATAGCTTAGCTGTATTACTGTTACCCTAGTTAGTATACAGATTTTACAATATAAAACCTGTATTGTCAACTGCTCTTTATAAGCTGTTCGTTTGAAATATAATTAAAACTTTTTGAAATAAAATTATTGAAAAAGCCTTGTGTTTTTTATATAGTGAGAAAGGATACAAATAGTTCTTGCAGAAAATGCTGAAAAGTGAGGTATTGTTATGGAAAAGGTAAGAGTAGGTCTTGTTGGGGCAGGTCATAGGGGAAGAGCAATGTTTTCTCTTGCAATAAAGAGCTTTGATTATTTGGTGCCTGCTGCAGCGTGCGATGTTATTCCTTCAAACTGGTTTGAAAAGCAGTGGATGGTTGACGAGCCGATGGCGGTAACATTTCCCGACACTGTGTTTTATGAAGATTACGATGAAATGCTTGAAAAAGCAAATCTTGATGTTGTAATGGTAGAAACGGGTGCCGATATTCACGCTGAATTCTGTGCAAAGGCTCTCAGAAAAAATATCAATGTTCTGACGGATATTCCTGTTGTGGCAAGCGTTGAAGAAGCAGATATGCTATGGAAAGCTTCCAAGGAATCAAAGGCAATGATTTCTGTAGGTGCAAATCCTAATGAACAGAAGTTTGCAGTTTTGCTTAAAGAGTATTACGATAAAGGCCTTCTTGGAAAGCCGTACTGTATGGAAGCAGAGTATATTCACTGGAGTTTTCCGAAGAGTGATGAGAATATCCATCTTAACGAAAACGGTGACTGGAGAAAGCTTCTTACACCCATCCGTTACTGTACACATTCTCTTGGACCGCTTCTTACAATTCTTGACGAGGAGCTTCGTTATGTAAGCTGCTTTGGTACAGGTATGCATGCCGACGAAGAGTATTTTGCAAAAAAAGACGATATGAACTGTGCCCAGTTCCAGACAGAAAGCGGTGTTGTTGTGAGACTTCTTCGTAACGGAAGATGTCGTGCAAATATCGGTCATCATAATTACCGTGTGTTCGGTACCGAAGGGTATATGGAAAGAATAGACCGCTTCGATAAGCCTGTTATAAGATACAATTTCACAAAAGAAGACGATAACGAGCTTAAAGAAATTGGTGGAGAATTTATGCCTCCTGCTTATGCAGATAACAAAGACGCAGTCGGTCACGGCGGTATGGATTATGCAATGCTTGACCACTTCTTTGATGCTGTCAAAAACGGAAAGGAAGCACCTATTTCCCTTAAAGCAGGTCTTTGTATGACCCTTCCGGGTATTTATGCTGAAGAATCAAAGAAACGCGGTGGTGAGGTTCTTAAAATCAGATACCCTTGGGACGATGAAAAGTAATCCAACGGCATTATCTGACAGGCTGCTTGTGTTAAAAAGGACTATTTGTTATGACAAAATGCTTGAAAAAGATAAGCTTGATGTTATAATAGAAGTAGGAAAGTTTACAGAACAGGCTGAAGAGCCTCTCAAAATAAAATAGCAAAACAACCAACGCTTAAGGCGTCTTCAGTATTGGTTGTTTAGGCTATCTGTGGGATAAGTGATTTTTATGAATAAAAGTGTTTATACACTGTATTCCAAAGAAAAAAAGAAAATAGTTCTGACATTTTACCGTACCGTTATAGACAGTACTTTCAGTGATGACGACGGCTGTATCAGAATTTTATCCGTAATAGATGGTGAGGGAGAATTTTCTGTTGACGGTGTAGTCGACAAATTCGTATCAGGTGACTCTCTTATGTTTGAAAAAGGGCGTTCATTCACCTTGCGTAGTAGCGGAAGTATGGAAATTTTCGTTATGAAGTTCAGTTTGAGTGATTTTGTTGATGGTGAGTACAGGGTTTTTAATAAGTGCGATATTGAGAAGTTTTGTGTAATGCTTGAAAAAAACACTGACAAGATAAATGGTGTGCATCTTAACGGTAAAAAGCTTCTTGAAGCAATGTTTATGATTGAAAATGAATTTGAAAACAGAAATTCGTGCAGCGATTTTGTTATAAAGGCGTATCTGGTGCTTATTCTTTCTTTGACAGTACAGTATTATCAGGATGGCTTCAGCAGCGGAGAAATTAAAAGAAGTGCTCACTATAAAAGCATTGAAAGAACGCTCTTATATATAAACGAAAATCTGGCTTCGAAAATCACTCTTGAAGAGCTGGCACATATAGCCAATATGGGAAAAACAAACTATTCCATAGCCTTTAAAAATGCTACGGGAATGACTGTGTGGGAGTATATTCTGAATGCAAGGGTAGAGCTGGCATCGAGCTACCTTATTGAAAATAAAGATGACTTTAATGTAACGGAAGTTGCGTTTATGTGTGGCTTCAACAATTCCGCTCATTTCAGTAAAACATTTAAAAAACTGAAAGGAAAAGCCCCTAGTGATTATAAAAAGAAACAGGAAAATCCTTGCTTTTAAAAGAAAAAATCAGTTCGAAGTGAACTGATTTTTTTCTTGAAATATTGAAAAATGAATACAAAGGGTGTACAATAATATAAAGAGGAGATGATTTTTTATGAGAGGAAAAACACGAAATATTTCAAAGTCAGCACTTTTTGCAGCATTGATATTTGTTGCTACGAGATTTATACAGATACCCATGGGCCCCATAGGCTACGTGAATGTGGGGGATGGACTGGTTATTCTTGCAGGATGGATGCTTTCACCTGTGTATGCATTTCTTGCTGCAGGCGTAGGTTCTGCTTTTGCGGATGTTCTTTCTCCTTACATAGTATATGCGCCTGCAACATTTGTCATAAAGGGACTTATGGCTATTATAGCGTGCTTTATTTTTAAAGCATTCAAAAACAACAAGAAAACTGTAATTTCTGCTTTGGTTGGCGGTGCAGTTGCAGAATCAGTGATGATAGGCGGCTATTTATTGTATGAAGGTTTTCTGTATGGATTTAAAACTGCCTTATTAAGTGTGCCATTTAACAGTATCCAGGGATTGATAGCACTGATAGCAGGGACTGTACTTATTAAATTACTAGAAAAAAGAAAATTTATATCATAACATGGAATAATTTTAAGTGATACTCATAATAAAAAAACGCCCCGAAAGCTTTGGCTTTCAGTGCGTTTTTTCTATTATATTCTTACATTTTTTCGAAAATCTTAACGTCTGTTACAAATACAGTTGCACCGCCTACAACTACCTGTGTGGGAACAACGGTAGATGTCATAGCTTCACCAATCATACCGGTAACTGTTTCTGTACGTCTTGAAGAGTGCTTACGGATAAGGTCAAGAACCTCGCTTACTTTATCATCCTCAACACCTATGATAAGTGTAGTATTTCCTATTGTGAGGAAACCGCCGCTCGATGCTGTCTTAGTAAAGTAAAACCCGCTGTCAATAAGTGCAGAACAAACCTTACCGGCATCCTTTTTGTTAATTATCGCTGTTATCATTTTCATGTTTCATTTCCTCCTTATATTAATCTTTGCCCACATTATAACATAAAATCAATAATTTGTCTAGTGGGGTGAAATATTTTTTCGAAATCTTAGATTTTGACCTAAAAGGTAGATTTTGTCTCTTGAGTTTTTGACTTTAAGGTGCAATAATGAAATTAATCAAAATGCCTTTCCGGCAAAAAAGGAGTTATGAATTATGAGATGGGCGGTTTTACTTCATTTAGGAAGAAATATGTGGGGTGACCTCAAAGCGCAGAAGGAAATGCACTTTGACCGTGACCTATGGAATAAGGCAGTGGATAAGTGTGCAGAATGTGGAGTTGACACAATTATCCTTGACGTGGGTGAGGGCGTAAGATATAAGTCACATCCTGAAATCGGCATCCCCGGTTCATGGGAGCCGGAGGAAATCACAGCAGAAGTTCACAGACTTCGCAGCATGGGGATTGCACTTGTGCCGAAGCTTAATTTTTCAACAGTGCATGATGCATGGCTTGGCATTTATGAAAGAATGGTTTCAACCCCCATATACTATCAGGTTTGTAAAGACCTTATTGAAGAAGCGTATGAAATGTTTGACCACCCTGAATTTATACATATCGGTATGGACGAGGAAACTCCCCGTCATGCAGATGACAAGGACTATAGCTATGTGGCTCTTCGCCTCGGTGATTTGTGGATAAAGGACTGTAACTATCTTATAGACTGCGTAAAGGCAACCGGTGCAAAGTGTCATATGTGGCAGTCAACCTTTGTGCATAACGAGGCAGCTTACGATGCAATTCCCAATGATGTTGTTGTGGGTTCTTCGCATTACTATGCACACAATAAAGAAAAGTGGCATAAGATTGCAGACCAGTCCGAATGGGAAAGAGAATACTATGCAACACGTTTTGTGCAGAGATACGGTTATTCTATAGAATATATTGAAGAAGACCCCGTGCTTGAAATAAAGATGCAGGGCAGAAAGAAGCTTTTTGAGAAAGGCTTTCCCGTTGCAATCGTTACAACAAATATCTTTATAAAGGATAACGAAATGGACGAGGCAGAGCATATTAAGGCTACATATTCTCAGGCGGAGCTTGATAACCTTGACGGCTTTGTTGCTTGTCCATGGGTAATGATGGATGCAGACAAGGAAGATGTAATTATCGAGCAAATTGAGCTTCTCGGCAAGGCTAAAAAATACTTTTACAGTGAATAAGGAAATTTTCTCGAAAAGGGGACTGTCCCCAAAATGAGAAAAATGAAAATTAAGGAGAAATCAGCATGAAAAAATTCTGGGGACTTATGGTCCATTTAGGTTCAAATACGTGGGAGAATGACCACGAATGTAAAAAGGTTGAGGGTATGGAGTTTGACCGCGAGGTGTGGGATAAGATTGTGGACAAATGTGCCGAAAACGGCATCGACACTATTCTCCTTTCCCTTGGTGAGGGACTTCGTTATAAGTCCCATCCCGAGCTTGCTATTGAGGGAAGCTGGACGCATGAGGAAATGAAAGCGGAGATTGCAAGGCTTAAAAAACTTGGTATAAGAATTATTCCCAAAATGAATTTCTCTGCATATCACGACCCGTGGCTCCAGGAATACGGCAGAAGTCTTATTTCTACACCAACGTACTACAAGGTATGTAAAGACCTTATTGACGAGGTTTATGAGCTTTTCGAGCATCCCGAATACATACACCTTGGACTTGATGAAGAATTCCGTGACTTCCGCGGGGAAGAGGGTAAATATTTCAGGCAGGGCGAACAGCTTTTCCGCGATTGGGAGCACCTCTTTAAATGCGTACGTGATAACGGGGCAGAGGTTATGATGTGGGAAAGCACCTGCAAAGAATATGAAAATGAAGAATGGATGCCCCACGTATCAAAGAATACTGTTATCGGTTGCGGACATTATTATGAGTATGACCCGAATAAATGGACAAAGCTTTCGGAACAGTCAGAATGGGTAAGGGGCTATTACGAAAACGAGTTCAAGAAGCGTGATATATATAAAGAATATGTTGCAAAATACGGTGATGTGCCCATTGAATATGTAGAGCAGGACCCTGTGGTAGATAAGTATGTAAAATGCGCCAATGATAATTTTGCCGCAGGTTATACACAGGTGATTATTTTCAGCAATATTTTCTTAAAAGCAAATACTAATTCTGCAGTCAAGTATTTCAGCAAACATCCTTGTCAGAATCAGATTGCAGGCTATATCGGTTGCACATGGAGAAGAACTCTTAAAGAAAACGAAGAAGCAATCCTTGAACAAATTGAACTGATTGGCAAAGCAAAGCGTGAGTATTATCCTGAAGAAAAATAATTATTATTAATAATAGAGGAGAAAAAGAAATGAAAAACAAAATTTTAAGCTTATGTCTTGCACTTGTTATGGTGCTTGGCATAACTGCATTTTCTGTGTTTGCAGAAGATGCAGAGGCAACCGTTGACACTGATGTTCAGGCAGTGGCGGATGCAATTACTGCAGAAATGCTCACAAGTGACCGTGAGCCTGCACATCTTGTGACGAAGGACCTTGATATGTCACTTGAAGGTGACATCACACTTCCCGAGGGTGTATCGGTAACATTTGCAAGTAATAACACATCTGTTATTGCAAATAACGGTAAGGTTACAAGAACTTCTACCTATGACGGTAATGCTACTGTTACAGCAACTGTAACGAAAGAAGGAAGTGCTTCTGTTACAAAGGAGCTTAAGTTTACAGTTCTTAAAACTGATACTACTGTTATTATGTCGGATAACTTCTATTATCCTTCACTTAAGGACAGTTATCTTGCAGAGTACAACACTGAAACAAGTAAAATTGTGTCAAACCTTTCAGGCTGGACATATACTAACTGTACTGCATCAAATATTCCTACAAACGTAGAAACAAAAATCAAGTCTTACAGCGACGGATACGCAATTGATTACAAGCGTCTTAATACCGAAACAGGAAAGACAGTTAATGTAAAGAAAACAATGAATATTACTGCGGCAGACGCTGATGTCCTTTCACTTAACATGACAAATCACATGGTAGACTGGGGTAGCGGAACAAAGAGAATTGACCTTATACTCTATGCGACTACTACTGCCGGAGTGAAAAAATTCGGTGAAATAAGATTTGCAGATACTTATGCTGCTATTTACGATTATGATGAAGAAACTTCTGCGTTTAAGTCAACAAGTGCATCAAATGTTAAGCTTTCAGCAGGCACAGACCGTAAGATTGAAATAAAAATTGACTATGCTAAAAAGACCTACACACTCTTTATGGATGGTACACAGGTTGGTATAGTTGCAAACATCCCGGATTATGAATATACGGAAAAGCTTGACTACTTCACAATGGACATTATAAGACAGAACCTTTCTCCCGTAGAGCTTCTTATAAAGGACCTCTCGGTAACTTCAACTGCAGTATCTGCAATCAGATATGAGGAGCTTACTTCTCAATCCCCCAATGCTATTACACAGAGCCTTAATCTTCCCACAGACTTTAACGGAAAAACTGTTACCTGGGTAAGCAGCAATCCTTCTGCTATTGCTATAGATGGTACCGTTACAAGAGGCGCTGAAGAGCAGGACGTAACACTTACTGCAAAAATTGAAGGTGAAGAGGACAAGGTGTTTAATTTCTCCGTTCTTTCAAACAGAGTAACCACAAAGCTCCACTTAAGCACCGAAAACTTCGAAAATATAGATGCATACAAGGCAATCTGGGGTACAGGTAACGGCAGCGGTAACGGTGTTGCCATTGACGGAGTAAAGGATGCAAACCTTACCTTTACACAGACTATTGTTGATAAGGGTGAAGGGGAAGCTTCAAGAGTTCTTTATCTGCACAGAGCAAACGAAGACCAGACAGAAACCTGCTACGGCCTTTCACCGGTATACCTGGTTGGCAAAATAAACGGCAAAAATATGTACAGTAACGGTATTATCACTATAAAGAGTCAGCTTTGCTTTGACTTTAAAGAGGGCGAAACCCCCAGATACAGCATAACCTTCTACGAAAGAGGTAATGCCGGTGACCAGGGCGATAAGGTGGTATTTAACTACGCTACGGGAAAAGTGGGCGTAGGTGATTACTCCTATACAGGAAAGCTTCCTGCACGCGGGGAATGGTTTGACCTTGAAATTATGATTGATACCAAGCGTGAAATGATAGAAGCGTTCATTGACGGTGTAAGCATAGTGGGACACGAAATGGAGCTTGCAAATTCCTATGGACACGACTACTACGGAACAAGCGCTACAGGTGTTCCGGGTATTTCGGGCATATACTTCAACTGTAACACTGCAAATACAGGCATGTATATGGATAACCTTGCTCTTTATACAATTAATGACGCAGAATATTATTCCGACGTAAATGAGTACGGTATGTACACAAATAAAGAGCCTGTAACAGACTATGATTTCTCTCTTGCAGTTGTTGGTGATATTCAGAAGATTACATATCACTCGCCTCAGAATGTTCCCAAAATCTACAACTGGATTGCGGCTAATGCAGAGGAAAAGAACATAGTTCGTGCCGTTTCTCTCGGTGATATTACAGAAAAAGATACAGAAGCGGAATATAACATTGTAGAGGACGCATTTAAAGCACTTGACGGTGTTGTTCCCCACACAATAATGCGTGGTAACCACGACGTTGCAAACTTTGACAAATACATCACCTACGAAGAATATAAGGACACCGTTGACGGAAGCTACAACCAGTCAATGCGTAATACTTACAACCTTTTTGAGCAAGGCGGAAGAAAGTATATGCTTCTTAACCTTGACTGTGGCGCGAAAGACCCTGACCTTGAATGGGCAAATGAGGTTGTAGCAGCACATCCTGATTACAATGTAATTGTTGCAACACACCTTTATATGTATCGTAACGGAAGAACGATTGACTCATGGTATGGCGTTGCGGATTATGGTCAGAACAGCGGTACAACTATCTGGAATGACTTTGTAAGTCTTCACGAAAATATCGTTATGGTTCTTTGCGGTCACATTTCAACAGACAGGGTTGTTATGAATGAACGTGTGGGTGTGAACGGAAACGTTGTGAAAGAATTCCTTATTAATCCCCAGTCAACAGATTTGTACTATGACGGTGGAACGGGTATGGTAACAATGTTCTACTTCTCTGAAGACGGAAAGACTGTACAGGTTGAAAACTATTCAACCATACAGGAGGCGTACTACAGAAAAGATTGCCAGTTCACATTTGACCTTGCAGTTATAGAGCCTGAACTTGCCGAGCTTTCAATCGGGGAAATTACAAACAACAGTGAAAAAATCACATTTACCGTAACAGGTGCCAAAGCCGAAGAAAATACATCCGTAATTGCGGCATTGTATGATGAAAATTATAAGCTTATTGAGGTTAAAAAGTATGCATCAGCGACAAGCGTTCCTGCAGAGCTTAAATACAATGCAACGGCAAAATATGCAAGAGCATTCTGGATAACAAATGACAAAATAGAACCTAAGGCAGTAAATGCAGAAGAAGAAATCAAATAAACAAAGTTAAATAATAGCAAAAAATGTACCATAAAACAGCAAGAAATGGACTTGTAGAAAAAGCTGTTTTATGGTACATTTATTTTAATAAGAAAAAACGACCCTTATAATATTTTCAAGAGTCGTTTTGTGCACCTTTTAAGTTGTTTTGTGGGTGTTCAAAATCTGCTCAAACCAGTATAATAGAGTTAGCAAACAACTAATACTGAAGACGCCTTAAACGGCAATATTTCGACATCTTTCGGCTATCCTTCGCTTCTTTCAGAGGATACCAGTTTCTTGTATTCAAGAGCTGTAACCCCTTCTATCTGCTTAAAAACACGGATAAAGGTTCTGTAGCTACCGAAACCGGTGCTGTCACAGATTTCTCCGAGGGACATCGTGGTGTTTGCTAAAAGAGATTTTGCTTTCTGTACTCTGATTTCATTAATAAAATCGTGGAGATTGATGTTCTGCTGCTCTTTAAAGAGCTTTGAAAGGTAGTTCCGACTCATATTAAATTTGTCGGCAATCGTTGCCACGCACATTTCAGGGTCTGATAAGTTGTCCTTTATGTAGTTTATTATTCTGTAACTCAGGTCATCACTGCTTCTGAGCTTTTGAAGCTTAACTTCGTCACAGTACGCCTTAAATACATTTACAACAGTGTTTGATGCGACTGAAATATCAGTACAGTTAAGAATGAAGCGTATAGTTGCTTTTACATCTATGTTGATATCAATATTGCGGTCAGTTTCATCTTTTAACGATTTGATAACGCTATTTAAAAGATCAAGAAGCAGACATCTGGCAAAATCAAGGGAAAAGTTTTGGTTTTTGAAGTTAATATTAAATAATTCCGTAAGCTCCGGCAAGAGAGTGTCAAAGTCACCGTCTTTTAAAAGGGAGAGAAGTGTCTGCTCTTTTATAAGTGGATAGTAGTAACCCGTGCTGACCTTTTCTTTTAAATCAGTAAAGTGGAAAATGCCGTTTTGTTGGTGAATTCGCTTAGGTGCAAGCGTGTCCAGTGCTTCGTGGTATGCGGTTGGAAGACTTTCTGTACCTGAATGGATTCCGCTGGTAGAGCACTGAATGTTGAATCCAAAAAAGTTAAAGTTTTTGTGAGCACCATAAACAATGCATTTAAGCATTTCATATAGCCTTGGTGCAGATGCGGCGTCTTCGAGATAGAATACATAGCAACAATCACCATTTACTGTAGTTGAAATGTTTTCGAAAGAATATGAAGGCATAATGTGCGATATAATCTGCCGTAAAAGTGAGCGTGCTGAATCTGAAGATGATGTATCACAAACTTCTGAAACCAGTGAAAATAACGTAACAACATAGTCTTTTTCAGGAAGAATGAAGGAATCTCCATCATCCGCACCTTCATATCCTAAAAGAAGATTTGCAAGCTGGTGTTGCTTGATTTTAGTGGATTTTTCAGCATCTTGTCTGTATAGCTCTATATTGGTTCGGGAAATATCCCTGAAACGGTCTGAAAGTAAATCAAATTCGTTAATACCTGTCTTTTGTTTGTTGATATTAAATGTGTTAAGTACGTTTTTAACAGGCTTGTAATTCTTTTTGACAAGAGTAATTATCACAAGAATTGTTATTATGAGAGTGAGAATGAAAATCCCTGTGTAAATGCTTTGCATTATATTTATTTCAGAATATACTTTGTTTGTTGGCAAAACGTATACGAATTTCCACCCGTTGGATATAGAAGTTGATTCTATTACAGAATAATTTTCATAGCGGTTGTTTTTGATATGTGCATTCTGTATCTGCTTGCTTAAATCAAAAGCACCTTCAGACAAAATCAGATTATTTTCGTCATCATATATAAGCAGATTTCCTTTGTTAAATTCATAAAGATTTGAGGCGTTAGTAAGCATTCCCGGAAGATTTATTTCTACAAGAATAGTTATAGGCGATGATTTTGAGCTGTACAGAGAAGGTACTGTAAGAGCATAAAAAACCCTGGTTTTTTCCCCGGGAATTCTAAGAAAGGTTTCCTTGTGCCAACGCTTCAGGAAGCTTTTCAGGTCCTTGGATGTGAAGGTTTTATTGTCAGATTGGTCAGACGATAAAAAAGAATAGAATTCATCAGGGGAATAACTGCTGGAAGGACCTATAATTTTATCGAGATTGTGGAAGTATATATACGGACGAAAAAGATATTCACCCGTATTAAAAAATATATCTTTTGAAAGAAGTGTTGATAAGTGGTAAATGTTTTCATAATCTGTGGAAGAAAACTCAACGTTTTCAGAAAGACTTGAAAGGTCTGATACATAGCTATTGGTAGAAAGCTTTGTAGCAAAGCTTTCTATGTATGAAAGCTGACTGTACACATTTTCTCCCATACTTGTAAGAACTGTTTCAGAAGATGAAATTACGCTTTTTTCGTGAAGCTTTTGTGAATGGAAAAGTGTAAACGCACTGAAAACGAAAGGTAGACATACTGCCAGTATGTATGAAAATATCCATGCGTAAACAATAGTTGATTTGAATGTCTTTTTTAATTTCGTTGGCATTCAGCCACCTCCTTCCGGACTTTTGTAAGTATAACATAATATAAAGTGTTATTCAAGGTTAAAAATCAATTTTCAAAGCCAAAATGAATCCTTTTAAAATGAAAAATTGATAAAATATTCTACTACAGACAGAGAAGTTTTTGTTTTTTCATAGTACAAGAGCGAAATATGAAAAAACGGTAAAATGTTAGATTTTGTCCTAAATGTTAGATTTTGTCTCTTGTGGAATTGACACAAGTATAGTAAAATGTTAGTAGTGAAAATTGTTCAGTTTTTTAGGGAAGGAGGATATATGTTGAAAAGAAAATCAGCACTTGTTTTGTCGGTAATATTAGCATTTACTTCATTTACCGCCTGTACGAAAAAAGAAGAAAAGCTTGATTCGGCATATCCTCTTAAAACAGATGTTACACTTACTTATTGGGTAAGTCAGTCTGTAAGTCAAAAATATTTTGCAAACAACAACGGGGAGCTTCCTTTTGCAAAAGAACTTGAGAAGGCAACAGGCGTTAAGATTGAATGGATACATCCGGAGGACGGGAAAGATTTATATACGCTCATTGCAACCGACAATCTACCCGACATAATTTTTAATGGGTGGAATAATTACCCGGGCGGTGCGGAAAAGGCTATTGCCGACGGGTACATAATTCCGCTTAACAATGTTGTTGACAAGTGGTCACCGAATTTCAAGAAAATAATTGAAAAAGATGACGGAATCAGACGCGGCATAACTACCGAAAACGGTGATATTGCTTACTATCCTATGGTGCAGCACGATACAGCACTTAAGGTAACAGGCGGTATGATGCTTCGCGGTGATTGGCTTGAGGAATTAAATATGTCAGTGCCTGAAACTATTGACGAATGGGAAACGGTACTTCGTGCATTTAAAAACGAAAAAGGTGCAACTGCTCCTCTTTCTGTTGAGGTTGGGGCATTTGGTGTAGGTGCTTTTACAGGTGCGTACGGAATAGAGTGGAACTATTATCAGGAAAACGGCAAGGTTTGTTACGGACCCGGTCAGCCTGAATATAAGGATTTCCTCATTACTATGAACAGATGGTATAATGAGGGGCTTATTGATAAAGAGTTTGCCATTGGGAATTCTGTAAAGCATAGTGAAAATATTCTCAGCGGAAAAACAGGGGCAATATATGGCGGCTTAGGCGGAAGTCTTGGTGCGTACAACTCAAAGCTTCAGCAAATTAATCCTGAATATTACTTTGTCGGTGCAAAATATCCTGTTCTTAATAAAGGAGAAAAACCTAAATTCGGGCAGTATACAAATAGTCTTACATCTGCTGCGGCAATTTCGACAAACTGCAAGAATGTGGAGATTGCGGCAAGATTTCTTGATTACGGCTACAGTACGGAAGGAAGTCTTTTATATCAATTTGGTATAGAAGGTGTTTCGTATAATATGGAGGACGGTTATCCGAGGTATACGAAGGAAATAACCGATAATCCTGACGGTATTCCGATGTCGACAATCCTTGGGAAATACACAAACGCAGGATTTGGGGGACCCTTTGTGCAGGATATAAGGTATCTTGAACAGTATGCAGACAGTGATATTCAGCGTGCGGCTTGGGATATGTGGATGGATACAGATTCCAAAAAGTATCAGATACCGTACGTTCTGGCAGAGTCTAATAATCTTGGTGAACACGGACGGCTCAGCCGTGCAGTTGACCAGTACGCACAGGAAATGCTTGTTAAATTCATTTTAGGTACTGAACCTATAGAGAATTTTGATTTATATATTGAAGAGCTTTATAAGCTTGGTCTTGATGATTTACTTCAGATAAAGCAATCCGCCTATGAAAAATATATGGCAAGATAATAATTAAAATTTATATATACAACAAAAATGGAGGTAAAGACTATGAAAAGAAAAATGGCACTCTTAATGGCATTGGTATTTACTTTTGTCTGCATGGTTCCTGCGGTATTTGCCGAGGAAATCGTTACAGAAGAAGTAGTTGATGTTGTTGAGGAAACTGTTTCTGAGGCGGAGGAAATCCCCGAAGAAGAAACAGAGGAAATCCCTGCAGAAGATGCAGAGGAAGAAATTACAGAGGATGAAGCTGCTGCAGAAGCAGACACAGAAGAAACCCCTGTAGTTCCCGAAAATGAAGAGGATGAAATTGTTGTTGAAGAGGAAGTAATCGAAGATGAAATGACTCTTCAGGCAGTTGATTCAGCCGTACAGGAGGTTGCAGACGCAATCACAGAGGAAATGCTTACTTCTAACCGTGAGCCTGCACGTGCTGTTACAAAGAATCTTGATATGTCACTTCGTGGTGATATTGACCTTCCCGACGGTGTTACAGTAACATTTGAAAGTGATAATACTGCAGTTATCGCAAACGACGGTACAGTAACACGTGCTATCGGAAGCGATACAGATGTAAAGGTTACCGCAACTGTTTCAAAGGCAGGCAGTGACGATGCAGTTAAAGAACTTAACTTCAAGGTTCTTAATATGGAAACTGCACTTCTTTATGCAAACAACTACTACTATCCCGACCTTGTGAATACAGCCGCGGTAGTATACAATGGCAGTGCAATCAGTGACCTTAAGTTTGATCAGGACAACGCAGGTCAGGTAAGTGCATATCTTTACCCGTATGCGAATGGCTATGGTGTAGAGGTTAAGCGACTTGCAGGACAGGGCGTTTGCTATTTCAGAAGTGTAGCAGGCGTATCTGATTCAAGCCAGACAAAGCTTGTACACAGTCATACAATCAATATTCCTGACTGGGGAAGTGAAGGAACAAAGCGTCTTGACCTTCAACTCTATGCTTCAAATGCAGCAGCAAGCGAGCTTTATGCAATGGAAATTTTCTCCGGTGGCACAATTGCTTTGAGGTCTACTCCCGGTAATTTCAGCAGAACATCGATAAATAAAAGACTGGAACTTAATACAGATTATAAAATTGACACTGTCGTTGATTTTGAAAATGATGTATTTAACATTTACATAAACGGTGAATTACTTGGTGAAGGTAATTTCCCGATTCAGGCAAGTATTCAACCGGGTATAAATAATATGACATACTATTTCTTCAGAACAGCGAAGGATTCAACCTTTATTCTGAAGGACACAGCTGTTACAGGTGCATTTGATCTTAGTGACCCTCAGGTTGCACTTGATATGGTTGATGAAAGCTGCTTCACATACACAAACAGCGGAAAAATCACAGAGGACTTCTCATTTATAGCTCCTGCCAATGTAACAACACTCGCAGGTCTTTACGGCTTTGATGTAACCCTTACAAGCAGTAACCCATCATCAATTGCAATTGACGGCTACAATGCTACTGTTACAAAGGGCGAGGAAAAGCAGAATGTAACACTTACAGTTACAATAGGTAATGCAGAAAAGTCTGTTTCAAAGACCTTTGAAGTTGTGGTGCATAACCTTGCAGCTACAAATATGATTGAGGCAGAAGCTCCTGTTATTACAGATAACGGTGACAATAAGGATATCAGCGTAGATGTTTACTGTGATAACCTTAAAGAGGGCGAAACAGAAGCACCCGTTTACCTCTTTGCAGTTCGTAAAGAAAAGGAAAGCGGTAAGATTGACCGGGTTAGCGTAGACTCTGCTACCCTTACAATCGGAGCAAGTGACACACTTACAGCATCACTTCCCGACGGTGGAGACGCTTATGACTACGTAGTATACGTATGGGACAGCTTTGAAGGACAGAAGAGCCTTATTAATCAGCCTCCGGCAGAGCCTGCAGAGGTAGAAGTTACAGATACTACATCAGGCACAGCGGACCTTAGCTGGACAAAGGCAGACGATGACAGAAAGGCAGTTTCTTCCTATAATATATACAGAGACGGAAACCTCGTTGGCTCAACACCGTTTACAAACTACACAGGTGAAAACCTTGACTTTGGTGAATCATACACCTTCGGTGTAACAGCAGTTGACGATTCAGGTCTTGAATCTGAGTATGTTGCAGAGACAGAGGCAACAACAAAGGATGTTCCCACAATCACCTATGTTTCAAAGGATCCTGTGGAGGCACCCAATCAGCTTCAGCATAACTCTGACAATCTTCAGGGTCAGTGGATGGGACAAAACACATACCTCTGGACAGCACCTACCGAGGCGGACGGACTTATGTGCCACGAAACAACACTGTATGACCGTGTGAATGCTGATGAAAGTATTACAAAGATTCACTCATTCTTCCACACAAAAACACCTTTCACCTATATTGACGGTGATACAAAAAATATCGTAATTGAAATTACATACTTTGACGAAAAGCCTGCTTCAAACACCGGTACAGAAACAATCTCTGTTGCTTATCAGGGCGGTAGTGCTTCCACTCAGTTCAAGGACACAGGCTTCTGGAGAACAAAGACTTTTGAAATTACAAATGCCAAGTTTACAGAGGCGGCACTTAATAATGCAGGTAAGCTGTATAACGTAAGATTCAACTCCACAACAGTTGGTCTTAAGGTTTACAAGACAACTATTGCAAGAGCTGACGATTTTGTAAGACCTGCGGCATCAATTAAGATGGAAGGTGCACTTATCCTTCGTGACATCCTTGTTTACAGAGAAGACGGACAGACTTCTTATGACGAAGTAAACGGTGAAAAGTGCCTTAAGATTGAAAGCGGCAACTACCTTGAAATGGATGTAGAAACAATCGCAGCAAATCAGAGAAACGTAAATGTTGAAATCACATACCTTGACGAAGGTGAAGAAAGCATCATTCTTGAATATGCCGGAGAAGAAGGTGCCGGTATGGAAATTATCTCAAGAGAAAACAGCGGCACATGGAAAACTAAGGTTATAACACTTGATGATGCAATGCTTGACGGAAGTCTTACAAGCTCGTTCGGAAGAGACGTTGACCTTAAGCTCTTTGGCGACGGTGATACAAAGATTAAGGCAGTGAGAGTGTATTAATAATGCGGAATTAGGAATGAGGAATTAGGAATGAAGGTTGATTTTCGCCAAAGCGAAAATCTTCCATCACTCCGCATTCCGCACTCCGCACTCCACATTTACAAAGAAGGAGGTAATACGATGAAATATATAAAAAGCTTCGGTGTTTTGCTGGTGCTTCTTATGCTCGGTTTGTTTGCGTCAATATCGGCAAATGCAGCGTATATTGAGCAGCATCCTATTACCGAGGTTGAAGCACCCGGTGAAAACAGTGCATATATTACCTTTACCGCAGAGCCGAAGAGTAATATGATGACATATCTCGGCGGTGTGGAAGAAGGCAGATATGCTGAGCTTTACAGTGAGCCTGCAACCTTCCTCGGAATTGAAGGCAGACAGGTTTATAAAGATAACGTATTCTATATGAAATTTGACCCCGAATTTGCAGACCCTGAGGACTGTGCATTCGCAATTATAATTGACTACTGGGACTACGGAGGTGCAGGTTATTTCCATCTTGAATATACCCCCCAGGACGGCAGCGAGACAAAGCGTATCAGCGTTCTTAAAATGGGTGACGAAAAAGACCCCAATGACCAGAGCTGGCACCGTATGGTAACATATATTGCCGACGGTCAGTTTACAGGAAGATATGAAAACGGCGGTGACCTTCGTATCTATTCAGGTGCGTTCAACACATTTGCACACGTCGAGGTTATAAACCTTTCACGTTATGCAAAGGACTCTGTCGAAAACTACGGTGTTGTTAACGATTCAAAGGCAAAGCTTCTTAACGACAACGGCTTCTACAGCTGGGACGGCACACAGGAAATGCTCCTTCGCGAGTATACAAGGGAAGAGGCACTGGTTGACATAGTAAAAACCCTTGCACCCGACAAGGTTATGTCAAAGACCTCCACCGCTTATACAGACGTAAAGCCTGAAAATCAGGTTTACCTTGCAGCGGCAAAGAAGCTTGGTCTTATTGTAACTGATGTTTCACCTACCGAGCTTGGTGCCAATCAGAAGATAACGCAGGAGGAAATGATAAGAATGTTCGTTGCTTATGTAGGCAAGGACGCAAAAACTCCTGATATATACAAATACGCAAAGGATTTGAATATAGTCCTTGGTGACTCCATGATTTTCCAGATGAAGAAAAATGCCAATATGGATAACTTCGTTTCCCTTGTAGTTGCGGCACTGACTGCAGAGGTTGACGGAAAAATCGCACTTCTTGAAATGATTGACAGCGGTGTGCTTGACATTGCGGTAGTTTATCAGGACAGCTTCTGTCGTGAAGTTATTGAGCGCAAGCCCTTCAAGCTTGAACCTCACAAGAATATCGACCCCGAAACAGGCAGAACCTGGTACTGGATTGACCTTTTCGGTATCAGAGTTGAAAAGGGTTATATGGCACAGAATCAGTTTGCTATGGACGGAAAGCGCTTCTACTTCCTTGATGCAAACAAGCGTGTTTACGAATACAATATGGAAACACACTATTGTAAGTTTATAGACAAAGGCTTTGACCCCTATAACTATACAATAGTAACTACAAAGAATAATAAGCTTGTGTATCTTGACAGTAAAAAGCGTATTGTTGAGATGGACTGCGACACTTACGAGAAAAGGTATGTTACAGACGGTCCCCCTCCGGGATATACAGGTAACTTCGGTCTTTTCCATATAACGGACGACGGCAGATATATGTCGGTTGAGGGTAGAGACTCAACCCTTGATACAGCGAAGTATACAAGATTCACAGTGCTTGATATGGAAACAGGCGAATGGGATACACGTTTCTATCACGGATTTGATACACCGATGATGTATCCCGACCATCTTATGATTAACCCCGTAAACCCCCGTTATATGATTTTCGTTCACGATACGGACGCAGCAGCACGTGAAAGAATCTGGATTCTTGACCGTGAAACAGGTGAAAGATGGAATGCTGTTACTCAGCATGACTTGTATCCCTATAACGATATGTCACCCGGTTTGTTTAACCTCGGTCACGAAAGCTGGTGCCACGACGGTCAGTACATAATGGCACAGGACGGCTCAAAATGGATTAACTCCTACCTTACAGTAGGTTATCCCACAGGACAGTACAAATCAGGTTATGTATTTTTCAGAATGGATGACAAGGACAGAATCTTCGTTCCCATCACATTCTCTCAGGGCAGTAACCATCCTTGTGTAAGCTGGAACTCAAACCGCTGGGTTGCAGGTGACGGTCCCGCTAACGGAACTCCTTCACTTATAAAAATGGCTGATGCTTTTTCAGGTATCAACTACAAGATTGCAACAGTTCCCGGACCTTCACAGAACCCCTGTCATGCGCATCCCGCATTCTCTTGGGATGACAAGACTCTTATGTTCGGTATGCCTCACCCCAACGGACCGGCAAGCCACTCTGTTATCGCGTGGACAGATGTATCTGATATTACACAAAACCCCGTAGCAGGCGGTAAATACCCCTTGGGTAACGGTGTTGAAACCTTCACCTACGAAACTACCGAAAACTTCTTCAGAGTGGAAGAGGACAAAGAAGGAACATACTACAACGTACCCAACGAAAAGCAGATGCCGATTCTTGTAATGCCCGATTACATTGATGCACCCAATCAGGATGTATCAATCAAGATTACATACAAGGATGAGGGTATCAACCCCATGGTTCTTACATACTATACATACAAGAATATCGGTGGTATATTCAGAACTGAAGAGCATTATGTGACAATTCCCCGTAAAGGTACAGACAAGTGGGAAACATCTGAAATCAAGCTCTACGGTATAGGTGTAAACAATCAGGGTGACCTCGGTATGGACTTTGTTTTAAGACCTACCGCTTCGTCTATGAAGATAAGAAGCGTAGAAGTAGAGTTAATTGAGAAATAATGCGGAATGCGGAATACGGAATACGGAATGGAGGTTGATTTTCGCCCAAGCGAAAATCTTCCGTCACTCCGCACTCCGCACTCAACACTCCGAACTTTAATAAGGAGGATAAGACAGTGGTTAAAAAATTCAGTGCAATTTTAATTGCGTTATGCGTAATGTGCACTATGTTTGCTTCATTTAGTGTCTCAGCTGCAGACGATTTTGAAGTAACCTGCAGTGTAGATTACGACAACTCTGTAATTTCTTTTGAAGTTACAACCCCTGCACGTTACCGTCAGCTTATTACGGTAACACTTATAACAGGTGACGCACCCGAAAATGTAGTGCGTGTAGAAGAGGTACACGCAGACAATAAGGGTTATGCAAAAGGAAGCTTCCGGATGACAGAAGAAGACAGTGCAGGCACATATACAATCAAGGCATCAGGTGCAGGCTATCTTGCAGATGTTTCTGACGACACTATAGAGGTGTACTACGAAACATACTCTGACATTTACGATGATGGCGGCACACTTGACAGATTCAATGATGCAACAGTTTCTACAGTAGGTGCACTTCTTCTTGAAAAGAAGGGTATGTTCCTTTACAATTTTGAAGAAGGCAGTGACTACGACGAAAATTCCGACATCATTCACAATATGTTTATCGCTATCAGAACAGAGGACTACGAAGGTGAATTCAGTAACTTCACCGATGTTCAGGATACTATGACAACAATTTCTGCAATCAGAGAAATTGCTGTGGCAACAGACCACGAAGCTGTTCGTGCACTTTGTGAAAAGAGTGCTTCACTCTTCCAAATTGATACAGAACACGCTGATTACAAAACACACGAGGCAGAAATCTACAAAGTGCTTATTTCACTTTTCAAAGAAAAGGCTCCCGAAACTCTTGCACAGATGAGAGACTATGTTCAGAGAGCTATCGCTATTGCAAAGCTTAACCGTGTTGATGCGGCAGCTGCAACAGACGTTATCAGAACTTATGGTGATGTTCTCGGTATTGATGTATCAGAATACAATTCATACATCGCAGAATATGACGAAATCAAGTTTAACTACGCATTTGTAGGTATGAATTATACTCTTGCTTCACAGGTTGTTTCAGCATATGAAGCAAGAAAACAGAATCCCCCCGCAAAAACCGAAAAGCCCTCTGACGGCTTAGGCAGTGGCGGAGGCGGAGGCGGCGGTGGCGGCCTCGGCGGAGGAAGCAAAGAACCCAAGACTCCTTACGATTCTATCGAAATCACAGGTAAAGAAGAAGAAAACACAAATATAGAGGAAACACTTAAGGATATGTCAAGCGAACACTGGGCATATGAAGCAGTGAAGACACTTGGTAATGCAGGTGTAATAAACGGTTTTGAAGACGGCACATTCAGACCTGAAGATGCAGTTACACGTGAGCAGTTTATAAAAATGCTTGTAGGTGCATTCAACATGGTAGCTGAAAATGCTGAATGTAACTATTCTGACGTTTCCAAGGACGCATGGTACTACTCATCTGTTGCAATCGCTACAGAAAAGGGTATAACAAAGGGTTACGGAAACACCTTCGGCACAGGTACAAGCATTACAAGAGAGGATGCGGCTGTAATGATTTACAGAATCATCCAGGCACAGGCAAAAGAGGCAGAAAGCTTCTCTGACGACAGCTTAATCTCTTCTTATGCAAAGGATGCAGTATATGCCCTTTATGGAAACGGTGTAATTAACGGTATGGGTGACGGCACATTTGCTCCTAAGGCAAACCTTACACGTGCACAGGCTGCACAGATTATCTTCACAGCACTTAAATATAACGTAGCGAAATGAGAGGTGGATACAATATGAAAAAATTATTATCAATTATTTTGACGTTAACTGTTTTTCTGTCAGTATTCACCGTTGTAGGTGCGGCTGATGAAGCAGTAGAAGTACAGATTCCCGAACAGTACATTAACAATGTAGAGATGCTTAAAGCTCTCGGAATTGGTGATTTTTCAGCCAAAGACTTTTCCGGGAATGTAACACGCGGGGAATTTGCACAGATTATTGCAGGTATTCTCAATGCAAAGGATATGAATGTACAGCATCTTCCTTTCCTTGATGTTGACAAAAACAGCGAATACTACAATGCAATATGTGCAGTTTATTCCTTCGGTATTATGAACGGTGTAAGTGCAACAGAATTCAACCCCGACGGTTTCATCACATACGAGCAGGCAATCAAATGTGTGGTTTGTGTCCTCGGCTACGGTGAAATCGCAGGGGAATATCCCGACGGATATGTAAATATGGCACTTAAGCTTAAACTTCTTAAAAATCTCGGAACAAACAGCGATAACTTCACCTGGGAAAAGGCTATTCAGCTTGTTATAAACACATTTGATGTGTCTATTATGACAGTTCACAGTGTAGGTACTGATTCTGTAGTATATCAGCCGGATGACAAGAAGACAGTTCTGGGTGTTTATCACGATATTTATAAGTCAAAGGGAAAAGTTACAGACAACGGTATCACAACAATTACAGGTCAGCCTGTTCACGGCAGAGACTACATGGTTGTAAATAATATTGCAGGTCTTGTAGGCGATGAAAAGCTTCGCAGCTATATCGGTAAGGCAGTAGAATTCTACTATCAGGCAGACGGCACTGTTACAACAATTCTTTACTTCCTTCCCGATACAGATACTGCAGGGGAGCTTGTAATCAAAGCAGACGACCTTGCAAAGGATTCACAGAAATTCACAAAGACAAACATTGTTTATTACAATGCAGGCGGAAAAACAATAAATGCAAAGGTTAACCAGTATGCGGATATGATTTACAACGGCAAATCATTCCCCACATTCCTTGTCAATGACATTAAGATTGATGCAGGTACAGTTACTCTTATCGATAACGACAATGACAGCATATACGACCTTATCGTTGTTGAAGAATACAGAGATTTCATTATCACAGCAGTTGATACGGTTGATATGACTATCACCGATGAAAACGGTAATATCTACTCATACAACCCCGAAAAGGTTCACGCATCTTTCTATAATGCAGACCTTCAGATTGCAGGAATTGAAGAATTTGTTAACGGATACATCGTTTCACTCTTTGAAAGTAAAGACGGCGAATACAGAAAATTCGTCGTGTCGGAAAAGAGTGCAACAGGCGTAGTTGACAGCTTTGAAGAGGATGAAGACGGAAATGTAACAATTTCTATCGAAGGTGTACCCTATGAGTACGCTCCCACATTCCTTGAAAATATTGCAGGCGGTATCAGAGACGAATTTTTCCCGAAAATGGGTATGAATGTTAAGGTTTACCTTAACTATGAAGGAAAGATTGCTTCAATCGACCTTGCCGCAAGAGATTTCCTTTACGCATACTGTCTTGCAATCGCTCCCAAAACAGGCGGAATGAGTAACACTGTTCAGCTTAAGGTTGTAACAGAAAAGAATGACGAGGTTATTCTTAATGCAGCGAAAGATGTTGAAATCAACGGTGTTAAGTCAAAACCCGCAGACCTTCTTACAATTCCTGCATTTGAAAATCCCAAGACAGGTGAATTTGTTCCCCAGCTTGTAAGAATCAAGACAAATTCTGACGGCGAGCTTAAGATGATTATGACCGCTACAGAGACTAAGACAAATCTTGGATTTACAGATAAGGATACCTTCACACTTGCAACCTCCTACGGTGCAGGAAGTACCAGCGGTCGTGGTTACAAGGACCAATACTCCACAGACAGTGACACTGTATACTTCAGAATTGCAAGAGAGGATATCTACCACGAGCCTGAAGTAATGGCTATAAAAACTGCACCCAGAGCTTATGCAAATATGAAGATTTATGACGTTGACGAATTCTGGAATGCAGGTGCCATGGTATTCCAGGATAACAATAACTATTCAAACTATATGGGTAGAGTATTTATCGTTACAAAGGTATTTACAACCTTTGATGCAACCAGAAATCCCGTGAAGGGAATAACGGGCTGGCAGCAGACAAGCGAATGGACTTATATAGAGGCTGAAGAAGGTCTTATCGACCACTTTATTCCCGAAGGAATAAAGATTGGTGACGTTGTTCAGCTTCAGGTAGACGATGCAAAGAATATCAGAACTATAGAGAAGATGATTTCTCTGGCTGATAAACAAACTCCCGTAACAGAAGGTTCCATAGGTACTGACGGTATATCATATGTATACGGTTATCTTTGCAACAAGAATAATTCAACAGTAGTAATTTCTATGGATAACTACGCTCTTGATACTACCGCAAATATACAGATGAGAACTATTCCAACATCGGCAAGTATCTACGTGTTTGATGTGCAGGAAAAAACCTTCAGAAAGACCACTCTTCGTGAAATTCCCATCAATGCCACAATGCAGGGCGACAGATACAACATCATTGATGAGAATTACATGGTATTTGCAAAAACAGCCAGAGCAAACGCAACAGAATTTATTTTCATCAAGTACTAAGCAGCGTGACGCTGCACCCATGAAAAGGAGAGGGGCGGTTTCAAAAGAGGCGCCCCTTTTATCCTTCGGATATTTCCCTCAATAGGTAAGAGAGAATATAAAAAAGGAGTGAAAAAAGTGATGAAAAGATTTTTTGCAGCTTTTATAGCAGCAATAATGATTATTGCAGTTATTCCCGCATTTGCTGCATCAGCTACTTTAGAGGAATTTGCAGATTCAATTACTGCAGAATCTATTACACAAAATGAGCTTAGCGATTTCGTTACAAAAGACCTTGTACTTCCTGCTGCTCCCGACGGAGTTACAGTTACATGGGTTTCAAGTGACGAAACCGCAATCACAAACGATGGTAAGGTTACACGTACCGACATTGTAGATAAGCCTGTTACTATGACAGCTACAATTACTGACGGTACAGAAACAATCACAAAGGAAGTAAACCTTAGCGTTTTGGCAAACGCTACAAACGTATTCTATCAGGAAAACTTCCATTATCCCGAACTTATAGGAACAACAAATGTAATTTCTAACCTCGGATGGGTGGACCAGACAAATAGTGGTATGGAGCACTCTATCAGAACTGATGAAAACGGAAACCATTACATTTATATGGACCATGCCGGTGCCAAGTACCCCCAGGCAGGCCCGTCATTAAGTGCACAGGGCAGCAAAATCACAATTCAGATGGATATATCCATTGATTTTTCAATGGGAACAGGAAAATACGTTGACTTGTGGCTCGGAATGGAAAGAGGCTCAAGCGTTGATTATCCTACAATCCGTATTACACCCGGTACTAACGGTGCTTTAAGCGTTGGAGGAATGACTACTGTTCCCGGAACAGGCAGAGAACCTCTTATCATAGAGCTTGATATGGAAAATCTCACTATGAGAGCGAAATCTACAGGTGACTGGTCATCTTCAAAGGCTATTCCCAAGGCTAACGAAGCATGGACAGGTCTTAAATATATCCTTTTCAGAAGAGGTTCAGGCGGTTCTCCTGCAGGCGTTGTTGAAGTTGATAACTTTATAGTTTACGAAGCACGTGACAGAGAGTCATATGCAGATTTACTCAGCGTTGACAAGACTGTTGCTGTGCTTGATCAGGCAAAAATGACAAGTGAAGACTTTAACAGCATTACAACAGACCTTGACCTTAACTATGCAGAGCTTCAGGCAGCAAACACTGCAAACGGCACAACCGTTACATTTGAAAGCTCTGTTCCCGGAGCAATCGACGGTAACGGTGTTGTAAACCGTGGCTATGAAGATACCGCAGTTACACTTACCGCAACAGTTTCAAAGGGAGAAGCGTCTGCATCAAAGAAGTATTTCTTCACAGTTCTGGCAAGTGAAGCGGCTACAGAAATCAAGAATGCAATTGCATTTTACAATATGACAGATGAATCAAACTTTGCTTTAACAAATGACCTTAACCTTTCTTATGCTGCAATCGCAGAAGTAAAGACAAAGTATGGTGCAGAAATCACCTTTGAATCATCTGACGAATCCGTTATCGAAATTATTGGCGGCACAGGTGTTGTTAAGCGTGGGGCAGAGGAGAAGTCAGCTACTCTTACTGCAACTGCAGTGGTTGACGGTGTAACCTTCACACGTGAGTATGACATTATCGTTCCTGCAACAACTACTTATGTGTTCAAGTCAGAGGATTTCAGCTATCCCGATGCTATAGGACAGAATATTTCAGAAATCGGCTGGGCGTGTGAATCAAATCCCGACCGTTTTACAACAACAATTGAACAGACAGAAGGGGATTACTATATTGATGGTTTCCTTCCTAAGTCAGACGGTAGTACACGCAGACCTTCATTCACATTCCAGAATGACCGTGACGTAAAGAACATCAGCGTTGAATTTACCGCAACATATAAGGAAGATACAAGCGTAAATGCAATTTACGAGTTTGAGTTCTACGGTGGTACAACAGGCAGTGACCTTGATTCAAGTAATACTATCGCAAGAATTCAGACAAACGGCAGAAATATGTATGTCTGCGGTCATTCCAGTGATTCTACTTACTATTACGGAAAAACACTTTATACAAAGCAGAGAGGTGCTATCGGAACTTCTGACAGATACCGCTTCGACTTTGACTTTGAAAATCAGGGTTATGACTTCTACCTTAACGGTGTAAAGCAGAATGATTCACTTATGCCCTTTAAGAGTGGCGTTACATACGACAGCTTCAAGAAATTTAACTTCGCGGCATTCAGAACTGCAGTCGGCTCAAACATTCTTATTGACGACTTTGTAATTCAGGCAAGAGATGTAGAGTTTACAAACGACTATGTATCAGAAGCAGGTCAGCCTCTTCAGGTATCTGTGTCATATAGCGAAACTCAATACAGTGACCCTGTAAATATTACTATCGTATCAGAATTTGACGGGGAAAACGATCTCAGCCAGGTATTCAAAATAGTTAATGCTGACAGTGCACTTACAAAGAACTGTCACTATGATTATCACGAGGCACATCTTGTAAATAAGGAAAGCGGTGCAAAGTCAGCACTTGTAGGCTACCCGATTGCAGATGAATCTGCACCGCCATATATGAACGGAACCTATCTCGGTGCAAACCACGGTGCATCTGAGGGTGTTGAGGTAACGGTTACTGCTCACGGAAAAACAAACGGTGACTTAGGCTCTGTATGGGTAGACAGTGCCGGTGTTCAGTGGACACTTATCCGTGTAATTGATGAAAATACAATACTTTTCCTTTCAGAAGCAGAAAGAAACGAAACCACAGGTAACTGGGAATTTGCCGATACTATTACCGGTACAACCCTTACATATGATACATCTGTTTCAGATAATTTTGCAGTAAATACAGATGCATTCACATCGCTTACAGTTAAAACAACATCCGTTCAGGTATTTCCTTCTATCGGAAACCGTGTTATAAAAATGCATGTTGTTCGTGACGGTGAAATAACTACCTATGAGAATATGGACACAGTTCGTGAAGGTTTCAAAATTAACGGCAGCAAGGTAATTCTTGAAGAAACCTATGATGTTATTGACCCCACACTTATTGGCGAAAATATGCGTGCAAACCGTCCTGATGGCGGTTATACATCAATGGCAGATATTTCTGTTGGTGACCCCATAATGAAATATAAGCAGACAATTACCATTTATGAAGATGGTGATGTTATCATCGACCTCGACCACGAGCTTCTTAAAAAAGTATATTCCTTCCATTATTACGGCTATCAGTACTACAAAAGAGCTGACGCCTTCGGTGGCGGTTTATACCGTTATATGCCCGGTCTTACGAAATATACGTCAGGTGGTAAAGAATATGATTTCTCATCCCCTGTGCTTATGCCGGTATCGAATGTAACTAATGCATCAAGTGATTTGATTCCCGGTTCATTTACAGCAACAAGCGACTATTGGGCGAATGATATCGTTCCCGACAGAGTTATAGAGTATTACAAGGACGCGGAAGGCGAATACAAGATGGCATTCGCATCAGGCTTTGTTCCGATTTACGATGCTGCCCCCGATGTAAGAGGTGAGAACGTTACACAGACACTTGTTATGTATGACAGAATCGGTCATAAGGTGTATCCGATGCTTGCAAGCGGTGATAACTACAAAGAGGCAGGCTCTAAAATCAGAGGCGTAGCATTCCGTCATTACGATGCCCTTGATCAGAGCACAAAGAAGGTTACAGCTTATGATGTAGAGTACAATGATGATGTTTACTACTATGTAGACTTCCTTGAAGACGAAGAAAACTTCACTCTTGACCTTGGTGCAAAGACCGTTACCGATGATTACGAGCTTGTTTATAAGACTGACGATGTTACATACAGCATCGACGGTCATAAGCTTGTTGTAAGCGGTAAGAAGTCAGGCTATATCTGCGTAAAGGGTAAGAGAAATGCAGAAATCGCAACAGTTGTTTATGATAGTGCAACTCATAAAATAGGCGTATGGCTTAACAACAGAACTGAAGAAGCCGTAACAGGTGATATCGTTATCGCAGGTTACAAGGGCGGCAAGTTCGAGTCTATTTCAGTTAAGAAGAATGTTACTCTTACAGCAGACGATTTCACAAGACTTGACGTTGAAGATTTTGACGACAACGGTATAGATGAAATCAGAGTATTCCTTGTAAATATGGGAACACTTACTCCTGTAAACTACGCTAAGATAGTATCTGCAGAATAAGATAAAAAACAAGAAAGGCGGAGGGACTTAATTCTCCGCCTTGTGTGTCTGAAAAATTACTGTAATATTAAAATTATATTACATCTTTTATTGACTTTTGCGTTTTGATGGTGTATTATAATCATGTGGAATTTAGCATCAGAAAATAGCGTTATTTTTAAGATGATGCAAAAAAAATTACATATTTTAAAAGGAGGAAAAGACTATGAGAAAACTCGTGGCAATCTGCCTTGCAATGTTAATGGCACTTTCAATGTGCTCATTTTCTGTAATGGCAGAGGGTACGGTTGACTTTGCAGAAATTGCAAACGGTCAGCCCGCAAACTTTGTAACTGCCGACCTTGATCTCGGTAGTTATGAGATAACATCTTCTGATGAAAATGTTATTGCTCTTGACGGTACTGTTACACGTCCCCTTTTCGAGGATAAGGCAGTACAGATTACAATCGATGGCGGTGAAGCTATCGACGTAACAGTAAAGGCTCTGACAGTTGAGGCTCTTTATGCAGAAGACTTCGCAATTGATAATGAACCTGTTGCTGAGGCTTCTAATAAGCACACATTTGCTGATTACAGCGAATGGTACATCGGCTCTGCAAATAACAATGTTACAGTTGCAGACGGTAGAATGGTAGCAAACCATACTGACGGTGAAGGCCGCGTATGGCTTTATGCTAAGGCTGCTGCTCCCGTAACAGATGAGCCTGTTACAATTCAGTTTGATTCAACAGAAGTTGCTGACGTTGCAGTTGGTATTGATATCCGTTTTGCTGGTAACTTCTACAATGAAGAAGGTACTGTAGTCGGTAATCTCAACAGCGGTACTACAGTTGCAAGACTTGCTGCAGCAGGTTGGGGTGGCTACTGGATGGGTGGCTACAAGAAGGCAGGCGTTACAATGAAGTATGATCCTATGACAGGTGAATTCTGGGGTAACGGTGTGCTTTCTGCAAAGAACCTCTTCACAGACAACTGTTCATTAAAAGAAGGCTACACAACTGAGGATATTGCAAAGGTTGCTGTTACAAGCTTAACTTTTGTAGACGCTTCAGACGGTGCAACAGGTACATACAGCATTGATAACTTCGCAGTATATCAGGATGTTGCTGCAGAAGATGTTCTTGCAAATGCAACTCCTGCACAGCAGGCACTTTACTATGCAAAGTACCTTGAGGCAGACTACGTTGCAAACGGCGGCGACTTCGCAGCTCTTACAACAAATCTTAAGCTTGAAGCTGATGAAGACCTTGTAGCAGGCGTTTCTATCACATGGGAATCAAGTGACGAAGCTGTTATCGCTCTTGACGGTACAGTTACACGTCCTTTCTTCGAAGCAAAGACTGTTACTCTTACAGGTACAGTTTCGGTTGAAGGTGCAGAAGATATCGTTAAGGAATACACTGTTAAGGTGCTTCCTCTTTCAATGACATCTGCAACAGAAGTTCTTAATGCAGAAAACCTTCAGGTAGGCAGCTTCGTTGATGCAGATGGCTGGACACCTGCAGCAATTAATGATTGGGAAGCTATGGAAGTTAAGGAAGAAGCTAACGGTAATAAGTACTTCAGCATTTGTACAAGTGCTTATCAGCCCAGCGGTTCTTCTCCCAAATACACATTCAAGTCTGTTCCCACAGTAGGTGAGGGTGAAACACTCGTATTTGACGCTAAGGTTAAAGTTCCCGTAAAGGGCGGTATTGCTAACTGGACATTCTACCTTAACAACCTTGAAATTGCTGAGTTCATTTACTACAACCAGTATCTTTACGATAACGACTATGACCTTGGTAATGACGGTTACTATGGTGCAGCTGCAGCAAGAACTGATAAGAACATCACAGCAGACACTTGGTATAATATCAGATTTGAAATTACTGAAGATGCAGCTGCAACAAAAGGATGGACAGTTAACTGCTTTATCGACGGTAAGAACGTAGGTACACATTCTACAAAGAGTGCAGTTCCCGAAGAAATCACATCAGCAGCATTCGGTTTCACAGGCCGTTCAAATATGGACAGCACAAGTGAGCCTACAACACCTGTATACTTCTTCGATACAGACGATGTTCAGGTTTACACATTACAGTCAGTAGATAACATTGTTGCTTCTCTTGATGATGCAGGTAAGGTTAACTTCTTTAAGGAACTTATAGAAGCTACAGAAATTCCTGTAAATGTAACAGCAGGTCAGAATCTTGGTCTTGTTGCTTCTTGTGCAGATTACGACCTTGAGTCTCTCGGTGTAAATATTACATGGGAAACAAGCGACGATGCATATATCGGAGAGAATGGTGTAGTTAAGACTCTTGCACCAATCGGTACAACAAAGAATGTTACTGTGACTGCTACAATTGAGGCAGGTCTTGAAGAAGCTACAGCAACAGTTAACGTTACTCTTAATGACGGCGTAGAGCTTGTTAAGGAAGTTAACTTTGACGACATTGAAGAAGATGTGCTCGGTGGTGCACAGGTTGTTGCAGATGGCACAGGCAAGGCTCTCTATATGAAGCAGACTGAAGCAAAGCATAAGTCTTCAGGTACTATCGCAAATGTAGAAGGTGGCGGCAGAGGCGACAGACTCATTCTTGAGGCTGACGTTAAGTATGTTCACGGTGATAGTGAAACTTGTTCCGGTGCTTTCAGAGTTCTTACTTATGCAGGTAAAGCCGGTATTCAGGTTGGACTTAACTACAACACACGTAAGGTTTCACTTATAACAACTACTGCAGAGGCAAATGGTGCTGCTACAGGTCTCATTGTTAATACAAGCAAAACAGTTTCTTATAATATGCCCGCAAGTGTTGTTGAGAAGGGTGAGGGTGAATGGGTTAAGATTACTATTGACCACAATCCTCTTTCACAGACATATCAGGTATATGTAGATGGCGTTCTTATTAACAAAGTTCCGATTCTCCAGGCTGCTATGGACCTTGGTTCAAACGGTGGTAGCGCAATCCGCGGTTACTCAATCGAACTCAGCCTTGAGGGTGAAATGTGGGTAGATAACGTTTCTCTCAAAAAGTTCTCTAACACAGATGCAGTTGAAGTAAATGCAGCTCTTAACGCAGCACTTGTTGAATATGCTTCGGAAGAGTACAGATCAGTTCTTACAAATCGCGACTTTGCACCTATGACAATAGGTAAGTCAACAATCAGCGGCACTGCTTATGTGAGAGACCTTAACGGCACAGGCGAGGGCGAAACACCTTCAATCAAGATTGAAAATCCTTCAACATATAAGTTTGTGACAGACGGTCCTCAGCTTACATACGCAATTAACGGTGAAGAAGTTACCGAACTTAACGTTGATAAAGCAGGTATTGTAGACCTTACAATCACAGCTGAAAAGAATGGTATCGTAGAATCTTACACAGTGGAAAGAAAGGTTTCTCCTATAGCAATCCGTTCTCTTGCACAGGGTACAGCTTCTTGCCTCAACGGTTTGTGGCTTGAAGGTGCAACAGGTACAGAAAAGGTTATCATTGTACAGTGCCTTGAAAACGGTAAACCCGCATACTCATATACACCTGCAACAGATGAAGAAGAGGCATATGAGTGGTTCGGCGTTCAGATTTGTGACCTTGCAGAGCTTTCAAATGCTGAAGGAGATAAGTCCTATGACCCTGCAACAGGTCTTCTTAAGGGTACAGGCGTTCCGCATCCTGGTACAAGTGATACTATCACAGAGGTTAGAATTTTCATAATGGGTGCAAACGGAATAGCTCCCGTAACATTCAGAAGCGGTATGCTTGATTGGTAATCATTGAATAATTGAAAATCCTCCCGATTTTTCGGGAGGATTTTTTACCGTATAGGAATTTGCGTCAAATTAAGACGCAGGAAACTTTGTTCGTGGTAATTAAGAGTGCGGTGTCACGCTGCTTTTTGTGCCCTTACAGGAAATTATATCAATATAACGGCATTTATACATGATACAAAAATATTTGAAAAAGGACTTTTATAGGATGGGAGAAAGCCGCTTCAGAAAAAGGGACTGTCTCCAAAATGCTTAAAATTTATCGTAGAAAACTACTTCATCAATGGAACGAACTGTTAAGTGGAAGTTATGGGGAACGGAATCCTCGGCAGGATAACCCATTGTTAAAAGTGCTACAGGTTCTATGCTTTCAGGAATATTGAATGTTTCACGCATTTTTCCGGGGTTAAAATGCATTACCCAGCAGCTTCCTACTCCTTCATTATATGCCGCAAGCATCATGTGTGTTGTTACAATGACTGCATCTACAGGTGCGGAAAGTGCACCGTCGTATGGGCGTGACCATGTTTCTTCTTTGCTATAACAAACAAGCATTGCGCAGGGTGCATCGAAATGGCATCTTGTGCAATCTTTAAGTTTCTCGATACTTTCATCAGTGTTAAGCACAAGTATTCTTTGCGGCTGAAAATTACATCCTGTAGGTGCAATGTGACCTGCCATAAGAATTTTGTCAATTACATCTTTGGAAAGATGCTTGTTTTCGTATTTTCTTACAGAATATCTTTCCTGGATAAGCTTTGTGAATTCCATAAAATTTCTCCTTTAAAAAAGTTTTGTAAATATAATAACACAGAAAAAAAGAAAAGTCTACTTGTTATATGTAATTATGTAATGGTTCCCGTGTGGGGACGTGCCTGTTTTTACACATTTTGATTGACAGGGAATTAATAGTATGGTATAATCTAAGCTATAGAGGAGTGGATGATAATGAGCAGACCGCCCAGAGTACTAAGCGATACAGGATTATACCATATTATTTTTCGTGGAATAAACCGACAGGATTTATTTGAAGAAAATCAAGATTACAAAAAATTACTTGAAATCATAAGGATAGTAAAGGAAGACGAGAAATTTGAATTATACGCATATTGCTTAATGACAAACCACGTGCATATGTTTATTAAAGAACAGAATAAGGGAGACATCAAAAAAATAGTACATAAGATATTAACGCGTTATGTTGTCTGGTACAATCATAAGTATGAACGAAGTGGCAGTTTGATAGGAAACAGATACAAAAGTGAACCTATAGAAGATGATATATATTATTTATCTTTAGTAAAGTATATTCATCAAAACCCGGTTAAAGCAGGTATGGTAGATGCAGTTGAGGGATACAAGTGGAGCAGTTACAATGATTATATTCAATTCTCTGATAAACTGACAGACATAGGATTTGCACTAGACATGCTATCAGAAAGCAGAAGTGAAGCCATTGCTTTGTTTAAGGAACTGCACAAATCGGCAGAAGAAATTGATTTTTCATTATCCAACACAAAAAGGCTAACTGATGAGCAACTACGAAGAAAAATATATACAATAACAAAAATACATGCTCACGAAATATCAACAAAGCCAAGAATGGAAAGAAACAAAATTCTTAAGCAGTTGCGTCAAAAAGGTCTAACAACAGGGCAATTAGAGAGAGTTACCGGAATAACG
>JAZPYX010000085.1:0-5053 GCA_045544395.1 Clostridia bacterium
TTTAACGCAGTAGCAACGAAAAAGAGAAAGTAAAAAACGAGGTTCGGATAACTACTGTCACGCTAATCTGTAAATCCCTGTGTACAGGGATTTACAGCTCAGTTTGTCCGTTCTGAAGCATTTTTTCCTATCCCCAAAAAACAGGAGGTGTAAAAAAGCTCGTTTTTTTACACCTCCGTTCTTTATATTAATTTTTCAAGATATTCTTTTGCATAAAGTATATCTTTTATCTGTTCATCGCCCTGAATTTCACGCTCGATAGTAATTGCTCCGTCATAACCTACTTCTTTAAGCCGTTTTATGAAAGCGGGATAATTAACCTTTCCGTCACCAATACGGACTTCCTTTCCAAGCTCATATCCTGTTGTAGGATATACACCGTCTTTACCGTGAATACCACGTACATATTCACCGAACACATCAAGTGCATCAACAGGATTTCCTTTTCCGTACAAAATAAGATTTGCAGGGTCAAGATTGATTCCAAGGTTATCTGTGCCGATATCTTCAATGGTGCGTTTAAGGGTGATGGGAGTTTCCTGCCCTGTTTCAAACAGGAAATACTGTCCGTTATTTTTTGCGTAATCCGCAACATCCTTAAGCGTAGTCACAATCTGATGATATTCCGTGCTTGCAGCAATTTCAGGAAGAAAGCCTACGTGCGTGATGACATCTGTTACACCAAGCTTTTTTGCAAAGTCAAATTCTTTTTTAAGCTCGTTTACACGCATTTCTCTGTACTGAATCGGAACAAGCCCGAGGGTGTGCGGGCCTTCATAAAAGTTCCAGCATTTAAGTCCACTCCAACCGCACCAGCAAGCCGTGATTGTAATGCTATAGTCTTCAGCAGCTTTTTTTACTTTCTCTGCAAAGCCTTCTTTTTCCATAAGAGGAAGATTCCAACAACTGAGCTGACAGGTTGTAAATCCGTATTCCTTTAATTTTTTAAATTCGTTTTCAATGTCTTCTTTTAATTGAATAAATACACCGAGCTTCATAAAATAACCTCCATCCTATGCGATTAATTGTTATTATAGCACCTGTTTTCCTGATTGTCTATAAAATTTTTGCTAAGTAATGCTAATTTGCAGCGAAAGTAATAATGACTTAAATATATGTAAAAAGCTTTGCAGAAAAATTGTGTAACATAAGAAAATCCTTAATTATAAATAAATTCCCCATACACCATTTAAGCACCCCTGTAATATTATATACAGAGGTGTTTTCTTATGAATATTAAACGAATTCTTATCATAGGCGGAGATTCCAGAATAAAATATCTTGGAAAGGCACTTGAGACAGACGGATTTGGCGTGGAGACATTTTTGGGCGATGAACCCCTTAAAAATGCTATTGACCGTGCAGATGCAGTTGTGCTTGGACTTCCGGCAAGTAAAAACGACAAAACAGTAGATGCACCGGAGCTTAAAGAGGATATTTTTATAAAAGACCTTTTTAAGCTTGTTGGGAAAAACAAACTGCTTCTTGCGGGGAAAATGTCTGAAGGAATGAAGGCAGTCGCAGATGTATTCGGGGTAAGATGGGTTGACTATTTTATGCGTGATGAGCTTGAGATACTTAACGCTATTCCTACAGGAGAGGGTGCTGTGCAAATTGCTATGGAAGAGCTTCCGATAACTATTTTTGGTGCCAATGCGCTGGTTACCGGATTTGGAAAAGTCGCTGAACCGCTTTGCGTGATGCTTAAGCATCTGGGGGCGAATGTCACTGTATGTGCGAGAAGGGCTTCGCAGCGGGCAAAGGCAAGAACTATGGGAATGCGTGCAGTGGATTTTTCCTACCTTGGCGAGCTTATGGCGGATTCAGATGTGGTATTTAATACAGTTCCCGAAAAAATAATCGGGGCAAATGAGCTTTTGACTGCGAAAAACACACTTATCATTGACCTGGCATCAAAACCGGGGGGAGTAGATATGGATAAGGCAAAAGATGTAGGCGTCAAAGTTATATGGGCACTTGGACTTCCGGGAAAAGTTGCCCCCGTCACATCAGGAAATATCATAAAGGAAACTATTCTCAATATTTTCAGTGAGTTAGGTGACTAGTATGAATGCAGATGGTGTAAAGCTGGGATTTGCATTTACCGCATCTTTCTGTACGATGAGAATTGCTACGGATACACTTCGTGCTGTTAAGGAAAAAGGATATGATATTTTCCCGATAATGAGCGAAGTTACGTATTCTACAGACACACGTTTTGGTAAATGCAAGGACTTTATTGATGAAATTGAGGATGTAACAGGAAAAAAGATTATTTCAACAATTCCGGGGGCAGAGCCTATAGGACCTAAAAAAATGATTGATGCCCTCGTTATTGCCCCATGTACGGGAAATACAATTGCAAAAATAGCCCTTGGTATTAATGACGGATGCGTACCGCTTGCGGCTAAGGCGACACTTCGCAACAACCGACCTGTAATAATCGCCCCGTCAACAAATGATGCTTTGGGTGCAAATGCTAAAAATATCGGGCTTTTACTGAATACGGAAAATATATTCTTTGTACCTTTTGGTCAGGATGACCCTCAGGGTAAGAATAATTCCCTTATCGCAAAATGGGATATGGTTATTCCGACGATAGAAGAAGCATTGAAGTTTAAACAGATACAACCTGTGATTATGTGAAACCGGGGATGTAAAAAAGTCCAGACTGCAAAAAGGAGATGATAATACAGCTTTTAGGCAGTTTGTAGTTGCAAAAAAGTATTAATATTGTTAAAAAAAGCCTTCGAGTAACCTTCAAATCCATTCATAAAGGGATTTGAAGTTCTGTTTGTCCGTTCAGACCGCATTTTTTCCTATCCCCAAAGATGATATGCACCCCAAAAGCTAGACACTTTTGGGGTGCATATTTTACCGTATAGGAATTTGCGTAATTTAATCGCGAGCAACATTTGGCAGAATTGAATGTTGCTGGGACGCGGTGCAGGGATCACGGCACGCTTCTTTTTTAAGTTTTGCAAATCAATTTAAATTAACTGTGCAAGCAGAGGTTACTGGTTGTAATGTATTGCTTTTCCACACAAATACTTTTGCGAAATCCGCCTGAACATTTTGTGGCAGTGAAATGCTTGTTATATCATTTATAACGAGGTTTGCGGTATTTTTTGACAACATTTTCCGCTGCGAATCATATATTGCAATATAAACTACAGCTTCATCTGTAAAATCACTGACACTTACATCGAAATACCAACGAGTTGATGTTTGAGCAAAATCAACGGTAATATTTTTAAGTTCGTCTTTATTTACATCAATAAAAAGTATATTGTTGTTATTGGCATAGGTTTCAGCATAGGTTCCGCTTTTGCCATAGATTGTCATATCATCACAATTTGCAAATGTATAAGCGCCTATAGTTAAAACACTTGGAGGAATTTCGGCTTTTTGAGTATTTATACATCCATAAAAGCATCGGTCACCAATTCCTGTTATTTCGTTGTCAATAATGATGTGATTTACATTCAATCGGTTTGAATACCACGGAATATCAGAAACTTTTGCGTAATTTTCCGTATCTCCCGTTCCCATCATTGTGAAAACTCCGCTATTGCTGATTGCCCACGCAATACCATTTGAATCAAAGCCATAGTTAATAAAATCATCTTCAAAATCAAAGCATGCAAGCGAACATTGAGCTATATAATTTCCATCAGAGGTTGTAGCTGTAATTGTTGTAATACCTTTATTTATAAATGTAACAATCCCGTTTTCAACGGTGGCAATATTATTGTTTGAAGAAGTCCATACGATTTTTTGATTTGTTGCATTTGAAGGGGTTACTGTGGCGGTGAGCGCTTCGTATGTACCTTTCCTTAAAGCGATACATGTCTTGTTGAGCGAAATTCCTGTTACGGGAACCTTCCGTTTTGATATTTTTCGTATATCATTCCAGTCTGTATCGAGAAAGATAATCTCCTCATCATCTGTAACTAAAAGCGGATTACGTTTAGAATTGTAGATGTCTCCACCGTCCAATATTTCTACATCGTCTAAAGAGAATTGGTCTACGACACTGCCTCCTGATGTTAGTTTTAAAACAACAGAATCTCTTATCATAAAGAAGTAATCGCTGTTTGCACCTATGATGTTTCCATACGTTAAAAATCGAGGGGAACCTCCGGTTGCCGGATATATGCCTTCGGAATTCAGAAGATAATCCGTCCCGTCAATATTGACAATACCAAGCTCGCTACTGTATTCATCTACATTGTAATAAGAATATGTATTAACTGTTGAGCTATAATTTGGATATTTCAGTCGTTTTGCTGTCATTGTGGTGCCTGAATATCCAGAATTTTCTAATATATCTCCGTTGGGAAATACACCCATTACATAACGATTATTTTTGTAGCGGACTACTTTGTTTGTAACATCAACAGTATAGTAACCACTCAATGTTTCGGTTGTCCCACTTAATGCATTGTCCCGCTTCAAGGTGCAGGATGTGAGCATCAAAGAATTATTTTGGTGGTTATAAAACATATCACTTGCATAACTGATATACCAACTTTTATTATTGTAGCTAATAGAAAGATCTGCTAAATTACAATATTTTTCATATTCACCAGTAGCTATATCTACCTTATAGATATTATCGGGAACTGAGTCGGAAATAAAAAGGTCTGTGCCATTACTTGTTACCAAATTTCTTGAATTAATTGTTCCGGGGGAAAATAATACATCGGCGACATAAGGTAACTCAGTTGCAATAGCAACAACAGTTGTAAAAGTAAGAATTGCAGAAAAAATTATGATAACTGTGAAAAAAATCGAAATGAATTTCTTTTTGTGCAAGTACATAAAAGATTCCTCCAAAATAAAAAATATTGATTTAAATAAAGAGCGAAATAATATAAAGCAATTCTGCGTTATGCGGTGGGTGCCGTTTTTAGCGTGACAGTAGTTATCCGAACCTCGTTTTTTACTTTCTCTTTTTCGTTGCTACTGCGTTAAAAGCCTTACCAATACGTCAGTATTGGTTGCGTTTTTGCCTTGTATCAACAAAAAATAGTTTGTAAAAAATTCTGTG
>JAZPYX010000086.1:0-18456 GCA_045544395.1 Clostridia bacterium
TGTGGTTCAAAGCCGTTGCCTGTGCCGTTCATAATTCCTTTTTCGGTTACGAAGCCGACCCCCTCTGTCGCCCAGGATGAAACACCGGATTCAACAGATGTGTTATATGATGTATCATATCCCAAAACATCGGCTGTACGCATAAGCATTGTTGCAGCTTGTTCTCTTGTGATTTCACCAAGAGGATTGAACTCTGTTGCACTTACACCATTTACAATACCGAGCTTGCACATATAGTCTGCATACTCATAGTATGTATCTTCAAACGGTGATTTGATAGGAGTTCCTTTTTCTTCAATCAACTGACCGATACCTTTGCCTGTCTTTTCTTCAATCATCCAAGTTAAGATTGTACAGAACTCTGCTCTTGTAATGTTGTTCTGATAATTATTCTGCATATAATCAGGCAAGAAACCGTAATCAGTTGCCTTTTTGATTTCAGGTTTTGCCCATTCGCTCGGTGTTGTTGATTTTACCTCTCTTATAAACTCTGCAACATCTGTACCCTCAGAACCATAAAAATCTGCACTGTCGATTAACTTTCTGATATCTGACAATGTTTTTCTGTTGTCTAAAGTTTCTGCATCAACATTTCCAAAAAGTGCATTAAATACATCAGACATTTTAACTTCTCTGTTTACTACATTTTTCATAATGATAACAAGAGTGTCCCATGCAATTCCCTGATTTCTTTTTGCTTCTCCATAATTTTCAAGCAAACTATCGCAAATGTCGCAACCGTAAAGCTGAACGTTTTTATAGAAATCTGCTGCAGCCATAAGATTTTCAGCCTTTTCTGCAGTTGGATTACTGTTAAATGTTTTTTCTGCCGATTCCATTGCATCCTTTAACGCATTTTCAATAACAATTAAAGCATACAAATCAATGGTGTCGGATTCGATATCGTCTGCATGGAATAGAATATTGTTGATAGGACTTGTTATTTCTTTTACCAAATCAAAGGCAGCTAATGCCGGAGAAAACTTTTCTAAAGCTCCAACCATTTTTTCAAAGGCATATTCGCTAAGCTGTTCTGCGGTTTTTGTTGTACCGCTTGAAACTGCATATTTTGCTGTATCTGCCTGAGCCTTTTCAATACTCTTGATTACATTGTCGCAAGCTGTTTTTAACGCTTTATCAGATGTGGAATTTTTAATCAGTTTTATCGCTTTTATCTGTTCGTTAGTGCAGCTTGCCATCTGATAAATCTTTGCATATTCTTCAAAATATGTTTCGATGGATTTTCCGGATATAAGTAAGGTGTCAATAAAACCAACATCTTCTAATCCATCACCGCATAAACCTTCGCATATTTCTTTTAATTGCTTTTTATTGGTATCATCAATTTTTGTACCCTTTTCAGCAATCTTTTTACCGTATTTTAAGATGTAATCACTCATTACATCACCAACTTTTCCGAACACCTTAACGTTTTTATCATCATTGAGCAGTTTCACAAGTACGCACTCATAAAACTCTGTTGCAGTTACTTCATCAGGTGCTTTGCCTTTATATATGCTTTTGTAGAACACAGACAGATAGTTGTCTAATGAGTATTTTACAATAGACGGAGTTAAATCCATTTCATCAGCAAACATTCCATGTACGCTATTGTAATTTTTATAATACTTGTACTGACTGTTATTTACTAAATACTTTGCACGGATAATAGTTTCGTCATTAATTGTATCTGCAAGATTTCCAAGAACCTCAATTTTTGTTCTGCCAAGCTCGGCACCGTCAACCTTTGCAACAAGATCACATTCACACTCGTTAATACCTTTAATAGTTAACGCTCTTGTGTAAGCATTATCTTTGTCGCTGATAACTTTTACTGCATTATTGCTGTCTTTGGATTCTATTTCCCATTTAATATCAAGGTCGTTATGTACGTATTCTTCGCCTTGCTTTACTGCATAGTTGATTTCAAGTTCTTCATCAAGCATAACTGTATATCCACCGGCAAGAGTCATAACATAAGAAACAACTTCAATTTCAAAATCGGCTTTTTGTCCGCTTTCTACATGAGTTGCGGTGATTGTTGCTTTCCCGCCTTTTAAGCCTTTAACAGTTATGTTATTACCCCAAGGCGTAATTTGTGCAACACTTTCATCACTACAAGACCATATTATACCACCTTCCGGAGCAATGTTACCGTTTTCGTCATAGCGAATGGCTTTCAAGGTGGTTTCTTTGTCCTTTTGAGCAGACTTTTCCCCTTCAATAACAAGACCTGTGTTTAATTGCATGATTTTCACAGAAGTAAGGCTATTCGACCATGTACCATTGCCGAATTGACCAAATTGGTTCTGTCCCCAAGCCCAAAGGGAGCCGTCGGTCTTTATTGCTGCAGAATGATTTGTTCCAAGACTTACCGCCGCAACATTGTCCATAATTTTCACAGGAGTACTGCTATCTTTCCTTGTACCATCACCCAATTGACCATAACTGTTATATCCCCAAGTCCAAAGCGAGCCATCGGTCTTTATTGCTGCCGAATGAAAGCTCCCAAGACTTACCGCCGCAACATTGTCCATAATTTTCACAGGAGTACTGCTATCCGCCTTTGTACCATCGCCCAATTGCCCCACCTTGTTTTGTCCCCAAGTCCAAAGCGAGCCGTCGGTCTTTATTGCTGCAGAGTGCCAATTACCAAGACTTACCGCCGCAACATTGTCCATAATTTTCACAGGAGTAAGGCTTTTCGACCCTGTACCATCGCCCAATTGACCATAACTGCTTTGTCCCCAAGTCCAAAGCGAGCCGTCGGTCTTTATTGCTGCAGAATGATACACACCAAGACTTACCGCCGCAACATTGTCCATGATTTTTACGGGCGTATAGTTATCCTCCGTTGTACTATCTCCCAATTGACCATAACTGTTAGGTCCCCAAGTCCAAAGCGAGCCGTCGGTCTTTATTGCTGCAGAATGATACACACCAAGACTTACCGCCGCAACATTGTCCATGATTTTTATGGGCGTATAGTTATCCTCCGTTGTACCATTTCCCAATCGCCCACCGTCATTATCTCCCCAAGTCCAAAGCGAGCCATCGGTCTTTATTGCTGCAGAATGATATATCCCAAGACTTACCGCCGCAACATTGTCCATGATTTTCACAGGAGTACTGCTATCTTTCCTTGTACCATCGCCCAATTGACCATAACTGTTAGGTCCCCAAGTCCAAAGCGAGCCATCGGTCTTTATTGCTGCAGAATGATCACCCCAAAGACATACCGCCGGTAAATCGTTTGTACCTTTACTTGCCGATACTGTCAATATACCCAATGGTAGTAGAGATATAACCATAGCTACTGACAACACCATACTAATTAATCTTTTCATCTTTCTGTACCTCCAAATATTAAAAAATGCATCACCCATATTTCAGAGTGATGCACCAAAAACGCACAAACTCTGACATAGGTTGCTATACCAATACTCATTACTTTCACGAAGTTCTGATAAGCCAGAGAGTACGCTTTTAACAGTAGCGTACGCATCGTGAAAGCAGAATATACTACACCCAGTATAATGAGTTTAGTATAGCATAAAAAATTATAACACATTATCCCATTATTTACAAGCTGTTTTGTGGATTTTCAGCATTTTGCCGACAAATATTTTTTTGTCACGCAATAGTACCCTGTTTTTAAGGGTGGCAATATAAGTTCATTACCTTATTAGGTTTCTTCTCTTAAAACGCAAAACAAAGGCAATTTTGCACCTTTATTTTATCATAATACAGTCTCGTGCATAAGGCTGTAAATATGAGCACAAACAGAGGTGTGTTTTTGTATCGTCTGTTTTGTTCATACATAAAAAGCAAGCCATCGAATCGGATCATTTACCGATACGGCAGCTTGCTTTTTGTATTTATCCGAAAATGGATTTGAGGATAAATATTCAAGGCAGAAGCCTTGAATGAGCAGAGTAAAATTTGTGCGATGGTAACAAAATTTGCTATGCTTTAAGGGAGTGCAGAGGAAAAGGCTGTCACACTTCTTTGCTCGCAAAGTGTAGTGTGTTACACCTTTACCGACGGGGCGGGTGTGAAAATATGTTGCTCATCGTTTTTGAGCAATATATTTTCACAGACGTCAAAATTACAAAAGGGTTGTCGTCTGCCGTGTTGTTGGCAGACGGTCAGCCTTGCAGTAATTTGTGAAGTCGGTAAATGGTATAAGCACCCATAGAGGATTACTTATACTTACCCAAGCCGTGTTTTTCCATAAGGTCATCAATCACGCAACGCATATCGAGATACCACTTGTCAAATGCGGTAAAGCTCAACAAACCATCCCTGACAACCTACCTTATGGAATCTGCGTTTTTAACAAATTCAAAGATAAGTTGCCCCTAAAAAGGGTATAGTATTCCTACGGAAATATATCCCCACTATTCCATATTAAGTTTGTGTAGCATAATTATTATATCACCCACGCTGACCTTTTACAATGATTTTTATTAATTTTTTGCTTGTATAAAAATAAATATTCTTTTCTGTATCTCTCTTATTTTGACTTAAGCGCCTAACTCAAAATAAGAAGCTTATTTTTTTCTTCTTATTTTGACTTAAGCGCTGAACTCGAAATAAGAAGAAAATATTTCTCCTTTTAATTCGAGTTCATAAAATGTTTACATTGGGTACATATATTGAAAATAACTGTCTGTTATGGTAAATATAGCAAAAAAGTATTTCAAATTCTGATTTTTGTGATATAATATAAGATGGTTTAAGCAAAAGTTAAGAATGGATTTCTAAAATGATACATAGAAAAGGTCCTTGAAAGGCAGCGTGATAACAATGAAGAAACCTCAAAGAATACTAATTGCAGACGATGATGCGAATATATGCGAGCTTGTCCGTCTGTATCTTGAAAAAGAAGGCTTTGAAACGGTCATCTGCTTTAACGGAGAAAAAGCGCTGGAGCTTTTCCGTAACGGCAGTATTGATTTGATAATCCTTGATATAATGATGCCCAGACTTGATGGAGTGGCGGTATGCCGTGAAATTCGCAAAGAAAGTAAAACTCCTATTATTATGTTGACGGCAAAAGGGGAAACCTTTGACAAAGTTTTGTGCCTTGAATTGGGTGCCGATGATTACGTGGTAAAACCCTTTGAAGGAAAAGAACTGGTAGCCCGGGTTAAAGCAGTACTCAGAAGAAGCGGCTCAGATCAAAAAGAGGAAGAAACTGAAAAAATAGTTTCCTACGATGATATTACAGTTAATCTGACAAATTACGAATTGATTCTTTGCGGAAAAAGAATGGACATCCCGCCTAAGGAACTGGAGCTTCTGTACTACCTTGCCTCCCATCCCAACCGTGTATTTACCCGAGAGCAGCTGTTGGAGGATGTGTGGGGATTTGACTATTTCGGAGATTCCAGAACTGTAGATGTTCACGTAAAGCGTCTTCGTGAAAAAATCGAGGGAATAAACGATAAGTGGCAGCTTAAGACCGTGTGGAGCGTAGGATATAAATTCGAGGTGAAATAAGTGCGGAAAACTTTATTCTCTAAGCTTTTTGTTTCACAGCTTTTAGCTGCGTTTTCAATTATTTTCCTCGTTATCCCCACGCTTTTTCTGCTGATAGGCGAGCATTTTGTGTCAGAGCAGGAAAAATATATTTTGCAGGATGCCACCCGTGTGGCAAAATTGACCGAGTCTATATCTTCGTACGAACTGGACGATAAGGCTTGGGATATTTTTGAAAAAGGGATAGAGTTTGCAGGAAGCCAGAGTACTATTGTGGTGCTGGATGCCGAGGGCAGAATACTTACAGCTCCTGAAAATTCGCAGGGTATAAAGGTTGAAAAGATAGGCAAGGAGTATGTGGATATTGTCCGCGATGGCAAATCTGTGGTAAAAGTATATTATCAAAATTCCACCTTTCCTGTGCAGACTCTTGCGGCAATAGTTCCCATAGAAAATGTGGACTCTCTGTCGGGAAAATCAGAATTTCTGGGTGCATCGATTGCTTTTCGCCCTATGCCACAGGTTAAATCATTGCAAAATCGTATAATCACTATGGTCTTGATGGCGCAAGGCGCAGCATGGCTTTTGGCATTTTTGATGTCGTTTTTCCTTAACAGACAGATTCTGAAGCCGATTAAGAAGATGCGCAATGCGGCAAAAAGTATTGCCTCGGGAAATTTCAAGGAGCGCATACCGATTACTTCCAATGATGAAATCGGTCAGCTTGCACAAACCTTCAATTCCATGACGCAGTCTCTCGACGAACTTGAAAGGATGCGATCATCGTTTATTTCGGACGTTTCTCACGAATTAAGGACCCCTATGACCATAATCAGTGGGTTTGTAGAAGGGATTCTGGATGGAACTATCCCTGAAGAAGAAAAAGGTAAGTACCTTGAGATTGTCTTAAGCGAAGTAAAGCGCCTCAGTCGACTTGTTAACGATCTTCTGGAGTCCTCAAGACTTGAACAGGGGAAGACTGTAATAGAAAAAAAGAATGTGGATATGAACCGTCTTGCAACGGAAAGCATAATTGCTTACGAACAGAGGTTGACAGATAAGCGAATTAATGTTAATCTTGAACTTGACGAAGAGACGTGCTATGCACTTGCGGATAAGGATGCAATAAAAAGAGTGCTGATAAATCTTATTGACAACGCAATTAAGTTTACCCCCGAGGGTGGTGATATAGAAATCACCACCGAAAAGAGAAACTCCAGAGTGTATGTTTCCGTAAAAAACAGCGGAGAAGGTATGTCAGAAGAAGAACTCAGACATATTTGGGAAAGATTCTACAAATCGGACAAAAGCCGTAGTATGGATAAAAAAGGCGTTGGGCTAGGACTTTATATTGTAAAAACAATAATCACGCAACACGGAGGAGAAATAACAGCTGAAAGCGAAGAAGGGAAATATGCCCGTTTCGTTTTTGATTTGGAAGAAGGAAGAAAAATCCCTCCGTCAAAAAATGATAATAAACAGAGAAAGGAAGATGAAAATGAGTAAAAAAACTTTGATAAGTATGGTGTCGGGTGCCGTAGCAGGTAGTGTGGTTGCATCTGCGATGACACTTAGCTTTGTGGGATATTTTAATAGACCTTCAGAGAAGGCAGAGGTTAAAGAAACATATGCGGTAAAAAGCTATCAGCCAAAAGAAGAAAAAGCTATTCTGACTGCTGTATCAGAGGATGCAGAGAAAAAGGCTTTGAGCGTGGAAGAAATAGCAAAGCAGGTAGGCCCGTCTATTGTAGGTATTTCTTGTGCAAGTACGGTACGTACCTTTTACGGAACTCAGACCTCTGAATCAATAGGAAGCGGTATTATTATAGGTTCTGAAGGGCATATAGTTACCAATTATCACGTGATAAACGGTGCTGAGAAAATAACCGTAAATCTTACCAGCGGCGGAAAATATCAGGCGCAGGTAATTGGCGGTGATGAAAAAACTGACCTTGCAGTAATCAAAATTAATGCAAATGAAGAATTGCACATTGCAAAAATAGGAAATTCCGATGAAGTGGAAGTAGGTTCTTTGGCTGTGGCAATCGGAAATCCTATGGCAAATGAGCTTTTCGGTACCGTTACGGCAGGCGTAATAAGCGGTGTAAATCGCAGTATGGTCATAGAAGAAAGGGAAATGAATCTGATACAGACAGATGCTGCGATTTCTCCCGGAAACAGCGGTGGTGCGCTTATTAATAAATACGGCGAAGTAATAGGTATCAATAGTGTGAAACTTGTTGACAATTCCGCTGAAGGATTAGGTTTTGCAATACCGATGAATGCGGCTGTGCCTATTGTTCAGGATCTTATGAATTACGGATATGTAAAAGGTCGTCCCATTATAGGTGTGTCTGTTCGCGAAATAACAGAGGAAATAGCATATTATAATAATCTTCCCATAAACAGCGGACTTTATATTATGAGCGTATCTGCAGGAAGCGGTGCTGAACGCTCGGGCCTTGCAAGGGGAGATATTATCATAAAGATGCAGGGCGAAACTGTTACAACTGCAAAACAGATGAACAAAATCCGCGATAAGTATAAGGCCGGGGATACGGTGTCTGTTACGGTCTTGCGCGGTGGAAGAGAAGTTACAATGAAACTCACTCTTACCGAGGATTTGTCAGGAAAGAAGAGCTGACGATAAATTAAAAAAAATACAGGCGAGTTCGAAACCATCCTCGCCACGGCAGCAAGCCGTAAATCAAAACTAAGGAGAAATAAATAATGAGAACAAAGACGCAAATTTTAACGCATGGTGCACTTATTGCGGCTCTATATGTAGCACTTACTTATATCAGCAATATTTTGGGGCTGGCAAGCGGAGTGATACAGGTGCGCATCTCGGAAGCACTGACAATACTTCCGATGTTTACTCCGGCAGCAGTCGGAGGGCTTTTTGCCGGCTGCATTGTTGCAAATCTTTTGACGGGAGCAGCCTTGTGGGATGTAGTTTTCGGATCGTTTGCAACACTCCTCGGAGCATTGGGAACGTGCTATTTAGGAAAAAACCGCTATCTGGCAACGATATTTCCAATAGCTTCAAATTCAATTATTGTTCCTTTTGTGTTAAAAATGGCATATGGTGTAAGTGAGGGGTACTGGTTTATTTTTGCAACTGTGTTTGCAGGAGAGGTTATTTCCTGTGGAATTCTGGGAATTATGCTTGCAAAAGCACTGGATAAGACTGCACTTTTTAAAATAAAATGAATACTGACAAAAAAGGTTATCGTCCGTTTTGAGGCGATAACCTTTTTTGTGTTTCAGAGGTAAAATTACATAAATTTTTCTAAAAATATTACAGAAAAAATCAGTGATATATTTGGAAACCAAGCAATATATTAGAAATGTGAAAAACAATAACAACACGCTTGAATGGCTATAAATAGGCAAAAACCCGAGAAGAAACAGGAGGGATAAAACCAGCAAAAAACAGGAAAAATATGAAAATATTAAAAAAATATTAAAAAAAATTAAAAAAAGTGTAGACTTTTGAAAAAACATGTGTTATAATCTTAAACTGGATGCTATAGTGAGTGTTGTTTCTTCACACTGTATTAAGCGGTGCGAAGAAAGACATTGTTCAAAAAGATATTCATGAATCAGAAATATTTGTTTACTATTGAAAGGAATTTTATTATGAAGAAAATATTCACTTTGTCAGCAGTTATGTTGCTGTTGACAACAATTTGCTCTTCGAGTTTGGCATTTGCCTCCGAAGTGCCCACTACTCAAAAAAATATAATTCAGGGAATCACTACTCCCGAGTATGCCATTCCTGCAGTTCCGGAAGTTCCTGCTGAACAGGAAGAAGCTCCTGCCGAAGAAGGCATTGCTGTTGAAATTCAGGCAGACGGCAGCGCAGTTGTTACAGAGGACGCGCCTGTTGAAGAAGCAGGCACACATTACTACATCGGTCACTTTACAATTACTCACTACTGTATCTGTGCAAGATGTTGCGGTAAGTCAGCTTCAAATCCTGCGTATGGAATCACAGCAACAGGTACACGTGCAACACCTCAGAGAACTATAGCAGTTGACCCTCGTGTAATTCCTTACGGAACTGAGGTTGTTATTAATGACCATATTTATGTTGCAGAAGATTGCGGCGGTGCAATTAAGCAGAAGAGAATTGACGTTTTGGTAGGATCTCATTCAGAGGCACTTCGCAAAGGTGTACTCAGAAATGTCCCCGTATACGTTGTAATGTAACTTTCGTTACATTGTGTGAATTGAACAATGTTAACAAACAAAGCCCCTTTGGAACAGTGCGCTCCGAAGGGGCTTTTTGTGGCGTTTTCAGCAGAGGGGGGTATGCTCAAAAAAAAGAGGCTGTTCACAACCTCTTCTATAGAATGATAGCTTGAAAACTAATAAATCCTTTAATTTAGCTGTTATAGCTTTTTTGTATTTCGGGCATTTTTATATTCTCACAACAGTTATTTGAGATTCAGCTGTCCCAGACTTGCTTTTCTCAGATAGTCATTGATAAATCCGTCAAGACCGCCATCCATAACAGCACCGATATTACCTACTTCATAGTTGGTTCTGTGGTCTTTAACCATATTGTAGGGGTGGAACACGTAGGAACGAATCTGGCTTCCCCAAGCAATTTCTTTCTGTACGCCCTTGATGTCTTCGATTTTTTCTTTTTGTTCTGCTTCTGCAAGCTCCATAAGCTTTGCCTTCAGCATTTTCATAGCAGTATCTTTATTCTGGAACTGACTGCGTTCATTCTGACAGGCAACAACAACCCCGGTGGGGATATGTGTTATACGAATTGCAGAGCTTGTTTTATTTACGTGCTGACCGCCTGCACCGCTTGCACGGTACGTGTCTATTCTAAGGTCATCAGGATTGATATTAATCTCAATATCGTCTTCAATATCAGGCATTACTTCTACAGAAGCAAAGGATGTGTGTCTTCTTCCTGCTGAGTCAAAAGGTGAAATTCTTACCAGACGGTGAATACCTTTTTCACACTTCGCAAAACCGTAAGCGTTGAGCCCTTCAAGAAGAATGCTTGCGCCCTTAAGTCCTGCTTCATCTCCGTCAAGAATATCAAGGACGGAAACCTTGTAACCACGGGATTCTGCCCACATCTGATACATTCTGTAAAGCATCTGACACCAGTCCTGAGCCTCTGTGCCGCCGGCACCTGCGTGGAGAGTGATAATGGCATTACTCTTGTCGTACGGACCGGAGAGAAGCGTTTCCAGTTTCATATTTTCTATTTTTTCGGAAAGACTGTCAAACCCTGTCTGGATTTCTTCCAAAAGACTTTCATCGTCTTCTGCAATTGCCAGCTCAACCAGAGTGGTCATATCCTCCCAGTCTCCCTGGAGCGACTTGTACCTTTCAATTTTATTTGTCTGTTCCTTGATTTTCTGTAAAACCTTCTGGCTGTTTTTTATGTCGTTGTAAAAGTCGGGAGCAAGTGTTTCCTGTTCTAAATTCTTGATTGCCTCTTTTGCTCCGTCAATGTCAAGTGCAAGTCCAAGCTCGTCTATGGGCTTTTCCATAGCGACAAGGTCAAGACGTATCTGTTCGTATTCAACTATCATTTATTATCAATCCTTTCAGAGAATTAAAACTAAGTGATGTTCTCACGGGGGGGAGAAAATGGAGAATTTTATGCGTTCGGTGCCGTTTTATCACACACCGCTCTTATTCATACAGCATGCTTTATATTTCTTACCGCTGCCGCAAGGACATGGGTCATTTCTTCCTATCTTTTCTTCTGCTGTTTTCTTTATCGGCTTTTTGGTGTCACTTCCGTCCCCATGGGAGGTGGTCAGTGGCTTAGCTACCATTTTTCTTTCAATGGGAGCCTGCGGTCTTGCGTGGAAAAGATTTCGGATTGTATCTTCGTGGATGCGGACCTTCATCTCGTTGAACATTTCAAATCCCATTATAGAATACTCTTTTACAGGATCCTGTTGACCATATGCACGAAGATTAATACCTTCTTTCAGATGATCCATATCGTCAATATGATTCATCCAGTGGCTGTCTACGCTTCTTAAAAGAACCACTCGCTGTACTTCGGCAAATGCGTCGCCGAAAAGTTCTTTTTGCTCTTCATAAACCTTCATTGCCATATTTAAAACTTCTTCGCGAACCGTTTTCTTATCCAGAGTGTTATAATCCCTGCTTTCAAAATCAAGAGCTCCCTTGCTGAAGAACATACCTTCCAGGTATTCAGTAAGCCCCAACATATTCCAGTCATCAGGATATTCTGCGTTGGCATACAGAGCTATAGCTTCATCGATAATTTCTTCAATCATAAACAGCACATAGTCTGTTACGTCTTCGCCATTGAGAACTCTGCGGCGGTCAGCGTAAATTGTGTTACGCTGTTCGTTCATTACATCATCATACTGAAGGACATATTTTCTTGCAGCAAAGTTCTTGCCTTCTACCTTCTTCTGAGAATTTTCAATTACGTTTGTCAGCATTTTTTGCTCAATAGGCTCATCTTCGGGAAGCCGAAGCATACTGACCATTCTCTCAATTCTTTCTCCACCGAAAAGTCTCATCAAATCATCGTCCAGCCCCAAGAAAAATCTTGATTTGCCCGGGTCTCCCTGTCTTCCGCTACGACCGCGGAGCTGGTTATCTATGCGGCGTGATTCGTGTCGCTCAGTACCCATAATGTAGAGACCGCCCAATTGACGTACTTCTTCCGCCTCGGATTCTATTTCGGATTTGTGTTTGGAATAAAGCTCGCTGTATTTTGCACGTGCTTCAAGGATTGCTTCATCATCAGTGTCAGCAAACCCCATTGCCTCAGAAATTATATCGTCTTCATATCCAAGCTTGGACATTTCGGTCTTCGCAAGATACTCTGCATTACCGCCCAGAACAATATCGGTACCACGGCCCGCCATATTTGTGGCGATGGTTACGGCACCTTTTTTACCTGCTTGTGCGACAATAAGAGCTTCCTTATCGTGGTGCTTCGCATTAAGGACCTGATGCTTTATTCCACGTGCCTTCAAAACAGCACTGAGTTCTTCCGATTTGTCTATGGTAATAGTACCTACCAGAATGGGCTGGCCTGTTGCATGAACACGGGCAATTTCGTCGGCAATAGCTTTGACTTTGCCGCGATGATTGAGAAACACCTGGTCGTTTTCGTCCAGTCGGGCGAGAGGTTTGTTTGTAGGTATCTCAATAACGTCCAGAGCATAAATTCCGCGGAACTCTTCTTCCTCGGTCTTGGCGGTACCTGTCATACCGCTGAGCTTTTTGTAAAGACGGAAATAGTTCTGGAAGGTGATTGTCGCCAGCGTTCTGTTTTCGCGCTCTACCTTCACGTTTTCTTTTGCTTCAATAGCCTGATGGAGCCCGTCACTGTAGCGTCTGCCTATCATAATACGTCCGGTAAACTCGTCAACGATGAGTACTTCACCATCCTGAACAACGTAGTTTACATCACGGTGCATTGTACCGTGGGCTCGCATTGCCTGATTGATATGGTGGACAAGCGTCATATTTTCCGGATCAGAGAGGTTTTCGAGATTAAATGCACGCTCAGCTTTTTCAATTCCTCTTTTTGTGAGGGTAACGGTCTTTGCTTTTTCGTCAATTATATAATCTGTGTCAATATCATCGGTTTCCTGTTTAGAGTCGAGCTCTTTGAACTTCATGGAGGAAAGAGTAGCCACAAATCTGTTTACAATAGTGTAGAGCTGTGTAGATTCTTCTCCGGCACCGCTGATGATAAGGGGTGTACGGGCTTCGTCAATCAAGATGGAGTCTACTTCGTCTACAATAGCAAATGCGTGTCCTCGTTGAACCATATTTTGCTTGTAGATAACCATATTGTCTCTGAGGTAGTCGAATCCAAATTCATTGTTTGTACCATATGTGATATCTGCGTTGTAGGCTTTCTGCTTTTCTTCCGGTTCCATCTGTCCCACAACAAGTCCGACACTTAGCCCCAAAAATCTGTAGAGCTTTCCCATCCACTCACTGTCACGGCGGGCAAGGTAGTCGTTTACTGTTACGATGTGAACCCCTTCACCGGTAAGTGCGTTAAGATAGGCGGGAAGAGTGGCGACCAGAGTTTTACCTTCACCGGTTTTCATCTCGGCAATTCTTCCCTGATGAAGAACAATTCCGCCGATGATCTGAACAGGGAAGTGTCTCATTTCAAGAACACGCCACGAAGCTTCACGCACTACGGCGAAAGCTTCCGGTAGAATGTCGTCAAGAGTCTCGCCTTTTTCAAGACGCGATCTGAACTCGGTTGTTTTTTCTTTCAATTGCCCGTCGGAGAGGGCTTTGTATGTTTCTTCATATGAAAGGACCTTATCAACCAAAGGTTGTATTTTTTTCAGTTCTCTTTCGGAATATGTTCCAAAGAGCTTTTCCAGTAATCCTGCCATAATGTGATTTCCTCCTTTTTGGTTAGTCCTCAGGACTTTAAAAGACCCAAATAGCTAATCCTTTATATAATATCATTCCTCCGTGTTTATGTCAACAAAACGGAGGAAATCTTAATGGTAAATTAACAAATTAATTGTCGTTTTTTATAATAAAATTATAAATTTTTTCGGATGAACTGTCTGAGAAATTCTCTTCCAGTATTTTACTCATTTTCAAGAGTTCTTCTCTATTATCCATAAGATTACGGGAAAGAGAACTCAGCTTGTCTGTATCATTGACGGTTTTTGCCATGTTATTCGATACCCAGAATTCCATATTATGCGTTTCTACACCTGCAACTGCATCAATCAAAATCATAGGCAGATGATTTGAAGCAGCCTCTGTGGTAGAGAGACCACCGGGCTTGGTCAGCAGCAAATCGGCACTGTTCATATAATACGGAATTTTTTTTGTGAATCCGAGTATACGGACGCTCCCGGGAGTATCAAGTTCTTTCAGCTTTTGATAAAGCTTATGATTGGTACCGCAAATCACAACTAAAAACTCGTCTTTTTTCAGCAATTGCGCCAGATTTCTGGCGATGACTTTCATAGGCCCGCAACCAATACTGCCGCACATAAGCAGAATTACCCGCTTGTCCGCAGGAATAGAGAGCTCTTTTTTGCTTTCTTCTTTGCTGAACGAAACGTGTATTTTATTGCTTACGGGGATGCCTGCCGGAAAAATCTTTTCAGGAGGGATACCGTGCTGTGCGAACTCATTAATAAGACTTTTGTGCCCTATTATATAATGGTCAAGCTTGCTGCTTCCTACACCGGGGCTACATGTGTAATCCGTTGCTATAAAGTACGTTTTTTTCAGTTTTAAACCGTACTTGACAATAGCGCGCGTAAGCGTAACCGCAGCAAAGGGGTGTGTACAAATTACAGTATCAATGTATTCACTTTCAATTTTTTTTATAAGTTTTCGCGCGCCTTTCCCCACGATTTCATAAATCATGGACTTCTTATGTTTTATATCTGTTTTTTCTGCAGTTTTATATCCGAAACCAAACAGTGAAGGAGCGTGCTTGTAAAGGTATATGTTCCATTTACAAATAAACGTAGACGCTTTTTGTGATAAAAATGCCAATGAATCAGCAAGCTCACAATATATATTTGCATTATCGAACTGCTCTTTTAATGCTTTTGCGGCAGAATTATGTCCTTCGCCGGTATTGCATGTGAGTATCAATACGCGCATACCATTAGCTCCTTAAAATAATATCTGCGTACATTTTAACACAAACAGGCAAAAAAATCAATACAAGGCAGCGATTAAATTGTTAATTTAAGGAAAAAAGAAGCTCGTGCGGGTTTTGCTTCTGATACAAGCAAATTCTGTATGAGTTCCTTCCTTATATAATCATACGATAATTTTGTTTCCCCAAATGTCAAACAGAAAATCTTTGCTGCGTATCACGTCTGCAAGGGATTTTGAATCGGAAAGTTTTTTCTTGGTACATAAAGCACACATTCCCTGATGATCCTCGTGGTGGAAATCTGTCCCCCCGGTGATTAAAAGCCCGGGATTATCGTGCACCAGCTTTGCTGCAACACCAACACGGGAATTATGACCGGGATGCATATTAAATACTTCAATTCCGTCAAGAATATCAATATTCTGCAATACACAGGAATTTCTGAACGGATGCGCCTGAACTATTATATTTTTATCGTTTTTGAATCCTCGGTAAAAGGTCTCGTAATCAGTAAAAATATAGTCATATGCCTTTATTACATCATCTTCTTCAATTCCATAAACAAGATAGTCATTATCATTTTCCGGGAAACGAATTTCCATTCCGAGGAAAACCTGTACCCCTTTTTGCGCGCCATAACTTTGAGCCAGCTTATAGTCGCCAAGATAATACTGCGTGAAACTTTCCGCTGATGTAAAATCTCCGAGGACTGATTTTGAGAAGTGATTTGTTATAACGACTCCGCTGAACCCTAGAGCTGCATAGCGGTCAATGACTTCCTCCGGAGAAAAATCTCCACATTTGCTTACAGGAGAAGTGTGTACGTGCAAATCATACTTAAATTTATAAAGATTGGTATTCATACTTTCACGTATAATTAAAACCATCTCGAAAGGGGTGGTTTTTAATTATTTCTCCTTTCCTCAAATTTGTTATATTTGCAGGAGTAGCTACCTGCGGTAAAATAAAGACAAGCACTGTGGATTTGTATCTATTTTATTACAGCTTAGACTGGTTCGAGGTGACTCAAACCACAGTGGTTTGTCTGAAATGGTAATTAGTTAGTTAACGCCTTGACGTTTCTATTTGCGTGAATACATTGGCAAGCCGTCTGTGGAAAACAGCAGTGCAAAAATATCAAAAGGAGGAAACCATGTATTACATTGGTATCGACATTTCAAAATTTAAGCACGATTGTGCCGTAATTGACGACTCTGGAGAAATTGTTACTCCTTCGTGGTCTTTTACAAATGACTCTGAGGGATTTTCGCAATTAAAGTTATTGCTTGATTCCCTTGATTCAGAAACAAGAATAGGGCTTGAATCTACCGGTCATTATGGTATGAATCTAAAGCTATTTCTTGAATTCAACAACTTCTCATTCATGGAGTTCAATCCTCTGCTTATCAATCGTTTCGTTAAATCCAAGTCCCTGAGAAAGACTAAAAGCGATTCTATTGATTGCATGATGATTGCACGCTTCTTAATGACGGTAGAGTACAAACCCTATCCGGCATTATTATATCATACTGAGAAGCTAAAGTCACTAACAAGATTCAGAGATTCTCTTATCAGACTCAGAACCCGTCAACTTGTTGAGCTTACAAACATCTTGGATAAAGTTTTTCCTGAGTTCAAGCCTTTCTTTGGGGGCAAGTTTTCTGTTACTGCATTATACATACTTTCTAACTACTCTTCACCTGAAAAGATTTCTAATATGAACTCTAAATCTTATGATGCTCTAAGAAAAGTATCCAAAGGAAAATTTTCAACGGTAAACTTTGCAAAGCTCAAACAACTTGCTAAAAACACCATAGGAAACACTGAAGATTATCTGCTGCAAGAAATGCAGATTGTTTTAGAGCTTTACAATCAATTGGATTCAAAGGTAGATGAAACAGAATCTACAATCAAAGAATGTATTTCTACTATGAATCCGCCTATGCTTTCAGTTCCCGGCATCGGAATTGAGTCTGCTGCCGTGATTTTAGCTGAATTTGGTGATTTTTCTAAATTCAAAAACTCTTCGCAAATGCTTTCGTTTGCCGGATTGGAGCCGGGATATTTCCAATCAGGAACATCTGAAACAACCGGAAAAATGGTTAAGCATGGTTCCTCTTACTTGCGTTATGCACTCATGAATTGTGCTCAGACAGTTGTAAATTACGAGCCGACTTTTGCTATGTTTTACGCAAAGAAACGTGCTGAGGGTAAACCCCATCGTGTAGCTTTATCTCATGTTGTTAAGAAATTACTGCGAGTTATCTACACACTTCAAACTAAAAATCTTGCATATGATTCAAATTTTGTGAGGTAACATTTATATCAACTATTTTTAAAAGTCCTTGTGATACAGGGCTTGTTTGCCATGCACTTTTTTTGTTCCTTAAAATTTATTTAGAAACTTTTCAAAAAACTTTTGACTTTTAATAGTTAGTCACCTCTTGTTTGATAATATCATATAGATCTCAGTAATGCAATATGTTTCTTGATGAAATATGTTGAAAAAAGAGACTAAAAACTAAAATAAGTGCTACGAAAACAACTTTTTTTATGTTATAATGCAGTTGAGGAGATATGAAAACTGAAAGGAAGGATACAAAATGAAGAAAAAATTTCTTAGTTTGCTGCTTGTGCTTGTTATGCTTTCGGGAGCAATACTTATCACTCCCAACGTATCAACAGCATTGGAAAATGCCCAAGCCTCAGGAGACGTAAAAGAAGCTACCGCAAGCTCGTTTGAGGCGATTGCGGTAAAACAGGTTGTAAGTGATGGAACCACTACACTGACAGAAGGATATAAATCCGGTAGCAGTGCTTTGAATTTGAACTATAATTATAGTTCTGCTCCACACCACCGTTGGCTTTATTTTAAGTACGACATTTCTGCGTTGAAGGACATTGAAAGCATTAAGTCTGCCGTTATTTCTATCGGCTTCAACTGGAATAAAAATAACGGTACTCTTTATGTTAAGGCTCTCGAGGAGTCGGTCTGGAACGATGCTGTGGCTGCTATTGCCGCTGTGAAAGAGGATGCAACCACGGTTATAGATTCAACTAAGTTCGTATATCCCAAAAATGATACTACTGCAGATACTCTTGGAACCGTTAAGCGGTCTTACGGGAACACTGCAAATAATGCTGAAGCCGCTTATAGGCTGACCGGTAACAAGTACACACAAAGCTACGAAACAACCTTAACGGGCAGTAGTAAGTATAGAACGGCCACCTTTGCGGAAGGTCCGCTTCTTAAATATGTACAGGATGCAGTGCAAAATGATGAAGATTATATTTACTTCTCAGTTTGTTATTATTCTACTGCGTCCAATGCTTCA